>CAZXFI010000006.1:19095-63847 GCA_964640225.1 uncultured archaeon
AGCTCCGGGGAGATGAAACATTGCGTGGTGGAGTGGGCCCATACCGGCCCCGCACTCCACGGAACCAACGGCGTGAGCGTAACCCATTGCGAAATCAGGCACGTGTTCTGGGGAGGCCTCCACGCCTTTGAGTGCTCCCCCGTCTTTGAATACAACGTGCTGGACGACATAGGGCACGAGGCATTTGACACGCACAAGGCAAGCCCTGTTATAAGGCACAATACAATAAGCCACTCCAGGAACGGCTTCGTGTTCAATTACCACGACATTGGCAGTGGCCCCATTGTGTTTGAAAACAACACGGTAAGGGACAGCAGCAACATAGGACTGCTTCAGGAAAACGCCTACGCAATCATAAAAAACAACACATTCGCGGGCTCAAACGACACAGGCGGGCCGTGGCATTACCGGGGGTTCACTCTTGACTCCAACGAGCATTCCAACGGACTGGGCCTGGCGGACAACGTGAACGTCCTCATAGCAAACAACAGCTTCGCGGGCTTCCGGGGGCCTTCACTTTACTACGAAAGAATAGGGCCCAATATGGGAATAGGCCACACGACAGAGGAGCCGGAACCCTTTGAAATCGGGGAGGGCCCTGTGAGCATTGCCGTGAAGGGCAACAGCTTCGCCAACCCCGCGGATGAGGAAGAGCTCAAGGAAATGGAAGAAAACTGGGACAACGTGGAAATTTCCGGCAACTCGTTCGGATAAAACTGCCTTTATTTTTATATTCTTTTCACGAAATATAAACATGCCTCTTACCGAGATAGTTGTCGGAAGGAATGCCGTGGACCTGGAGAAGTACGGGAAAAAAGGAACGATATACCTAGGCCGCCACCTGGTGGGGGAGGGAGAGAACGCGAACCTGACCAACCCCGTGATGCTGGACGTGGCCCGGCCGCACGTGATGCTTATCTGCGGAAAAAGGGGCTCCGGAAAGTCCTACTCCGGCTGCGTTCTCACAGAGGAGATACTCAAGCTTCCGGAAGAGGTGAGAAAAAATCTGTCGGTACTGATGATTGACACGCAGGGGATATTCTGGTCCATGAAGAACCCGAACGAAAGGGACATGGTGCTTCTCAATCAGTGGGAGCTTAAGCCGAAGGGTTTCCCGGTGGAGGTCTACATACCGGAGGGGCTTGAGGAAAAGTTCAAGAAAGAGGACATACCCTACGACCATGTGTTCACGATAAAGCCTTCCGAATTCTCTTCCGTGGACTGGTGCCTTTCCTTTTCCGTTTCACTCATAGAGCCCCTGGGCATACTTCTTGACAGGTGTATAAAGAAGCTCAAGAGCTACTCCAAGGACTACACCCTGGACGACATAATAAACACCGTACAGGAGGACTCGCTCGCGGAGGAAAGGGAAAAACTCGCGCTTGTGAACAGGTTCATGTCCGCGAAGGAATGGGGCGTGTTTTCCACCAAAGGCATAAACTTCCAGGACCTCATACAGCCCGGCAAGGCCTCCATAATAGACGTGTCGTTTTTCAGCCAGGTCACGGAAAGCTGGAGCATAAGGAACCTACTGGTGGGGCTCCTGTGCAGGAAGATACAAGAGATAAGGACCATGGCCAGAAGGGAGGAGGAAATGGAAATAATGGCTGGGTTCACCAAGATAAAGATTCCTATAACGTGGATAATAATAGACGAGGCCCACAACTTCCTTCCCGCGGAGGGCATGACCGCCTCATCTGGGCCGCTCATGACCATAATAAAGGAGGGCAGGCAGCCCGGAATATCCTGCGCCCTGATTACGCAGAGGCCCAACAAGCTTCACGAGGACGCGATTTCCCAGGCAGACCTCGTGCTATCCCACAGGCTGACCGCGGAGCCGGACCTCAAGGCCCTCAGGAGCATAATGCAGACCTACCTGCTTTTTGACATAACCAAGTACATAGGGGACCTGCCCCGGAAGCCGGGCTCGGCTATAATACTTGACGACAACAGCGAGAGAATCTACCCCCTGTCGGTCAGGCCCAGGCAGAGCTGGCACGCTGGAGGAACCCCGATAGCAATCACTAAGTAAGGCTGACCAAACTTTTAATACGCTCTCCCTCCAATTATTACACATGAATTTTGTTGATTACCCGCTTATCAAAAAGAATGTAATGGAAAAAAGGCTTTACCAGGAAACCATACTTGACACCTGCGTGAAGGGCAACACCATGGTGGTCATACCCACGGGGATGGGGAAAACCGCCTCCGCCATTCTCCTCGCGGCCCAGAGGCTTAACAAGGTCGGGGGAAAGGTGATGGTACTGGCTCCCACAAGGCCCCTGGTGGAGCAGCACAAGAAAACCTTTTCCAGGTTCATGGAGATAGCCGAGGAGGACATGAAAATTTTCACGGGCAAAACCCCGCCGTCCCAGAGGGAACGCGAGTACAGGAAGGCCACCATGGTTTTCGCAACCCCCCAGGTCATACAGAACGACATAATAGCCGGGAGGTTTGACTTTTCCGACTACACTTTGCTGGTTCTGGACGAGTGCCACAGGGGCGTCAAGGACTACCCGTACCCTTTCATAGCGAAATTCTACATAAAACAGGCTGAAGACCCGAAAATACTCGGCCTCACCGCCTCCCCGGGGGGGACCAAGGACAAGATAGACTGCGTTTGCAGGAACCTGTTCTTTGACTCGGTGGAAATAAGAACCGAGGAGGACGGGGACGTGGGGCCTTATGTCCAGAAAATAAACATGGAATGGAAAATGGTTGAGCTCCCGGAGGAGTTCAAGGAAGTACACAAACTTGTTTCCGAGGCCCTGAAACAAAGGTACAGAAAATTAAAAGAGATGGAGCTCACTGACACGGTGGACCTGAGAAAAAGGGACCTGCTCCAGATGCAGGCAAGGATAAGGTCCATTATCTCAAAGTGCGCCAGCCCGAACCCGGCAATTTTTCACGGGCTCTCCACCCTGGCCGAGGCCCTTAAGATAGAGCACGCCCTGAACCTTCTGGAAACCCAGGGTAGCAAGCCCCTTCTGGAATACTTCAGAAGGATGAAGGACGCGGCGGAAAGGGGCAAGACCAAGGCTGTCAGGAGAGTTATGAACGACCCGAGAATAGAGACCGCCTTCATAAGGGCCTACGAGCTCGTGGGCAGGGGCGTGGAGCATCCCAAGCTGAATGAGCTATCCAAGATCCTGGAAAGGCAGTTTTCCTCCTTTCCCCGCTCAAAGGTAATCGTTTTCTCCCACTACAGGGACACGGTCAACAGGATTGTTGAGACCTTAAAGGGCTTGGAAAACTGCAGGCCGGTGGGCTTCTTCGGCCAGGCCGGCGAGGACGGGCTGACCCAGAAAACCCAGGTCCGCATACTCAATCAGTTCCGGGAACTGGAGTACAACTGCATCGTGGCCACCTCGGTGGGCGAGGAGGGCCTGGACATACCCGCGGTGGACCTTGTGGTGTTTTACGAGCCTGTCCCCTCGGAGATACGCTCCATACAGAGGAGGGGCCGCACGGGCCGCCAGAAGGCCGGGAGGGTTGTCGTGCTGATAGCCAAGGAAACAAGGGACGAGGCCTTCTTCTGGGTTGCCAGGCACAGGGAAAAGAAAATGAAATACGTCCTCAAAAACATGAAAAACCATTACGAGGAAAGACAGAGAGGACTGAAAGATTTCTGATATTTAAGCTTTTTTCTTCTTACTTAATGCCATGCACAAAAAATCCTTCATTATAGACAAAAACAACAGCGAAAATCTGGATGTTGAAATGGTGATTCCCAGCAAACTGGAAATTTTCATGGAACGCGGCATGCTGCCGTGCATGCCGTCCCTTGACAGAAAATCCCTGACCGAAATTATGGAACAAAATCTTATGCTGGATTTGACATGCGAGAGAAGGGACAGCTGGCTTGACCAGGACGGAAAACCTGCTCAGGACGCGCGCTTTTATGCGTACAAAATAACCTACAACCCCACCGGCACAAGGGGAAACAACAGGGTTTCAAAAATACTCAGGGTCCCTGAGGAATTTGAACCAATCTCTTTGGGAAGTTCTTATCCGTTGAACAAATTTACATCAAACCTGGATGTCATAAAGGGAGTATGCTCGGTGTGCTACCTGTCCAACAAGCTTTTGGAGGCGGACGTGAAGCTTAACTACAGGCACGCAGGGGATATCAAGGAGCGGGTTGAAACAGGGGAATGTAGCGAAAAGATTCTGGGAGTTTACAGAAAAATTTACGGCCATCTTTTTTAGCATTTTTATAAGTGTCCCGGGTTATTATAAAATATGAAAAATTACTCCCTTGTTCTGGTAGGAATATGCGTGGCCGTGTTCATAGCGCAGCTTTTTTCGCCTGTAATAGAGGACAACTTTGCGCTTTACAGGAGCCGGGCGGTGGAGGAGCCCTGGATGCTGGTGACTTCTATATTCCTGCACGGAGGATTCACCCACCTATTCTTCAACATGTTCGCCCTAGGCCTGTTCGGCCTGATACTTGAGAATATAATAGGCCAGAAAAAGTTCCTTCTAATCTTTTTCGGCGCCGGGATTATAGCCAGCATGGGGGCCGCCATATTCTACCCCGCCAGCCTGGGGGCCTCGGGAGCGATATACGGGATACTGGGAGCCGTGGCCGTTCTGAGGCCCAGGATGAGGATATGGGTATGGATGATACCAATGCCCATGTACATGGCCGCGGTTTTCTGGGCAATTATGGACCTGCTGGGCATGTTCGCGCCCTCGGGAACAGCCAACGCCGCGCACCTTTTCGGCCTAGGCGCAGGGATAGCCGCGGGCCTGATACTCAGGGGCAGGTTCAGGCTTCCTAAGAAAAAAAGAAGGGATCCCCTAAGCAGGGATGACAGGAGAAGGATAGAGGACTATTTTGACAGGCTGGAGGAGTTCAGCGCGTGATTATTATGAAAAACCAGGAAGTTCTTAAGACAAACAAAATCGTGATTATAGCGGACAACAGGGAGTTCGCCTCCAGGGTTGTAAAAGAACTGGCGCTCCTGGACTGCGTGGTCAGGCCCAGGCAGCTTGAAGTCGGGGACTACATACTCAGCGAAAGGGTGTGCGTGGAGAGAAAAACGGCGGCAGACTTCCTGGGCTCGGTGATGGACCAGAGGATTTTTTCCCAACTCAAGAACCTCAAAGACTCATTTGAAAGGCCTGTCCTGGTTATAGAGGGTCACGGCCTCTATACGGAGAGGAACGTTCACCCCAACGCCGTCCGCGGGGCCCTGGGTTGCATAGCCATAGACTACGCCGTGCCCATTCTCTGGACCGAAAGCCCGGAAGAGACCGCCTCGCTCCTGTACTGGATGGCCAGGAGGGAGCAGGTTGAGGAGGAAAGGCGTCTCTCCATAAGGGGGCAGAGCAGGGCCAGGTCCCTAAAAGAGCAGCAGGAGTTCCTGGTGGCGGGCCTGCCGGGCATAAACACCAAGCGGGCCAGGCGTCTTTTAGAGAAGTTCGGCACCCCAGAAAAGGTGTTCCGGGCCTCGGAGGACAGGCTGAAGAAGGTTGAAGGCATCGGGGAAGTGATGGCCAGGAATTTGAGGAAAATCCTCACCGAGAAATACAACTAGTTTTTTATTGCTTTCCCTTATAATTATTGTATGAAGCTTCCGAAAGCAATCGTTGGAATAGACCCGGGAACCACCGCCGCGGTGGCCGTGCTTTCCCTCAAGGGAAAGCTGCTGGCCCTGGAAAGCAGGAAGAACTTCGGGAGGAACGAAATAATCAGGTTCATATCCTCGGCCAGCTCCCCCACAATCGTGGCCACCGACAAGGCCCTGGCCCCCTCGCTCGTTATGAAAGTATCTTCAAATTTCAATTCAGTGGTTTTCTCCCCGAAAGAGGACCTGAAGTACAGGGAGAAGCTTGACTTGGCGCGCGGTTTCAAGACAAAGAATTCCCACCAGAGGGACGCGCTTGCCGCCGCAGTACTGGCCTACAGGGAGCACGAGGACACCCTGAAGAAAATAGAAAAAACAGTGGAGGGCCTGAACCTCTGGAAATATGCGGACGACATAAAGGACATGATACTCAGGGGCAGGTGCGGCAACGTGGCCGAGGCGATAGACAGCGTGCTTTCAAC
Organism: uncultured archaeon; assembly: GCA_964640225.1. GTDB lineage: Archaea > Aenigmatarchaeota > Aenigmatarchaeia > PWEA01 > JAGHBM01 > JAGLWW01. Next base: position 25,151 of record CAZXFI010000006.1, read on the forward strand.
CACAAGGGCTCCCAGGAAGAAAATGGGAAAGAAAAGAGGGGTGACCAGGGAGGAAATTGAAAGCATATTGGGCAATATGAGGGAAGTGCTCAAGGAAAAGGAAAAAACCGTTTCAATTCTGGAAAATTACACCCGAAAGCTTGAGGAGAGAGTCAAAACCCTGGAGGAGGAGAACGCGAAACTTAAGAAAAGGAAGTCCAGGAAAAAAACAGAGAAAACTGACCATGCCGCAAAAAACCTCAAGAGCCGGATAAAGGAAAAAAACGAGAAAATCATAATGATGAACAAGAGATTGAACACTCTCAAGGAACTGGAGAACGTCAGGAAAAGGGGCCTTGTACCGGTAAAAGTGGTCAGAGAGTCAAGCTTTGAAGAGCTTGCAAAAACAGAAAAGAGCATGGGGCTTGACAAGGATGTTGTTTACTTCAGGAAATACTCAAAGCCCGACAAAAAATTCATTGAAAAACTCAAGGAAAAGGAAACAGAAATAGTCATCGGAGACTTTCCCGAGAGCGTGAGGGAAAAACTGGAAAAAGAAGGAATAATGGTTATAGACAGGAAAGAAACAGAAATAAGAATCGCGGGAGACTGTGGCAGCATCTCTCCCGGAGAAATCAAGAGCCTGAGAAAAAAGGGCTTAATCGGGTGGCTAAAGGAATACAGGAAGAGATACAATGAATGAGAGAAAAAAGGAAACACTCTTATTCCTTTCAAAACTCCTGGCCCTCTCAATCCCTCTTTACATCGTGCTGTGGCTGGGTGTTGACCTCGGCTTCCTCCAAGAAACAATAACACGCATCGTTTTTTCATTTTTCAGCATGACGGGAGAGGTGCAGAGACACGGTTTCGTTCTTGTTTTCCCGGGCTTCTCCGTGAACATAGACAAAGATTGCACGGGATGGAAAGGCATGATGTTTCTCCTGGCACTTATTCTTTCAACAAGGGCCTCCTGGAAAAAGAGGCTTGCGGGCATAGCGGTGGGGTTGCCGGTATTCTTCTCCTTCAACCTGTTCCGCATACTTTTCATGATATGGATAGGCCTGGGCAGTAGGGAAACCTTCTACCTGCTCCACGACGTGCTGTGGCAGGCTTCAATGATAGCCGTGGTCATGGTCCTGTGGCTCATGTGGGCAAGATTAGATATAAATAATTCGGGTTCTAGAAGGAAACCATGGAAAGAAGGGAATTCTTCAAAAGGTTCAGGCACGCGACAGACCTGAAAGCCGGGGTGCAGACCTTCAACAAGATAAATGAGCTGGGCCTGTCCAGTTACGTCATAGACAGCCTTAAAAACTATCCGACTCCCGAAGAGGCTGTCAGGGAAATGAACAAAGACCTTGATAACGGGTATGAATTTAATCTGAAACCCAGGCTGTCAGGGAAATACCTGGAACTCAGGGGATAAAAAATCACGCTTTTATAGCAAAAAAATTCTATTATATTTGTGGTCTTATGTTCGGTTTTCTCAAGAAGAAGCTCAAGGAGAACATAGATAAGATAACAAGGAAAGTGGAAAAAAGGGCCGACGAGGAAGAGCCTGAAAAGATAAAAGTCAGCCTTGCTCCTGACAAAACACTTAAGCCCAAGGAATCGGGAAAGCCCGAGAAAAAGCCGAAGAGGCTCAGGCTCAAGAAAAAACCAATAGAAGAGGTGGATGCAAGCCAGCTGAAAAGCGTGGAGGCCGAGGAGAGAGAGGAAAAGGCCGCTAGGAAGGAAAAGAGGGCGGAAAAGAAGGCCGGGCAGAAGCCGAAGAAAAAAATCAGCCTTTTCGGGAAGAGAATTATAGAAGAGAAGGACCTGAAGGAAATGCTCTGGAACCTGCAGGTCTCGCTTCTGGAATCAGACGTGGCCCTGGAGACAGCGGAGAAAATATGCAACGACCTGAAGGAAAGCCTGGTCGGCGAAGAGGTAAAAAAAAGTGAAATAGGAGTGCTCGTGAGGGAAAACATCAAGAAGTCCCTTTTTGAGATACTGGACCAGGAGCCCGTGGATTTGGTAAAAAAGACCCTGGAGAAAAGCCCCTACCTTGTACTTTTCCTGGGATTCAACGGCTCCGGAAAAACAACGGCCATAGCCCGCATAGCATACCTGCTCAAGGAGAACGGCCTAAAGGTAAATATGGCCGCGGGGGACACATGGAGGGCCGCGGCAATAAACCAGCTTGAAAAGCACGGGGAAAAACTCAAGGTGCCCGTGGTGAAGCACGACTACGGGGCGGATTCGGCCGCAGTAATTTACGACGCGATGGAGCACGCGAAAGCAAGAGAACTGGACGTGGTCCTGGCAGACACCGCAGGAAGAACCCACACGAACGTGAACCTTATGAACGAGCTGAACAAGATAATCAAGGTCAACAAGCCCGACCTCAAGATTCTGGTCATAGATTCGCTGACCGGCAATGACGCGGTGGAGCAGGCCCGCGCGTTTGATGAGTCAGTGGGCGTGGACGGGATAATCCTCACTAAAATGGATGTGAACGAGAAGGGCGGGGCGGCCCTGTCGGTGGCCCATACCATCGGGAAGCCCATACTTTACATAGGGACCGGGCAGGAGTACGGGAACCTGGAGGAGTTCAACCCCAGGAAAATCATACAGAATCTTCTGGATTAATCTCCAGCGGCCTTTTGCTCTCGTACAAAAAACTCATGAACAGGTCAAACTTGTCGCTTTTTGACAATTCCAATAAATCCGCTTTTTCTCCGGCAGGTATGGCATTGAAAAGCTTTATTTCCTCCTCATCCAGTTTGCTGTATATGTCAAGCCTTGCTCCCGTGAATTCAAACATTATCGCAGAAGTCACGTCATCCATTTTCACGGCAGTCAGGTCCAGGCCTTTCTCCACTGCCTTTGACACGAAATCGGATGGGGCTTTCCTGGGCTTTATGCCTATGTTTTTCTCCTTCAAGGTTTCCTTTACCCTGCCCTTGATTTCATCCAAATCGTAAGTCTCGTTGGAGCCTTCAAGCCTGTTGTATACGGTGACTTCCCTCTTTTCCCTGTTGAAAAAGTAATCATAGGGCCTGCTCCAGGCAAAGTGCTCCCCGTAATTGCTTTCAAGTTTTTTTAAATCCAACGATAACACCCGAATAAATAAGAGAAGAAAAAGGATTTAAGCCTTGTTGAACCCGGCGATTATCATCCCGCCTGCCAAGTATATCACCAGAGCCTCCATTGTCCACGCCAGGTTAAGCACCAGAGGCACGCTCATCAGCAGGTCCATTGAAAGCATACCGGGTATTGAAGCCATGAAGAATACCAGCAGGCCGTAGTGAGTTCCCCTGGACTTCCAGGCCTTGCCGGGCACGCACTTTCCCAGCAGTATGTAAGCCCATGCCACTATCAGGGCCGTTACGAAGTTGGACATTACGGAAAGGACGTAAAATTCGGTTCCGGACGGCCCCATGTTCGGCATCATTATCTCATCCAGAGGCAGAAATATTCCGGGTTCATGTAGTAGTCCATCAGGGCAAACGCCCCCAGGCTGTGAACAGCCTGCGCCACCAACGTAAACAAAACCGCCGCGATTATTATTCCTTTCTACTTGCTCGCCATTGCTTTAAGTATAAAAATCTCTGCATATAAATTTTCTTATGGTGACTAAATGCTTTGCCTGATCGGGCTGGGTCTTTACGATGAAAAGGACATGACCCTCAGGGGCCTGGAAGCTGCCAAATCCTGCGACTCCCTTTACGCGGAGCTTTACACCTCTGGCTGGTCCGGGCTGGAGAACCTAAGGGTGAAAATGGATAAGGAAATAAAAGAGGTGAAGAGAAGCGACCTGGAGGAAAACCAGGAAAAAATACTGGAGGAGGCCAAGAGCAAAAACGTCGGAATACTAATACCAGGGGACCCGCTGGTCGCCACGACCCACACAGACCTTCTGGTGGAGGCGAAAAAGAAGGGCATAAAGACCAGGGTGGTGCACGCCCCATCCATCTACTCGGCCGTGGGCGAGACCGGCCTGTTCATATACAAGTTCGGCAAAACCACCACAATACCCTACCCGGAAGAGGGCTACGAGCCCGAAAGCCCCTACGACGCGATAAAGGAAAACAAGGAAAGGGGATTGCACACTCTCTGCCTGCTGGACGTCAAGGGCAGGCTTATGGCACCGAAGGAAGGGCTTTTGTACCTGCTGAGAATAGAGGAAAAGAGGAAGGAAAACGTGGTGAAAATGGAGGACAAGGCGGTGGTATTCGTTGCAAGGGAAAGGGGCGCGGTTATCTGCAAGAATATAGGAAAACTCATAGAAAGGGATTTTCCAACTCCCGCGGTTTTGATAATACCCGGAACTCTCCACTCAATGGAAAAGGAGGCTCTCGAATGACTGGACCAAACAGTGTAGAAGACCAGCTGAAAGAGGAGATAAAGAAATGGATGGGGAGGCTCCAGAAGGGGCTGGACGGGACAAAAGCCCTGGACCGGAAGGGGGTTGAGTTCCTCACCAACATAAAGGCCTACCAGTCGGATTCGCTCCATTTCTACGACAAGGGCGACTTGGTGAGAAGCTTTGAGGCGCTTATTTGGGCCTGGGCTTACCTTGAGATAGGGAAAGAAATGGAGATTCTGAGCCCGGTGAAAGAATAAGTATTTTTTCTCCAAAAATTATTTCATGCACGATCCAACAGGGGATTTATGGAAGCCGGGAAAGGCCCGGAAAAACATTAAGGTAGTGGAGTTCCACTCGCTGGAAAACATGAACCTTAGCGGAGCCTTCAAAACTCCTCCCTACATTCTGGACGAGCTGGGCTACGCCGTCTATGTCATAAACAACTACGCTATGACAGAAGCACTCATAGACAAACATGTCATACAGGAGGACTTAAGGTTTGCCTACAAGAGCCTTCTGAGCGCAGGCCCCGAGTACGAGGAAAAACTGAAGGACGCCTACTTCTCAACCGAGGAACTCCTGAGCCCCCCGGGAAGAAAGCCCCACGCCCTGAACGACCCGATGGTAAGCATACCCGTATCCAAGTTCGTAAGAGAGAAAATCGCGGAGAACCTGGAAAAGGAGAAAAGAAAGGAGTACGAGAGGCTCGTGGAGAACCTGGACACGTTTCCCCTGAGGCCGGTTCCCTACTCCAGGGAGGAGATAATCGCTGACGTGGAAAGAATCATAGAAAAGAACGAAAACTGCTCTTTTCCGGGGGTTCTATAAATCCTTTTTCTTTCTTAGTTTATTCATAAAAGAGGCCAAAAGTGTCATTTTTAACCAGTAATGACAAACCGAAAACTTTATAAGGAAGCTCATGTATATATTTACTATCAAGTGGTGAAATTTTATGGAAAAAGCAACAAACAATGATTTCGCCTTAGCTATTTATCTAGAGAAAAGATTCTCTGAAATAGGAGACGCGCTGGGCACGGTCATCAACTATGTTACCGAGTCGGAAAAAAAGAGAGAGACTAAAGAGGCGTTGGAGAAAAAAGCACAGGAAGAAATGAATTACGGGGCTTACTCCTCCATAGTGGAAAACGTTAACATATATAAGGAAAAAATTCACGGGGAGCCAAGAAAAACTCCCATAACTTCTATTCACACGGCATGCCGCCTAGTGGGAGAGGAAGACCTCATATCTGTTCTTACGGAAGGACTGAACTACTTCATTGGAAGGCACGCAGGGAAGTCAATGGCAGAAATAACCGACAGGTACAAGCCCCTGTCAGAGACAAAAATACCGGAACTGGTGGCCGGAATGAGCTACGGGCCCAGGGTTGACCTGGAAGACAAGATAATTGATGACATAGAAAACGCGGAGAAAGCAGGGAAATGGTACAAGGGGGCGGAAATGAGGGCAGAGGGTTACTCCCTCGGGAAAAACCCTACCGCCGGATACTCCTTTAAACCGTGCAAAGATTTCGGAAGCAAATCCGCTTCATAAATTAGAGGGATAAAATGACTTGCGCCACGGGTGACATGATAAGAAGGAGGCACGAATTCTGGCAGTGCGTCAAGGAGGGTATTGACATACTGGGCGATTCCGAGACCTACCTTCTGGATTACGAATTCATAAAGGCGGGAAACGGCTACAAGGAAAAAAACAGGGATGTCCTGAAAGAGAAAAAACCCTACACGGAAACCGATTCCTCGCACAAAAAGGTTTACAAAAAAATCTCCCGCAAGGGAAAGAAAGTAAAGAACAGGCTGGACAAGTACCTGAAGGCAGAGGAGCCTGAAAACGTTCTTCTCAAATACATCATAAAGAATGACAAGAGATATGAAAAGAACCTGGGAAAGCTGGAGAAACTGAAAAAAGATTCAGAGGGCACGAGAAAGGACTGGCAGGAGCTTCAGAAAGCTTACGAAAAATGTGAAATAAAAGAGTCGTGGCTTGAAACTAAGGTGGAGGAACTGGACAATCTAAGGCCCGGAAGGACTAGGGATTTCTCCGAGTTCACGCTTGACAAATTCAGCGTTTACGGTATAAGGTCAGATGAAGGCCCGACCACATTTGACCACATGATAGAGGGTTACGGGGGACTTCTTGATTCTCTTGATTCCACAAAAAACGTGGCCGAGACCTACAAAAGATACAAGTCAGTTATGAAGATTAACAGAAGAGAAATCAACAAACTGAACAGGGGGATGAGAACCATAAACACGGAGTTCAGGAAGCAGAAAGGCAGAGTAGAGGGCCGCTCCAAAACCATAGGGAAACACCAGGACGCTGTCATAGAGATGTACGCAAACAAAAACGGCAGCGAAAAAGTCTCGGGCATACGCGGAAGAGCGGAAGAAAGGGAAAAAGATTACTTCTTGGGACGCTGGATTCTTGGAAAATCCAAAAAAACACTGGAGAACTCCGGCAGGTCCTTGGGAACAAAAGTTAAAAACGGCCTGAAGAACAACATATATGAGCCCATAAGAAACAGAACACGAAGGAACACGAACCGCTAAAATCATTTTTATATATACAAATTAAAAATTATTCAGTGGTTGGAATGATACATGCCCAAGTGGCGAGTTTGGGAGAATCAAGTCTTTACGACATGATATTCAACACTATTCTTCAGCTGCCTGAATGCGTGGGGGACGCGACCTGGGGCTGCGTGAACGGCTCCCTACCGCACGACTTTATCTACGCCCTTTTCATACCGCACATAGTACTTCTGATATTCCTGTTCATAGCGACCAAAGGCATAGGACACAAGGGCCTGGAGGCTTTGCTGGGAATAGGAGTCTACGTGTTCATAATATACAGCGGATGGTACGCCTTCTTTGCAAACCTTACCCTTCTCTGGCTCATAGTATCCCTTTTCATAGCAGGGTTTTACTTCTTTTGGGGTAGAATCATACATCCAACGAGGAGCAAGGAGCTCTTCAAGATAGGCTTTAATCAGGCCAAGAAATCCAAGGAGAAAAAAATGGAAGAACAGGCCCTGAAGAGTGACATAACCTACCTGAAGAAGCAGCTGGCGGAGGCCAGGAAAAGGCACAGGACGGATGAAATAAAAACCCTTTCAGAAGAGCTTACCAGGAGAGAAATGCAGTTGAGGGAGCTTTTGAGAAAGTGATAAAATGGCCTCAGGCAATGTAATTTCAGATGCTATAACCCAGATATCAACCGACCCCTCAATACAGCCCCTTCTTCCTTTTCTCTTTGTTCTTGCCGTGATATACGGCCTCCTTACGATAGTGGGAATATTTAAGAAAAAGGACGGGAGGTCCATGGCCTCGGTAAACTTCATAATAGCCCTTGTCTTCGCTTTCTTCGCGGCGGGATATCAGCCCTTTGTCAGCTTCTTTTTTACGGAAATGGGAATCATACTCTGGGCTTTTCTTTTGATATTCTTCATAGCATTCGTGCTTGAGGCAATAGGCCTCAGGGGCAAGAAGAAAATTGAAAAGGAAAAGGCGGACATCCCGATAATGATGGGGGGCATAGTGGTGCTCCTGCTGGTGAGCTTCGGTTTTTCCTACCTTTCCGAGTTCAACATCCCCCTTTTAGGCACGGAGAATTTCATGATACTGGCAGGCCTGGTTCTGCTTGTTTTCATGCTTTATTACGCTTACGAATTCGGCAGGGGTGGAGGCGGTCCATAAGCTTAAATAAAAGATGGATGTAAGTGATAATATGAGCATAGGGGAAATCGTTACCGGGGAATTTTTTGTTTACCTTTTTCCATGGATGCTTACGCTGGCCATAGTTTACGGCATCCTGGAGCACTACAAAATGCCGCAGAGCCAGAGCGCGCGCGCGGTTATCTCCCTTGTGGCGGCGTTTCTCGTGCTGCCCCTGGCCCCGAGCCTGTCAGGATTCCTTACCGGCCTGGTGGGCGGGCTTCTGGTGGTTGGAGTGGGCATACTCACTGCCCTCATTTTCGTGGAGCTCTTGGGCTACAAGGTCGGGAAGGGGGAGAACATATTTGAAAAGCATCCCGTGGGATTCGGAATAATCATGATTCTCATAGCAATAATGGTATTCGTGGGGGCCGGAGGCCTGGAACTCCTGAACTTTCAGGTGGAACTGGGGAACGATGTCCTGGCCGCGCTGTTCTTTCTTGGGGCCATGACCCTCGGAGTATGGTGGATGACGGCAAAAGAGGACTGATTTAACCTTTTTATATTTGCGCTAGGAAATTATAAAACAGGAGGTAAAAAAATGGCAGGCATAGCAGACGTAATGAGCATGACAAGTCAAAGCAGCTTCTTCATCTACGTGATTCCCTGGCTGCTGACTTTTGCCATCGTCTACGGAATTCTAGGACACTACAAAGTGCCAAAAAGCAACTCTGCAAGGACCATTATAGCTCTTGTGATTGCGTTCTTCATAATGCCCATCGCGGGACCAGTGGTTACAGTACTGGGACAGCTTGGAATGGGAATGCTTATCCTGTTCGCGGGAGTATTGTTCATAATGATACTCTTAGAAATAACAGGAACAAGACGTGTAGGAACTGATGAAAAAGGCGAGAAAGTGACAAAAAAAATCACAGAACACCACTACAAGTCTTTTGGAGTGGCAATCGCAATTCTGGTAGTAATGGTCTTCATTGGAGCAGGTGGACTAGCATACCTGGGATACAGCGCTCCGGCAATAAACTATCCGCTAGTTTTCTTCGTAGGGATTATAGTCCTTATAATATGGTGGATGGTTAAGGAGGGAGAGAAATGATACCAACAGGCTTTGAAAGCATTCTGGGCATAGATTTTTTCACGTACGTGTTGCCCTGGCTGCTGACGTTCGCAATAGTGTACGGGATAACAAGCCATATCGGAGAAAAAGGAATACCCCAGAGCAAGCCGGCAAGGATGATAATAGCGCTTGCGCTAGCGTTCGTAGTTGCACCAGTGACTTCTCCTTACGTGGTATTCTTCATGAACATGGTAGGAGCCCTTGCAGTGGTTATAGCAGGACTGTTAGTGCTAATAGTATTTCTGGAAATACTGGGAATAAAGACAAAAATCTACGGAAAGGACGAAAAGGGAAAAATAAAAGAACATGAAGTGTCCATATTCGAAGCACACGGCGTAGGTTTCGCGGTGCTCTTCATCATAATAGGAGTGCTTATATTCGTGAGCTCCGGAGGACTGCAGGCACTTGGATGGTCGCCCTTACCAGTGGACTTCACCTACAACTGGCCGCTCATAGCGTTCCTGATAATAGTGGCACTGGCAATCTGGTGGATGGCTTCAGAGAAGTGAATTTGCCTTTTTCTTTTGTTTTTACTGATTAGAATTAGCTCTTTTTCTTTACTATCATAGTGTCTCCATCTTCTATAACGTAACCCATTTTTTTTATTTTTTCTCTGATTTTATCTGCTTCCTTAAAATTTCTATTTTTTCTCTGATTTTCTCTTTCTCCTATCAACTTCTTCAGCTCTTCAGAGGGTTCAATTCCCCTGTATAGAATACTTTTTACCTTATCTTTTAATTTTATAGCACCTTTTCTTGTTTCATTTTTCTTCTCCCTTTCCAGAACCCCGAGAACCTTGTCAAATTCCGTCATTGCATCATGAACTGCAAGGCAGTTCTCCTTGCCTATGTCCCCTTTTTCCATGAGCTTGTTTATTTTTCTGACAAAATCAAACATGACCGCCAGAGACCCGGGCGTGTTCAGGTCATCGTCCATCTCCTTCTCAAACCCCTTCTTTACCTCTTCTATAAGTTCATCTACTTTGGGGGTTTCCCCGCCGCCTTCCCACTCCTTCAACCTGTCCAGAAAATCCCAGAGTTTTTTTAAAGTCTCTCCGGCCTGTTTCAGTCCGTCAAGAGTGAAGTTCATCTGGGACCTGTAGTGAGAGGAGAAATAATAGAACCTGAGAGCTTTCGGGCTGTAACCCCTTTCCGTGAGGTCCCTGAGCGTATAAAAATTTCCCTTTGACTTGGACATCTTCTCGCCGTCTACGAGAAGATGCTTTACATGAAGCCAGTAATTGCAGAACCTCTTGCCCGTGGCGCCCTCGCTCTGGGCTATCTCGCACTCGTGGTGAGGAAACTTGTTGTCCTCTCCTCCCGTGTGTATGTCTATTGTCTCTCCAAGATATTTCATTGCCATCACTGAGCACTCTATGTGCCATCCCGGATAACCATGAGCTCCCCAGGGGGACTTCCAGTACATTATGTGCTTCGGGTCCTCAATCCACAAGGCAAAGTCAAAGTGATTTTTCTTGTCGGGATTGGACTCAACCCTTCCTCCGGCCCCCTCCTTCAGCTTTTCTATGGTATTTCCTGAAAGCTTTCCGTAATCACTGAACTTGGTCACGTCATAATAAACGCATCCGTTAACCACGTAAGCGTATCCCCTTTCTATAAGTTTCTCTATAATCTTTAACATATCATATATAGAGTCCGTGGCTTTCGGTCTCTTGAATGGTTCCTTGAAATTCATTTTCTTGCAGTCTTCCAGAAATGTTTTGGTATAAAAACTGGCTATTTCCCACGGGTCCTTGTTTTCCCTTTTCACGGCCTCTTCCATCTTGTCCGTTCCGCTCTCCGCATCCAGTGCCTCCGCGGTCATGTGGCCCACATCGGTTATGTTCATGACCTGCTTGACCTCAAAGCCCCTGTACTCCAGATACCTTCTGAGTATATCCGCGAAGGTGAAAGACCGTAAATTTCCTATGTGGGCGTAAAAGTAGACCGTGGGGCCGCAGTTATACATCCTCACTTTCCCCTTCTCTATGGGTTTGAACTCCTCCTTCCTTTTGGTCAGAGCGTTGTAAAGCCTGAGCATGATTGATTCTTGGAGATAAATAAATAAAAAACTTTAAAAGTCCCGGAACTGTATAAAATTCAAGGGGTGGTATTTTGATTCTGGAAAGCAGTGATTTTGAGAACGGGGGCTCTATCCCGGCAAGGTTCACCTGCGACGGGGCAGACATTTCCCCTCACCTTGCATGGAGGGACGTTCCCGAAGGGACAAAAAGCTTCGCCCTCATAGTTGACGACCCGGACGCTCCGGGAGGCACCTGGGTTCACTGGCTCCTCTGCGACATACCCCCAGAAACAAGGGAAATACCCCGGGACCAGGTGCCGGAAGGGACCGTGCAGGTTGAGAACGATTTCGGCAAGGAGGATTACGGGGGGCCGTGCCCGCCGGGAGGGGTGCACAGGTATTTCTTCAGGCTGTACGCTCTGGACACGGAAAAACTGGATTACGGGAAAGATTTTTACGGGGAAATTGAAAAACACAGGCTCGCGAAAGCGGTTTTGACGGGCAAATACGGAAGATAATTTTTGACGAACCGAAGGTTCGTAACTTTTTCTTTTGGGGTTACAGGAATTTTTCTTTTTCTTAAAAAGAAAAGGATCTGTGGAGGAGGGCCCGAGATTTTCATTCCCCACTTGGAAAATGCTTCGCATTTTCAGGTTTTGGAGATACAAGAACCTTTTTCTAAAAGGTTTTTGTGTTGAACTCGGTTGTTCCGCTCTGCAGGCGGACGCATGACCGTTCTGCCAACCCTCCGTTTGAAAAGATTATATAATTTTCTCTTTGAAACATTTAAATATTCTTCCCGAAAAGTATTATTATGGAGTCAAAGCCTTTCTTTTTATGGGTTCTGGGCTCGGCCCTCATAATGTTCGGGGCCCTCATAGCGGGGCAGGCCAGGCCCGACATGCTTGGAGCCACCACGTTGTCATTCGGCATAGCGCTTCTCGTGTCCTTCATATTCATACTTCTGGGCGGGCTGTTCTGGATAACGGTAGCAGGAGTAATTCACGGGTAGCTTATTCCAAGACTTCAACCTTGCGAACTTCAAACCTTATTACAGGATAAAGCTTGGTAACTTCCTTTCTCGTGCTCTTCTGAAGCTCGTCGGAAAGTATTGACCTGATGACATCCTCAAACTTCATGTCCTTTACCCTGTTCAGAATGACTTCGGAAATTCTCTTGCCAAGCTCGCTCTTTATTGTGGTCTTTGTCTTCTTGAGGGATATTCCCATGGTCTTTATGACTATTTTCTTCTTGTCCTTGGTCTCGGCCACAACCCTGTTGTCTATTCTCATGGCCCTCTTTCTCACCATCTGGGCTATGTAGTCCCTCTGGCACTCGTGGCCCGTGTACTTCATGCTTATCTTCCCGTCCTCCACCTCGTCGGCTTTCAGTTTTATCTTGATGTAATACTTGGAGGGGTGGGAATCAAGAGAAGTGTAATTCACGGTCATTGTCCTCTTCATGGCCTCCCTGGGGTCAGCAATCAAAGCGTCCCCTATGACCTTTCCCTTGAACATTTTCGGGGCTACTATGGTATACCACTCCTTTCCCTTCATTTTCTTTGCCATTGAATCAACCGATAACTTATATTAAGGGCATATGCTTTTAAAGGTTTTCTTTCAGGTAACTTTCGCAGGAACCTATAAATTCCTTTTCCCTGCCCTTGGGAATAAAAGCCCCCGCCGCGGCCGCGTGGCCTCCCCCGTAGCCCTCGTGGTCCTCCGTTATCTCGGTCAGCATCTCCTTCAGGTTGAGGCCTTTTTCCGTCAGCTCCTCCGGGGCCCTTGCGCTTATCTTGACCTTCCCGTCCGCCGTGTCCGCGAGCCCGAAAATTATCTTGCTGCTGTCCAGGATTGAGGATTTCTGGCATATTGAGGTTATTGTACCTATGAAATTTTCATGTATCTGGCTTCCCGCACTGACGTAAATAGCCTTTTCACCGGCCTGTATCTTTTCCGTGTTTTCCTTCACCCACCTTATGTACTTGTTTATCATTTTCCTGTAGCCCGCGAGTATTCCGTTCATCTTCTCCACCTGCCTAACGCCCAGAACGGTAAGCACGCCCATTGAGGCCTGCTCCATCCTGCCGCAGGCATTGAGGGAAGTGGCCATCTCCCTTGCATCCATCAGGTCCCCGTTTATGCCGAAAGTGAACACATCCCCGAATATCTCCTCCGGGCTGGCCTCCTTTTCTCTAATCCTTTCACATATTATGGCCGAAGCAAGCTTCCGTGTCTCCTCCTCAGACAGGTCGTTAAGCGTTCTCCAGCTGGCCCCGTTCTTCAGCTCTATCCCCAGTGTGGAAAGGAACTGGATTGAGGCGGACTCGTCCCCGCTTATGCCGGGTATGTAGGGATTGGTGCTGTACTCAAGAGCCTTGTGGACCGGCCTGTTCATCCTGCCGAAAAGCCTTATCCCCCTTTCCTTGGTTATCGCCCCGAACTTCACGGCGTCCTCCACTATCTTCCTGTTGACCCCGTTCATCTTCCAGTTGTCGTCCTGTATGTCGCCTATGGCCCCAACTATCGCCAGAAAAATCAGGTCCCTGTTCTTCGGGTCCATTTTCTCGGCCAGGAAATAGGTCACTCCCGCGCCGCTCACCTCGTCCTCGCTCATGCCCTCTGTCACTGGGTTTATATGTATTATCTCCCCGCTCTCGGAGGAGGGTATGTGGTGGTCGCATACTATTATTCTGCAGCCCCGCTCCTTTCTAAGCTCCTCAAGAAGCTCCATGTAGCCGGAGCCCAGGTCCGTGAAGAGAAAAAGTTCGCTTTCATCCTGCTTAAGCTCCTCCATCACTTCCGGAGTGAGCTGCTTCTTTATGGAAAGGTGGAAATTCTTTCCGGCCCTCGTCAGGGCGGAAACAGCTATCGCGGCGGCCGCTATGCCGTCGGCGTCCAGATGGGATATAACCCTGACCCTATCAGCCTTTTTTATTTCTTCGGCTGCCTTGCTGAGTTCCTTGAACAAAATTCACACCTATTTCACTATGAGCTTAAGCTTCTCCGGGTCGTATTTCCATTTCTCCGGCAGGTCTCCCGCTCTCTTGTAGTAGTTCCCGAGCCTCCTTATCTTGCTCTCGGTGAGCTCAAGTCCCCTTATAGCGAACGGGTCGTGCTTGTGCCTGGAAAGATGCTCCTTGATTTTCAGAGCCTTCCTCATGAGGCTCATCATGTCCTCGGGGTAAGCGTGCTTGAATCCGTTTTCCTCCAGGACCTGGTTTATTTTCTTTCCGATTATTTCCCTGACGCATGGAATCCCGTACTGGTCCCTGAGAATCAGGCCTATCTCTGCGGACCTCTTTTCCTCCTTTGCCAGTTTCACAACAAGCTTCTCAACTTCCTTCTTGTTGTACCTGACCCACTTGGGAGTCTTTTCCCTTAAGGGCCTCTTGGAACCGGATTTTCCGTGCTTCCTTGAATACATTCTTGCCATTCAGCCACCTCTACATTTTTACACAGGTGACAGAAAACGGGAAAAAGAATTTTCATGTTTTTCAATCACCCGACTTGGGCCCGTACCAAAACCGGCCCAATCCTGTTTTAGAATATGAAATCCAAAGGTATTTAAAGTTTATTTTCATTCCGGCCCTTGTTCTCCCATATCCTGAACAGCTCGCTGATAACGTAGAAGATTATTCCCGCAATAACCAGGAAAGCCCCCGCTATCGCCAGGAGCACCGGTATTCCGGGCACGAAACTTCCGACAGAGACACCCACTACCGTGAAAACCGAGGCCACTATCAGGATTAAGAAAGAAATGCTTTCAAGCTTGTCCGCCTTCGTTTCCCAGGTAAACCAGTCCTTGAACATCAAAATCTAGTAGGTACGAATAATATTTAAGCTTATCTTTTCGCGTAGCGCCCCCTCTTCCTTATCTGCTCCAGCCTCTTGAGAACAGGCTCCCAGCCCCCGAACGTTTCCCTGTACCCTTTCAGGAAGGAAGGCCAAAGCTCCTTAAGATGGCGGAAATGGGTGCTCTGGTAGGCCTGGTGCAAAAGGTGCAGATCCACCGCCCTGTCCTCCACCGAGGTGGAATGGAAGCCCAGTCCGAAGTCTATGAAGTGTATTTTTCCGTCCCGCAGAATCATGTTTGAAGTCGTGAGGTCACCGTGGATTATCCCGGACGAGTGCAGCAGCCCCGTGAGCTTTCCGGTTTCCAGGGCCAGTTTTTTTCTCTCCTTTTGGGAGGTTTCCCCGATTTTCTCCTTCAGCCTCTCCCCCTCTATAAACTCCATCACAATCCTGCAGTCCTCCGTGCGCTCCACGCGGGGGGTGGGCACCCCGGCCCTCCTGGCCTTTGAGAGTATGCGGGATTCCAGCCTTGTCCTCCTTTTCCTGAGCCTTGTGTCCAGCTCCTCTATCCTGTAGCCCTTCCTTATCCTCTTCTTTACCACTTCCCCTTTCTCCAGGTAAAGCACCGCCTCGGCTCCCCTGCCTATTATCCTGGCCATTTTTACCACTACAATAAATTGTTCTTAAAGGCTTAATAAATTTGGCTAAACAACGGTCACGTTGATTGAGCGGGTGGAATTGCTTACCGAGGAGTTTCCTGTCAGGTTGGCGTAGCCAAAAAACCTGTAAGTAGACCCCGGTACTCCCGTGGCGTTCACCCAAAATGTCACGAGAAGAGACTGGCTCTCGTTAAGGATTATCCCGTACGGGTTTGACCTGTTGGTGTAAAAAGGCGAGCCGCTGTCCTCCGGGACAAGCCCTTTTTCCAGAACCGGCTTTGACTCCTCGCTTCCCAAAAGAACGAATTCGTTCTGGTTCGCAATTGCCTGGTAGCTCTGGTTTATCCAGTCAGGACTCCTGTAAATACCGGAGACGCGGATTTCGTCTATGGTTGCGTTCAGGTAATGGTCCCCCTTGTCCCCGAAAACCGGGTTCTGCCCGTTTCCCATTCCTATCCTGGCGTTGTTTCCCCCCACCATCCCGTCCCCGCGCATTTCGGACGCCTCCCAAGAACCGTCTATGTAAAGCAGCTGTATGCTTCCGGTGTGTCCCCCGCAAAGATGGTGCCACTGCCCGTCATCGTAAACGCCGTCGCTGTCCAGATAGTTGTCCGCCTTGTTGTACTGCTCCGCGTACCTCAGCTTTCCCGAGGGCAGTATCCCGAGGCCGTGGCCGTCCGTGTTTCCCCCGTCCTCCAGTATGGTCCCGTCATGGGCTTTTTCAAACTTTACCCAGACGCAGTACATATGGGCCCTGTCCACATTCCATTCCGGGTTGTTGCCCAGATAGTCGCTTCCGTCAAAGTAATCGCCCCTTCCAACCACCCCTTCCCGGTCCATGTTTAAATCCGGGTCTATGCCGTCTTCCGCGTTGAAATTGTCCATCACATCGGCCGCAGCTCCAGACGTGTGCTCCAGGTGATAGATGCTTATGTAATCGGCAACCCACACCCCGGCCGCATTCTCCCCAGGCTCAACAGAGGTGACGTTTTTGTAGTAAACAGACGCGAAAAACCCTTCCGGCGGCAAGGAGGGAATCCTTAGCCACACATCCGCATGGGAGGAATTGCGGCTTCCTATCTCGTAATCCAGCTCCGCGCCCCCGCTTCCGCAGGAGGCGTTGTAGAACCTCAGATCGCTGTAATCAGGAAGCATCTCCGAGTCCCTGGCAAGGCTCACGTAATACGGGAAATCGGCCAGGGAAGACCCGGCATTGCCCAGCGTCACGTTCCTGCACCTTTCAAAGGAATAGTTTGCCCAACCTGTCGGGTCCAGGCTCACGTCTATGTCTCCGCAGTCAGCGTTGCTGCAGGTCACGTTCAGCTCCACGGCAAAGAACTCGTTCCTGGCCACATCCGTGTCTGAAGCCGGCGAAACAAGCGAAATTTCCAGCCCGGGAGTCTTCAAGCTGAAGTAAACGGCTCCGGCATGGACCGTGCCTATCAGCTTCCCTGAGCTGTTGAAGCTGCGATCCTGCCCGCTGGGCCTGTACTGTATGGACACGTCGTACCCGTAAGATTCGCCGGCTTCGTGCCGGTCAACCCCGCTGCACCCCTCCTCGGTGAAATTTACCGAGTGCCAGCCGTCAGCGCCTTTCTTACCTTCCAATCCAAACGGCTCCAGGCTGCAGGCTTTGCCCTTAATGTAAAATTCCTCCACCGTTACGTTCTCCTCTCCATTATTGTAAAGCAAAAAAATCAGCTCCCTTTCGGAAACCTCCCATGTGTCCACGTAAATCCTGCTGAATCCCATCTTGTTCTGCCCGACCAGCTCTACGGGAGAGAAAACTCCGTAATAGTAAAGCACTCCCCCCACGGTTGCGGCAATTATGACTACAAAGCTGTAGATTAGGAGATACTCCAAGCCTGCCTGCCCTTTCCCAGTCATTTTTAATCCCCGAAACAAAATTACATATTAAACGTAGTAATAAATATTAATACAATTTAAAAAATATAAAACCAAACCCGGTTTTCCGGAAAATAGTAACGAATTTAAATAAGTCCTTATTAATCATTATTATGAAGGAAAAAATCGCACTTTTGATGGTTACGATAATTATTGTCGGGGGATGCCTGGGAAGTTCCGTGAGTTTCAAGGAATGCAGGCTGGATTATTCAAAAATAAAGGAAGACCAGATAGCCAAGCTCTGGATAGAGATAGAGAACACCGGGGACTTTGAAAGGGATGTCCAGGTGGTTTTTGGCTACCCGGAAACGGTTACGATAGAGGACAGGGGCAGGAAAACCGAGGGCTTCAACTTCACCGTTCAGCCCAAGGGAGCAACTTCTGGCAGGAAATCCTTTAACGTTTACGGCGAATACATAGAGGGCCAGCCTTCCTCCCCGTGGGAAATAGAAGTCATGATGTACTCGGGGAAAGAGCTGCTTGAAGAGAAAAAGCTGACTGTAACTATCCTTCCTCCCTGACCCATTTTATCTCCGCTTCGTCTGTCCTCCATCTTGACAGGGGCTCCGGGTCCTTTGTCCTTTCTCCCGCCTTGTAAGCCAGCAGCCCGGTCCATGATATCATTGCCCCGCAGTCTCCCGCGTACTCCATGGGAACAGCATGGAAGGCCGCGCCCCTTTCCCTGCACATGATCTCCAGCATCTCTGTCAGGCGCCTGTTTGCGGCGACCCCTCCGGTAAGCAGAACTTCCTTCTTTCCCGTGTGGGCCACGGCCCTTTCCGTGACCTCCACCAGCATGGAGAAGCATGTCTCCTGCAGGGAGTAGCACAGGTCTTCCAGCCTTTCCCCCTCCTTCAGAAGCTTCCCGGCCGCCGTAACTATCCCCGAAAAGGACAAATCCATTCCCTTCACCACGTAAGGCAGTTCCACGTAACTTCCGGAACGGGCAAGCCTTTCAACCTCCGGCCCCCCGGGATGGGGAAGCCCGGCTTTCCTGGCAAATGTGTCTATTGCATTTCCTATAGCCATGTCCTCGGTTTCCCCGAAGACCCTGTAAAAGCCAGAGGCGTAGGCTATGACCTGGGTATTGCCCCCGGAAACGTAAATAACCACGGGATCCCTAGTTCCCGTGGAGAGCTTTGCTATCTCTATGTGCGCCACGGGATGGTTGACCCCTATAAGAGGAAGGCCGTGCCTCCTGGCCAGCTCCCTGGCAAACTCCATCCCCGCCCACAGGCACGGTGGCAGGCCGGGACCCTGGCTGTAAGCCACCAAATCCATGTCTCCCATGCCCAGCTCCGCCTCCCTGAGGGCTTTTTCAAGTATTTTATCCTTCACCCGGAGGTGGTGCTCCTTGGCCTCCGCCGGGACTATCCCTGAGCCCAGACCGGGCCTGTAGGTATCCTTTGCGTTGGCCAGAATCTCGCCCCTGTCCGTGACTATTCCTATCCCAAAAGTGTGGGCCGTTGACTCAATTCCCAGGCAAATCATGGTTATAGTGGGCGGCGGGAAAATAAATTTGTTATTTTTTCAAGGATTTAAAGTTCGGATTAAAGCTATTTTTATCGGGGGTTAAAATGGATGTGAAAAAATGGCTCAAGGAAAACGGAAAAGAGGTGGGCCTATACGCGCTGACCATGACCACCCTCGGGGCCGCGAATTCGCTTATGGGGTCCAAGATAGGAATGGAAACAGGAATTGAAATGGGAAAACATTACGCAGAGCTATACAACAGCAATATTTTTTATGATTTGTCCGTAAAAACCG
Organism: uncultured archaeon; assembly: GCA_964640225.1. Taxonomy (GTDB): domain Archaea; phylum Aenigmatarchaeota; class Aenigmatarchaeia; order PWEA01; family JAGHBM01; genus JAGLWW01. The sequence goes on from CAZXFI010000006.1 coordinate 44,435, forward strand.
GGGTTGCGGTTGGCTCTTCCCTCGGGGCGCTCTTCGGGACTGGGGAAGGCCTTTTCTGGCTTACGGTAGGGAACGGCGCCTACGAATATTTCAGGTTCAGGATAAACCCGAAAAAACTGGACAGGTGGAGAGGGGACAGCATACAGACCGCGGGGAACATGGAAATATTGGAAAGAGAAACGCTCAGCGAGCTGGAAAACGCTACACTTAACGTAAACAAGAAACCCAGGCCTGAAAGCGTATTTTACGGAAGCTCCGACTGCGAAGGAAAAGAGATAGAGGTTTATTCCAAGAACTTCTCCCAGAAGAAAAAGAAAATTCCCAAAATGCTCAAGGAACGCGGATTTCCTAGAAACGAGGTTAGGAATATCTCAAAACTGCTTAAAGAAATTCCGAAAAAGGAATTCTTCCATATCTACAACCAGAGCGGAATGGACCACGAAATAATAGGCCATATGGGCAACTATCTTGAAGGAAATGAATACGGCCAGAAGGCGGCCTTTGAAACCCAAAGAGCAATGGCGGAATACAGGGGAGAACATGATGAAAATTGGGAACTGATGGCTGGTCTAATTCCCATTGTAGAAACATTACATTAATTTTCCCTGGTCGCGCTCTCGCTGTAGCCGCATTTCCCGCAGGTCTTCCTGTCCTTGTGCTGTGCCAGGAAAGTTCCGGTGCCGCACCTGGGGCAGGACTCCTGCTTTCTGCCTGCCTTGCCTCCGGATATTTCGTACTTGGTCCAGGCCTGTATTTTCTTGTGCTTTGACTTGCTGGGGGGCCTCTTGCCTTTCTTCTCTCCCGACCCTCCTTTCTTCTTTCCCATTATTTCTCACCTTTTTTTCCCTCGGTTTTCTCCTGCCCCTTTTCAGCAGGTTTTTCTTCAGCGGGCTTCTTAGACTCCTCTTTCTCCGGTTCTTCTGTTTTTTCTTCTTCTGGAGACTCGGTCTCCTTCTGCTCCGGCTCGGCCTTCTTTTCCAATGTCTTTTTGGAATCTGTTTCCTTCATATCCGTTTCTTTGGATTTTTTTTCTTCAGCCTGTTCTTTCGCGGGCTCCTTTTCTTTTTCCTGGGGCTTGGTTTTCTTATCTTTTTTCTCGGAGCCGGTCTTGCCCTCTTTGGATTCGGTCTCTTTTGCAGGCTTTTTGCCCGCGGACTTTTTTTTGCCAGGTTTCTCAGGCTCTTCCTTGGGCTTGTAGCCGAAAAGCTCGGCCCTGAACTTTTCCTCTTCCTGGAAGACGGAGACTTTTACCTTTTTCGGGGGCTTTTTTATGCCGCGGGACCAGATTTCATGGTTCAGCCCCGGGCCTATCGCCACGTTCTCCGTTTTCAGGTGCTTTTTCAAATAATCCTTAAGATACTTCATGGCCTTCCTTGCCCTCACCGGCCTGGAGGCGCTGTAGGCGTTGCCCAGCGGTATCGTGTAAATTTTTTCCTCGGCCATCTGAATCACGCCTGCATCTTTCCTCCGCGCTTCCAGCTCTTCTCCTTGTTGACCCTTATTCTCCTTGTCCTAATTCTTTTCAGGCCGAACTTCCTTATGTGAGCCCAGAAGGGCGGCGACCTTACCGAGGCCATGCTGTTCATCCTTATCTTCTTTGCCCTGTGCTTCAGTCTTCCCATTTTTTTGTCACTTCCTCTTTATGTTGAAGTTCTTTTTCTCCGAAATAACATTAAGTATTTCCCTCAGTTTCTCATCATCTATCTTTTCCTTTACCTGGCCCGTCTGGTAAAGCTGAAGCAGATAAAGCTCTATCTGCTGGGTCAGCGTAGGATTCACGAGCCTCACTCTCCCGAGCCTTTCCATTGCCTCTTTGGTGAGTATGCTTCTCAAAGCCTCTTTCTTTATCCTTTCCAGCTCTTCTGCCTGTTGGTTTTGCAAGTCGTTGGCATCCATTTATTTCACCAGCCTGTGGGCCGTGTTGTCCAATAGCTTCTGGCCTTTTGGTGAAATCATTCTTCCCCTCTTCTTGGTTTTCACGAGCCCTGCGGCTTCAAGCTGCTGCAGGACTTTCCTTACTATTGATCCGCTTCCGGGGTAGAAATGCTCGGGCTTGTGGCCCCTGTTCTTCTTGCCCCCGTAGGCCCTCCTGAGTCTCTGGGCACCTATGGGGCCGTTGAAATATATCTTCCTGAGCACCGCGGCCGACCTAATGTACCACCAGTCCTCCTGCTCCGGCGGCCTTTCCCTGCTCATGCCTGTTTTCACGTAAAGAGACCATTCCGGAGGCTGTATCTCCTTTATCTTTTTCATTTCCTCTTTCAGGGCCTCTATCAGTTTTTGCGAATCCGCATCTCTCGCTGTAACCATAAAATCACTTTTGCGCAGAAACACTTATAAAGGTTTCTCATGGTTTAAATTATCTTTATAAACAAAGAATTTAAAGCTTACTACCTTTTTTTCCGGAGTAGGGATACCTCCTTTCCGCGCCGCACTCCCCGCAGCGCCACACCACGCACTTTTCCTTGGGTACGAGCCGCACGGTGCAGTTAACTCCCGGCTTTATGTAGGCACGGCATTTTTTGCAAATCCTTCTCTTGTATTTTTTTGGGAGCCGTACCTTGTAGCGCATCCCGATCTTGCGGGCCAGCTCGGCGTAACGCCTGCTTCTCTCGGGGTGCTCCGCCACCTCCTTTTCGGACAGCTTCAGCAGTATGGAAATGCGCTCCCTTGCTATCTTCCTGAAATAACCGGGAATCATGAATAGTACCTGCCGTAGAACTCTTTTATCTCTTTCTCTCCCGGAATCCTGCATTTTTTCCAGATTTCCGTGACGGGTTTCAATTTTTTCTCCCCTTTCTGCCCCGCGAAAAGCTTCCTGAGGAAACCGGTCCTTTCCCTGACGTCACGCCTGCAGAATTTCAGGAACTGCCCGGGTGTGTAAAACCTGAGGGGGTTAAACCTCCTGCGGAAATTTTCCAGGCCTTTTTCCTCCAGCTCCTCCGGGTCCGGGATGAGATAACAGAAAACCGGATGTTCCAGCCAATTTTTTATCTTCTTTTTTTCCACCAGCTCTATCAACTTTTTTGAATCACGAACCCTTATTTTCTCTCCTCTCCCTGTGAAATTCCCGTCAAGCTTGCACTCCCCCACGTAGCCGGAGTTGTTTATAAAAAAGACCAGTTTTCCGCCAGGCCCTATGCCCATGTCCCTGTATATCTTCCACTTCAGGAGGGCCTGCCCCGACTGCTCCCTGGCCATGAAATCCGTGGCGGCGTAGGAGCGGACGCGCTCGCCGGGTTTTCTCCCCGAAACCGCGGAGGTTATCACGCTCTCACAGGCGCTGTCCAGGGCCGCGGCCATCTCGGGCCGCGTTACCCTGAAAACGGGCTCCATTATGTCAAACCTCCTGAAGCTCAGGGACTCTGTTTTCAGGTATTTAGCCCTGCCCCAATTCCTGTTCAGAACGTCAAAATGAAAAACAAAACGCCCGTTGGTGGTGCCGCTCTTTTTGTAGCTCCCGCAGCGCAGCGAGCCCGGCTTCTTTCCCACAGGCACCCTTGCCCTGTAGCCGCCTATTTCCTTTGCCACGAACCTTACCCCGGAGCAGTCTATGTTCAGGCACAGCACAACCTCCCCCTTCCTGGAGGCCATGAGACCCGGCCACTCGGGGCTCTCCGGCCCCAGGCCCTCCGACTTCGCAAAGCTCGCGGCCTCCAGCCCCACCAGTTTAACCTTCCGGACTCTTCTCTCCCTGCGGACAGGCCTTCCCACCAGGGCGTCATCCTGCTCCAGCTCCGGGCCCAGAGTGAGGGTGGTTTTTCCCGTGCCGCTTAGCCCCTTCAGCACGCGCTCCCTGGTGCACCCGGCGTGGTAGGACACGCAACCCAGTGACTCGGCCCTGTTCCAAACCATGGTAAGGTTGGGCTTCTTGTAGGCGCCGCCGAAGTAGTCCACACCCAGGCTCACGACTCTCCTTACGTCACGTTCCATTTCCGTGAAGTCGTATAGCGTGAGCGGCTCTCCCGGGTTGAACCCGGGCCAGAACTCCCTTATAAGGTTCACGCAGCTTTCGGGGAGTTTTTCCGGTATTACGTAGTTAAAGCAGGAAGGCTTCAGTCTCTTCGGGGGAAAAACCATGAGCTTCCCCATCCAGGCGATTGAGGCGCTGTGCCTGTTCTCTATGCTCGTCACCACCCTGAGCCCGGTCTCAAAGCCCTTCTCCCCCTGCACCCCGTCCTGCACAATCACCCTGCAGTCTTTTAAGTATTCCATAACTGCCTCGTAGAGCAACTTCCCTGTTACCGCGTCAAAGCTCTTCTGCCCCTTTCCGAGCCTGTAGCCTTTGGGAACCATGTAGAAAGCGCGGTCCGGCCTCCTCCCGGGCTGGGTTGAGGCAAAAAGGTACTGCCCGTCTTTCGTGACCACGTAATAGGGTTTCAATAATTTCCTGAAAAACCCGTTGTCCGGGTTAAGCACGATGTTCCTCCTGTCCAGGGAAAGGTTTTCCTCAATCCTGAAGTCCATAAGAATAATTAGTCTTTCTATTTAATTATTCCGGGGGGATTCCTGTATTTTCCTGCCCTAGCCTCAAAGAAGTAGCGGTACTTTCCCGCGGGCCTGTGAATCCTCCAAGGGGCCAGATTGCGCCTGATTTCCGCGATTTGCTTTTTGGAGTCAAGAAAGAAAACGTCTATGGGAAACCTCATGAAAGGCGTCCAGACCGAGAACCTGACGTCCCTGTCAAAGGCGAACAGCATCTCGCCGTCCTTCCTGAACATCAGCCCCAGCGTCCTTTTTAAAAGAGTGTCAGCCACTTCCATAATTATTAAATAAGAACCCGGAAATAAAAAAACTTTTATTCCTTCCCGCGAAAAAATAACCATGGAAAGGTTTTACGAGATAGACGGCATCAGGGGCATGGCCATCATATCCATGATAGCGCTCCACGTTCTTCTTGACCTGTGGTATTTCGGGATTGTAAGTTTTGAAAAAGGCCTTCTCTGGCGGGGCGCCATGATAGCAACTGCCAGCGCTTTCCTTCTTATCGTGGGGGTCTCCCTGACGATAAGCCATTCCCGCGTAAGGGACAGGCCCGGGAAGCAAGTTTTCAGGAAGTACCTTCTCCGGGGAGCAAAAATTTTCTCGCTTGGCCTCCTTATCACGCTCGTGACTTCTTTTGTAATGGAAGACGGGGTAATCCTTTTCGGGGTACTCCACCTTATCGGGGTTTCCGTTGTTCTCTCCTACCCGCTGCTCCGCTACAGGTATGCGAACCTTTTTCTAGGAATAACTGTAATAACAGCGGGCCTTTTTGTTTCAGGCATGCGGCTCGACCATCCCTGGCTCCTGTGGCTGGGTTTTCCCACGTCCGGGATTTACATGTTTGACTATTTCCCGCTAATGCCCTGGTTCGGGGTGGTGCTTGTGGGCCTGTTCCTGGGGAACACGCTCTACCCGGGAGGCAAAAGAAGTTTTACGCTGAAAGGAACAAGAGGCCTCCCTTTAAAGTTCTCCTCCTGGCTAGGAAGGAACTCGCTTTTCCTTTATCTCGCACACCAGCCATTAATATTTATAATATTCAGCAAAACTACTATAGTGCAAACGATTGTGATTCTCTCCGCCCTGGCTGTTTACATCGCAAACAACCGGGGCAGGATTTTAGGCGGTCTTTATGGCAAAAAATAAGGTTCTATACAGGTCCGGGAAGAACAGAATCCTGGGCGGCGTTTGCGGGGGCCTCGGCGAATACTTCGGGGTTGACCCCACCATAATCAGGCTCGTGTGGGCCGCAATGTGCCTGGCATGGGGCACCGGAATCCTTCTGTACCTTATAGCCTGGGTGATAATACCGAGGAATCCCAGGCACAGACCTTACTGAAGGCGTCAGGTCGGCAAGGGGATCCACGGGCAAGGCAAGGCCCGGGCCACGCGATTGACTTCTCGGAGAAGGAGCTTTGCCATCTGGTAAAAGAGTTCGCAAAACTGGGTTTAATTAAGACTGCAAAAACAGAGTTATTCTTTGATTTTTTTCCAGCCGCATCTAAAGCATCTGTATCCTAATTTTCCTGTTACCATGGTATTGTTGTTCTTGACCAAAAGGTTGTTTCCGCATTTCGGACAATTATCTATGTGTTTCATATTTTCACCTCCTTAAAAAGAACAAACTCTCCTTAATTCCTTAAAATCAAGAAAAAATGGTTCTTCTTCATTCTTTACGTAATTATTAGGTTTTTAACCTTATTAAGCTTGCAAAAACCGGCAGAAAACTAATTTTTAAGCGCAACGAAATTGAAAGTGTGGTGCGCCGGCTGGCTCGAACTCGCTAATTTCAAATCCCACTAACACGCAGAGTTCATTTCAAATTGAACAAACTCCGCTAAAACTATTTTGACAAAATAATATAAATCGTTATGTATGCAGTAGAATGCAAATTGCAAAGTTAGAGACTAAAATTATTGATTGAAATCTATTAATAGGTTTTTATCCAAGAATTTTTATGGAAATGTATATTGATATTTCTGGTCAAGTAACACAGATTAATTATGACTCTTGTTTGGGTTGTACAAGAAGTGATGGTTTAAAGAAATCTGTTTTTTTAAGACATCAAGATAAAAAAGAAATTATAAAGAAATATAAGGGGAAGGTAGTCAGACTCGTCGAAAGAATACATTGCATATTAATTTATTATTGTATAAAAGATATTCTTGAAGGTGTAGAAAAAATAATAATTTGTAAGTATATTAACTATAGATCAATGGGAAATTTTCTTTCTATTAATAAAGTTCTTAAGGGGATATTCCTTTTTTCCTTAACTCTATCGACGACATGTCTTAAGTTATTATTTAATACTTGAGAATTACCTGCTTCATAATTGCAAACTCTATTAACAACTTCACCATAATTTCTTGGATTGCTCTTTAAATATGCTTGAAGGAGTTCTAAAGAATACTTCTTGGCGTTACCAGAAAAAACACCATCTTTGGATTCATCAAATAAATTAACTAAAAGAGAGGGAAAACCATTTTTATCGATATAATGCATGGCTGTTTCCATATAAAGCTCCGCAAGGGCTGAGTGAGGTATTGAATATAAACCATTTTCATCTACAATTTCTCCATAATCAACCAATTTTTCGAGCGTATCTTTATTGAGTTTAATTACTCCATTTTCATTAATAAAAGACTCTGAAACACCAACCTCATACTTTGAAAAAGGTGCCAAGGCCAATAATGAGTCAGACACACCTCTCAATTTTTCTTTGAGTCTCTTAAATTCTTTATCCAAGTCGTCGATATCTTTTTTTATTTTGTCGTATACTATTTCCATGTTTATTATCTTATTTGGTGACCATGCTTCCAGCAAGTATGCCAAAATCCACAGATTCCCGTCTGCCAAGTTTTTAAATTTGGATATGTGATCTTCGTTTAATTTTTCATAGTCTTTTTTACGAGCTCCTTCCATTTTTTTTCTATACGTCTCTATTAGTCCATCGGCAATTTTTGAGAAATTATTTTTTTCCAGTTCTTTTATTTTAAACCTTTTAAGAAATTCAAGGTCCTTTTGTTGAAGGCCTGTTTTAAAGGAATCACGGGAGACCAAAAGAATCCTACTTTTTTTGTGTATCATGTGTTCTAAAATATAGACGATATCAAATGCGTTTTTATGAAAATCTTCTATTATTATCAATGCATCTTTTGTTTCAGGATTAAAAAAATTAATTTCTCTTATGAGATTATCTGCTGTGGTTTCAATAAAAGCTTCAGAAGGTAAAATATTGACATCCCATCCTTTTTCCTTTGTCAACTTATATCCAATACTAGCCATAATAGTAGTTTTTCCTGATGCGGCATCTCCTGTTAAAAGCTGAAATTGATTTTGATTCAGATTATTAATTATTTCATCTACTTCATCCCTTTTAACGACATATCCCTTCTCAAAATCAACCCATTGAGGACCTATTTTTCTAAAAAACTCTGGTTTGGTAATAACATCTTTATTAAGAAATTGTTCAAGTGATTGTAAATGAAACGTATCCTTATCAAATATTTTTTTAGCTTTTTATCAAGTTGTATAATGGTCCCTATGTGTTGCTCCAAAATGTTTTCATGCGGAACAAGGGAAATTCTACCCCCTATTCCATCTTTAACAATTGGTGCATTAATAGCATAGATACAAAGTACGTAGCCATTATCTACTTTCTTAAAAAATCTATGACCGGGACATATCTCATCCAATTTGCCGTTTAGTCTATCAATATTGAATTTTACTGACCCGTATGTAATTAATTCTTTTTGTTCAATGATTTTTTTATCGCTATATCTAGACTTCTTTGTTTCTCCGATTTTTTTGTGAATAAAAGCAACTGCTGACGGCAAAGTAAAAATTAATGTACCTTTGTCACTATATATTTTGTACGTCAGCTCCCCCATATATTTTAAAAAATCAAGGTACGTTAATTCAGAAAATTTTATATCCTTCTCTACTGGTTCTTTTTTATTCTTTTTTTTGAGAAATTTTTTCCTTAAATGTAGGGTTAGTGATTTATCCCTCCATTTGGACCATTGATTGTTATTATTGAAATATATCGTTTGATTTCTGATACAGATGTTTTCAGTTTCTCTTTTTTTCTCCATTTAACAGGAAATAGAGTTTTTATCAAGTTTAAATAGTTTATCTTAAAAAAATTATTGATGAGGGAACGGATTTCAGATGGAGACAACACTTTTTTAGCGTTTAAAGGTCGACCAAGAAATATTGAACAGATTGCCTTCGAGATTGAAAACATAGCTAGAAAATCAGAGTGTTTTATAGATGATAAAATTGCTGTAGAAGGTGATGAAGACAAATCTCTCGATAGCGGTAGATGGTTTGTTGACCGTATTTCAGTTAATCTGCCCTTAAAAGAAGAAATCTATAAAGAACTTTCAAAAACCTTTCCTGAATACGATGGAAATAACGATTTGAGAAATGGTGAGGATTATCTTTATTTATCATTTACAAGATATTGGGAATCTAAAATTCCTATACAGGACTATTGGTATCTGAATATTTCTGGAAAAGAAACTTGTTCAAAGAGTCATTTTCATTTTTTACTAAATACAGATTCTTATGAGTTATGCCAGTGTCCTGATGAGTTTAAGAATTTTTGTAAGGACTTGGGCTCTATTATTAATAAATATACAATTAGAAAAAAGTAGCTTTTCGTGTTTTTTAATCCTTCTAGAGTGATTTTTTTATCCTGGTTTAAGCAATGCCGCACAATATATATGATATTACAGAAGAAGAGAGAGAAATTATTGAAGATAGTTTAAAATGATAAAGATACACGACAATTTGTTTGTTGGAAATGAATCTGATTGTTTTTATGATGGCCGGGAAGATTGGGTTGTAATTCATGCTTGTAAAAGTCCATGTCATCAAAGAGCGGTTGGATACAGGGGAAATCTGAACAAAAATCATCCAAATTATTTGATTCTTGAAAGGGAAAATCACCTTTTTTTAAACATGGTTGACATGAACATGATGCTATCCCATGAATATACCAAACCTATTGTTGAAACCACATTAGATTTCATTGAAAGGAATATAAATTCAAAAAACATTTTAATTCATTGCAATCTTGGCAGATCCAGATCGCCTGCATTGGTAATGCTGTTTTTAACAAAGCGAAAGGATGTTCTTCCCAATACTAGTTATGAAAAAGCTAAAAAGGAGTTTATGAAACTGTTTACAAATTATATTCCTGGAACAGGGATTGAAAGATATCTTGAGAACTATTGGGACCAATTGAAATAAATACTAAAAATTCGGCGAGATATCATCGTTGCTAATTATTGAAAATTTGCAATCATCACAGATCCCGTCCGGGTTATCCGTTTCATTAACCCCGCATATTTTACAAATCACGGCCCATTATTTATTTAAGATTTAAAAATTAAACCCTAAAAATTATAGGGATAATTCACATTCGGAGAGCGTGGAATTATGGAATTAACGTTTTACGGCGGGATAAACAGAATCGGGGGAAACAAGATACTCCTTGAAGACAACGGAACCAGAGTATTCCTTGACTTCGGGATGAACTTTGAGGAGCATATGATGTACTTCACCGAGTACATGCCGCCCAGAAAATGCAACTGCGTGAAGGATTTTATTCATTTAGGATTGTTGCCGGACCTGAAAGGAGTATACAGGAGGGATTACTGCAAGCACATGGGCCTTGACTGCAAAGAGGACAACGCAGTGGACGGCGTGCTGATCTCCCACGCTCATATAGACCACATAGGTTACGTCCATTTTCTCAGGAAAGACATTTCCGTCTACGTCAGCCCCGAAACCAGAGCCGTGATGGAGATGTTCAACAGGGTAGGGGCATCGGGATTTGAGGAGTTCACCGACTTCAAGCCCTCTTTCCAGCTAATCCCAAAGAAAAGAGGCGACGGCATGAAAAGAAGGGACGCAAGGGACGGAACCGAGGAAAGAAACGTCAGGACTTTTGAGTTCGGCAAGAAATTCAAAATCGGCAGCCTGAAAATACTCCCGTGCAGGGTGGACCACTCCCTCCCCGGAGCAACTGGTTACGTTATCTACACCAGCAGCGGCCCGCTCGTCTACACAGGCGACCTCAGGTTCCACGGCCGCCACAAAGAGTGGAGCCACGAGTTCGTAAAAAAAGCCGCAGAGGCAGAGCCCGCAGTCATGCTCTCCGAGGGAACCCGGATAACGGAGGAGGAGGCAAAGACCGAGGACTACGTGCAGACGGAAAGCACGAAGCACATCGCAGGAAAGAAGGGGCTGGCCATCGTCAACTTCCCAATAAGGGACACGGAGCGGCTGGTCACGTTCTACAACACGGCGGTGGACAACGGCAGGAAACTCGTGCTGGAATACAGGCAGGCCCTTTTGCTGGACCTGATGAAAGAGCACGGAGCAAAGGGACTCCCGGATTCAAACGACCGCAACATAAGAGTATTTTACCCGAAGAAAAGCTGGGGCCTCGTCGGCAGGAATGACTTCCCCGCAGACCAGATAGAGAAGGACTACGACACATGGGAGCGCACATACTTCTCAAGGCAGAACGTGATAGACGCAAGAGAGATAACCGCGCACCAGAAAGATTACGTGATGTTCATGAACTACTTCCAGCTCAACAACCTGATAGACATAAAACCGGCAGAAGGAAGCGTACACATAAGGAGCATATGCGAACCATTCTCAGACGAAATGGAGCTGGACCAGAAGAGGATTGACAACTGGCTGAAGCTGTTCGGCCTCTATCCCGAACAGAAGATACATTCGTCAGGCCACGCCTGCGGACCCGCCATTTTCGACATGATTCAGAAAATCAACCCAAAGACTCTATTCCCGATTCACACACTGAAGCCTGAGACCTTCAAATGGCTTCCGGGAATAAACGTGGCTTTTCCCGAATACGGAAAGAAAGTCACAATCTGAAACACTTTTCAGAGCATTCGGTTAGAAGTTCATCTTCATTTCAGATTTGTGCGGAGTGACGAAGGAACGGAGCGCAAATCCAATATTTTAAAAAGAATTTTTAGAACCCTTTCCTTTTATCTGATACTGTTTTACAACTCTCTATTTAACCAAATCCGTTTAATGACGAATTATTGGGTCATTATATATATGGATTAATCCTGAAAACAATGCAGAAGTAGAGGAGTCAGGATATTTCATAATTTTCCCCAAACTTCTGCTTAAAATTCTCTGCAATATTTTCGATTTTGTTTCTGTAAGCGGGATTTTCAATTTTTATCTTCAGGCCGTCAAATTTCAGGAAATTCACGCAAGATTTTTGTGATGGTTTGGCCATTTCCGGCTCTGACAATATTTCTGCAACCTTCCTTTTGTATGGGAACATCCCTAAAAGCGTTTTATTGGCATAGATTTCATGGCCATCCAGGGTCGTGTATACCCATCCTTCGGTAAAGCAATATTTGTCTTCCAGGTCGCATTTCTCCAATTCGGAACTTAACCAATTGATAAATTCCTCGTTACCATCGACATTTTTCATCTTTTCGCCCCTTAAAATTTGGCAGAGAATATATTTATATCCCGAATTGAGCGACAGCAGGGATTTCAACACCGAAATGTTCAATAACGTCTTGCTTCATGAGATACGTATGGTTGAGCTTGAAGATATTGGATTGCCCCGAGAAGGGACGGAGGATGCGGGCGATATGACCGATGAAATAAGATTCCGGAGGAAAATAATGATAGTCGAGTACGAATTTTTCGACCGCCGGGTAAACATGTCTCTCTTGTCGGAATCCATGCTGATAATCTCCTACGTCTCGTCTCTAAACCTATGGAAAGACTTTCAGGGTCTTGTAATTTTAATTAACGCTCTAGGTTTTTCCATTACATTCCTTTATGCGCACGTCCTAATCAGGCAGGCGTTGATAGTCGAGAATCACAGGAAATTCCTAATAAAAAATGATTCTACGTTTAAAAAATATAAAACCGAAAGGACTAGGGGCATTTCATCAAATTATATTTTGGGATTCTTTTTGCCAATCGTGTTACTGATTACATGGATTTTGTTGTTCTTCTTTGTAACGATTCATTAAAAAGAATTTTTAGAATCCCTTCTTTTTGACCAAAAAAGCTTTAAAACTCTTCTTACAAAGAAATAGAATTATTGATTAAGTTATTTAGCATTATATATATGGATTAATCCTGAAAACAGTGGCTATTAAACATACCCTAGAAATTTTGAAGAAATAATAAACATTGCATGAGACCAGACTAATGGTGAAACGGAGACCTGAACATCATTTTCAAATATCTGTTCTGGAATATAATTACCAACCTTGTCTAAAACCCATTTATAATATCTTTTGGCTTTGTCTTTTTCGCCTCTTAAAGAATGGTAAATAGACATCCAAAAATTCAATAGAGGCCAAGCTCCTCCCCCTTTATTCCTTTTTAAATTATGATAAGTCCATCCATCATAAACATCAAACTTATATCTATGTAAACCTCCATTAATAACTATTGTATTTTCTATCTGATTTATAGTAGAGACGATTTTAGAATCATTTGCATCGTAAATTTCAAATGGATATATTAATCCAAGCGTAGATGCATCAATGGAATTATCAATTAATTTCCCATATGACCTCACAAACGCTTTACCAACAAAATGTTTTTCCAGTTGTTTCTTCATTTGATTAGCAGTTGTAACCCATTTTTTGTTATTGATCATTTGATTAGCGCATTTTAAACCGGAAATGCATGCTGCCAGCGAATAGGTAAAATTATCTTTTAAATCTGGAAATGCAAATCTTTCTTCCCAAAGGTCATTGGCAACTCTCTTGAAATGGTCGTTATCCCAACAGTTGCATATGCCATTTGCTGCCTTCTCAATTAGATTATAAAATTTTTCTGCATCCTCTAAATTTTTACGATAATGGTGATAGATTGCGAATAGCATAGTTCCGGTTTGGTCGGGCTGAAACCTGTTTGATACCATTAATCCATTTGGATGATAATTCTCAAAAAATAACCCTGTTTCCTCGAAACCCTCAGCTCTGTTTAGACACCAATTGAAAAATTTTTCTTGTATGTCAACGATGCCTGCAATATCTGCTGCGATACAAGTATAAGATGAATCACGTGGCCATACAAAGAAATAGGATTTTGCTGACTCGGGATAGTATTTCTTGGTTATATTAGCCGCAACTAATGCACCATTCTCTAGGGAGCAATCAGTTATAACCTGCTTGGATGTTTTTATCATTTTTTCAACATTCATCATATAGCCTCTACTCAATAGGTTTAGGATTAATTTTTATTAATAATTTTTCTTTTTTTCCATTTATATTAGGATTTGACGGCAGCCATATATCATAATTATTTCTTCTTGAAAAACGAGTTTTCTTGAACGATATTCTAGCCCTCATCTCTATATTAATGTGATCTTTTTTCTCTTTAGAATAGGACGATTTGATGAAAATAAGCCCCATCCCGCCGATTAACCGGTTCCCTAAGTTTCTAAATGCTTTTCTTTTTATTCTCCATTCGACTGCATTTAATGGTTTTCCGTCTCCATCCGGTATCGTTATCATGCGTGAATGCCATGGATAAGCATGGGATAGAGGTACTGATCCTTTTTCCATTTCTTTGACCTGCTCCATACGCAGACCCATTTCCCTAAAACCCGGGATATTTGTAGCCTCCCCTATGAATTTTGTTGATGTCCCTGTCATTTTCATCCAACCATCACAGATGCTATCCAAAACACTCTTTTTAATCATAATCGGTGGTTTTAAAGTAGCTGTCAATGTTCTAGCTAAATAATTGGAATTATTTGTATAAAATATGGCTTGAACAATAATCGCATCATCTTTTTTTATTAATCTATTACTCCAATCCCTCGGTCTTTCTGTTTTTGGATCAATGTATCCTGTAAACCCCAATTCCCATATGTATTCATGGACGAAAAACGTAGATAGATTTTTTTCTGCAGTAAGTACGGGAAGGGTACTTAGACGCGGTTCAGTTTCCCCTAAAATCTTCAGATAACCGTTCCTAAGTTTACCTAGATATTCTTTATTTAAACAATCAACTGATGCCATTTTGGATGCTTCTAATGCAGGCATATTAACAAAACCTATTCAGATATATGACAGCACGTAATGTAGATGCTTCCAGAAAAATATTTCTGAAGATTAAAATCCATTCAAAAATTATATATGATTTACATATTTTTGTTACCTATCTCTGATAATCTAAAAAACCAGTTTCAAGATAATCCCTTTTCTAACGGAGAAAATCGGCTTTCATGTATCCGACTTCCAGATGATTGCCCACCTTTGCAATGTAAATCCTGTCGTGCTTTGATAACGAATCAGGCTTTATCCGGTCCAGCCAGTGGTTTGCCAGCTTGTCGCCCAGTACAAACCCGTCCTGCGGCACCAACTCGTAATCTTCCATTTCTTCCTTGCTCATCAACAACACCTCCAGTTTTAACTTATTAAAAATATTCTGTATCTCTTCATCCCGCTCTGTTCAAGGCATGCACTGACCTTCCGTTCAACCATTTCATCAGGAACGACAAAAACCACGAACTTGCCCTTTCTGGCGTTCTTCTCATAATTCCTTTTAATCTGGTCAGGGTGGTTCGCAGAAGTTTCAATCTCAACGGCAATTTCTTTTCCGCCCTTTTTTGCAATCATGTCCGGCTGTTCAGCCTGTCCACCCTGTTCCTGTATTTTGACGTTGTAGCCCTGCCCCTCGAGCCAGTCCTTTGCACGGAAAAGCAGAGCTCTGTGCAGTTCCCCGCCTGCCTTCGTGCCGGAACCGGAAGTGACGCCGATCCCGATCTCCTTCAGCCCTTTCCCGGTCAGTTCGGTAAGGACTTTGGGCCGCCCCCGGCCCTCTTTCCTGACAATTCTTTCAACAAGCCCCATGCTCTGGGCTTCATCAAGAAGGGAGCTAAGCTCGGAACCTGAAATAGATATATTTCTGGATATATTTGTCCTGGTGGCTTCATCCCCGTTTTCCTTCAGCCCGTAGACCGTTTTCAGCACGCCAAGAATCTCTTTTCCCACGCCTGATTTAAAGGAAAGTTTCTGAGGGAGCAGGGGAGCGGAGTAAAGCTTTGCCATCCTTTCGATTAATCTTTCGGTGAAATTGTGCTTTTTGGTAAGGGGTTTTGGCGTATGAATCTCAAACGGGAGCATCGGCTTCTTCCCGAATCCGCTCCTCAGTTTCACGACTGCACGGCCGTCAGGCAGTGACGTAAGAACTCTCATCAGCTTTGACCTATCAGGATAACCGAGAGAATTTGAGATAATCCGGGCATCACTCTCCGGCACCCTGAAGATTATTTTAGTGGCTGTATTCCCCAGCACGTCGGCCAGCATCTTTCCGGGGACCTGTTTCGTGTGCTGGTGTGCGAGGAGCAGTCCGATTCCATACTTCCGTCCCTCCGTCACCAGGTCGCCCAGCGTTTCCAGGTGGGCGAAATTCTGGAATTCGTCTATCGCAAGGAACAGTGGAGGACGCCGGCCACGCTCCCTTGAAACCACCGAGAGCCAGAGCTTCGTAATCAGCGCAGAGCCGATCAGCCCGGCATTCATTTCCGATAGCTCGCCCTTGGGCAGCCTCCACACCACAAGCTTCGGCCCCAGCAGTTCCTCAACGTCTGCGGTGGAAACCTTCTGGCAGAAAATCCTGCGGAGAAGCTCGTTCTTCACGAAAGGCTCAAGCTTGTTTATCACTGCGTCCGTCCTTCCCCGTGACAGCCCGTCAAGCTCCTCGTAAAAATCCTCAAACTCCTCCTTGTTCAGCTCCTTCTTCACGAGTGAGAGCATCTCCTCAAAAGTGGGGGCATCGTCTTTGGAATAAAGCTCACGCAGGGCATTCTGGAAAATCCTGTTCAGCGAAGGCCCCCAGTATTTTTCCCCGTACATCTTCTTCATGGAGGAAACGATTTCCCCAACCATCCGCTCGACCATGACGGACCGCTGTTCCCTGCCCTCGTAACGGGGAAGCTCAAAAGGGTTAAGGGAAAAGCCGACCTTCAGCGGGTCAAACAGCAGTACGTTCCCCAGGTCCTCCGGGTAGGCCGCCTCGACCAGGTCATAGGCAAGGTCCCCGTGCGGGTCCAGTACCCACGTGCAGAGCCCCTGGCGGAAAGCGTCCAGCGCCTCGTTTATTATCAGCGTACTCTTCCCGGAACCAGTGGCCCCGATGGCATACTGGTGCCTCAGCAGGTCGTCAAGACCGATGGATATTTTTCTTTTCATCCCGCTTGCAGGCCGGGTTTCTCCCAGCCCGATTTTGATTTGCCTGAACATTCAATCACCAAAAAAATCCGGCTCAGAGAGCGGGGGCCGGGAATACTCAACGCCAGGAATCCCGCTGCACGGAAGGTGGACCATGCACGCAAGCTCTGGCACGCTCACGAGGAACCCTTTGCGGAAAAGGGGGAAAGCCCTCCCGTTCATGCCCTTCAGAATCCCCAGTGAGCCAGGAATAAAGGGGAAACGTGGAACAAGCCTTGCCCTGCCGGAATCAAAAACGGAAAAAACTCTTGAAACGAGTTTCATGGACTCCAGTGCAGTCCGCTCATCAGGGGAAAAGCAGGAAACCCTGACAAGGGAGTTCAGTACCGGCGGCCTCAGACCCGTGTGAAGATCACCGTATTTCTGTTCTAGTGCAACACTTTTTCCTTTCGGGATTTTTCCCGCCCGCCCGAACAAAACTTGGATGAAAACTTTGGCGCTAGTTCCGCTGGCCGCCTCAAGCAGGTGGCGGAGCGGGTCGTAATGGAAATCCCCGGGGTAGCGCAGGTCAAGCTCCGAGCCGAAAAGGGCTATGGAGCAGGAGGCGGCGTAATCGCCCTCAAAAACGGAAGGCATGCTCTTCTTGTCCAGCCTGATTTCACTTTGCGGGTAGACCGAGAGGAGCTGGCTTTTCAGCATCCCAACTGAGGATTTGGAAGAGGTGAAAAAGTGGAAGCTGGCGTGCCTGTCCTTCCATATCTCAAAGGAAAAACGGCCGGGATAATTCTGAAGCATGTATAGGATAGTCTGCATCCCTGTCATGGAGCCCAGACTGGCAGGGGAAGGAACGACCTCAAGCAGGGCCCCGCCGGGAAACCCGAGCCTGGCTATGTCCTTCTCCGACAACCGGTGCAGGCCGAACCACGTATGAATCACCTTTTTACGTAGGGGTACGTTTTCCCGACTTTGGCAAGGAAACTGAAAAGCAGAAGTATGAGCCCGAAAACAACGGAAACGATTGTGGAAACGAGGTCGTCCTTCTGGAGGAACACCAGGAGGAGAAGGCCGAACCCGGAGAACAGCACGAAACCCAGAACGAGCTTTGCAAGCCCCCGCATGGTCCCGCCTATGACTATGCCAAAAACGAGGGCTGCAAAAACGAACAGGAGCCACTCGTTGCCGGCCCCGATTCCGGCTTCGGGCAGGATCTCCGTAACGTTGAACGCAAAAGGAACGCTAGTCATTGATACCACGGAAAAGCTTCGGCAGAACGGGTATTAAGAAAAGACAGACAGCTCATTTCAAAGATGTACCCCTCCATCTCCCAGATTTTCTGAATTGTTCATCTCAATTATTTATACGTTTCTCCACATAATTTCATCATGGCTTTTTCAAAATATGGTATTCCGAAATCATTGGATGAATGGCAGCGTGAAAGCAGTAATTATTATAAAGGTTTAGATGAAAGCTTGGAATCCTATGAAAATGAAGGCATTGTTACAAAAATACGAACTGAAGCTAGGACAATAAATCACCTGATTGACACGGACTTAAAAAAATTGTTGAAATTGAAAGATGAGTTGTCATTAAGAAAAAAATATAATGAATATATTGACAGCAACACGTACGTTACCCTTCAGATGAATGCTTCTCTGGTTCATAAAAACATGCAGTTATTGGAGGGGCTTTTGCAGAGCGTAAAAGATAAAAGCATACTGAAACAAATTCCCGATGATTGGGATATATTGAACAATGGATATCTGCTGGAAACTTCGAAACCAACTGGGGAAAACGGGAGATACTGGATGTTTGAAAAAGTGGCGGAAGATTTTTACCTTTATTCCGTATCAAAAGATTTGAAAGAACATATTAAAGGCATAATCGGCGATAAATCATAAGTCCCTTGGATAGGTACATGATATCATTCTTACTTCATCATCTGTCAGCATTGACACAAAATCAATGATGAAAGATGCCAACCATATTTCGTCTTTTCTAATTGAACTAGTCCATTTAATATTAGATGCGGGAAAATCCGGTCTAGCTTGAAAAGCTTTGAAAGTTTCTTCTAAATCTTCGGGATTTTCAAAGAACCAATCACATAAGGTAAATAAAATACTCTTATTAACCAAATCACCCCTTCCGATAATCGATGATTTATGAAGCTTATTGTCAACGACCTCTTTGAGAAGATCCAGAGGCATTTCTGCTTCATTTGATATATTCAGAATTTTCATATTAGGATCACTCATATTATGTTCATTTTCCTTAATGATTTATGAAACAAAATACGTAAGAAGTTTTTCATATTCCCCTTTCCTTATTTGTTCAAGGAGAAGAACTTGATTGGGGGAAGGTTCTTCCTCGGTTTTTTTATAAAGAATATCAGAGATTTCATCAGGGTCTATCATATTTACACGAATCCCTTCTTCAAGCCCTGTAACAACCCATGCAATATCATCAGCGTATCTCACTGTTTGGGTTTCAAGAGTTAGATAATTCGGAGAAAGGCCAATGTTCTTGTACTCTAATTTTGGATTGTGGGGATGCACAAATGTATCATCACAGGGAAAATAAAAATCTTTATCCGTAGGAATATTCTCCCTCGAATGTCTCCATATACCAAAGCATGTTTCCCTTGTAAGTTTCATAGTCCTGTCTTTTTCAAACAAAGCCAATAATTTGAAACTTTGCCGGCCATGCATGAAAAGTTTCTCCT
>CAZXFI010000007.1:0-49298 GCA_964640225.1 uncultured archaeon
ATTGGTGCCTGGGACGGGTTTTTCTTTCCCGTAGGGAAACGCATAGCGTTTCCAAGTTTTGGGAAATGCAAAAACCTTTTTTGAAAAGGGATTTGCTATTGAACCCGCGACCTCTAGAGTTCACGCTTTTTATTTCACAGCCTTTACGGCTCAAAACTCATAACTGCCTTATGAGTCTAGCGCTTTCGGCTCAACCTTCCCGTTTTCACAGGTTGCCTCAAAGTTTTCTTTCCCTAAAGGCTTTCTTTTGTGAAAAGAAAGGCTTTCTACCGCTGAGCTACCCAGGCATTATTTTTTTCAAATTTAGTTTTCTTTTCACAAGCGTTTTCTTTTTATAAAAGAAAAGGCTTGTTGGTGGACCCGGCCGGATTTGAACCGGCGACCTTTCCGCAGCAAAAGCTTCTACGTTATCAGCGTAGCGCTCTAATTGCCCAAGTCCTCTCTTTTTGTCACCAGCTTCGGGAAGTTTTTCTTTCCCGGGGGTTTCTTTTTGTGAAAAAGAAAGGCTCCTTCCAAGCTGAGCTACGAGTCCACAAATTTAATTTCCCGTGTTATGTATAAAAAGTTTATTTCTCGCCAAATTCCCTAATTTATTTATAAACCGGGTTCCTAGCAAATAGTATGAAAAACATGAGGGATTATAGGAAGATAGTCGGAAATGAAACAATTGACCGGATTCACGGAGAGGCCGAAAAACTTTCCGGCAGGCACATAGTCAACGTGAGCTCAACCTACCAGGGGGGCGGCGTCGCTGAAATGCTGAACAGCGTTATACCGCTTTTCAACAAAATCGGGGTGAAAACAGGCTGGAGGATACTTTACGGGAGCCCCGACTTCTTCAAAGTCACCAAAAAGTTCCACAACGCGCTCCAGGGCGGCAGGCTTAACCTGTCCAAGAGAAAGAAGGATATATATTGCGGCATAAACAAAAAATTTTCCCTGCTCTGCCACATGGACCACGACCTGGCCGTGGTGCACGACCCGCAGCCTCTCCCCATCATAGATTTCTACAGGAAAAAGCAGCCATGGATATTCAGGTTTCATGTTGACATACTCAAGCCAAATCCGAAACTCTGGAATTACCTGAAAGAATTCATCAGGAAATACGACCACATGGTGGTTTCCCATCCCGATTATCTCAAGAAAGACCTGAAGATAAAACAGAGCGTTATATGGCCTGCGATAGACCCCCTTTCCCTGAAGAACAAGAAAATATCCGAGGCCAGGGTGGGCAGGCTTCTGGAAAAAAACGGGGTGGAGAGAAGCAAGCCCATCATCTCCCAGGTATCAAGGTTTGACAGGTGGAAGGACCCCGTGGGAGTAATGAAGGTCTTCAACCATGTGAGAAAAAAAACAAATTGCCAGCTGGTTCTGGCCGGCTCTTTCGCGATGGACGACCCGGAAGGGCAGAGCGTCCTGGAGAAGACTGAAAAAATGAGGGAAAGGAGCAGGCACAAAAAAGACATAAAGATAGTCCTTGAGGGAAGCGACTATTTCATAAACTCCCTGCAAAGGGCGTCTTCGGTCGTGGTTCAAAAATCCGTAAAGGAGGGCTTCGGGCTGACTGTCTCCGAGGCCCTGTACAAGGGCACGCCCGTCGTTGCCTCAAGGGTGGGCGGAATACCCCTGCAGATACTGGACGGTGAAAACGGGTACCTACATGGGCCCCAGGACTTTAACGGGTTCGCCAGGAGCATAATAAGGATTCTGGAAGACGAAAAACTCCGGGAGGAAATGGGAAGGAAAGGCAGGGAGCATGTCAAGGAAAATTTCCTTTTGACAAGGCTCATGCTTGACTGGATGAAGCTTTACCAGGCTTACCTGAAATAGTTTTTGGTGGACTGGCCGGGATTCTCAGAGCTTTTTTCTAAAAAGCACTTGAACCCGGGATCTTTGCCTTGCGAAGGCAACGTCCTTTTGGTGTCAAACCAAAAATTGAAAATCCTTGGTTTTCATATTTCCAACTAGACCACCAGCCCATCCCTGTTTTGGAAATTTAGTTTTCTTGTGGCAATATTATTTTTCTTTCCGGGAAACGCGTAGTGTTTCCAAGTTTTTGGGGATAAAGGACCTTTTTCTGAAAAGGGGTATTTTGGTGGGGCCGTCGAGAGTCTCAGAGTCTTTTGCTTAAGCTTTTTCTAAAAGCTTATTTGAAATCTCGAACCTTTGGCGGAAGCCTTATTTTTCGTAAACGTTTTTGCACGTTTACCGGGTGCAAAAAGGTTTCTCGAGTCGCCAGCTCCCCGAGCTGGAATGCTGGACCATTGCAGAGCCCTTGCACATTTGTGCGAAGCACAACAATATTGTTTCTTCTTTCTTTTCAAAGAAAGGAGGGCTTAGCTACACCACGGCCCCATATGGAACTTATTGCCATGAAATTATAAATCAGTTTAATATTTAAAACGACCAAAACCTTTTTAAATAGGCCGAAACATTTTTAAATAGCTTATACAAAGTTTAACTAGGTGAAAAAATGGCATTAGCCTCATTAGCGACAATAGCACAAAACATTTGGTACCCATTTCTGAGCTTTGTACCTAACCTTATAGGGGCAATAATCCTACTAATAATAGGCTTTATAGTAGGAAAGGTAATGGGACTAGTAATCAGGGAAATTCTAATCAGAACGGGAGTAGACAGGTACCTTAAGAAGGAAGAGCACCTGAAATTCAAGGCAAGTTCAGTATTTGACGTGATAACAAGATGGGCAATATACCTTGTATTCGTAGCAGCCGCAGTAAACATGCTTGGAATAGAAGTATTGTCTTCGGTCATGCTCAACATAGCATACTTCATACCGAGGATAATAGGAGCAATAATAGTAATACTAGTGTCTTACGGAGTTGCGCTCTACGTAAAGGACGAGATACTTGCAGCAAAGACAATATACTCTGATATGCTGGGAAAAGTGATTTTCTTCTTGGTCATTTATATAGGAATTGCAATAGGCCTTCCAATAGTGCAGATTGAAACACAGCTTATAGGAAACCTTCTGTTGGTTATGGTCGGTGCAGTCGGCATAGGAATAGCCATAGCAATGGGACTCGGTCTCAAGGATGTAGTAAGGGACATGGCAAAAGACTATGCAAAGGATTTCCAGAAGAAAAGAAAGAAAAAGAAAAAATAAGCCCCCTCCTTTTTTCTTTTTGTTTTAGTTTAATTAGAGCCGGGAAGCGAAATCGCTTATTTCTTTCTTTATTTTCTTGACCGGCAGGGATTCGGCCAGGTGCCTTTCCATGCCTGAAGGATAGCGCCAGCGTCCGTTTATTTCTTCAGGGAGGAGCCTGCTGTAAGCGTTTTTATCCACGTAACGGAGGTGCCTGAGGGATTCGTCCGGGAATTCCAGGGTGAAAATACTTGTGTCCGCGTTTGCATGGGGGTCATAGAGCACCGTATAATCCGTTTTTACGTCCAACCCGCAGTCCTGGGCCTCCTTTTTTATCATTTTTCCCAGGGAGCCTGTCTTGGTCCTGAAGTCCAGAACCCTTAGAACGTAATCATTTCCTTGAGCCTTTCTTGCCAAGTCTTCAAATTTTTTCGTGTCAAAACATCCCATGGAAGAGCTTGCGTATAGCGTGTTTTCCATGTGGTCTCCCATGATTTTGTCCAGCTCCCTGCCTGCATGCTGCAGCAGGTGTTCCATGACACAGCCGTCAAAAAACACGGGCACCCGGAGTTCCTGTTCTTTTATTTTTTCAGTGAGAAGCGTTATTCCTGTTGCAATCTGTCTGCAGGTCCGTCCTTCATCCAGGTAACCCTGTTCAAACTTCATGAAAGAATTAAAAACGCTAAATTATAAATCCTTTAGCAAACTTATAAATCCTTTCCACTTAAATGATATTTATGCTGGCCAAGAAGTACAATCCAAAGGAAATAGAGCCCAAATGGCAGAAATGGTGGCTGGAGAAGGGGCTTTTCAGGTTTGACCCGGGTTCGGAAAAGCCGGTTTTCAGCATAGACACCCCTCCTAGATACGCCTCCGGTTATCTTCACATGGGCCACGCCAAGAATTACATAGAATTTGAAATAATAGCAAGGTTTATGAGGATGCTTGGATACAACGTTTTCTTTCCCAACGGCTATGACGACAACGGCCTGCCCACGGAAAAATACGTTGAAGAGAAGCTCGGTGTAAAGAAAAGCGAAGTGGACAGGAAAACCTTCATAGAGAAGTGCAGGGAGGCCGCGGCAAATCTGGAGGAAAGCATGACCTCCTCGTTCAAGAGGATTGGAATGTCCTTTGACTGGTCCACGCTTTACCAGACCATAAGCGACTACTCCATCAAAACCGCGCAGGCTTCTTTCGTTGACTTGTACGGCAGAGGGCAGATATACAGGAAGGAGGAGCCAATGCTGTGGTGCCCGCACCATCAGACCGCACTGGCCCAGGCAGAGGTGGAGGACAGGGAAAGAGTCACGAAACTGAATTACATTTATTTTGAGCTGGAAAACGGGGAAAAAGTAGAGATAGCCACCACGAGGCCCGAGATGCTTGCCTCCTGCGTGGGAATTTTCGTTCACCCTGGTGACAAGAGATACGAAAAACTCCTGGGAAAGAAGGCTAAAGTTCCCCTATTTGGGCAAAAAGTTCCCGTAATGAGTGATGAAAAGGTGGAGATGGATTTTGGCTCGGGAATTGTAATGATTTGCACGTTCGGCGACACCACGGACATTGAGTGGTGGAAAGAACACAGCCTTCCCATGGCAATCTGTATAAACAAGGACGGGACATTGAACGAGCTGTGTGGAAAATACCAGGGATTGAAAATAAACGAGGCCAAAAAGGCCGTGCTGGAAGACCTGAAAGAAAAGGGCCTGCTTGTCAGGCAGGAGGACCTGAAGCAGAATGTCGGCTGCTGCTGGAGATGCGAGACCCCCGTGGAATTCATCCCGACAGAGCAGTGGTTTATCAAGACTCTGGAACACAGGGAAAAAATGATTGAACAGGGCAGAAAGATAAATTGGCATCCGGAATACTACAGGAAAAGGTACGAGGACTGGATCAACAACCTTAAATGGGACTGGTGTATTTCCCGCCAAAGATACTTCGGGGTGCCTTTCCCGGTATGGTACTGCAAGGACTGCGGAAAGATTGTAGTGGCAAAGGAAAGGGATTTGCCGGTTGACCCGCGGCTCCAGGGCTATGCCTGCCCCTGCGGCTCAACAAACCTGGAACCCGAAGAGGATGTAATGGACACGTGGATGACTTCCTCCCTTACCCCGCAGCTGACCACGAAGTGGGTCAGCGACAAGGATTTTTTCAGGAAAATGTTTCCGATGTCTCTTAGGCCCCAGGCCCATGACATAATAAGGACCTGGGCTTTTTACACGATTCTCAAGGCCTATCTTCATGAGGGAGACATCCCATGGAAGGATATAATGGTCTCGGGCTACGTTTATGTGGACAGGGGCCTGGCAATGAGCAGCAGCAAGGGAGTCGGGGAAAGCCCGGAGAAGATTATAGAAAAGGACGGGGCGGACGTGCTCCGCTACTGGGCAACCGGGGCCGGAGTGGGGGAGGATTTCATATACAGGAAAGAGGATGTGACCAGGGGGAAAAAGATTCTGATAAAATTGTGGAACGCCTCCAGGTTTGCCGAGAACCACCTGAAGGGCTACAAGCCGCGGGAAGCGGAGCTGGAAACGGAGGACAGGTGGATTCTTTCCGAGCTTTACAGCGTTATAGAGGAAGTCGGGAACGGATACAGGAACTACAACCCTAACAGGGCAAAGAGAGGGGTAGAAAATTTTTTCAAGAACGTTTTCTGTGACTTCTACCTAGAAATGGTCAAGCACAGGCTTTACGGCGACGATAACAAGGAAGCGGCCCTTTATACCCTGCACAGGTGCCTGCTTGCCGTGATAAAAATGTACGCTCCCATAATTCCTTTCATGACAGAGGAACTTTACCGGGAACTTTTTCATGAAGAAAATTCAATCCACGCTTCAGAATGGCCCAGGGCCGGGAAAACAGACACGGAGGCTCTTGAAGCCGGACGGCTGGCGAGGGATGTGATTTCACTTTTAAGGCAGTACAAGACCCAGAAGGACATGGCGATGAACGCAGAACTGGAGAAAGTCCTGGTAGAATGTGACAAGGAAACAAGGGAGAAACTGGAGAAAGTAGAAAAGGCTGTAAGGGGCACAATGAAAGTCGGGAAAATAGAATACGGAAAGGTCAGGGAAGGTATGGAGCTTGGCTCCGTGAAGGTTCAGATAAGGGCTTGATAACCTTTTTATTTATATGGAATTTTTACCTTAGTTAAAAAGGTGCTTGGTATGAAGGAGAAGCATTACAGGCTGAAGAAGCTGGTGGAGGAGCTGAAAGAGAAGAAAGGTAGGCACACCGAGCTGGTTAGCCTTTACGTTCCCGCGGGCTTCAACCTCAACGAAATCGGAAACCTGATAGCGAATGAGATAGCGCTAACGCAGAACGTGAAGAGCAAGACCGTCAGGAAGAACGTTATTTCCGCCCTCACCAAGATTCAGCAGCACCTAAAACTTTACAAGAAAACCCCGCTAAACGGACTGGCGATATTTTGCGGCAACGTCTCCGAGAAGGAGGGTGACACAGACATTCAGTTGTGGTCTCTGGAGCCCCCGGAGCCCGTGAAAGTCAAGCTTTACTGGTGTGACCAAAGGTTTGAGCTGGAGCCCCTTGAGGAAATGATGAAGGAAAAGGAGGTTTACGGCCTGGTGGTATTGGACAGGAGCGAGGCCAGCTTCGCCGTACTTAGGGGAAAGAAGATAAACATGGTCCAGAACATTGACTCAATAGTCCCGGGAAAAACCAGGGCCGGGGGCCAGTCCGCGGCCCGTTACGGAAGGATAAGGGAGGGCATGCTCAACGACTTCCTGAAGGAGGTGGCAGGCTCTTTTAAGAAAATTTTCTCGGATGATGACATAAAGGGTATCATAGTAGGGGGGCCGGGGCCGGTAAAGGAAAAATTCTTTAATGAAGGTTACGTAAGCGAGGAGTTCAGGAGCAAAGTAATAGGTGTAAAGGACACGGGCTACACCGGAGAATCGGGGTTGCACGAGCTTTTGAACCGCTCGGAAGACCTGCTCGCGGAGGCAAAAATATCCAAGGAAAAGAAGGTCCTGAGAAGCTTCTTTGAGGAACTTCAGGCAGAGCCTTCAAAGGCCACCTACGGGGTGGAAGATGTAAAAAAAGCGCTGGAGCTGGGCGCCGTTGAAACCATTCTGGTCTCCGAAAACCTGGAATGGGAAGAGGTTGAATACATTTGCGATTGCGGATTCGGGGAAAAGAAATTTGTCAGGATTTCAGAAAAAGAAAACCAGAAATGCAAGTGTGGAAAGGCCCTGGGAATCGTGGGCGAAATGGATGTGATTGAGGCTTTTGAGGAACTGGCAAAGGAAACAGGTGCCGAAGTTGAAATAGTTTCAAGGGACAGCCCCGAGGGGGAGCAGTTTTACCTCATGGGCGGAATAGGAGCCATATTAAGGTTTCCGCTAAGCTAGTTATTTTGTAAGGTCCTCCACGTAATCTGCCACGTTCTTCAGGGCAACGGAAAATCCCGGGTTTATGCCTATAACTATGACCTTCTTGCCGTGCTCCTTGACCTTAAGCACGACAGGCATGAAATCCGCGTCTCTCGTGGCTATTGTTATAAGGTCTACCTTGGGATTGAAAACCCCCTCCATTATGGAGGCTCCCATGGTGGCGTCCACGTCGCTCTTCTGCTCGTTCTTCTTGCCGCCCACCTCTATAATCGGCTCAAATCCCTGGCTGGCCACGGCCTCTATGAGTTTTTCGGACGCGAACTGGTTGAGAAAAACCTTTGCTATCATTATTCTGCCGTATTTTTCCAGCTTTTTCCTCATCTTCTCAAGGTCTATTTTGAATTCGCTCCTCAGGAGGTTGGGCCCGTCAACGTAAAGGGCTATGTTTTTTTCCTGCACCGCTTTTTTTACCTTTAGCATAAAAGTCACTCTTATATGGAAGGTTATAAAACTATCGGCAAACGGAAGAATCTGGCCGCGTTGCTTCCGCAGGTCTTCCAGACCTCCTCGTAGCTCGTGTTTTTTATTTCCGCTATTTTCTCGGCAACCTTCTTTATTGTCAGGGGCTCGTTCCTCCCGCCCTCCGGAGCCATCCAGGGCGCGTCGGTTTCAAGCATAATCCTTTCAAGGGGCATGTCCCTTACTATCTTCTTGTGTATCTTGCTTCTCAGAAGTATGGCATTCATTGACACGTGCCAGTTGTCGTGCTGCAGGACCTTGTAAAGAAGTTTCCAGCCCCCGAACATGTGCAGGTTAACAATGTCCGCCTTTTCCTCCTCCAGTATACGTATGCAGTCTTCATAGGACTCCCTTGCGTGAACCACGAGAGGCTTGCCCAGTTCCCTGGAAAGGGATATGAGGTCCCGGAAAAGGTCCTTCTGCCTGTCCCTGAGCACGCCGTCCTTGACCCAGTAATAGTCCAGACCCGTCTCCCCTATCGCGGTTACCTGCTCCCTGTGTTTCCTGAGAAGCTTGAAGAATCTGAACACTATATCGTTGTTTATCTCCTTAACGTAAATCGGGTGTATTGAAAAAGTTCCGAAAATGAAATTGCTGTACCTGTGAATCAGCCTCATCGTCAGATTGAAATTTTTCGGGTGGGCGCAGGAGGTTATCAGGGCCTTGAGCTCCCACTGGCACCTCTTTATGACCTCTTCCCTGTCTTCGTCATAGTCCTCGTGCTCCAGGTGGCAGTGCACGTCAATCAATGTCCTCACCTAAATCCACTATGTCCCCTATCGTAAGGGCCCTGTCTCCCCTCCTGTTTTCGGAAAGCGGCCTTTTGCTATACTCAAGTATGAGCTTTATTTCCAGGAAGTTCTCAAGCTTACGGGCCAGCCTCAGGCTGGGAGAGAGCTGTCCCCTTTCCAGCCTTGATATAACGCTCTCCTTTTCCTTTATGCTGTTAGCCAGCTCCTCTATTTTCATGCCTCTACTCTCCCTGCTTTCCTTTATTATTTTCGGGTAATCCGGGTCTATGTACTTGGAGGATTCCGGTAGTTCTCTCTCAACGGTTTTTTTTCTTGCCCTAACAGGCTCCGCGACTTTTTTTCCCAGTTCAGCGCATCTGCCGCAAACGTTAAGGACGACACCGTCTATCTCCGCCCTTCCCGAGGATTCCGAACCGCAAATCTCGCATTCCGCCATAAAGACCCTTTTAAAAATTGTCCCTATATAGTTTTTCTGAAAAGAATTTAAATATTAGACTTTAACTATTTTTGGGTTGAAGGAGATGGCCGGCGCGAGCAGGTCTAGGCCTTGTTATAAAGCTTTAAAAACGTTGGCGCTAAAATTTGAAAAAAGGTGCTATTGATGTACAACCCGCAGGAAGTTGAAAAGGAAGTCCAGAAAAAGTGGGAGGACAAAAATATCCCTGAAAAAAGCAGGGAAAGGAACAAAAACGGGAGAAAGTTCTACTTCATAGACGGCCCTCCATATGCCACGGGGCACATACATCTCGGGACTGCCTACAACAAAATTCTCAAGGATTTTTACGTGAGATTTATAAGAATGATGGGATTTTATGCCCGCTATCAGCCAGGTTACGACACGCACGGGCTGCCTATAGAAAACAAGGTGGAGAAAAAACTGGGTCTGAAGGACAAGAACAGCATAGAAGAGTACGGGGTGGGAAAGTTCAACGAGGAATGCAGGAAATTTGCCACGGAGTTCATAGAGAAAATGAATATGGAATTTCAGAATTTGGGGGTATGGATGGACTGGAACAACCCTTACCTGACTCTTAAAAACGAATATATAGAAAATTCATGGCACACTTTCAAGAAGGCTTTTGAGAAAGGTCTTCTGTTTAAGGACACCTATCCTCTCCACGTATGCTCCCACTGCGAAACATCCGTCTCTTACAACGAGATAGAATACGACGATGTTACGGAAAATTCAATATACGTTAAATTCCCGATGAGTGGCAGGGAAAACGAGTATTTTCTCATATGGACCACCACTCCATGGACAATACCCGCAAACACGGGGATAATGATTCATCCAAAATATGATTACAGCAGAGTAAAAACCTACAGGGGAGTGCTGATAATAGCGACCGAGCTCGTGGAGAAAGTGATGGAAAGGCTGGAAATTTCGGACTACAAAATACTGGAAACCAATAAGGGAAAGGAATTTGAAGACATGGAATATATTCACCCCTTTGAAGAATTCATGCCGCTGCACAAGAAAATAAAGCACCGGGTGGTGGCTTCGTCAAGATACGTCACCCTAGAAAGCGGGACGGGGCTGGTTCACACTGCACCCGGACACGGAAAAGAAGACTACGAGGTTGGGAAGGAAAAAGGCCTGGAAAGGCTTTCACCGGTCAACTTTGACGGGACTTTCACGAAAGACGTGGGGAAATACAAGGGCAAGTACGTTAAGGACGCCGACCCGCTTCTGATAAAGGAAATGAAAGAAAGAGGCATGCTTGTGGGGGAAGAAAAAGTAAAGCACAGTTATCCTTTCTGCTGGAGATGCAAGACTCCTCTCATCCAATTGGCGGCTCCCCAGTGGTTTTTCAGGGTAACTGAAATAAGGGACAAACTCCTCAAAGAAAATGAAAAAGTCAAATGGTTTCCCGGGTGGGCCAAGTCAAGATTCAGGGACTGGCTGAGTAATCTTGACGACTGGCCTGTAACAAGAAAAAGATACTGGGGTATTCCGGCCCCCCTGTGGATATGCGAAAAATGCGGGAAGAAAAAAGTCGTTGCTTCATCGGAAGAGCTTGGCAAAGAGCTGGAAGACTTGCACAAGCCTTTCATAGACAAGGTTTTGCTTGACTGCGAATGCGGGGGCAAAATGAAAAGGATTCCTGATGTAATGGATGTCTGGTACGACTCCGGGGTCTGCTCATGGGTGTCCCTGGATTATCCCAAAAAGAAGAGTTTGTTTGAAGAAATTTGGCCTCCCGACCTTAACATAGAGGGCTCTGACCAGTTCAGGGGGTGGTGGAACAGCCAGATGATACTGAGCGTCATAACTTTTGGACAAAGGCCTTTCAAAAACGTTATCACGCACGGGATGATACTTGACATTCAGGGCAAAGAGATGTCAAAAAGCATGGGAAACGTAATAACTCCCCAGGAAGTTATAGAGAAATACGGCAGGGATACTCTGAGGCTTTATTTTCTTTCGTCTCCTCCGGGAGAAAATTTTTATTTTGGCCAAGAGGAGCTTAAGGAAAATTTCAAGCATATAAACATGCTTTGGAACGTATATTCGTTTTTCAAGAACTACTGCAAGAAAATTGGAAAAGAAACTAAATCGTGCCTGGAAGACAAGTGGATTCTGAGCAGGCTGAACACCGTGATAAAGAGCGTTACTAAACATAATAAAAATTACAACGGATCAAGGGGAGTTGAACTGCTCAAAGATTTTCTTTTAAATGACCTTTCAAGAACCTACATAAAGCTTATAAGGGAAAGGACATGGCCTTCTTACGAAGGAAAAGACAGGGACTCTGCCTTTTACACCCTGAACACGTGCCTTGAAAACCTGGTTAAACTTTTTGCGCCATTAACCCCGTACGTAACTGATGAAATATGCATGGATATGGAATACGGGGATAGCTGCCATACGGCTGACTGGCCCGAGGCTGACGAGAGCAGGATAGACCGGGAACTGGAGAAGGATTTCGCGGCGGCCCAGAAAATAACCGAGGCCGCCAACGCCCTTAGGCAGGAGAAGAGCGTGGGCCTGCGCTACCCGGTCAAGGAACTTATGGTGGGAGGGACCGAGGAGGTAAAGGGAATCGTGGAAAGGATGAGGGAAGTGCTGAAGAAAATGAACAACGTAAAGGAAGTTTCTTTTTCAGACATAAAGATGGATTACAAGATTAAGCTCAACTACTCAAGGGCCGGGCCCAAGTACGGTGGTGCCATCAAGAAACTGGAGAAAGCCCTGGAGAAGGAGGACAAGGCAAAGGTTGTGAAAGGCTTGGAGAAAGGCAGTATAAAGGTTGGTGTATTCAAACTGGAAGAGGAGGACCTGGTGATAGAAAGCGAATCCGGTGAAGGGAAGGAATTCAGGCTGGACAAGATAACCGGTGTGGTTGCCCTGGACCTGGAGGAAACCGAGGAGATAAGGGAAGAAAGCATAATCAGGGAGCTCGTGAGGAACGTCCAGCAGGCCAGGAAGGAAATGGGGCTCGTTGTGGAGCAGAGAATAAAGGTTTGCGTGGACACGGACAAAGAGACGGAAAAAATTGTAAAGAAATGGTCCGGTGAGATAAAAAAGGAAGTCGGTGCCAAGGAAATTTCCTTCGGCAAGTCTGGCGGGGCTAAGCTTTCCAAATACAAGGACAGCGAGATAAAATTTGACGTGGAAGTGGTTTCATGAAAACAGATAACATGGTGAAAATCGTGGAGAAGATAAAGGACAGGAAGCTTAGGGAAAAAACGCTGGAGCTGGTAAAGAGCCCGAAGCTTTCCAGCGGGTGGAAGTACGAGGCCTCCGGGTGGGACGTGCCTGCCTGGGTGGGAGAGCACCACTATTACAAGGGCGGGCTGCTGGAGCACACGGTCTCGGTGGCGGAGCTTTCCCTGAAAGTCGGAGAATACCTGGAGAAGAGGTACAAAAAGGGAATTAACTTTGATTTTCTTATAGCGGGAGCCGTGCTGCATGACGTAGGAAAGCTCTTTGAAATAAAGGGTGAGGAGGGCAGCTGGAAACTGAGCGAATTCATCCTGGACCACGCAAGGCTCGGCGGGGCCGAGCTTTACGCAAGGGGTTTTCCTGAAGAGGTCGTGCACATCGTGATGGCCCACGCCGGAGCGGACGTTCCCAGGACCCTGGAAGCCAGGATAGTTGACATGATTGACAACCTGGACACGAGTTTTGAGGGCTTCGGGAAGGAAGGGCAGCAATTGATTTACCTGTTGGGAGATAGTCTAAAATGAATCCCGAAGAAAAGGCGAAAAAATTTCTCCTTTCACTGAAAGAGTGCTCGCTGGTTTACCACTCGGACGCTGACGGGGTCTGCTCCGCAGCACTCCTGGCCAAGCTTCTGGGGAACAAAATAAAGATGGTCTCTCCCAACGACTCGTACGGCATAAGGATAACGGACAGGCTTCTTGAGGAAATAAACGGGCATGAGAGCTGCATATTCGTTGACCTGGCCGTGAACCAGTGGGATTACGGGAAAATCAGGCCCGAAACCCTCGTGATAGACCACCATGCCACGAAAAAAGACCTGAACAGGGAAGGCTTTATTCACATTAATCCCAGGATAAAAAATCCGGAAACCTACATCCCGGCCTCCCGGCTTGTCTACGAGCTTCTAAGGGAGATGGACAAGGGGATGGAAAAATACGCGTGGATAGCCGCAGTCGGAACCTTGGGTGACAAGGGCAGCCTGAAGGGCATGGCAGTTAGCGGGAAGGAAGACCTGAAATTCCTGGCCGATGTGATAGAGGCCAACAAGGGAGTGCGCGGAATCAACGGAATAATAAAATGCTACAAAATATTCGCGGGGGCGCAGACACCGCAGGACGTGACGGACAGCGGGCTGATAAAGACTTACCACAGGTTCCAGAAGGCACTGGACGACACGGAAACGGATTTCAAGTATCATTCCGAGCATTTCAGGAAAAAGAACGCCTACCTTTACAAGGTTTACAACAAGTACAAGATAACATCCACCCTCTCAACGGTCCTTTCAGAAAAGGAGCCTGACGCGGCATTCTTTATTTACAAAAAAGACAAAGTACTAAGCATGAGCGCCCGTTGCCAGAGCCAGAGAATAAACGTGGCCGAGCTCATGGAAAGGCTTTCCAGAGGCATAGGGACCGGGGGAGGACACCCCCCGGCGGCGGCGGCAAACGTACCGCTGAAGAACTCGGACAAATTCATGGAAAGATTGAGAAACTACCTTGAAGGGCTGTAAAGGGCCAGTATGAAAGCATGGTCTTTCTCGTATGGCCCGAGCCTAATCCACTCCTTTATACTGAAGCCGGAATCCCTGATTTTCTGCATCTCCTCACTGTATATCTGCTCGGGCTTCTTGGTTATGTCCACGCTCCTTGATTTTATGGCAATCATCAGGAACCCTTTCTGCTTGAGAAAAATTTCGCAGTTTCTTACGGCCACCTGGGTGGCGTCAGGCTGGGCTATGTCGCAGTACACAAGGTCAACCTTCTCCAATATGCCCTCGTATTCCCGGGGCTTCCTGGCGTCGGCAAGAATTGGAACCAGGTTCTTCCTCTGGGTGCACAGGTTCAGGAACTCCCTCATCATCCTCTCGGAGAACTCAACTGAAAAAATGATACCATCTTCCCCGACCAAGTCGCTGAGGTGGGAGCAAGTGGTGCCCGTGGCGGAGCCCAGGTAGAGAATTTTCATGCCTCTATGGAGGGGGATTGCCTTGAGCCCCTTCTTCAGGGCAGCCCCGAGCTTTGACCTGAAGGGAATCCATTCCCTGTATTCCCTGCCATCCTTTTTGATAAGAGGCTCCCCGTAAACCTTTTGCCCTGGCCTGGAGTTTAGAGTGAAGAATTTGCCCTTTTCAAAGAATATTCCTTCCGATATCTCCTTCATAGAAACCGCTATTTCTTCTTTTTCAATTTGGAAATGTATCCCGCTATGTTGTTTCTGAGCTTCTTGGAATCTATTACCTTCTTGAGGAACTCCTTGTTCTTCTGGAAATTGTTTGTCAGTTCCTTCGGGTATTTTTCCACCAGCTCCTGAGACATGTTCTTTATGAAAGTGGTCCTTATGTTTCCCATTTCATCACCATTTACGTTTTATCTTTAAAGACTCGGGTTTTACTTATTTATATCTTATTCTAGTTAATAAAAGTATGATTTTTGTAACCTACTGCGTGGCGGGCGTGTTTGCCCTCAGCCGTGAGAAGGAAATTGTGGAACATTCACTGTTCCCGAAAGAACCCGGAAAGATAGCGGAAAAGATGGATATGCTGGAAAGGGGTGAAACCACGGAAGAGCTTGAAGAGGTTCTTGAAAAAATCAAGGACAAAGATATCGTTACGGACATAAAATTCATAAAGGAAGGCTTTAACGTGGAGTACAGGGAAAAAATTTCCGCCTCCGATTATCTACGTGAAAACCTCAGGGAAATATCCGTGAAAACCGGGTTCGTCAGCAAACCCGCTGAGATAACACGGTTGATTTCCGAAATACAGCTCCTTAAGACAAAAAGGAAGATCAAGTCGGGCGAAAAAAAGGACAGGATAGCAATGCACGCCGCATCCTCCGTGGAGGATTTGGTGGACATAACCAACAGGCTTTCCGAGAGGCTGCATGAATGGTACGGCCTTTACTACCCGGAGCTGGAAGGAATGGTAAAGGACAACCGGGCCTACGCGGAGCTGCTTTCCAGGAATCCGATAAGGGAGGAAACAAAGGGCTTCTCCGAAACCATAGGAATGGATTTGGACGAAAAAGACCTGGAGATTATCAGGGTTTTCTCTGAAAATACCACGAAAACTTTTGAGCTCAAGGAAGAGGTGGAGAAGTATCTGAAAAAAGTAATGCCCGAGGTGGCTCCCAACATAACCTCCGTGGCCGGGCCGCTCCTTGCGGCAAAGCTGATGGTTCTGGCGGGCGGCCTGAATAACCTGGCCAAGCTTCCGTCCTCAACAATACAGCTGCTTGGCGCGGAAAAAGCGCTTTTCAGGTTTATGAAGAACAAGAAAAAATCGGCCCCTCCAAAGTACGGAATTATATTCCTTCATCCCGAAGTAACCAACGCCCCGGACGGCCTGAAGGGAAAGGTTGCCAGGGCGGTCGCGAGCGAGCTTTCCATGGCGGCCAAGACTGATTTCTACACCCAGGAAGACAAGTCCCGGAAGTACAAGAAAAAATTGGACAAAAGAATAAGGGAAATATTCAAGAAATAACAAGCACGGTGCCTGTTTTTTCTCCCAGCAGGGCCTTTTCCGTCAATCCCTCCGTTTCCGCGTTGTATATAACGCACTCGGTGCCCCTTAAGCTCTCCACCAATTTCCTTACCTTCTCCTTCATGCCTCCCGTCACGTCCGTTTTGGACGAGCCGGAAAGGCCTTCCATGACCTTTTTGTAGTTTTCGCTGTTTATTTCCTGTATAAGCCTGGCCCCGGGAAATTTTTTAGGGTCCCTGTCGTAAATACCGTCCGTGTCCGAGCCCATCAGGATGCGCGGGGCTCCAAGCCGGACGGCCAGGTAAGGAACTATGTCGTCCCCCGAAATTACGGAACACCCGCGCCTGGTGTCCAGAACCATGTCCCCGTAAAGAAGGGGGATTATGTCCAGTTCCAGTAGCCCCTTTATAATGGCCGTGTCAAACCTGGAGATTTTCCGGTCTTCCTGTGTCACGAAAGAAGCCGGGTGGACAGGAAGGGCAACCAGGCCTTTTTCGTTAAGGCAGTCCCATAGAATCCTGTTCAGGTCCTCCACGTGCTTGTGGACCATGGTAAAGCCCAGTCTGGTTTTTTCGTTCTTTATTCCCTCCTCAAGCCCGTACTCCCTGACCGGGGCGTGGCCGAAGCTTCCGGCCCCGTTGACAAGAACCAGCCGGAATTTTTTCCTGTTTCTGGCGGAGGCTATCTCCCCAGCGAGCCTTTTTATTGAATCAAGGCGGGCCGTGGTGTGCTCGGATTTCTCGGTTATCACGCTTCCGCCAAGCTTTAGAATCTGGAGCATTTTAAAAACCTCGTTTATCCTTTCAAAAGAGGAAATGGTGCGGAGGGCCGGAACTTCGTTCCAAAAATACAAAACCTTTTTTTGAAAAAGGATTTGTTTTCGAACCGACGAACACACTAAGTGACTGGATTTCTCATGCTTTTTTTTCAACGCCCGCGAAGCGGGCTCAACACTCAAGAATACCATGGTTTTGATAAAACTTTTTTAAAAAGTTTTCTTGAGTCCAGCGCCTCTAGCCACCTTAGTATTGACCACTTGGCTATGGAGGAAAACTACCTCCGCCTGGGTTCTCCGCATATCTAATAGTAATAGGATTTAAAAATAAATAAGTTGCTACTCTATCTTCGTGAGCTCCCTTTTCAGGTGCCTCAGCTCCTCGCCGAGGTCAAGAATCTGCTCCTCAACGCCCCTCTCTTCCCTGCTCTTCTCGGACTCCGTGAGGTCGGGCCTTTCCGGCTTGACGAAGATTTCATCCATGGATATCAGGCTGTCCGTTAGAGAGGAAACCGTGTTCTTTATTCTGGAGAATATGTCCGACTTTAGCTCGTCAACTTCCGCGTGGAAAGAAATAAGCCTCGTGAGAGTCTGGAGCGTGTTCTTCAGTTCCTGCAGCTTTTCCAAAACATCTTCGTACTTCTCTATTTTTATGAACAGCGGCGCAGAAGGTTCCGGCGCCTCTTCCTGCATCTGGGTTATTTTTGGCGCAGGTTTTGTTATAGGCTTTGGTATCGGCTTCTCTGCAGGGGTTTGAGGTAGCTGTTCCGGCTCCGGTTCTGTTGGCGGAGAATTTTCCAGTCCGGGAGGCGGTGGCAGGGCCTGCTTTCCTTCTACCCTGTTTTTTATGCCTTCCAGCTCCCTCTTCCTTCTTTCATTTTTTTTCCAGAAAGCCATTTGTAATCACAATAATATTTATGATGGATTATATAAAAGTTTTGTTTTATAAAATACGGCACCCAGAGGCGCTCTCCTGCGCGTGCGGAAGAAACGGGTTTAAAAAGTTTTGTTGGTGCGCCTGACGGGATTTTCATTCCATTTCTTGGAAAATGCGAAGCATTTTCAATTCTTTCCCTTGAGGCTTTCTTTTGAAGAAAGGCTCAATCGAACCCGTGCCACAAGCTGCATCCGAGCCGTCTTTTCCGCGAGCGCTTTTTCTAAAAGGGCTCTTGGGAAGCTTGGGTCCTTTGGAGAGGGCCCGGGACGGAACCCGGGCCCCTGCCTCTAGACCACAGGCGCATTTAAAGGGGCTCTACTCTTTTGTACTCGCCCTCGTCTTCCACGTTAACTTCCACCTCATCCGTTTCCTTGTTTTCCTTCAGGTATTTTTCTCTTTTTTTGAGGCTCTTGAAGTTCAAAACCTCTATTCCAAAAAAATCATGAAGCTCCTTTAAAGTCTCCTCATTAAGGCAGTACGAGTCAAACACAAGAACGTGACTGAACTTGCCTTCCTTTATCACGTCAAAACCGTCCCCGTGTTTTTCCACTACTCGGGAGCCTGCATCCTCCACGAGCTTTTCCTCCTCGGAATAATGGCCAGAGAAGTTCCACCTGCATTTCACGTATTCTGTCATTTCCTTGATTTGCTTTTGCGGAAGGCCCTTTGCAAACACAGCCACCCTCATTTTCATCAACCGAATATGCCCCCGAATCCTTCCAGCGCCGAATCCTCCATTTCCTTCATCTTCTTTATAACGGTTTCCTTCTCTTCCCCTTCCAACTCTTCGGCCGTTTCCTTCAGAAGCTCGCTTGCCTTGCCGCACGCCTCCTCCGAGCCTTCTATTAGGAGGAAACTGCCCTCTTTTTCCAAACCAAGAGACTTGTTGTCCCTGAAGGTTATGCTCTGCCTTACTATGGGTTCTTCCGTGGTTATGTCCTTTGCCTTGTTGAGATTATCCTTTTCAATGAAAAATATCACCTGCATTTTTTCACCTCTCTGTCTTTAGAATTTACTGCAAATATTTATAAATCTGTTTATGGAGCCCCGGGAGGGAGTTTCATTCCACCTTTTGGCAAATGCGGAGCATTTGCAAGTTTTGGAAATACAAGAACCTTTTTCTAAAAGGTTTTTGTCTTTGAACCCCCGACCTGTGCTTTACGAGAGCACCGCTCTCCGCCGAGCCTTTCCGTTTTCACCGATTGCCCCAAAGTTTTCTTTCCCTTAAGGCTTTCTTTTGTGAAAAGAAAGGCTTACCGGCTGAGCTACCGAGGCATTTTTTAAGGGCTTGAGTCCTTAAGCCATGACTATATTAATTAGGTAATTTTATATATTATTGTGGTTTTATGCCCAAGTTAAAGGAAACCATGGTTTATGACAAAAAGAAAGGCAGCGTAAAATGTGGCATATGCGGCCAGAGATGCGAGCTAAGCGACGGGCAAAGGGGACTATGTAAAGTCAGGAAAAACGTAAACGGAACCCTGTATTCCCTTGTTTACGGAAAGGCCATAGACATTGCCTTAGACCCCATAGAAAAGAAACCATTCTTTCACTTCGCGCCTGGCAGCAGGGCGCTCTCCGTGGCCACCATGGGCTGCAACCTGGGATGCCTGTTCTGCCAGAACTGGAGCATATCGCAGGATTTTGATGAGATAGAGGGCCAGCCCTACTCGCCGAAGGACCTGGTGAAAAAGGCGAAGAACTGGAAATGCAAGGGCATTGCTTATACCTACACGGAGCCGGCCGTGTTTTATGAGTATGTTTATGACACCGCAAGAGAGACGGACACAACCCTATACAATGTCTTGGTGACAAACGGGTATTTCACACCGGAATCTCTGGAAAAAATATCAAGGCACATTGAAGCCGCAAATGTTGACCTCAAGGGCGGCTACTCCTTCTATAAGAAATACTGCCTAGGCAAACAGGGAGACGGGCCCGTGAAGGAGACCCTTAAAATTCTCAAAGAAAAGAAAATCTGGACGGAAATAACGACCCTTCTTATCCCGGGGCTCAACGATGACGAGGCAAGGATAAAGACAATGTGCAGGTGGATTCTGGACAACCTGGGAGACGTGCCCCTTCATTTTTCCAGGTTTTACCCAAACTACAAAATGGCGGACAGGAAGCCGACTCCCGTGGAAACCCTTGAAAAAGCGTGGGATATAGCCAAAAAGGAGGGCCTGAATTACGTTTACGTGGGCAACGTGCCCGGGCACGAGCATGAGAACACTTTCTGCCATGGGTGCGGGAACGCGGCCATAAAAAGGTCCGGATTCGCGCTGGAGGAATTCAACCTTGACAAGAATTTCAGATGCGTAAAATGCGGCGAAAAAGTCCCTGTTGCGGGAAAAAACTGGATTGACACCAGACTTTTCAGGAAATAATTTATTATTAATCCGCCTAATTGTTAACATGAAAAAGATTCTGTCGCTCGTGGTTGTGCTTCTGGCAATGCCCATGGTTTCAGCCACGCCTCTTGAATACTACGAGACTGTTATAAATCTGGATTCTGAAAACGCCCAGTTCACGTTCATATTCCTTTTTGAAGAGGCTCCTGACGGGATGCTTGAATACGCTTTACCTTTTTCAATAGAGGATTTTAACACCAGCGCAAACTTCGGAAACTACACCTGCACGTCTTCCGGCGAGCAATGGGGCACACTGATAAAGTGCGATTTTTCGGAGGTAACCAGCGGAGGCAGGGCCCTGAACATAAAATTCAACACAACTGAAACAACCAGGGAAATGGAAAAGAGAGTACACTTCAACGCAAACATCAAGACCCCCCAGGAAGTTGAAAAAATGGTCCTGAAGGCGGTTCTCCAGAAAGGCTACGTCCTGATAGAGGAGCCCCAGGGACCCACCACTATGGTGCCCTATTCCCCCTCTGACGGCGTCCAGGGGTCCGATGGAAGGAGGATATTCGTTGAGTGGAGCAGGGAAAACGTGAAAAAAGGCGAGGGAATTGACGTCTCGCTTACGTACGAAAGGATAGCACCGCAGGTTTCCGGAAACCAGAACATGATATTCCTTTTCATAGGAATCCTTATACTTCTTATAATATTCCTGCTCCTGGGACT
Source organism: uncultured archaeon (assembly GCA_964640225.1). Taxonomy (GTDB): domain Archaea; phylum Aenigmatarchaeota; class Aenigmatarchaeia; order PWEA01; family JAGHBM01; genus JAGLWW01. The sequence continues at coordinate 20,679 of CAZXFI010000007.1, forward strand.
GAGAAACAGGAGCGCGAAAGAGATGGATATGAGCATCCTCAAGGATGACGAGAAAAGAGTGATGGAAATACTAAAGGAAAGGGGAGGAATGTGCAAGCAGAGAGTAATAGTGAGGGAAACCGATTTCAGCAAGGCAAAGGTCAGCAGGCTTATAAAGGACCTTGAGGAAAGGAAGCTCATAAGAACGGAAAAAGAGGGAAGGACAAACAGAATTTACGTCAATCCGTAATCAGTTCTTCCAGGTCTTCCCTGCTTACAAAACCCTCGTGGAGCTCCCCGTTGATTATCAGAGAGGGAAGCTCCTTCACTCCGTAGGATTTCATTGTTATTTCTATGGAATTTAGCTCCACGTCGGCGTCAAGCGCAAATATCATCAGGTTGCTTTTGTGCTTGTTTTTCATGTAGTCCAAGACTATGCCCTGGTCACTGCACAGGTTGCAGTTTTTGTTGGAGTAAAAATAGATGACCGTGGTAACGTTTGTATCGCAACTTGACTTCAGCTTCTCCAGATAAAGCCAGTATTTTATGAGATTTATCGTGTAGTCTATCTTTGTGGCCGAATAATCGGTTTCCTCAAATTTTTTCGTTTCCTCGTAGAATGTGACCCGCCTTGCCAGCTCGTTTATCTGGGGTATCATCTCCTCCACCTCGTAGGCCATTATGTCGCAGGTCTTGTTGGGCAGGTAATCGGCAAGCAGAAGGTTCAGCTCCTGCTCCGTCCTTTTTTTCTCCAAGTCGGAGACCATGTCCTGAAGCTCGCCGACCTTGAGCTTGCTAAGAAATATCCCGAAGTATATCCCGCTGGTGAAGACTATTATTGTTATGAAAAGCGTTGCCAGGTAGAAGCCCCAGGAAATCTTCTTCTTTACCATTTTTTCTTGGCCCCCGCCAGCTCGTAAAAAACCGTGGATATCCAGAATATTGAGAAAAGTATCGGGTATATCAGCACGTATCCTATGTAAAAGACGTACCTGTTCCTGAACTCTATCTTCTCCTTGGAGGACTTGAGGCTCACGAATATCGTGGCGAAGCCCAGGACCAGGAAGGCCACCAGGAAGAAGGAATAAAAGTCTATGTAAAGTATGTCAAAGCCCATTGAAAGGTTTATCGGGGGCATTCCCACAAGGCTGAAAACCCTGAAAAGCGAGAGAAGGTTTGACGTTATCGTGTAAAGGGGCATGAAAAAGAAAACGAACATTATGAATATCCACACGAAATTTATGGGTATAAGGAAAAGCCCCAAGTTCCCGTATTCAAGGTTTCCGGCTATGTGGAAATATTTCCTGACGTTGTGTATGTAGCCCCTGTACCACCTTATCCTCTGCTTGAAAAGCCCCTTGAAGGTGGGGGGAGCTTCCGTGTAAACATAGGCGTCTATGCTGTTCTCTATCTCGTACTTCCTGCTCTGCAGCCTGAAGGCTATCTCCATGTCCTCTGTTATGCTTTCCCTGTCAAATCCCCCCAGCTCCTTTATCAGGCCTGTCCTGTATATGCTGCCGGGGCCGGGAAGAACGTACTGGCACTGGAATATGGAGAAGATTTTTCTCAGGAAAATGGAGAAGATGTATTCAACCCACTGTATTTTCTGAATAAACGTTTTTGTCTCGTCTATCTTCAGGGCGGGAGTCACTCCGGCCACGTCCTTGTCCTCCATGTAGCCCACCATCTTTCTGGCCAGGTCCGGGGAGGCGTAGGAGTCCGCGTCCATGCACATGAACAAATCCGTGTCCACCAGCTTGAGCGCATGGTTCAGGGAGTCGGCCTTGCCGCTGTTTCCCTTGTTCAGAACCCTGACTCCTTTTTTCTCGTACTCCTTCAATACCTGCGTTGTTCTGTCGGTGGAGCCGTCATTTATCGCCACAATTTTCAGGCCGGGGTAGTCCATGCCAAGCAGGGAATCCAGGCACCTGCCTATGCGGGACTCCTCGTTGTAGGCAGGCACCAGCACAGTAAGCGGTGGGTATCCCCTGGGTATGGGGTTTGAGAAGATGAACTTCCTGTTCACGAAAAACACGGAAAACCACAATACCGAGCAGTAAAGTATTGTGAAGTACGCGAACAGGTAAATTATGTCAAACGCGTTCATTTTAATCCCTTTATAGTTTGGAATTGCCTTTAAAATAATTTTTCAGGTTTATATAGGTTTTCCGGACAGACCGGTAACTGTTTCGTTAAAAAATAGAAAGAGTGTACCGGTTTTTTGCCGGTATCAGAGGGTTGTTTTTATTGGGCTAAGAGGATTACTCCGTGTCGTCGTCACCGGTGTCGTCACCGGTGTCGTCGTCAGCTTCTTCTTCCTCTTCAGGCGCTTCCGGGTAATAGTATTCAGTGCCGGTTATTTCAGCCATGTTAGCCTGTACCTTGGACATGGCCTCCGTGGTCTGTTCTGCCTCCCATCCTGCTATGACCAGGGCGTATTTTCCTTCAACGAATGCGTCTTCAACGAGTTTTATCATGTATCCGTCTTCGGGTATGCCCGAGTCGGCACCGTAGGTCGGGAAGTCCAGGCCGAGAGCCTCTGCAGCGAGCTTGTTAACAGCCGGACCACCACCAAGTATCATGTGGTAGTTGGACTTCTGTGTTGAAGTCACATCGGTGTCAACGACTGCTATGTTGCTCTTTATCACACCGGTTCTTCCTACATCGCCGGAAGTGCTTGTCACTGCGGTTTCAGGAGCCACGAATGCGACAGCTATCACCTGTTCTGCCGGGTATTCAATGGTCAGGTCGTCCTTGTCATCCGAATCCCAGACCATCAGGGCACCCCAGTTGGTGCTGTCAAGACCCCACTTTATGTCGGAGTCTTCATCCTCCTTCTCGTCCGCGTCGGAAGTTTCTATCTCCATGTCGTCGCTGACATCGTTGAATGTGAAATCAAAGATTTCGTTTCCGTCGTCCTCAAACACATTCACAACCGCATCGTCATCGTCAAACTCTATTCCTATCTCTCCCAGGAGAGATGTTGCGAACAGAGAGTTCGGAGCCGCGTCGCCCGTGAAATCGTTTATGTCCGTCAAAACGATTTCGTAAGCGCTCTCGTTGATTGTGATGTCTATCTCCATGAAGCTTCCAAGGCTGATTGTGTCTGATGCAGAGCCGTCCTCGTTGGTGTATGACTTGTCATCCCAGGTCTCGCCGGTGGTAAGGTCCTTAAAGTCTATCTCACCGCCCGTGCCTGAGGTGTCAATGTCATCTATCTCTATTATCCTTGCCTCGCCGCCTATGTTTACTGCAAGGAACTTGGTTCCCTCACAGGCAGTTATGGCAGAATCTCCTGTACAAGCGTCGCCGCTCTTCAGCATCAGGTTACCTCCTGTCGTGCCGCTGCTTCCGTTAGCAGTTATCGTGTAGCCGCTTGCAAGCTCGTCACCCGGAACACATTCGTCGTTTGACGCGTCCACTATGAAAGGTATTTCCACCTCGTTGCCTCCCACGTCCGTGACGGTCAATGTTCCGTCATCTCCGGATGCGGTTGCTGTGAACTCCTCTGTCATTTTTGTGAGTCCGGTGAACATCACCTTCCATGCGCCGAATACGGGGTCCAACCATTCATCTCCTATTCCCAGCCAGGTGTCGTCTTCCGGCGTGAGAGTGTAGGCAATCTTTGTCACCTCGTCGCCTGAGCTCGTTATTGTTACGTCAGTGTCATAGTCATCTATGTCTTCGTCGTTAATTTTCACTGAACTGCTGTCTGTCAGCGTGACTTTCTGCGCTCCGAGATAGAACGTTACGGCGCTCGTCTTGGTCTCCTTTGAGCTGTAAAGGATGTCCCTAACACCCAGCTCTGTTCCGTCGTCCAATCCTTCCGTGTCACCCTCGTCCATTTCATTGGTTGTCTCAACGGTTCCGTCGTATTCAACGGTGAAAGTAACTGAATCGGTGTCGTAGATATCCGGTGTTATTTCGTATTCCGTACCGTCCAAAGTTACGGTAACGGTTTCCTCATCGCTTACAGTCTGTTCGGAGGCGCCACCGAGCAGTTCTATTGCCGTAACGGCATCTCCGTCATGGGTCACGTCGGATATTGTGTAGGTCTTGCCCAGTATCTCTATTTCCGTGTTCTCCATGTCGGCCGCGTTGTCCACGTTTATTGGATTGGTGAATTCAAGCTCGTACTGATAGAACTGCGTTCCGTCTTTTATCCACATGTATGTTCCTACCGGCTTTTCGTCCTCGTTGTCATTCGTGTCCAGTACTATGTCATGACCAGCCGTGAAGTCCAATGTCTGAGTGTAAGTCTCGTCGTTCTTTTCGTCTCCCTCGCTCTCCTCGTAAGTTCCCTTCTTCAACATGTCGGGGAATGCCGTGTTACTGAAACCTGTCAGTATTATGTCCTTGATTGCTTCCCCGTAGTTAAGGTCACTACCAGGTGCTGCTACCTGTACTCCTCCGCTAACGCTTGTTGTCACATCACCTTCAGTGGTTACAGTCTCTCCACCGAGCCTTGCTGCCACGTTTATAAGACCTGAAAGGTCGCTTGCTATGCCCGCAGCAGTTCCGCCGCTTCCCACTATTATAAGGAAGCTTGGAGTGCTGTCTTCCACGAAAGGTGCTGGAAAATCTCCTAGCGTGTAGTCGGCCAGTGCGCTGCCTGCCAAAGGCATGAAAGCCATTATGGCACCCATCAGCGTTGCCGCCAACTTTTTATACATATTTTTTCCTCCTTTATGTTTCTTTTTTGTTCAAGGCAAATCAGGAAAGAACGGCAAAGGGTCTTGTTATTCCCCAAGGCCGTGACTGCCCTGACGTTCCTTGAATTTGTGATATAAACATGGTAAAGGTACATATATATTGGTTCAGTGAAACAGTTTCACCCCCTTTCTTAAAGATAATAAAAGGGTTATTTTTGATTTTTAAACCTATTTTTAAACATTTAATTGTTCCAAACGTTTTTTAAACTGTTTTTAGAACAAAATAAGCCTTTTTAGAGCTTTTTACTTGAAAACTTAAAAAAGGCCCGGGAAATGCCCGGATTTTGGATAAAGTTAAATATTTCCCGGTCCAAAAGGAATCTATGAGAAAATTAATGGCCTTGTGCATGCTTTTGGTGCTGGTGATAGCGGTCTCGGGCTGCCTTGAGGATGACTTCTGCAGGGAGCTGGAACAGGAGCTTGCAAAAAGGAACGTCACCTGCCGTTGCGTAAGGACTGATTTCGTGCCAATAGAATACAGGAACGCTTCCGTGGAGCCCAAGTGCTCCTGCATGTGCAACACGGAGAACGGGTGGGTGAACGCCACCATAGCGGTCCCCCAGGACTAGTCCAGCAGTTTAAGGGAGCCGGTAATTCTGTCTATTTCCTCTTCCCTGGCGGGGCCTATACCCAGACAAGTTATCGTTCCGGGGGATAGCTCCGTCATGCCGGCGTCCTTGACCAGGCAGGTGGGAAGCTTTCCGGCCCTCTCCTTTATTTCCAGCAGCTCTTCCCTGTCCCCTACCTGGAGCACAACCTTCTTTGCGCCTTCACTTTCCCAGGCCCCGCTAACTTTCCTGTCAGCGTTTTTCCAGGCCCCCACGGAGGCGTGGGCCACCTGGGCGGCTGTCTTGCCTGGGCTCATGCCAAGGTCCTTCCTTACCACTATGGCCTGCTTGTACATATCATCACTTTTTCAAAAGAGTTTACGGAACGCCCATGCCCAGCTTGAGCAGGTCCCTGATGCCCAGGGCCAGACCGAGTATCAGGACCGCTATCTTCAGCAGGTTCCTGAAATCTTCTTCCTCAACGTGCCTGTCTATAAGGTATAGAACGGGCCAGACTATAAAAATTTTGAGCGGGAACATCACCCAGGGCCCGGTGAATCCTATCAGGAAGCCGGGAAGCACGTGTTGCTCTACATATGAAAAATAAGAAAGGGCCACGAAGGTGGCGCTTCCGTCAAACAGGTGGGAAACCAGAATCGGGAGGTTTGTCCTGGACAGGTACCTGGGGAATTTCAGGTGGACCGCGGTGAAAACAAGCGACCACAGGCCTACCAGACCCAGTATCATCAGCACCCCGTCCCAGTTTTTTATCCCGAAAACAGCCACCTGGTAAAGGTTTAAAGCGCACAAAATTGAGCCGATGACCAGCAGGATTTTCCAGTACTCCTTTTTTGTGTATTTCTCCAGAAGAAGTGAAAGCAGTATGGAACCCACCGTTATGAAAAGCACGGTTACGTATATTCCCGGAGACACGAACATGAAGCCACGGTAAAAACCGGCATCCTCAAGCGCCCTCATTATCCCTCCCAGGAAAACGAAAGGCACCATTGAAACCATGAAGTTCCTGTCTATCCTGAATTCCATTTTTTTCAGAAAGTATTTGTAAACCAGGAGCACCGTGGCTACGAAAAGTATTGAGTAAACTATCGTGTTCGGTACCGTGTAATAGTGGCCCATGGGCTCCAGAAAATATCTTTCAAAGAAATCCATTTTAATCCCCGAAAATTGACAGAGGCACCAGGGGGCTTTCCTTTTCCTCCTCCTCTTTGGGCTCCTTTACGTCAGCGTAATCCTCCTTGAGCTCAACGGCTTTTTCGGATTTTTTCTTCTTCCTGAGGGAAATCCTGAAACGGCTGAGCATGAAAACCGAGGAAAGCACCATCCACCCGGAAATTATGTAAAGGCTGAACAGGTTGAGCACGTAAAGCACGGGTATTATAACGTTGAAAGTGGATTTCATTCCGCTCCAGCCGGTCATCTGGCCGGAGCTCAGGAGAGCCGACCTGACGGCTCCGGATAGAACGAGGGCCGCGGAGAACACCAGGAAAACGTAGCTCATATCACCCAGTTGCTGCGCAAAAAAAACATAGGAGAAAATTGCAGGAGCCAGGACGAAGGACACGGTTTCCGCGATTATGGAAAGGTCCTTGCTGAACACAGAGCCTGCTTTCAGAACCTTCCTTCCGCTGAGGTGGGAAAATTCAATCAGGGCCGCCGCAATCACCAGGTAGGCCGAGTAAAGAAAAAAGCCCTGAAAGGCAAGTATTATAGATATGAAACCCAGTGAAAGATTTGCCAGGGACAATCCGTCTATTATCTTGTCTTTCATGTGAATTATTTGTGTTTTTATATTTATAATGCCTTTCCCAAGGACCTCATGTATTTTATCCCTGACTGAAGCTCTTTCTTTCCATTTTCAGTTATCTTGTAAAAAACCCTTTTTCCTTCCCTGTTTGATTTCACGTAGCCCTCCGATTCCAGGAGGTAAAGAACCTTGTAGGCGGTAACCTTGCCGGTCATGAACCCGAATCTTTTCTCCACCTTTTCCTTCAGCTCCTTCCCGCATTTCCTGCCTGCCTTCAGGGAACTGAGTATGAAAATCCAGAGGTTTTCCTTCTCTATTTTCCTTTTAAGCCTTTTGAGCGGGACTCCCATTTTCACCACGTTTTACAGATGTAAAATATATAAACCGGTGCGACAAATTATATTTATGATAAGCTTTGGTGAAATAAAAAACTTGAAAAACGGGCTTAGCGCCACAAGGCTGCTCAGGAAGTACAATATTCAGACGCATTTCTGCTACTATGACGAGGATTTGAAAAAACATTTCCCTCCTGACTCGGAAAACGTTACGCTCGTGACAGACTCTATCATGAGTTCCTACTGGAACGACATAAGCTTTTACAAAAAGGCTTTTATTTACAAAATAAAGGATGAAAGCCTCAGCGAGGTGGAGAAGGCTCTTAAAGGAAACGCGGGAGTTAAGAAAGTCGTGGGCTTCGGCGGGGGAAGGGTCATGGACGTGGCAAAGATGCTTGCGTTCAGGACAGGTTCCGAGCTCATACTGGTGCCCACCGCCCCCACGCACGACGGGCTTATGTCAAAGAACGCCGCACTCCTCAACGGGGGAAAGAAATCATATCCCACCAAGTTCGCGGACATCGTTATAATACCGGAAGGCATGTGGACATATTCCGGACGGCTGAAAAACGCCGGCAAGCTGGACATACTGGGCAACATGATAGCCCTTCAGGACGTTTCGCTCGCCCTGACCAGGGGAAAGATGAAAGTGGAAAACGCTTATCTTGAAATGTCCCTTTACTCCGTGAAGACAATACTTGAAAACGGGGACTACCACAGCTTCACGAAATCCCTGTTCCTTTCCGGACTTGCTATGGAGAAATCCTCCAGGTACTGCTCGGGCTCCGAGCACGAGCTTGAGAAGATACTTACCCCGAAAACCGGGAACGGATACCTGCACGGACAGCTCGTGGGAACGGGAGCCCTTCTGGCGGCAAAGGTTTACGAGGCTTACTCCAGCGAACTCCCATCGGGACTCTTTATAGAGCCGGAGAAAATATTTGAGACTTTCGCGAAGGTAATCAGGAAGAAGGGGCTGTTTGACTATGCCGCGGAGCCCCTGAGGAAAAACGGGGTCAGGGCTTCCTGGCTGAAGAAGGCCTCCTCGGTTAGGCCGGAAAGGTACACGCTCTGGAACGAGATAGACTCCAGACGCGTGGACTGGGAAAACATTATAAAGGGTGTGCTGGATGCTGGTTGAGTTCAACAAAAAATTTCCGGAGCTGAGAAAGAAAATCCTGAAGCCCTTCATATTCAACTGCAACCCGAACATCGTGAGCGTGTTTGCCCTGGCGGTTGCCGGGCTTTCCGGGTACTTCTTCTACGCGGACATGATAGTGCCGGCTTCCATACTCGTGCTCTTGAACGGATTCTTTGACATACTGGACGGGGAGATAGCCAAGGCCTACAGGCGCACCTCTAAGCTGGGGGATTTCCTGGACCATGCCTTTGACAGGGTGGCAGACGTGCTGATGTTCTTCGGCGTGGCCCTGAATCCCGGGATACCCCTCTGGATGGGCTCGCTCATGGTCGTGTTCATCCTGCTGGTCTCTTACATGGGAACCCAGTTCCAGGCCATAACCCAGAGGAGGCTTTACGGCGGGCTGTTCGGGAGGAGCGACCGCAACCTGTTCCTGTTCCTTTTCGGGATGGGAACGCTTGTCTTTGAGCAGAGCCTCTACTACGGGACGATAATAATACTGCTGCTCTCTGTCTTCACGTTCCTGCAGAGGTTCTATATCTCCTACAGGGAGATAAAGAAAGGCTAAAGCCTGCTGGTTATGGAGCGCACGAATTTCCTTGTGGCCAGCCGCAGGCCGGTGTAGAACCCGAAGGGCCTTCCTTGCGGCAAGACTTTTCCCTTTCTTATTGCCCGGAGAACCGAGTCCACCGAAGGGCCGCAGTCCACGAGGTTGTAAATGAGCCCCAGGTCCTTCCAGTAGTGGGAATCCGAGCCGGCAGTCATGGGAACTCCCATTTCCTTCGCGACGCGGTAGGCCTTCCGGTTGGCGTTCACCCGCGTTCCCCCGTTCAGAACCTCTATTGCATCAAATTTGTACTTCCTTATGGCGTCCCCCAGGGAGGCGGTGCGGGGCCAGCCCGCGTAGGGGTGGGCGGCTATGGCCAGCCCGCCGAGGTCGTGTACCCTGTCTATCGTCTCGGGGACTGTAAGCTTCCGGCTTATGTCCTCTTTCACGCCCAGCGCCACTATGTGGCCCTCACGGGAACTGACTTCCGTGCCCGGTATGAGAAGGAAATTTTTTATTTTTTTGGCGTGCCTGAGCCCTTCCAGGGAACCCCTTACAGAGTTGTGGTCCGTTATGGCCAGGCCGTTCAGCCCCTTTGAAATTGCCATGTCTATCATCTGGTCGGGCCTGCCGAACGCCTCGTTGCCCCAGATTGTGTGCTTTGAATAAACCGAGTGCGAATGAAAATCTATCTTCATTTTTCTATCCTCCTTTACCAAGGCTCCGCCTTGACCCCCATTTTGTTCCCTATGAAGCATGCCGTGAGGTGCATTACCGGGGTTATCAAAACGTAGATAAGAACGGAAACCGGCGTAAGCTCCACGAAGAAAGAGGCAAAAAGGAACGCGCCGAAAACGAAATCCAGCTGGTCCAGAAGGGGCGCTGGCCTGCCCCTTTCTAACTTGATTCTTCTCTTGAAAAAAGAACCGACCATGTCGCCCACCATGGCACCCAGGGCCACCGCAAAGACCGAAGCTACCGATACGTTCTGCAGGGAAAATCCCGCCTCCAGGGCTATGGGATTCAGGGAGGGATAAAGGTAAACCTCAAGACATCCGAACAGGGTGCCTATGAGCAGCGCGAAAAAAAGGCCCTCCCAGGTCTTTCCCGGGCCAAGCAGGTTCCTCCCGTCCCAGAACTTCTTCCCGAAATCAATTCTTCTCCTGCCCCTGGCAAGCGGGGCAAAGCCGTTTGCCGCGTAGGCGGGTATTATTATCCAGAAACCGAGCACAAGCTCAAAAAGTATGTCCATAAAATCTTTTTAAAATGAATGTTTATATAATATTATGTTGGCCGAGACGCTGAAGACCAGCCTTGTGACAGCCGGACTCCTTATAGGCATTCCTGTTTTTCCTGACTGGGGAATACAGATAGCCATAGCGTTCGCGATAGGAATGGTTCTTCCCGAAAGGATGATAAAACCCATAGATGGTTTCGTCAAGTTCATATTTCCCCCGACAAAAATCTTTGAGCAGAAGCTGGAGGGCTACAAGAGGTTCAAGAAATTCATACCAAGGATAATAGCAGGCTACCTTTTTACCTTTCTGATAGGAATAACCCTTATAACAATAGGCCTGCTCCTGTGATGGCGCCCCTGCCGGAATTCGAATCCGGGTTACAACCTCTCTGCTCCACTTGGTTTTCGCAAACCTTGTAATGAACAAAAGGTTCCGCAGGGTTGTGTCTTATCCACTAGACCACAGGGGCTTTTTGGTTAAGTTTAAATATATATAGGATACAATTCTTAAGGTATTTGCCTAATATAAAACATAATTAAAAGGTGCGAAAATGAAGTGCTCAACCTGCGGGAAACCCCTTCTGAGCGAGGAGGGCTTTACCAAGTTCAGTTGTCCCGCGTGCGGAAAAGAAATTATAGTAAGATGCCAGAGCTGCAGGGTAAGGAAAATTCCCTACGCCTGCAAGTGCGGCTTTAGAGGTCCTTGAAATGAGTAGCGGTTTGTATGCAGGAAGAAGGCTCAAGAAGAAGAGAAAAAAAATGAAGTGGAAAAGAGTTGCCTACAGGAACAGGATACTGGGGCTGAAAAAGAAAAAAGACCCGCTTGAAGGAGCCCCGCAGGCAAGGGGAATTGTCCTGGAAAAAAGGCAGATAGAGCAAAAGCAGCCCAGCTCGGGCCTTATCAAGTGCGTTAGGGTGCAGCTTATAAAAAACGGAAAGCAGATAACCGTTTTTGCCCCAAAAAACGGCGCGATACAGCACATAGACGAGCACGACGAGGTGCTGCTGGAAGGAATAGGGGGCTCCCAGGGAGGCTCCAAGGGGAGCATGTGGGGCGTCAAGTGGAAAGTGGTCAAAGTTAACGGAATAGCTCTCTCAGAGCTTCTATCGGGCAGGAAGCAAAAACCCAACAGGTAATTCTTATGGCTGATGTTAAACTTTTTGACAGGTGGGAAATAAAGGCAGAGATAAAAGACCCGGGCCTGAAAAACTACATAAACATCAAACCTTACGTTGTTCCCAGGTCCTCGCACGGGAGGCACAACAAGAAGCAGTTCTACAAGAGCGAATTGAACGTGGTGGAAAGGCTCATGAACCACCTTTTCGTGGCGGGCCACAGGGGAAAGAGGCACAAGATAACGTCGGGCTCGCTTGCGGGAAAAAGCATGACTGCTTACAGCATAGTGAAGGAAAGCTTTGAAATTATTGAAAAAAAGACAAAAAACAATCCGCTGGAAATACTCGTTGGCGCGATAGAGAACGCGGCGCTGAGAGAAGAGGTTTCCTCGTACCAGGTGGGGTCAATAATAGCAAGAAAGGCGGTGATTACCGCTCCGCAGAGAAGGGTTGACATCGCGCTGAGGCTTTTCGCCCAGGGGGCCTACAGGAAATCCTTCAAAAGCAGGAAAGGAATAGCGCAGACCCTTGCGGATGAAATCATTGCGGCCTACAACAACTCAAAGGATTCAACCGCGATAATGGAGAAAGAAAGGCTTGAAAGGGAAGCGGAAGGAGCAAGATAAGCTGTTTCTCTGGAAAAGATTTAAATATTAACAGGAATTATTACTGATATTATATTCAAGGCGATGTATTGTGGCAAAGAAAATAGACCTTACCCAGAAGGTAAAGGAGCTCATGGATGAGAAAAGCAGGATAAGGAACATAGGCATCGTGGCCCATATAGACCACGGCAAGACAACGCTTTCCGACAACCTTCTGGCCGGGGCGGGCATGATTTCCGAGGAGACCGCGGGCAAGCAGCTTTTTATGGATTACGACTCACAGGAGCAGGAAAGGGGTATAACGATTTTTTCCGCGAACGTTTCAATGGTGCACGAGTTTGAGGGGGAGCACCACCTGATAAATCTCATAGACACGCCGGGCCACGTTGACTTCGGCGGGGACGTTACCAGGGCCATGAGAGCCGTGGACGGGGCCCTTGTCGTGATATGCGCGGTGGAGGGCGTGATGCCCCAGACCGAGACCGTGCTGAGGCAGGCCCTGAAGGAAAGGGTAAAGCCGATTCTCTTCATAAACAAGGTGGACAGGATGATAAAGGAGCTCAAGCTCAGCCCCGATGAGATGCAGAAAAGGTTCATGAAAATGATTTCGGAAGTCAACATGCTCATAGACAAATACGCCGAACCTGATTACAAGAAAAAATGGCAGGTCAACGTGAACGACGGCTCCGTGGCTTTCGGAAGCGCCTACAGGAACTGGGCAATATCCCTGCCTTACATGCAGAAAACAGGCATATCCTTCAAGGACATAATAGAGTACTGCTCTGGAGGGCAGGACAAGGAGCTTGCCCAGAAGGCGCCCCTGCACAGGATAGTTTTGAACATGATTATAAGGCACCTGCCCAATCCCATAGACTCGCAGAAATACAGGATAGGAAAGATATGGAGAGGAGAACCGGAAAGTAACATAGGCAGGGACATGACCAGCTGCAACCCCAACGGAAAGATGGCGTGTATAGTCACCAAGATATACACGGACCCGCACGCCGGGAACGTGGCCACTGCAAGAATATTCTCCGGGAGAATAAAGGAAGGCCAGGAGGTTTACCTGGTGGGCCAGCACAAGAAGGAAAGGGTTCAGCAGGTTTGCATCTACAAGGGCCAGCAGAGAATTTCCATGTCCGAGATACCCGCGGGAAACATAATAGGAATTGTGGGGCTACCCTCGGTCTTTTCCGGCGAAACCCTTTGCGAGCCTGATTTTGTTATACAGCCCTTTGAGGGAATAAAACACGTTTTTGAGCCCGTGGTAACCAAGGCCATAGAGGCCAAGAAGACACAGGACCTCCCCAAGGTGATAGAGACGCTCAGGAAGCTTTCAAGGGAGGACCCCACCCTGAAGATAGAGATAAACCAGGAAACAGGAGAGCATCTCGTGTCGGGGCTCGGGGAACTGCACATAGAGGCAAAGGTTGAAAGGAAACTGAAGGACGACGGCATAGACATAGAGACCTCTCCTCCCATCGTGGTTTACAGGGAAACCATTTCCAAAAAGGCGGGACCTGTTGAGGGAAAATCCCCGAACAAGCACAACAAGTTCTACCTGGAGGTTGAGCCGCTCACAAAGGAAGTTTACGAGGCAATAAAGAACGGTGAGGTAAAGGAAGGTGAAGTCAAGGGAAAAGATGTGGAGCTCACGGCAAAACTGAGGGAGCTTGGGATGGATGAGATAGACGCCAGGGGCGTCAAGATGGTATACAACCGGAACCTCCTGATAGACGCCACCAAGGGTATTCAATACCTGAACGAGGTCATGGAGCTTCTCAAGCAGTCTTACAAGAACGTGATGGACGAGGGTCCCCTGTGCAGGGAGCCCTGCTACTCCATTCTGGTAAGGCTTGTTGACGCGGACCTGCATGATGACTCAATACACAGGGGTCCGGCCCAGGTAATACCGGCATGCAGGTTTGCAATAAAGAACGCCATACTCAAGGCAGGACCCACCCTCTTTGAACCGAAGCAGATACTCAGGATAGAAACCCCCCAGGAGGAGATGGGCTCCGCCATGAAGGAAATCCAGAACAGGAGGGGGGATGTCATGGACGTGCAGAACGAGGAAGGCGCGGCCATTCTCAAAACAAAGCTTCCTGTGGCAGAGATGTTCGGCTTTGAGGGAGCTCTAAAGTCCGCTACAGGCGGAAAGGGATTCTATTTCCTTATAGACGTTATTTTTGAGAAGCTTCCGAGAGAATTGCTTGACAAGGTTGTGAAACAGATAAGGGGAAGGAAGGGTCTGGAGCAGGAAATGCCGGGGCCCGAGGAAGGAGCCTAATCCTCTTCCTTGAATTCTCTTCTCTTCTTTATTCTGGTTTTTATCCTGGTGAAGTACCGGTCTTTTTCCTCGGTTCTCTTGTACTCCAGCACTTTTCTTTCCGGGTATTTCTCCCTGATTTTCTGCACGTTGTCTATGTTGGTGTCTTCCGGTGACCATTTTATTTTGTGGACGTATCTCTTTCTTCTTTCGTTGAGGTCGTAAATAATTTTAGCAAAGAGTATCAGGCATATAACTGCAAGGGCCGCAATCATTATGTAAAATTTTGAGGCCGTGTCCGGCCTTTCGCTTTCCAGAACAACTTGAAACAGGTCGCTTGCCGCGGCTACGTTGCCCTCATAGTCTATCCTGACGTACATTATGTACCTGCCCGGCTCCATGTCGTCCGGAATCCTCAGCTTCCTGTCCATAATCTTGCTCTTCTCAACGGCCAGCGTCTCCTCCCTGCTGTTGAATATGTTTCCCTCCATGTCCCGGATTGAATAGTGGAACATCACGTCGGAAAGGATTACGTCCCCCATGTTTATTACCTCCACGCTTGCCGTGACCTCCTCTCCCGCCGTCAGCTTCTTCATGCCCTCGGGTATCTCAACTATAACGTCAAAGAGCGGTTTCTTTTCCTTGGCCTCTATTACCACCAGGACCCATCTCTCTATTCCGTAGCCCTCAAATATTATTCTCCCCAGGTATACATCCGGCTCCTGGTTTTCGGAGGCCGTGAAAACCAGCTTCATGGGCTTTACCTGCCCGGGAATCAGGCTTATGTTCCTGCTCTCAAAAAGAAGCATGTCGCCAAGCCCTTCCTGCGAAACCGCTATGTTGATTTTCTCGTTTCCCGTATTCACGACCCTTACCTCCTTTGTCAAGGTCTCTCCCTGCCTGATTACAATCTTTATGAGGTCCGGTATCACGGTGAAGTTTATATCCTCCTCGTGCCCGGACTTGCCGGGCCCCCCGCCTCCTCCTCCGCCAGAGATTGTGGTGGTCGTGGAGGTAGTAGTGGTCGTGGAATTCACCACAGCAAAAGTGAAAACTTCCGTAACGTTTGTGTTGTTGTCCGTGTCGTTGGCGTAAATCCTCCAGGAAACGTTTGTCTCCGTGATGGAAGAGTTCGTCCAGGTGAAATTGGACCAGCAGGAATAGCCCGTTATGTTTTGAAAGGAGCCGTACTCGCCGGCCGTGTGGTTTTTCCAGAGGCCGGTCTCGTTGGTGGACAGAACTGCTAAACCCAGCGGACTGCTGCTTATCCAGTGCGCGTAAAGGTTTACAGGCTCTCCGCGGGTTACAACCGAAGCGTTCTGCCCTGCCTCGTCGTAATAAATCCTGGATATGATGAAGAAACTTCCCGTTCTGGTTATGAAACCCGAGGAGGCAAAGGTTATGCCCGATGTGAGAACAATAAGTAGCAAAAACGTCAGAAAAAAATTATTTCTTGCGGGATTTCTTTTTCTTTGTTTTTCTGGGCTGCTTCTTTTTGGCTGGGGGTTTTCTGGACCAATAGTAAGCACCAATTATTAGTATGATTACTATTATAATTAAAATTATTATTTCCAGGGGAATCTCCTGCTCCGGTCTTACTTCTCTTATCTCCTTTTCCCTGAATTCCACGACTTCCACGCTGAAGGGGCTTCCTCCAATCGTTGACCTTACCTGGGAGCCGCCCTCTCCCCCCTCTGTCCCTCCGCAACTTACGCTGAGAGTGCTGGAATAGGTTCCGAAGGGCGTGCCTTCCGGTACTGTGACCGTTCCGTAAACTTTCTCCTTGGAGCCCGCCCCGACTGTTTTTTCATCGGAGTCAAATTTTATTTCCAGGGGCTCCATCCCTCCCAGGGAGTAAACGCATGATATGTCCTCGGTTGAGGTTATGGCCTGTATCTGGAAAGAAAAGTCCGCCGATTCGCCCCTCATAAGCTCCATGTCGTGGGGCACAGGCCTTGTCACACCCAAGGCAAGCGCTGTCTGAAAGCTAAGAAGAACGAACAAAACTGGTATTAGTTTGCAGATTTTCATCCTATCAGACTAGATTTTATTTTTGTTATTTAAATCATTAGTGGTCCTGGGTTGTGATTTCAATGGAGTTCTGATACGTGTCTGGCGTAAGGCCGCCTGGTATGTAAATATGCCAAGTCACGTTCATTGTGGCGTTCTGGTTGTTGCATGCCACGCCCGAGCACCTGAGCATGCCAGAAGCCGGGCTGAATGTTATCTGCTGCGTGGGTGTCTCGTTTATGTAAACCTGTGGTATGTTCCCGGTGTCATCCGTCCCAGACGTGTCGTCGTCTATGACGTAGTTGGTTCCGTCTATGCCTATCTCATCGCTGTATGAGACTCCGGTGAAGTTGGTGGCATTCCAGAGCAGGTCAATAACTATGTTTCCGGCGTTCAGGGTCATGTTCTGCCCAGTGCCGTTGTTCCACTGGTCCAGGTTGAGGTTGCCCATGTCTATAGTGTCGCCGGCCGGGAACGGGTAAGTGAAGGCCCTCAGCTCGTTGTAAGTCCAGTTCTTTGAGAGTTCCCCGTTATCCACGCCGTCCGTTATCGTGACGTTGATTTTCCAGGAGCCGTTTATTTCAAAGAACTGGAAGCTTTCCATTGAGCCAGTCATGTTGCAGTACCTGTTTCCCGGGCCCCACTGGCCCTGGCCGTCGTAATTCAGCGTTACTGTGTGGTCGGCTGTCGCCTGGCCACAGGCGCCCGTTCCGTCGCAAAGGTAGGCCGTGCCGTTGTCGCCTGTGAAAGTGTCGCAGTCCCCGTTAAGGTCGCTAACCGTGGTTTTGACCATGACCCCGGTGGTTGTGTTTGCGCTTGGCTCTATTATCACGTCCGCCGGGTCGTCCGTGCACTCGGTGTCGTTAAGGTAAACGTACTGCACCGCGGGAGCGGAATTGCCTATCTGGAGCTGCCCGGTTCTTGTGACGAATCCGGTTATTCCACCGGACTCTATTATCGCGTAACCCAGTGAAAGTATGAAAAGGAGTAAAACGAGGGCCAGAAAAAACCTGTAATTCGGTTTCATAAATAATTTTTGGTGTTTAAATATATAAATTTCACTGGGTTGAAAATTCCACGGTATTCTGGTAGTACTGATATATGAAACCCACCGGAAGGTATGCCCTGAAGTAAAGAAGCCTCTCTTCCTTGGGCTCCAGCCCGGTGAACGCCGTTTCATAAGTTCGGGTGAGGAGCTTGAACACTCCGGAATCGGTCTCGTTGTAGGTGGAATTGCCCACGCCCACGACGTACGAGGGCTGGGACACGCCGGTGAAATCCGTGCCGTTTAATGCCACATCGTAAACCACGTTTCCCCCGTTTTTCAGCTGAAGCGGGTAGGCGTTGGTTGAATTCACTGTCTGGTTCGGTATGCCCGAGAAAGTTATGTTCGTGGTGTTCACTATAAGCGATGTCAGTTGCTCGTAGGTGAAGTTTGCGGAGGTGAAGTTTTTTATTGTATTAGTCATGTTTATGTCAACCGAAACGTTCCAGTCCCCGGGGTTCCTCCAGTATTCCATGTCCCACTCCCTGAAGCACTCGCAGGTGGAGCCGCAGTTCTGTATGACGCCTGTGTACTGGAACACCGGGCTGGAATAGCTGGCGGTGGAGTTGAATATCCTTACTTCGCACAAGTCTATTTCGGTGGAATTGGTGAAAGTCACGGTGACGTTTACCGTTTTGTTTGAGTTTTCCTCCGGGTATATTATTGTTCCCGGGTCGTCCTCGTCCGGAAGTATCTCTATGGACTCTATTACAAGGCTTCCCGTTGCGCTGACGTTTGCGAAGTGGGTGGCCGAGCTGGAGCTGTAGTTCTGGTCGCCGGTGAAATATCCCGTGACGTTGTAGTAGCCCTCCGTGTCAAGGAGTGTGTAGTTGTAAAGAGGAGTTGCGTCTGACTGAGTGACCCAGCCTGTCACGTTAGCGTCTAGGTGCACCATCTTTCCCGTGACGTTCAGGGCCACGGTGAAGTTTGCCATATCGTTGAGGTCGTAGTCCCTGTTCCCCTCCGTTCCGTCAAGGTAGAGGGTTGTTTCCGTGGGGGCCTTGTCTACAGTAAGGGTTGAGGTGTCCTCGTAGCCGGTGTAGTTCTCCGCGTCGGTTATGTTGGCCTTGTAGTCGTACTCGCCTGCGGCCAGGGTTTCCTGCGTGCCGTTGGCCAGGGGACTTCCGTTCCTCCAGAGGGAGCATTCCTTGAGGCTTGAATTGTCGGTGCAGTGCTGGTTTACGGAGGAACCGTAGGTTACGGACTGCGTGGCCGGGTAAACCTGCACGTTGGCGTCTTTCCTGTTCACCGTGTAGGTGGAGGAGTTGGAGCCTGCCGTGTAGTTTTCAGTCTCAGTGACGTTGCACACGTACTCGTAAAGGCCGTGGCCCAGCCTAACCGCGGTGTTATTCTCGGAAGTGACATTCGTTCCGTTCCTCCAGAGAGTGGCCTGGGCTTCCGGGCTGTCACAGGTACAGGTCGCGTTGGTCTGGGTTTCGTAAGTCACGGGCGAGCCGGGGCTGAGCTCCAGGCTGCAGTTGGTCTGGGTGAACTCCACTGTTATGTTGTGCTCCGAGCCCAGCCGAATTTCAAATGACGGGAGCACTCCAGATGAATCCGTTTCCAGTATGTTCACAAGTTCTGAGTTGTTGTAAACCCTGTAAGAGGAATTGGTTAGTAAACCGCTTATGTTGTAGGTGGTTGACATGGGTGCGGAAGACGTGTCGTTCCACTGCACCAGAACCTGGTTCAGGTTCACCAGTTCTCTGGTTATATTTTTTAGTATGTCGCTTGAAGTCGTGTTAAGCCATATCCCCCCGCTGGTTTCGTTGTTGTAGTTGAACCAGCTTATGCCGGGAACTATGTCAAGGAAAAGAATCGTACGGCTTTCAGTGAAATTCGTGTTCCTGAAGGAATTTCCCGAACCCGCCATGGCAAACCCGTAGTCATCCGTAACATTGGTATGTATGGTGCCTCCCGTGAAGACGCAGTTTGAAGTTGAAGCTCCGGTGTAAACTGTTTTTTCCCCTCCCCGGAAATTGTTGTTTGAAATGTTGTTGTTTGAAGAGCTGTATAGGTAAAGCCCGTAAGTGCCGGATATGGTCACGTTGTTGCTGGCTATGTTGCTGTTTGAAATATTGAAAAAGAACCCGTAAGAACCTGCAGTAACATCGTTTCCGGTTATGTTGTAGCCCGAAGCATGGTTTACCCTTATTCCGCGGCTTTCAATGTTTATTGTGTTGTTTGTTATGGTTCCGTTGTCCGCGTTGTAATAATAAATCCCGTAATTGCTTGTCGGACTGCTTCCGTTTATCGCGCAGTTCTTCACGGTGACGTTGTTTTGGTTAGTGACATTTATGCTGTAGTTTCCCTCAGTCTGGAGGTAGTGGCCCTGGCAATCCAGGGTTATGTCCGAGGAATTTGCATAAATTATTGTGCCGGTGCAGCCGGTTATGTTCTCGGTTAGCGTGGCGTCTGTGTTTAGGTAGGCTCCGCAGCCTATTCTGATCCTGAGCGTCACGTTGTTGCTTTCCGTGCTGTTCTCGCCGTCAGTCGCCGTGAATACCACGTGCTCCGTCCCGGTCCAGTCCCTGTCAGGCACCAGAGTAACGAGGCCCGTGTCGTTGTTTATCTCCACCGTTATGTTGGTGCCCGTTATGTCGTAGGTGTAGTTAAGGTCGTCGCCGTCCGAATCAAAGAAGAATTTTGTCAGGTTTATAAGGGTGTTGTTCTGGTTCAAGGACCAAGTCTGGTCCTTTATTGTGAAGTTTGTCTCAAGCTTGGGGCTGTACGTGCCGTTCCTGTCGTCGCGGAACTTTCTTGTACTGCTGGTATAAATTCCACCCACCGCATTTATGATTATTGTTCCGTTGTTTTCCGCTCCTTCGGCCCAAGCCTGAACGTCCGTAGTTATGTTCCAGCCGTACCACTGGCTGGCGGAGCTTATGGAGACGCTGTCCGTCTGGGCCCCGTAATCCCCTCCCTGGGAGTCCCACATCAGAGACGAAGTCCTGTTTTTCCACGTGGCCTCGTCCACGAGCCAGTCTTTTTCAACAGGGTACACCCTGGTGGCCAGGCTCGCTGTCGGGCTCCTGTCGTAGAGATACATGCTTAGGTTTCCCATGGTTATGTTGGACTGGTTGTATAATTCAGGAAGATTGAATTTAACCAGGCCTCTTTTGTCCGGATTGGGAATAATAAGGCTTGAGAGGGTGTAAATCTCGTGGGTGCTGTTTTCCTTGTTCCCGTCGTCGTCGGAATTGTCTATATACGTGTCGTCTGCTCCCGCGTACCCGTCCCTGCCTTCCTGGTAGAGCCTGTGGCCGAATACCGGGGCCTCGTTGGATTTCCCTACACTTATGTTGCGCTCGTCCGTGCCCAGGGATATGTTGAAGCTCGGCAGGTTGCCTGAGAAATCCGTCTGCAGCGTGTCTACAAGCACTGAATTGTTGTACACCCAGTAGGTTGTGTCGGACAGCAACCCGCTTATGTTGTACGTGGCTAAAGTTGCGGTATCCGCGCTGTCGTTCCATTGGACAAGAGCCTGAGTCATGCTTAAGAGAGTCCTGTTCAGGGTCACCGAGCTTTCGTTCATTCCCGAGCTAATCCAAACGCCTCCTGATGTCTCGTTGCTGTAGCTGAACCAAGTGATTCCCGCCCAGTCCTCAAAAAAGATTTCCCTCCTTGCGGTGAAGTTGGTGGCGCGGAAGAGAACATCCTCCAGGTTGTTTACGTGGTAGTCTTTTACGTCTGAAATTATGGAGCCTCCGGTAATGCTGTCGTTTTTGGAATTTCTTATGCTCAATCCGACCGTTGTTCCATTTATTATATTGTTGGAAAAAACGCTGTCGTTGCAGTATGACACGAACATAGACCAGCTTTTTGCGGTTGCGTTGTTGCTGGAAACCGTTAGGTTGGAGCTTTCTTCAAGATGTAGGGCAGACCTGTCCAAAGCGCTTGCGGTGTTGTTGGAAACCGTGCAGTATGAAGAATTGTGCAAATATATGGAATATCCCTGCGGCCATATGGAATCGGTCAGGGAGCTGGCGTTGTTGCGGGTTACGTTGTTGTGGGGGCTGTGTTGCAGGTAGATTCCGTAGCTGTCCTCCACAGCCACGTTGTTTTCGGTGATATTGTTGTACTCGGACTGCGACAGCCTTATTCCATAGTCTTCCGCATACACGTAATTGTTATGCAAGTTGAGGGAATAGCTGTTCAAAATCTCAACGCCAACATCGTCTTCCACGCTCAGCGTGTTGCTTTCAATTGTCCCGTTGTCCGACTCGTTGAAGAAAATCGCGTGATTGGAAAGACCTCCGGTGAGGTTTACGGTGCAGTTCCTTATGGTCACGTTGTCCTGCTCCGTGACGTTTATCCCGTAGGAGCCCGAGCTTTCCATGTAGTGCCCCTGGCAGTCCAGGGTCAACGAGGAGTTTACGTAGAAAATGGTGCCGGTGCAGCCGGTTACGTTCTCTGTCAGGTACGTGTCTGAGTTCAGGTAGGAACCGCAGGAGGGGGTTGTGTTGAAGCTGTATTCCTCGGAAACGTTCCAGTAATCCGGTATGCCCGTGTCGTTTGCGTAGACTTTCCACCTTATGGTGCACTTTGGCGTGGAATTTATAACCTGCGTGACGTTGGACCAGTCCTCCTCTCCGGACAGCGAGCCGCTGGTCAAGTTCACGAAAGAGCCTGTGCAGTTGTCCATAGTGAAAATGTAGGAGCTCAGTCCGAGGTTGTCTGTCCACTTTAAACTGAAAAGCACCGCGCTTCCTGCAAGAGTTGAATTGGTGGAGTTGTCCCAGTACTTCGGGGGCGTGTCAAGAAGGATTTCCATGGCCGAAGAGTTTTTCACTATTCCGTTTTCCTCGTCGTCAGTGGGCGTGACGCCGCATACCCACTCCTCGCCGGGCTCGGTTTCCTGGCTAACTATTGTCCTGTTGCTGCTGTGCCCGTCCTTCGTGTCAAGCCATCTCCGGTAAACCTGCTCCTCTGACATCCCGTAACCGTACACATGAACTTCGTCTATGGTTCCGTTGAAGAAACTGCTTGCTTCATAAACGCCTATGGTAAGGTTATCGGAACCCGAGCTCAAAGAGCCGGTGGAGGGGCTGCAGTCTTCCTGGGTGCCGTTCACGTACAGGCATATCTGGGACCCGTTGTACGTGGCTGCTATGTGGTACCACGTGTCCGGCGAGGGAGTTGTTATGCCTTCAACTACCTCCGTTGAAAGGCCCTGGAATTCGGCGATGAAAACATCGGAGCCGGAACCGTTGTAAACAAGGCTGTAGTACTTCTTTGAAACTATTCCCTGTTCCTCGTCGTTAACGTTGTAAGGCCTTACCCATGCTTCCATGGTCAGGGAGCCTGTTATGTTCAGGGAATCTGAATTCTCCACCTCCACGTAGTTTCCGAACCCGCCGGAGGTTGAGCCGTTGAACTCGTAGCAGCCTCCAACCTTGCAGCCGGAACTCCACAGGGGAACAAACCAGCCATTTCCCAGGTAACCAAGCGTGCCGTTGTTGTCGTATCCGGAATAATCTCTGACTGACTGGGTGGAATTGGAAACGTTTATTTCAAAAGGCATCGTAAGCCTGGAGAGGGAGGTTCCGTTCCTGTACCAGTTGTACACGTTTACGACAGGGTCCCCGTCCGTGTCGCCGGTGGACTGGTTGAAGCAGGTTATGTTTTCCGTGGTGAAGTTGTTCCCGTAGGTTGAATTCAGCTTGGGGTTACCGTGCTGCGGGGGGAAGTTTGTGGCGACTGAGAAAGTCCAGTTGTCCTGGTAGAAAGCGCAGTTGCTTGAGTTGTCGCAGGCCCTGCAGTTCCAGATGTAAGTTCCGAAGGGTATGGTCTTGGAGAATATCACGGGCTCGTTGTTCTGGGGCGTGGTGTTCGTCTCGTTTTCGTGCCAGCCCCCGCTCCAGTTCCCGTAAAGGCTCACGTTCGTTAGGTTTACGGCGTCAAAGGCGGTGCAGTTGAAACTTACAGCCTGGCTTGTCAGCTGGGAGTCGTTTTCAGGCGAATTAAGGGTCACGTCCGGGTCTGTGGTATCCGGGGCTCCCGAGGTAACAAAGCTGTATTCCTGGGAAGCGTTCCAGTTGTCCCCCGAGTCGTTGGCGTAAACCTTCCACCTTACCACGCATCCTCCGGTGGAATTCACGACTTGCGTGACGTTGGACCAGTCATCCGTGCCTGAGAGAGAGCCGCTGGTCACGTTCACGAAAGAACTGGTGCAGTTGTCCAGGCTGAACACGTAGCTGTTCAGGCCCACGTTATCCGTCCACCTCAAGCTGAAAAGAACCGGCTCTCCGGCAAGCGTGGAATTGGTTGAATTGTCCCAGTACTTCGGCTCCAAGGAATCGTAAGTGAAATACACGGAACTAGAGCCTGTGTAGCCTGCGGAATCGTTGCAATACACGTACAAACTTTGCGTGCCCTGGGAGCAGGAGTCTATTGAGTCGTACCACTCGGTGAACGAGGAATTGGACATGCTGTAGTTGTATTCCGTTGCACCGAGGTTCCAGCCGCACCATTCCGCGCCCTCGTTTGTCGTCACGTTAAGGTCTATGGGAAGGGAGCTGTAGGTTATGTTCTGCGGGTTTTGCACGGATATGGAGGGCGGCTCCGTGTCCTGCTTTACCTCTATCTCATGTTCAGAGCCGAGTTTTATTGAAAACATCGGGAGGTTTCCGGAGGAATTGGTCTGCACGGTAAAGGCCCAGACAGAATCGTTGAATACGTTGTAATACGTGTCTGCAAGCAGGCCGCTGATGTTGTAAAGCGGTTTGAGTCCGGAGCCGCTGGCGTTGGTTTCGTTCCACTTCACCAGGGTCTGGGTCATGTTCAAAATTTTCCTGGACAAGGTCCCTTCGGAAACGTTGGCCGAAGTGTTCAGCCACACGCCTCCGGAGGTCTGGTTGCTGTATCTGAACCATGTGTACGCGGCCTGATAATATATCTCCCTCGGGGCGGTGAAGTTGGTGTCTCTGAAGGAAACCGGATGCTGGAGGTAGTAAACGCAGTAATCCTTTTCATCGGATTTAATGGAGCCTCCCGTGAAGTAGGTCGTGTTGGGGTTGTCCATAGAAACCGCGCAATACTCTATAGCGGTTATGTTGTTTTCGGTGAAATTGTTGTAAAAGGAGCCTTCTCCCTGCAGGTACAAGGCGCTTTGGTTGGCGGTTATGTTGTTTTCTTTTATTTCATTATAAGAGCTTGACTGAATCAGAAGCCCCTGGTAAAATTCGCATTTTATTTCATTGCTTTCTATTGTGTTGTTTTGGGACTCGTCCAAAGACAAGGTCTGCGAACTGGAATTGAGGGTGTTGTTTTTTAAGCTGTTATGGTAGGAATATAACAAATTAACTGTTTCCCCGTCGCAGCTGATAGTGTTGTTGAAAATATCCGTGTTGTTGGAACCCGATACCATTAAACCGCCGTTGTAACCGGTTACGTTGTTGAAGGAAACTGTGTTGTTGTTGGAACCGCTGTAAATCCTTATACCCGACCATTCGGAGTTTATTTTGTTTCCTGAAACGTTGTTGAATGACGAACCGTCCAGGTATATGGCCCTCTGGCCCTCGGTGAAATTTATTTCATTCTGGACAATTTCATTGTGGTCGCTGGAATCCAGAAATATTGAATACCTGTAATGCGCCTCCAAGGTGTTGTTCTTTATTGTTCCGTTGTCCGCGTTGTAGTAGTAAATCCCGTACATCCCGCTGGGGGAAGTGCTGTTTGTCATGTTCACTATGCAGTTTTTCACCGTGACGTTGTTCTTGTTAGTAACGTTTATGCCGTAGGAGCCCCAGCTCTGCAGGTAGTGCCCGTCGCAATCCAGGGTTATGTCCGAGGCGTTTATGTAAAGGATTGTTCCGGTGCAGCCGGTTATGTTGTGGTCCAAAGTCACGCTTTCCCCGATGTAGTCACCGCAAGACAGGATTTTTTCCAACATTATGTTTTTCTCGCTGCCGTCGTGGGATATGTTGAAGGCGGGCAGAACTCCTGATTCATCGGCCTCCATGGTGTACGCAAGCACGGAACTGTTGTATACCTTGTATGTGTTGTTCGGAACCAGGCCGCTTACGTTGTAGTTAACAAGGGTGGACGAGGACAGCGTATCGTTCCACTCAACCAGATTCTGGGCAAGTGTTATAATTTCTCTGGTTATTGTCCTACTGGCAGAGACTGAAGAAGCGTTAAGCCATATCCCGCCGGAGGTCTCGTTGTTGTAGTTGAACCACGTGTTTGCAACGCTCAGGTAAACCTCCTTTTTGCCGGTGAAGTTGGTGTCCCTGAAGGAAAAGTCGGAGCCTATGCCATTCAGGTAATATTCCCTTGTGCTGGTGGCGGAGATTGAACCCCCTTCAACAGTGTTGTTGGAGCCCTGGTAGAAATACACCGCGTTGTCTTCCACCTTCACGGTGTTGTCAGTAAAAGTTGAATTGTAAACACGGTAAATCAGCATGCCCCAATCAGAGTTTGGTGTTATAATGTTGTTGCTGACATTCAACCAGGAACCGGGATTGCAGCTTATATAAAGACCGTAGTTGTTGACGGTCACGTTGTTTGAATCCAGTGTAAAGTCTCCGCAGGCCCCGTTCTTGTATATGCGTATGCCGTAATAGTTTCCCACCGTAATTTTGTTGTTTTCCAGAGTCCCGTTGTCCGCGTTGTAGCAGTAAATTCCGTTGTACGCACCGGAGCTGCTCATATTCACTATACAGTTCTTTACCGTGACGTTGTGGAAGCCGTTGTTGTATATGCCACTGTCGGAGGAACTGGAACTGTTGCTCTGCAGGTAGTGGCCCTGGCAGTCCAGCGTCACGTCCGAAGCGTTTATGTACAGGACCGTTCCGGTGCACCCGGTTATGTTGTTCCCCAGTCCCGTGGTGGAGTTTATGTATGCCCCGCAGCCAATCTGCTGTGAGGTCAGGAAAGCGTACTCATCCGAAACGTTCCAGTTGTCCTGCGAGTCGTTGGCGTAAACCTTCCATTTTAGAGTACAGCCCACCGTGTCGTTTATCACCTGCGTGACGTTGGACCAGTCCTCCTCTCCGGACAGCGAGCCGCTGGTCAAGTTCACGAAAGAGCCTGTGCAGTTGTCCAGGCTGAACACGTAGCTGTTCAGGCCCACGTTATCCGTCCATCTCAGCCTGAACTCTACGGGCTCTCCCGCCATCGTGGAGTTCGTGGAATGTTCCCAGTACTTCGGCTCTATGCTTGCCTCCACGGTTATGTTCTTCTCGTTTGTATCGTGATTTATGGTAAAGGTCGGCAAAACTCCGCTTCCGTCCGTTTCCAGGCTGTAGACCTTTACGGAATTATTGTATATCCAGTAGGTTGTGTTCGGTAAAAGTCCGCTTATGTTGTAGGCTGCAGTCGTTGAGGTGAAAAAGGTGTCATTCCACTGCATTACGGACTGGTTGAGGTTTACAAGGTACCGGTCCATGGTGGAACCGGCGGATGGGGACGTGTTCAGCCACACGCCTCCGGAGGTCTCGTTGTTGTAGTTGAACCAGTTCACGCTGTCGTGGAAACGCACCTGCCTTGTATCAGTGAAGTTGGTGTTCCTGAATGAATGCAATCCTGTGCCTCTCAGGTAATATTCGGTAGATGCTGATATAATAGAGTCTCCTGTGAAACTGTTTTCATCGCCGTAATAAAGGTAGGCTGAATAGGAACCGGAAGTTATGTTGTTGTTTTGAAAATTGTTGTTTTGTGAGAAATCTAAATAAACAGCGTAACTTGAGGCTTCAAGAGAGTTGTTGGTTACGTCCGTGTAATAGGAAGAATGCAAATCAACAGCGCTGATTCCGCTGGCTGTTATTGTGTTGTTTTCTATGTTTCCGTTGTTCACGCTTTTGTAATACAATCCGTAATTTTCGTCACTCATATTTATGGTGCAGTTCTTAACGTTTACGTTGTACAGAACGTCAGAGCCGGTGACATTTATGCCGTAGGAACCCGTGCTCTGCAGGTAGTGACCCGCACAATTCAGAGTTGTGTCGGACGAATTTATGTATAAAATCGTTCCGGCGCAGCCGGTTATGTCGTGGTCAAGGGTCACGCTTTCCCCGAGGTAGTCGCCGCAGCTCCAGGTCTTTTCCACGCTTATGTTGTGCTCCGAGCCCAGGTCTATTGAAAAAGAGGGCAGTTCTCCGCTTGAGTCCGTCTCTAAAATGTCCATGAGCACGGAGTTGTTGAAGACCTTGTAGTAGGTGTCTGCCAGAAGACCGCTCAGGTTGTAGGTCATCGTTATGCCGGTTCCTGTAGAATTGGTGTCGTTCCACCGGACCAGGTCTTGCGTGAGCGAGACAAGCTCCCTCTCTATCGTGGACTCGTTGCTTGCCGAGCTGTTGAGCCAGACTCCTCCGGAGGTCTGGTTGTTGTAGTTGAACCACTCGTTGCCTGTGTAGAAGTTTATCTGCCTTGCCGCGGTGAAGTTGGTGTTCCGGAATAAGTTCCCGGGACCAGAATTATAAAGCCTGTAGTCTTCCGTGCCCGTGGCCCTTACGGAGCCTCCTGTGAAGTTGCTGTAAGAAACTTGATACAGGTACAGGACTCTGTCCTCACCCTCAATGTTATTGTTCTGGAATGTGCTGTTTCCCGCGCGGAAGAAAGACATCGTATAGTCTCCGGAACTCGTGACGTTGTTGTTGGTTATGTTGTTGTAGTAGCCGTAGTTGGAAGAGAAATACAGCCCGTAATTGTTTCCCGCGGCTACGCTGTTGTTGTCTATGTTGTAATAGTAAACGTTCCCGTTCCTGTAAACCCTTATTCCGTAATACCTGCCCACGCTTATCACGTTGTTCTTTATGGTCCCGTTCTGGGCGTTGTAGAAATACACTCCCCCGTCGCTTGAAGCCCCGCTCATGTTTATTATGCAGTTTTTCACCGTGACATTGTCAAATCCGCTGTTGTATATTCCATAGGAGCCCGAGCCCTGGACGTAGTGGCCCGCGCAGTCCAGGGTCACGTCAGAGGCGTTTATAGTGAAAATATTATTTTCCGTGCAACCCGTGGTGTTCTGCGTCATTGTCTCGTCCTGGTTCACGTATGAATTGCAGTCCGGGAACTCGGGTATTGTGGTGGTTGTTGAAGTGGAAGTCGTCGTGGAGGAATCGGCATAGCAGTTGCATGATTCAAACTGGGAGCAGTCCGCGTTGCCTTCGGGAAGCGTGCAGGGTCCGTCTCCGCACCCCACTTTTCCGCATTTTGAGTAAGCGGTAGGTTCGCACACGCCCGTGGTGCATTTGTCGTAAGCCACGCATTCAGATACACATTCCTCGCCGAGAACCGTTGTCTGGCCCTCGCCTCCAGCCTCTCCGTACCACGAGTAGTCGTAGGGCTCCATGGTCTTGTTGCCCGT
>CAZXFI010000008.1:0-5356 GCA_964640225.1 uncultured archaeon
TCCATGCTCCTGTAATAGTCTCATTACTACCAACACGAGCAAGGATACTTCCATCGGTAATCTGAGATTCTAAAACTGTTAGAGCAGCTTGGTGCTGAGTAACATTACTTTCAGCTATCCTTGCATTATTAAAGGTTCCTGAAGTAATATCACCAGTACTATGACTATGACCAGTTGCAGAAACCCCTGCTTCACCAAAAGTCCTATGTCTCCAACCTCCAGCTGCTGAATTGTAAACAAGAATCTCATCGTCTGACAAAGAAGAATAAGCTACAACATCACTTATATTCTCAAGAACAGCAGCAGCAATTCTCGCGTCAGCTCTTGCGTTTGTGTAATAAAGGTTTGTTCCTTCAGAAAGATCTGTAGTACTTCTAGTTCCCAACCAAGTTAATGCTCTTGAGTCATTGTGATATTGGGAATGATCATCATCTCCTCTACCACTAAGAAGACCATGATCTAACGCAGCATTGTGTTGAGTTACGCTTGATTCTGAAATTCTAGCATCATCAAAAGAACCAGAAGTTACGTCGTCCGCAGTATGCTCATGTCCTACAGCGGAAATTCCTGCTTCTGATAAGGTTCTATGTCTCCATCCTCCAGCAGCAGTGTTATATTGTAAGACTTCATCATCTGTAAGGGAAGAATAAGCTACAACATCACTTAAATCTTCTAAGACAGCAGCAGCTATCCTTGCATCAGCTCTTGCGTTTGTATAATATAAATTACTACCTTCAGACAAATCGGTTGTACTTCTCGTCCCTAACCAAGTAAGAGCACGAGCATCATTATGATATTGGGAATGATCATCATCACTAAGACCATCTAACAAACCGTGATCTAAAGATGAATTGTGTTGAGTTACACTACTTACTGAAATCCTACTATCAGCAAAACTTCCTGAAACAACATCACCCGCAGCATGCTCATGTCCTATGAGAGAAAAATCACTTACATCAATACCATCAACTCCAATAACAGTACTGAATGTAACAACACCATCAGATGCTACTAACACTTCACCATCAGAAGCATTTAATGCACTAATGGAGTCTGGATTGAATACACCAGTGGGTAAGTTCAATGGGATTGAACTAAATCCATCTTGTGCGTATTCTTCCAAGAAACTCATTACTTCTCCAAGACTTCTTTTATGTCTCTCAGTACCATTGTATTTTCCTTTGTAGCATCTTTAACATCTTCCATCTGAGAGCTTAATCTATGCATTGGTCCTTTAGGACTAAACCAAACAAAGATTTCATCCATTTGGCTCCGGTGTCTAATACAATTGTCACTTTTACCTTTAGTACCATTTCCTTTTGAAAAGATTCCAAACTTATAGTCTAGGTAAACAAGTAAGACTGTTAAACCAACTATACCGTTTGAGCCAACGCCTTTCAAAACTTCTTCCATGTTGAGACCTCATAACGCAGAATAACCTGTGATTAAGTCTCTGTCTTCAAACAGTTCTGCTTCTGATTTATTCCTTTCTTCGATTGTCCTTTGTGCAATTCCAGGAGTCCAAATTTGAGGACCGTAAGCTAATGCATCCAACATATGAATGTCATCAGTTGCACCAAAAGAGTCAAACTCTTCCTCAAACTCAGTCTGTGATGAATGATGAAAGATTAGGAATGAAGACCAGTAGACTGACAACGCTTTAATATGGTCATGCTTACTTTCTGAATGACTTCCTGTTCTCTTTCTTTTAATCAGAGTTATATTAAACCTAACTCCTCTAAGTTTCATCTCAGCTTCAAACCAAGGTTGGTAGAGCTCTGAGAAGAGTACTGATTCAAAACAAACTGTTCTTGGATTCCACCTTTGGACTAAATGGAAGACTAGGTTACAGAAGTGTTGATCACTGAACTTACCTTTCACTGTGTCTAAGATAAATACTCTTCCTTGAGAGTCCATTGCAGTGACAACTATACCAGTCTTACCATTTTGTCTTGCGGGGTCAATCAAAATCACTATGTCACAATCAGTGAGATTGACTATCCTATGAGAAGATCCTGAAAAGACTGCTAATCTCGTTCTTGATAACCACTCATAATAACTCTTCCAAGAGGGATCAAACTTAGTCAAGCCCGCAATTGGATCATTAGTATGCTGAACCCATTCAACTGGATCGTTCATTAATGGTAAGAGACCTTCATAATCTGTTTCTTCAGGGAAGATCAATTGTTTCTTACCATCAATTGTCTCTTCAACTCTTCTTATATACCTTAACAAAGAAGAGCCATAGACATTCATAGCATGATCATATATATCATCCAACGAATATCTAGTACCAATTAAATCCAAATGTCCAGTTTTCTTAGAAACAAAGAAAGAGTGAGCACCATTGAACCAACTGATTGTCTTAGCCCTCACAACTCTTGAATCCCTTGCTTCAACTCCATACAAATCGTCAAACTTTATAAAATCATAGTGCCTACCTTGAGATAAAACACCTACACCGAGTGTATCAAAGGTTGGCTCTCCCCATCTTTCATGCCTTGGAAGCTCTAATTCCCTTTGATTGATTATTTCAGTCTTCTTTGTAGGAACACACTCTGGAAATAGAGCCATTAGTTTTGTGTTTGCTAAAAAATGCCCTGTTATTTCCCTTAAAAACCTTGAAGCTCCTCCTGGCGGTCCTGAGGATTCGTGTCCGATTAAAATCCTAACATCTGGACCTAAATTATAAGGATGTTCCATCTCAAAGCCATCACAAGGTAAGGAGATTCTAATGGAATCACTTATTGTGAAGATTGTACTCTTGTAATGACCTCTTGGTAAGAGCATTAACCTATAACGATCTTCTTCCGTATCCACAACCCACTTACACATATGGCCGTGGAGCTTTTCTGTCATTTTGTCATAACCTAAAACACCATTAGCACACCAGAATAAGTCAGTTTTAGCCCTCCTTCTCATATAATGCCAGGAATCTGTGGATATGTCCTTCTGTTTTTCTTCTGCTTCCTTTTGCTTAGCTAGAATGTTCTCAGGATCAGTTAGCTGATTGTATATTTCAGCTTCCTGAGCTGCTAATCTATCTAATTCCTCCTTAGATAAGGTCATTCTGCTATTATATTCCTAGAAGAGAGCTCACTTGGATTGTTTTCCTCATTTCCACTGTGAAGTTCCTTTGCTCTCTCCGCTTTAGTTAAACTCTCCAACAACTCAGTTGATTCTGTAGTGTTCAATACTAAGGCTTTATCAATTTTATTCACTGTATTCCTACCTTCAGAGTCCTTACTCATCTTACCAGCACCTTGAAGAACTTTTATAGCCCTATCAACAACACTGAAGGGTGAATCTTTGAAGTGTTTGTCGTCAAAAATCAACTCATGTACTCTATCAAGACTCTTCACAGCAATTGCTTCTATCTTATTACTCATATTTCCAAGCTGTTTCTCCATTAAACCATCTAATGCATGCTTTCTAAGGACAGCAGCTTGAGGAGTATTTAGGATATTACTGATTTGCTGTGGAGTTTTTCTGTATTTTGTAGCTAATTCAGTGTTAGACATGCCTGTAGAAGAGAGTAGGACACACTCAGTATGCCATAATTCCCATCTTTTTGGACACCACTTCGTTAATTTAGCCTTTTTCTTCGTACCATTCCCGTTATTCATTACTCTTTCTCTTCTCTTTCTCTTCTTCCAAACCACTTTGGTAAATTCTATCGTCAAAATTACTAAATATATCTGAATTTTCTTGATAGTAAGATAGAAAAGCCAAACCACAAGCTGCATGATAAGCGTGTAGTTGTCCTGAAGAGTCCTTATCCTCTCCTTTTTCTATTGCAAGTATGTGACGTTTGATTGCACCAAGCAATCTGTTATAAGTTATTCCCCTCAACCAATTATACGCCCCATACTTCAAAGCTCCGTGAGTTAAAACTTTTCCAACACCTTCAATGAAGTTAGGGGGGATTAACTCTAAACGGTTCTTAC
This sequence comes from uncultured archaeon, assembly GCA_964640225.1. Taxonomy (GTDB): domain Archaea; phylum Aenigmatarchaeota; class Aenigmatarchaeia; order PWEA01; family JAGHBM01; genus JAGLWW01. The sequence continues at coordinate 3,948 of CAZXFI010000008.1, forward strand.
CATCAGCTATGTCATTCTTTAATCCACCACCGTCAACTTTAATGTCTTTCATTTTCTAATTCCTCTTCCTCTTTGAGAATCTCTGAACCTGCCTTAACTTTTCCCTAACAGCTCTTGAGAATTCACCCCCGCTTTTTACGGGCTTTCTCCCTCTCTTCTTCCTATACTTATCTCTCTTCATAAACTTCTCTCTTCATATTCAAGAGCCGTGAACTTCTCTCTTCATATTCAAGAGTCATTTCAAGACAAGAGCCGTTCTGTCGCAACAACCTTATAAGTCTCCCCACCAGCTCCTGCATTAGTATCAGAGTTCAATCTTAAACTCCTGAAAGCAACAGTTTCAATCAAAACCGTATTATCTGCCGTTGGATTAACATCAGAACCACCAACCTGAAGGTCATACCAATTACTAACATCATCAGGCTCTTCATCAGAAACTTGAACCTTAACTGTACCCGCAAGAGTACCTGGTCCAAAGATATTAAGAGAACCCAAATTATCAAACAAATAACCACCTATTGCATTACTAACAGATTCTCCAGCAGAAATGACTAAATCTGGAAATCTAACAACAGTCATAGTCTCAACTCCTATTTACCTTTATTTTTAGTGTAGTATATAAGTACAAGAAAAGTCAATATTCAAGAGTGGTCGTGATTCAATATAAACAACATTGAGTCAGAATGCAATTAGCCTAATGTGACCGATTTAGAGCCGTGACCGATTTAGAGCCTGATCAGTTCAGAGCCTGACCAATTTAGAGCTTGACCAATTCAAGAGCCTTGAGCCGTGAGATTCGTGAGATTTTTAATTTCAAAATCCAAGAGAGCCGTGAAATCCAAGAGATTTTTTCACCTCAAATTTTTGTTTTATATTTAGCTTGAGCGTCATTAGGTTGTAAGGAGTAAAAAATTTTTTGGTCCCCCGGGTTGGAGTATTCTGGTATTTAATTATTTAATTACTAGTTTACCGAAAAACGCAATCCGGTATACTGGTTCCTAATATATCTAATACTAGATTGACTATTCAGCCCAAATTGGTATTTCGGTATCAGATATATTTAATACTTGTATACTTGATAACGTTAATTGGTATTCAATATCCTGATATATCTAATACTTATATACTACTATGGTAATCTGACATTCAAGTACTAGATATATTTAATACCTGAATGCACATGTAGCTCAAACTGGTATTCAGTATCCTGATATATAAAACACTTGTTTACTTATTATGTCATATTGGCATGTGTCATATTGGCAGACTGTCAAATTGTCATGACATATTGTCAGAAGTTTTGTAATCAAATTGTAATCGAATGTTAATGTTGTTGTAATCGTTTTGTAATGTTTCTCTCTTGCGGAATCGGTTGAGATTGATTACCGTTCAGGTAACGAAAATTAACT
>CAZXFI010000008.1:5456-7501 GCA_964640225.1 uncultured archaeon
AATTAACTCGTCGAGAGGAGAAAGCATCATGATGACCATCGAGCAAGCGAAAAAATTGTACGACGAACAAAATGCGTTCTCGATACGTACACAGTATGGAACGCTTCGATTCTGCTGGCTTCAGCACATCCCCAGCGACTCCGACGTGTCGATTCGTTATCTGTGGGAAGGTGAGCAGATAACAAGAGACTTTGATCGATCCGACATTGTCATAACGAAAGTAGAGCTAACATGATGAGAACAAAGAATCACAATACCCGTAAACAAGTTCTCGCTCACTTAGAATGCGAGGTAAAATCACTGTTCCTGAACAACTATTCAATTGCTTCAAGTCGCTCAGGAGCTTTGGTTCAAATTAATCCTTCACTACATAAAGTTCGTGGTGCGATTCGTCGGTGTCGGAATGCCGGCATACAAAAATCGGCCATCCGGAGAACAATCACAGAGGTAAGGTAGTGGTTGTTGTGCCAAGCTCGACAGGGAGCTCTCTCGGTTCAATTCCGGGATTGGCACTTGCGGGAAGTGGTACAACTGATTAGATTAAGGGTAGGTAGGAGAGTAGTAATATAAAAAACCCAAAATAGGAGTAAATCATGAAGACGGAACGAATCAAGATGAGCGTCACACACGCCGACAAAACTTTCGGCTCAGGAGGAAAGTTGGAGTTTGAAGTAGAAGCTCCAATGGCAGAATCTCTGGAGGAAGCAGTAAATTGGGCGGGGGGAAATGAGTTGGCGCGTGATGTATTGAATTGGGCGGCTCAAACTCGCGCAAAGACTCGCGTTAGGAGTCTTGCAGGAAATCAGGAAGCGGAGGAGAACTCTTCGCTCGAAAGTTTCCTCTCGGCAGTAAGTGAGATTTTTGAGAACACAAAGCCGACAGCAGGTCGTGTGGGCTTGAGTGTGAAAGACAAAGCAAGCAATTTCGACACATACAAGCAAAAGCTCGCAGAAATGCTTGCTGGTCGAAGTGAGGACGAAATTTCTGGCGCGGATATGCTGGAGATTGCAAAGGAATTGGGAATGCTCCCTTAGTGATTCTCAGGCCCTAATCACAATGAGAAGGTGTCTTAGGCTTTCAGTTAGTCTAAGGCACTTTCTCTTTATTCACTGTCGAATTGAAGTAACTGTCGAATTGAAGGATGGAATGTAGTGGTTCGAATCCATAGACAGTTATTGGAATGGAATGAATTGAAGTTTGGAATGGAATGGAATGGAATGGAGTAAATTAAAATGAGTGCAAAATTAACCAATGCAACGAAGGTGAGTATGCTGGGCGTTGGGATGATAAAGCGGGAATTGGAAATAGTGTTAGACACTCTTGAAGATGAGTTTCCGAATGAAAAGTTCCGATTGAGAAGTTTGGATTTTCAGATTAAAGACACAAAGCGAAGTTATGTTGTGTTTGCACGTCCGTTTTATAGAGTAGAGCGTGTTGTATTATCCCTTAGTTTAGCATGTAGGAAAAAAGAATTTATTCGTTATGTTATCGGACATGAATTAGCTCATGTAATTACTGAGAGTAGGTTGAAGTGTGGGCATCAACATGATAACGGATTTAAGTTAATTGAGAGTAGGATCATGGAGCTATTAGGAATCGTATTAGTATTTAAACAAAGTAAAGGTAGGAGAAGGAAATACGCAAGTGAAGTGTATTTCAAGACTGACTACGCGAAGTTAATTTTGAAGAGAATGGAATCTGTGGAAATTGCTGCTCACCGTTCTTATTGAAGGAAAGAGAGATTGGATAATGAAAAAGGAAACTCCTCACGACTCTTCAAATGAAGAAAAGTTTTTAGTTAAGAACATTTTTGGAGAAATTATATCAACGCACAGAACAAGACAAGATGCGTTCTGGCGTGCAGTTGAAGTGTTGAGAGAATTCAGGATGTTGTTGAGAAACAGAAAAACTAATGAGAGTAAGGGAAGAACATACATGTGTTGTAGTTATAATTCATTAAGACTTGTGTCTGTTACTTCAGGATTCGTTTTGAAGACTGTCTTAATTTCTACAATTGATTCTGAAGATGATTCTGCAATTGATAC
>CAZXFI010000008.1:7601-12853 GCA_964640225.1 uncultured archaeon
ATTATTTTGAACATTTGAAAAAACTTTCTGGTCAAGTATGGCTAGAACATTGGCACTTTTGCCACATATTCCAAATGGTGCCACGTGATGCCAATTGGCCCCAAATATCCCAAATTACCCCTTGCTACGTACCTTGGCATGGGGTCCCTGTCCCAACATGATTCTGGCCAGATGTTGATTCTGAAAAAGGAACAATTTCTTTTATATTAAAAAAAAAAAAAAAAAAAAAAAGAATAGGAGAAATAGTTTTTCGTTTTGTTGATTCTGAGAGTTTGTTGGTTCTGAGAGGAAATAGTCTGGAAGGGGCGCACCACTCCAAGGTACGTGCCTAGGGGTCATGTGGCACTACGTGGAGTAATTTGGAATAATTGGAGTAATTTGGCATCACGTGGGTATAATTGGCGCCACGTGGGCATATTTGGAATAATTGGCATTAAGTCGGTCCAATTTGAACATTAAGTGATGAACATTAAGTTGAACATTAAAGAAAGGGAGAAGGAAATGTCAAACACAAGAGAACATCTAATCACAGAGAAGGAAGCATGGATGATGATTGGGAGAGAATTCGAGAAACACGCAGTACTCGGATTGGAGAGTAGATATACAGATGGTGGAATTTGTCACGCCATCCAAGTAATGGAGTGGGATAATTATATCACGCAATTGCAAGCGGATCGTATGGATAGGGCATTGTATGGAGTGTTTGGAAGTCTTGAACCAAAGGCAAAACTTACACCGGGAAGAATGTATTGGTTCTCGTTGGATAGAAAACACTCTTACAATAGAGCTACAATTTGCAGGGTTATGGGGAGTACTGCGGGAAATGGGATGAGCATTCAGGAAGCTTGGGAATATTTAGCTTTACAATTTTTACATGTTGGAGTGTATGGAGAAGAACGTGGAGAACGTGGAGAACGTGGAGAAGGTAGTCTTACCTTTCCAAGGCTTGAGACTCCACGGCTTGAAACTCATGAAAAAGTATTAAGTCATTATACTTCAGTTTCAGGTATATGTCACGGTATTTTTGCTCTAGAGGAAGACAATCATATAACACTAAGACAGCAATGTAGGATGTTGGATAGTTTACATGAGGCTTACCCGAATAAATCTCATGTCATTGAAAAGTTACTAAGGTTACTGAAGCTTCACCTTAATGATACTAGAGCTTTGAAAAGATGGACTGTATGTACGCGTATGGCGAGAGATTCTTTCTATGCTCTTAACCCTTAACGCTTAACCCTTAACGCTTAACTCTTAAAAAGAAAAAGGGAAAAGGAAATGCAAGAAAAAGAAATAGTAACATGTCCTCGTTGCTCTCATTCCTTAAAATTAGAAATCCTAGAGAGTCACAAGGGTTATTATTTGGGATACAACTGTGAAAGTTGTGGACCGTTCAAAAGTATAAGTGGGTATTACAAAAGCGGTAAAGAGGTTGAAAGGTTACTAAAGCTTTACATTGACGTTGAGTTCGTTGAATTAATTTCTAACTAAAAACGTGAAAAAACAAAAACAACAAAAGTGAAAAAACAACAAGGGAAGTCTGCCAATCTGTCATGTCAAAATGGCAGGTTGACTTTTATGTTTGTTGTGGTTATATTAAAGTGAAGCAACTCATTAAATGGGAATGAATGAGGAAAAAATGAATTCTAATATTAACATTAACTCTGATAAAAAGTTAAGAGAATTGAATTCAGTCAAAGATGTGGAAGTGGAAGATGAAGTGGAAGTGGAAGTGGAAGATGAGGTAGGAGAGAGAAAGAGTAGAGTAACACTGTGGGATAGAAGAATGGAAATATCCCGCAAGCCCTCAGTAAACAGCCCTGTTACGAAACAAAATATCCAATGGCTAGTTGAAAATGCTTTGGATAAATTCGGTAAGGAACAAGACTTAACAGAGAATGACTTCACAGTAAGGTTTGTTCCAGAATTACAAGAGAAATTCCTCCTCATAAGTGGACCTACCATTGAAGTCTTGTGGGGAAGCATCCCTATAGACTCCGAATCCTTTAAGACAGACGTGGATACATGTATTACACTTATAAAGAAATTATTACAACCAAAGAGTATAGATTTACAAGCTAGAATAAATGAAAGAATACAATGGTGTGAATCTCTCGCGCCAGTAACAAATACTTTGGATAATGATGAAATTAGGAGTATTGAATTATATAGACTCGTGAAAGTAACACATGTCTCCGGATTAGTATCTTCCCACTATGCTCCTCCAACAGGAAGTGGAAGTATGAGTTGGATTCGTTTAGTGAACAAGTGTAAAGATGAGTTGGTAAAAGTACTTTCTATTGTGGAAGAATCAATGAGAAAGGAAGGAAAAGAGGAAGTGGGAAAGGGAATGGGAGAGAATGAATAAAAAGGATTTAGAGTTAATGGCAAGGTGGATTAGTCTAAACACAGAAGTGAAAAGTGCAGATAGACTAATGTGTTTACAATTCTCTATAGATATAGCAACACAGAGTAAGAATAAAGTTTTCAACGAAGAAAAATTCTTAACTTTAATTAAGAAATTCGACTCGGTAGCTTTGAAGGTGTTAAGGGAAAGGGAAAGGGAAAGGGAAGATGAAGGAAATGAAGGAAAGGGAAAAGAATGAATAAAATAAGATTGTTGAATGTGAGTAAAGAGGAGGAGGAAAAAGAAAAGGGAAATGGAGAATTTCATCCTCTATCTATATCAACACTTCCTCCTACTCCAAAAGAGTGGAAGGTTGAAGTAAAGAAAAGTAAGAAGTGGATCTTAAAGAGAAAGAAAAAGATAAAAATTCAAAAGGAAGGTAGAAGAAATAGCAAAAGGGGAAAAAGGAAAGGAAGGGGAAAGTCAAGGGGTTGACAAATAGCCCTCAATGTGTTACATTCCTACCATTAAGATAAGATGAAGAGAGATGAAATGGGTAAAATAAGATTATTGAATGTAAATGTAAATAAAGAGGAGGAAGTGGAGGAAGTGGAGGAATTAGAAGAGGAAAAGTTTAACATAAAAGTGAGGATGTTGACAGAACATTATGTGTCACTGAAAACGGAGTATGATGAAGAATTTGTGACTATGATTAAAAGAATTCCAAGTAGAAGTTGGGATTCTTTTAACAGAGAAAACAATTTCAGGTTGGAGGATTGGGAAGATTTTTTAGAAAGATTAAATCACCTTTCCTTCAAAACAAAATTTGAATTTGAAGACGGTGCAGAGGAAGCTATAAACGATTATATAAATCGTCCTCATGTAGTCGTTTCGTTGGAAGAAAAGAATTTAATCATAAAAACCACTTGTTATGCTGGACAGAGATTGGTTAGAAAAATAGAAGGATTGAAGTACTCACATAAGCATGCAAGAGGAATTTACAATGATGCATACAAGATACAGGCTGCGGAATTGTGGAAGGTTTATGAAGTATTAGAGGGGAAGGAAAAGGTAAAGTGGGAAGATGGAGCATTGGAGTTTGCGGAAAAAGAATTGGAGAGGAGAAAACAATTAGATATTCTCTTAGGTGAGATTGAGGGCAATGAAATAGATGTAGGTGTGAAGTTAAATGGGATTGAATTAAAACCATTTCAAAAGCAAGCAGTTGCATTTGCAGACTTCACAGATTACAATTGTATCATCGCTCACCAAATGGGATTGGGTAAGACTCCAATGTCCATTGCTTCCTGCGTTAAATATCAGAAAGAAAAGAACAATAAAGCTAGGTTCTTAGTAGTCATACCAGGAAAGTTAAAATCCAATTGGGTAAGGCATATTGAGCATTTAACAGGAGAAAGAGCATTAGTACTGTACAAGTCTTCACCTAATGAAGAAGATATGTTAAAAGTCACTTTAGGAAGTCATGTATGGACGATCATAAACTATGAAATTCTTGGGAGAAAGTTGGAAGTTAAAGAGGATGTAAAGGATCCAAGTGGTGTAGTGATTGGGACAACAACAAAAGATCGTTATTTGTGGGTAGAATTATTAAACATGAGACCTTACGATATAATAGTCTTAGACGAAGCCCACTATATAAAGAACACAAGAGCACAGAGAAGTAAAGCGACAAGAGATATTCAAGGGGAAAGATTCATCCCTATGACTGGAACGCCAATACTGAACAGACCAAGCGAATTGTGGCCATTGTTAAATTTAGTGCGTCCAGATCAATTCCCTTCATTTGATGGTTTTGTGAATACTTATTCCCACTATGATGGAACAACTGCAAACGTTGAGAGATTGAAGCAGACATTAAGAACAACAATGATTCGGAAGACGAAAAAGGAAGTAATGAAAGATCTTCCGCCAATTAACAGAATATATGAGTATCGAACACTCTCTTCTGAAGCAATGAAAGTTTATAAGGGAGTGTTAAACGGTGTATATGCTGCTCTTGAAGAGTGGACTCCAAATAGTGAACAGAAAGCTGTGACTGGGATCTTAGCACAAATTAACAGATTGAAACAAGTTTGCGCGTATGATAAGATTGAAACAGTTGGAGAGTTAGCAAGAGATGTAAAGGAAAGTGAAGATAACGGTGGGAAGGTTATAATCTTCTCATTCTATGTAGATGTTATTGAAAAGATTAAACAATTCTTAGGAGATGAAGCAATAGAGTTACATGGAAGTAAGAAGGACCAGTGGAGAATTGATAAATTCAGAAATGATCCAAACATTAACTATCTTGTAGCACAATATCAAGTTGGTGGTGAGGGTCATGATTTACAATGTGCAAATAATGTTATCTTTGCAGACCTGTTCTGGACTCCTGCTGCTCACCAACAATGTGAGGAAAGAGCATATGGAAGAATGGCAGATCCACATCCAATCAACTCTTACTATGTGATAGTGGAGGAATCAATAGAGATTTGGATTCAAGAATTGTTGGATAAAAAGTTGAAAGTCATTGAACAAGTTGTTGAGGGAACAACAATAGATCCTTCAGAGAGTATTGCGAAGGACTTGTTGAGGAGAATGAAAGAACAGATGAGAAGATAGAAAAGAAAGTTTAATAAAAATCACAAATGAGGAGAATAGAAATGAACCCCGCAACAATGATAAAATCGGCAGTTGCCGCTTATGCACAGTTTACAAACACAGAAGTGCAGAGAGAAGTGATTTTGTCACTTTCAAACTTAGAAACAGATATAGTTGATTCTGGTTTAGACCCAAGCGATAGCACTCTTGATTCGATAGAAAGATTGAATCAGGTAATACAATCAGCAATTGAAGAGAGTGTCATTGAAGATGAGGAGAAAGAGGAGAAAGCGGAAGATGAAGA
>CAZXFI010000008.1:12953-15035 GCA_964640225.1 uncultured archaeon
GAAGAGGATGAGGAGGAGGAAGATGAAATAGATGATGCAGAAGAAGATTTCTTGGAGGAAGATGAAGAAGTAATAGGGGAAGAGAAGTACAAGGAAAAGTATGAAGAGATGAAGAGGACAGCAGAAGAATTGTATAAGAAACAGGAAGAGAAACAGGAAGAGAAACAGGAAGAGAAAGTAGAAGATGAGACTCCAATAAAGCCAATTGATTTTTCTAAAAAGCCAATTGATTTTTCTAAAAAGATAAAATTGATCTAATGATTCGATTACTGTCAGTTTCTGAAGAGAAAGAGAAAGAAAAAGAAAAAGAGAAGGAAAAGAAGGAAGAGAAGCCAGAGGTTCTTTATAGCTCCACACTATCAATAAGAACTCCTGACGGTACTCTTTATGTAACTATTTGTGAACACTTAAATAAACCTGTTGAAGTGTTTATAACAATAGGAAAGACAGGTACGTTAACAAGAGCCTGGACACAAGGTATTCAGGAGTTGATAAATCTAGCTTTAGATCATAACATTCCATTGTTCAAAATAATACAGAAGTTAAGCAATATAACAACAGCCCACAGTTTATCCTTTCCTGGAGGTATTACTATAAGATCAGGAGCCGAAGGGATTGTGTTTTTGTTAATGAGATACTTACAAACTGTGGAGGAAGTTAAAGAGGGAGAAGATGAAAGAAAACACGGAAGAAAAGCTACGGTGGAGTACTTCTACAATGAGTAGAGGAAATATGGTTCTAGTAACTATATTCCTAAACAATGAAGTAATTGGAAGTGCTTCTTTCTTTCATGAAGAAGATGGAAAGGAAAAGAAGAAAGTAGAACTATTCACTCGGGGCATAACAGCTATGAATGAAGATGAGGGAGAGGGAGGAAGAGAGTGAATAAGGAAGAATTCAATGCTCTTGTGAAAAAGATCGACAAAGAAGTATTAGATCCAACACAAAGAGCAGAGAAAGTCTGGCATATTTTACTAGACTTCTCAGAGAAAAGGGAAAAGGAAAAGGAAAGGGAAGGAGAAAGTCCATTAACAGATTGGGACATTGTCTGTTTTTGCACAGAATTCTTAGCAATGTTATCCCTCACAAAGATGGATTATGTGAACAGTATTGCAAGAGAATTAACCAGACTTGTTTACACTCAACACTACATGTCATTGGATACTTTTGAAGAAGAGAGATTGCAAAGACCTTCTCAATTCAAGCAACCCCAATCCAAGCAACAGAAAAAAGAAGATGCCAGCAAGACTTCTAGAGAGTAAGGGAAAGTATGAGGATTTAGTGGATAATGAGTCTGTGCAAAAGTTCTTAGCACTGACAGACAGAATTTCAAGTTTAAGGAAAGCGATAAAGGAAGCGGACTTTGAAGGAATCTTAGATACAAGCACTCTAACAGAAGAACAGAAGATAGCAAAGTTTAAGATGATGACATATGGGAGGAAGTATCTCACCAACAGAATGTATGAGTATCTAAGACTTGCGAAGAGGATAGCTGAGAATGCGGACTGGTAATGTTGTGTTCATGTTCATAACTTTAATGTTCCTTGTATTAACTGTTATTGGATTGAAACAAGTTGGATTGAAACAAAAAGGAACGAGAGAACAAGCATTGATTGACTCAGTGAGAACCCTCAACACAATCATAGAGATGGACATAAAAACTATCAGAGCACAGAATGACACAAACCTAACACTGATAGATTCCATCTCATATTGGAGAAACAGAGAGAATAACTTAAGGACATCACTTTTCCAATGCTGGCGTACATTAAATGAGAATGAGGAGAAACAGAATGAATTTACGAGAACTAATTGACTATCTATCAGCCGCAGCATTTGAAGGTGATATTCTCAAAGATGTGAATGTAACTGTTTACTCTCAAAAAGTAGAACATGAATTAGACTCAGCCTGCACCTACTTAACGAAAGTCAGAGATATTATTGGAATAAGGAAAATAAAAGTATTTACTCCTTATTCAGAACAAAATAATGATGATGGTAATGGACACACCTGTGTACGGGATGAGATTCAAATAGTGATAGAGTGATGTTCTAAAAGGAAAAGGAAAAGGAAAAGGAAAA
>CAZXFI010000008.1:15135-48257 GCA_964640225.1 uncultured archaeon
ATTCAAATAGTGATAGAGTGATGTTCTAAAAGGAAAAGGAAAAGGAAAAGGAAAAAGAAAAGGAAAAGGAAAAGGAAAAGGAGAGATAAGAAATGTCAGTCAAACAATTGATAGAAAAGCTTCTGCAGCTAAATCAAGAGAAGGAAGTTTTCGTTGCTTCTCTAACTGAAATGGTTCCCTTGAGAATAAGAGATGTGGAAGAAGTGACAGAAGAAAACGTACTTGATGAAGAGGACATAGGTCAATACTATATAACGACAGAGTAAAAAGTGTCTTACCACATAAGTCAGAATGCATTTTACAGGGTACAACCATATCTGGATCAGATGTTAAAAGCTGAGACAGACTTAACATGGTCTGTGGATTCTCCTAACTTCACACCTGAGAAGGTAGCTTTTGCAATAAGACAAGGAATAAAAACAGCCGCTCATTTAGACTTATCAGACTATGCCTCTTTGAGTGGAAAGTATGTGATAAGGACAAAACCAGGAAAAGTCATAGCGGAGTTGAGGAATGCAATTTCATCCGCAGCTTCCTTAGAAGACTCCAAGAAAGTAACAGTCCACGAAGCAAATTCCTTAGAAAGTTTAATAACACAAGCAATCAAGTTCCAAGATTTAGAGGAGTTGTATTTCCCAAACGTCTTCAATCCTAATGAGGAAATGCTAAAGAATCTCTACACTTGGACTTTTGAGAAGGGTTTTAAGATTGTAATCAATGAAAGAGGGATTACTCTAACTAAGAGAGATATAGGGGGAATAGGATGGATTCCGACACAGTCAAAACAACCGGAGCAACATTCGTAGCAGTACACCAAAGTGGTAGGGAGTTAGTATTAGAAACAGATACTCCTCCTGAGGAATTGGAAGATGTAATTTTCAGTGTTCTAACTAACAGACCTGAATGTCCTATCTTTAGATTCAAACAATCAAAAGCGAAGTATCCAATGTTGATCAACCTAAACCATTTCTCTTATTGTGAAGTAAATGCAAGAGGGGAAAGATCGACAGACTCAGGAATTTTAATCCCTCAAGTTGCAACTGCACTACAGAAACTCAGGAGGCCAAATGGTTAAGCCTAGAGTTAGGAAAAAGCAGATATATAAAAGAATATTCATAGACATGGAAGATGCGAAGTGGTTTGAGGATTATTATCCGGGATCTTCATACAGTTGGTTGTTTTCTATGCTGCTCAAATCTTTCAGATCCCTCCACATTGTAAGTCCAAAAGACATTTCCATCAATGCAGCTTTAGATGTGAAGAGACAAGCGGAGGCAGAGACTGAAGAAGTTGAGGGAGAAGATGGAAACTATTGATCATCCGAAAGTAGAATTCATGGCAGAGTTAGAAAGAGCTGAACCTGCTGCGAGGGATTCTACTTCTCGCACACACTTTAAGAAGTGTCCTAGAATGTATTTCTACAGAATAGTTCTAGGTTACAGTGAAAAAGAAACAAAACCTTACTTCAAGTTTGGCGCAGCATACCATAAATTCATGGAAATTCTAGAGCTTTCATGGTATGATCCAATTACAGGAGAAGGTGATAAGGATGAAGATAATCCTGCTCACATCCATAAAGCTTTGGAAGCAGCAGTTAAACTTTATGGAAAAGATGACCCTCCAACAGGAACACAATGGGATCACTTAAACTTAGCCCGCATGGCACAATGTTGTGCATACGCAGCTAAGAAGTGGAAGCGTGAAAAGAAAGGTGGGAAGTTAAAAGTAATAGGAGTAGAACAACCTTTTGAAGTGTTCTTAAAAGATGGAGTCACACGTCTTGGAGGAAAGGCAGATGTTTTCCTACTTTGGACAGGAACACACGCAGGAAAAGATTTTAAGACAACAGGCATGACAGCAGAAAAGTTTCAAAGAGGAATAAATCCTAATGATCAATTCAATGGTTATCTATTAGGTTTATCCCTTCTATCAGGAAATCATGTAGGGACTCTACTTGTTGATACTCTATTCATAAAGAAACCGACAAAACAAAAGCCAAGTCCCGATCCGGAAATTGAGATATATGCAGTAAGTAAGACTGAGAAAGAACTTAAAAGGTTTGAGGATGAAACCATTTGGTGGGAAGGTCTTATAAACGAGAGTAGGGAAAAAGACTTTTGGCCAATGAATGAAACACATTGCTGGAATTGCATCTACCGTGCTGTTTGTTCAAAAGGCACAGAGAATGCACAAATGAATCAGTTGAGAACAAGGTACAAAAGAGAACCGTGGGATTATAAAACCATAGGAGAGAAATACAATGGGTAAAATGAGAGACGTTGAGGCATCGGGACCAAAAAGAGAACAAAAAGTGTTTGACCTTCTGTTGATTCTAAAAAACAGAGTAAGTGTTACTCCATTAGTGCAGTTTTCTTCTTTTGACTTTAACAAAAGACTCTACGATGCATGGAGTACTCAAAGAGCAAAAGAAGCTGAAGGGAACACAACTCCAACCTTTTTGGAAATCAAAGATGTAAAGGGAGGTGTTATAAACATTGACGTAACACAACTAATTGCATGGGGTCACAGCCCGCATGTTGAACAAGAGAGAAGAGCACCTTCTTCAATTGCAGTACCAGGAATTTCAGGAATTCCATCTCAAGGTCAGAGGATGTAAGAACAATGGAGATTAAAGGAATGACAACAACACTTGAAATAAGACTCCTTAACGACAGGATATTTTTCACTAGAGAATTCAGTACTCTCGAAGAACTGAAGAAAGCAATAGACAGTGAAATGGAGGTTCCAGTTTTCTGGTATATGCCAAGTGGAAAATTAGTACATGAAACAGTCCTAATAATTCCAGAGAATCTACAGTACATAATAACAGACAGTGACGTGTGAAAATGACAACGAAAGAAACTAAGATGCCTTCAGGCATTGAGGCAAAACGATTAGATGATCTACCAGCAGGAAAAGCAACAACAACTCTAATATATGGAGATAGTAAAACTGGAAAAACAGAATTCATTGGAACCGCGGGTAGTAGAATGCTCTACATTTATTTCACAATCGGTGAAGGAATTTCTACTCTCCAATCACCAGGTTTCAAGAGAAGATACCCAAACTGCAATCCCATTGTTGTCCCAATCAGAGAAACAGAAGCTACAAAGGCTTTTGACGCAGTTAAACAAGTGATTGACTATCATGTAGACAACAAGAGGAATGAGTTTGACGTAGTAGCAGTAGATGAAATGACAGCATTTAGAAGACATGCTATGTGGAAGGGATTGGAAATTTCCTCCATAGAAGAACGATCTAAAACTTGGGACAAGGCACAGAATAGAAAAGATCTCCCAAAAGGATTCTTCATTCCTGGAATTCAAGACTTTGGAATGGAAATGGGATTGACTGAATGGTGGGTGGCAACTTACACTGCCGATGCAAAAGAACAAGGTTACCATCTCTTAGTCGCTGCACATTCACGTCACATTTATGAGAAGAGTGGTAAAGGTGTGAATGATGCAGAAACGTTGAAAGCAATTAAACCTGGATTCACTGGTAAGACCTTCCCTGACGATGTTACTTGTTACTTCGATTCTGTGTTTTATATGGAAAGGGTAGGAAGACACCCTACAGCCAAGTATAACCTAAGACTTATGGGTGATGAAATAGTAACAGCAGGCACTAGGTATGGAGGAGTGTTTGTTAAGAATGGGAAGGAAGTGGAATCTATAACTAATCCTAACTTTCCTGAAATGATTAAGAAGATTTCACAAAGTGGGAAAGAACCGACAGGGACAATTAAGATAGGAGGTAAAGAAACAACAGAACAGAAGTAGCTGAGGGAGAAGTAGTCAGACCAGAAAAACAAAAACCAAAAGGAGAAAGTAACAAATGCCACAACACAACTACGACCCAAAGGCCATCTCTGCAACATTCAAAGTGTTTGAGAGAGGTGATTATGAACTTCTCGTTGGAGAGCCTAAGGCTTTTCAAAAGACAAACAGAGAAGGGAATGAGCAGTTTGGTATTAGGTGGAAGTTGAAGATTGAGAATGTTGTTGAGGATGGGAGTTCGGATGCAGTTGGAGAGAAAACTATCTACTCCTGCTATCTCCACGGTGGAGCAGAACCCTTTGGAAAAATCTTCGCCATGGCGTGTCTCGGTTTTGAAAACACTCCAGAAGGTGAATCAGAGTTTGATTCTTCTGAGTTTGCAGATATGGATTGGAGCTTTGATACTGAGTCTGGCATGTGTGGGGATGGATGGAGAAGGTGTGTTGGTTGTAGGGTTATTTCACTGCTTAGTGTTATGGTGAATAAGGAGAATGGGAATAAGATGCAGCAGTTTGAAAGTTTCAGACCAGCTGCTTAATCCTTATCCTTCTTAACTCTTAACCCTTCTTAACCCTTCTTAACCCTTAAAAAGAAAGTGTCTCTAGCTTAATTGGTCAAAGCGTCCTCAGCCAGGAAAGACAAACGTGCGAAGGAAGATGTTGGTTCAAATCCAATGAGGCACTGTTTCAATTTAATAGAAAATAGAAAAAGGACAAGGAGAAGTAAAGATGTGGATTGAGAGATTGTATCATAAGAGATCTAAAAATTCTGTGTTGTTTTGGATTTTCTTCGTCATTTACACAATAGGAGGATGGATCCTTTTCTGCTAGAGTGAGTGACATCATTTTACTCAAAACCTTAGGCTTAAAGAGGAAGAATGCTGATTGATAAAGAAGGTTTGAGTTGTTTGTTAATTTGGTTTTTCTTATTCCTAGCATCCATTGGAGCTTGGACTCTCATTGTTTATATACTTATTACTGTAGTTAGAAATTGGTAACTAATTAAGGAGGTTTGAAATGGGAAAAGTAACGCATGATAATTTGTTCTATGTACTTGATAATATGATCCTTCCTTATGAGTATAAAGCAAAACAAAGAATTATTGAAGAGGCAACAGGTACACTCATGAATGCAATCCTTAATGAAGTTCCAGACTGTGCTGATCGTACCATAGCTCTTAGATGTGTAAGAGAAGCTAAGATGTGGGCAAACGCTGCAATTTCCTTAGGTGGAGAGATCTAGAATGAAAGTGATTTGCAATAAGTCAGGTCAAGTTTTGGCGTGTGAGAATTGCTTTCATAGCACACCACATAATGAAATCAATCTTGTATCAAACATTCCCTGCACTAAGGAAGGCCCTTGTTACCAAGGGGATATTACAAAGGAAGCTAGAAAATTATTTGTAAAGTGTATTCCTTATCCATTCAAAGAATCTAATGAAAATTAAGGAGGTTTGAAATGCAAGTAATCTGCAATAAGGCAAAGCAAGTTGATAGGTGTGAAGGATGTTTTCATAACGAACCTCATGATGAGATTGAACTTCAGTCAGAAAAACTCTGTACTGAAAGTGGCCCTTGTTTTGGTACTGATTGTGAAAAGGAAATAACTGTAAAGTGTATTCCCTATCACGGAGATGACAATGACCAATCGTAAGATAGACACACAACAATTCAAAGTGGGTGACATAGTAATGATTACACCTGACAAAGATGCAGCCCACAGTGGTAATTATGGTGTGTGGGGAATTGTTACTGCGATTGATAAGAAAAGAGAGTTCCCATATGAGATTGAGTATGCAGATTGGGATACTGTGTTGTGTTATAGTTGGGACGTGGGGACATGCTATAACTATACTGCTCATGAGTTGGAGTTGTTGATATAAAATGAGGAAATGAGGAAATGAGGAGTAGATAATGAATAATGAAAAAATAGAAATGCCAGATGTACAGTGGGTAATCACTAGCTCATGGCACTTTCCTTATGTCATGAACACAATCGGAGAAAACGTCCCTCTTGTTCAATATCTTCCAAGACACACACCTGATATTAAGGAAGCAAAGAGATTCCCTTCAGCTACTGAGGCAGCTAAGGTAATACAAGAGATATATAAAGAACAAAAGGAATTACTACATACAAGAGACATGGCTTATTACCCAATTCCAGTCTCAGTAGAGCCAGTTACGGAAATAAAAGTAATTGAAGAAACTGTTACTGTAGAACCTTTATTTGAAGATCTTTACAATGACTGAGTCTGAAGGAATACAGAAAGAAACTAAGGTTAAAGTGGAGTGGATCATTGCAAGTACAGCAGCTTATCCATACGTTATGGAATTCAATCATAACCCTTTTGGTCCAAGGCATACTGACAAACTTTGTGAGTCAAAAAGATTTTCCACAGTTAAGGAAGCAGCTAAGGAAATTCACAGGATGCACCAAATTTCTGATTATGTTCTAACAGGAAGCGTAGACTATTTTCCTCTACCAATTTCAGTCATAACAAGGACGGTAGATGAAATTAGACCCGTATTGAGTGAAAAACTAGTGATGTTGGGAGATAATGATGAAAGACTCTGAATTTTGGGAGATTATTGCTCTAGATTGGGAAAATCCTAAAGAGCATAGATTCTACACAGAAGAAGGTGAGTGCAAAAAATCCTTTTGGATCACGACTAATGAGTGTCATGGGCTCTGTGAATCAATTGCAATGTATTGCTGTAAACATTATGAATCCATTTTATGGGAATCAAAAGAGAAGGACTTCAAGGAACAATTGCTCACACGAAAAGGAAAGAGCAGTTCATTAAGCTCTACATATCCCAACATTCCTGAGAATGAAGATAAAGGTGGATATAAAGGTGAAGTGAAAGAAGATGAAATTGAAGATGAACATGTTGCTCTTACTTATGAGGAAACTGACGTATACTGGTGGCCACATGATAGAGAAGGTGCAATGACTCGTGCCAGAATAGCACGTGAGCTTGCGGAAGAGTGTAGGAGAGAGGAAGAGAGAGAGAGAGGAAGAGAAAAAGGAAAAGGAGGATTAAAATGGATCATAAAGTACTGGTGCCGGATAATGAGTTGGAAGTAAAGAAACTAAACCTCAAAGAAGTAATACTTTCTTTGAACGGTATGGCAAAAACAGCACTACCCCAGCTAAGTAATAGGTTGAGGGCTGCAAGAGTAGAGATTATAGGAAAAGTCGATACTCCTTCTACTTCTCCTTCTCCTTCTTCTGTACCCGACAACCCAGATGAGTCTTTCTACGAACAACTTTCCAGTATATTGGATAGCATTGAGCATTTTGAGGAAGAAGTAAATAAAAATCTTGTAGCTCTAGAGTCTCACATCTCAATTTAACTAATCTCTCTTCCTTCTCTCTAACTCTTCAACCTTTTTTAGTTGTAATCCAAAATCCAAGATCCAAAATCCAAGATCCAAAGGGAGGAAAAAATTATGAATAATGAAGAGAATAACTTGTGGAACAACGTATTCTGTCAATCCATGAGAGATATCAGAAATGGAAACCTTATGCTAGAAGCTTCTGTTTTAGGATATAATACATCGTACTTAAGCAAGGATGATCCACGATCTGTCATAAGAAATTACGCGTCAATACTAGTCAATGAAGTCCTTGCATTGGAACATTTCTTAGGAGAGGAAGTGATAGAAGTAGGAATGAGAGGAATTAAACAGGATGAAGAGAAAAAGAAACTCCTCTACCAACACTTTGATAATGTTAGAACCATATACTTTCAACTAGACAGAGAACTCGCCATTCTAGATCATGGTATAAACTCTCAAAGGAAACCCAGTGCAGAAACTCATGTAAAAAACCGTGCTTCCATCCTAAACAATGATGTTTACTTGTTAGAACGTTTCTTGAGAGGTTATATAATGGGAGGAAGGCATGAAGAAGTAACCACTATTCACAGTAAAGAGGTGTGAAGAAAAATGAATTACTACTTCTCTAAGCAATCAATAGAAGCAAAAGACTCTTGTACCATCCCATTACAATTAGTAGCAAACAGTGCTATAAAGTTTTGGGATTGCATAGTTTTAGAAGGTTACAGAGGAAAGGAAGATCAGAATAAGCACTTTGAGGCAGGCACGAGTAAGGTAAAATTCCCTAACTCTAGACACAACAAACAACCCGCAGAGGCAATTCATTTAGCTCCATACAATCCAAACATCCCTGGAGGAGTTGATTGGGACGACATTGAATTATTCTACCAATTTGGTTTCTTTGTCTTAGGAATAGCATACTCTAGAGGAATACAACTCCGTTGGGGAGGAGATTGGGATATGGACGGAGTAACTACAGATCAGAGTTTTCATGACTTAGTACATTTTGAGTTCCATAAATTCATCACAAGTTAATTAAAAAAGAAAAAAGAAAAAGGAGTTAATGTTAATGTCTAATAAAGAAGAAGAAGAGAAAGAAAGAAAGAATCCAAAAGAATACCTAGGTGATGCAGTCTATGCTGAGTTTGATGGTTGTGGAATTATGTTAACAACAGAGGATGGTATAAGTACGACAAACTCAATCTACCTAGAACCTGAAATCTTGGCATTACTCAACTTCTTCTATGAGAGTGTCTCAACTTATAAGAACATAGAGAGTGCTTGAAAGGAAAAAACAATGCTCCACCTACCACACGGAAATGTAGCAATAGATCCAATCTTTGATCCTGACACCACACCTTCAGGCCGTATATACATACCGGATATTGCAAAAGAAAGATGTGACCAAGGTATTGTTAAGTATATAGGTATAGATAGTGTGGATGAGGAAACGGGAAATCCCACTTACGTTGGAGGATTACATCCTGGAGATTATGTAATCTTCTCAGGTTATTCAGGACAGCTGATTGAGTTAGAAGATGAGGGATTGTTAATCATCATGCCAATTCAGTTCATAGTAGCTAAAGTAAATCCTCCAATCTCTGATATGAAGGGATTGTTTTTTCAGGATGATAAAGGAAATTACATCACAGCAACTTATGAGATAGTTACTAAGATCATAGCTATGAACTTCCAAGATGCAGAGTGGAGAAGACAATTCAATATCATTACTCCCAATCCAATGGAGGGATCTAATTATGCCTGAAAGAAAAGATGAGTCTAAAGGAAAAGATGATCTCGATAACTTCTTTAGAGACTTACAAAAAAGAGTTGCTTACTTAGAATCCCGTTCCTCATTCACTAAGCCATGGAATGTACGTCGTGATTGGGCAGAAACAAACTTAGGAGAAGAACAAGAAAAACAAGAGGAATAATGCCATATATTTCCAAGAAGTATGTACCCTGTGATGGAAATTCTAATGCAGACATAGCATTTGTAGGAGAATCTCCTGGTGAAGATGAAGAGTATGAGGGCAAACCATTCATTGGTTATGCAGGTGAAAAACTAATGAGTTGTTTAGCCCGTTATACTCTCATGAGAGATGATGTATTCTTATCAAACCTCTCAAAACATCGTCCTGAGCACAACACTTTTGCCACACTCTTAAACTCTCCAGAACTGAAGTCAGGAATACAAGAGTTAACTGAGGAATTAAAAAGAGTCAAACCAAACGTAATAGTACCACTTGGTAATTGGCCTATGTACTTCCTCACAGGTAAGTCAGGTTTCTTTCAAGGAAAACCAAAACCTGGCTCTGGTATAATGAATTGGAGAGGTTCAATTGTGGAATGCACTCTTCCTGGTTTAGAGGGGGTTAAGTGCATTCCAACATACCATCCATCTTATATTTCTCGAAATGCACTTGCTTATCCAACTTTTGACAATGATATATTCAGGATAATCAATGACTCCAAATTCCCAGAGTTAAGACTTCCTGAAAGAGAACATGTAATAGCAGATACAGTATCAGAACAAGGAAGATGGACTTCAAAGTTCTTGGAAGAGGGAAGAGAACTTGCGTTTGACATTGAAACATTTGGAGATGCAGGATTAGCTTGTTGCGGGTTCTCACCTGCACCAAACTTAGGAGTTTGCTTCCCTTACACTAAAGACCTGCAAACAATAAAATTCATCAAACAAATCCTAGAGTCTGGTATTCCAATGATTCCACACTTTGGGTTCTTTGATGTGAATTACCTGTACAGATTTTTTAACATAGAGACAAAAAATTGGAGTTGGGATACATATGTAGCACAAAGAGTCTTAGACCCACAACTTCCTAAGACCTTGGCTTACTTAACATCTATCCACACAAGAGAACCTTATTACAAATACGAAGGAAAAGCAGACGGGGATATAAAGAGTTGGTCTGCTAAATTTGATAAGACACAACTTTACATATACAACTCAAAAGATGTGTGTGTTACCAAAGAAATAAAAGACTCTCAAGTTGAAGAGCTTAAATCTGATTCCTTTGGCAATACTAGAAGAAAGAATTTAAGGAAGACTTTTCAATTTGATATGAAAGCTGCAAACAATACCAGCAAACATATATCAAGAACTGGACTCCTAGTAGATCAAGCAAGGAAGATTAGAATCCAATCCTCCCTTGTAATTGAGTGGGTTAAACACCAAACTTACTTAAACAAGATAATAGGAGTTCCACTCTCACCAAAGAAACAACTCATCCCAGGAACTGACGTTCCTCAATACATGAATGTAAACTCTAAAACTCAAGTTCCATTTTACTTATACGAACACTTAGGACTTACATTAAGAAGGACCAAAGAAGGTAGGGTAACTACAGACGAACATGCGATCATTGCAATGATTGGTTTAGTGAAGAAAGAGTTAGATGCAAAGAAAACAGACAAGGGTAAAGTACCTTGGCTGAAGAAATTGATTGTGTTAAAGGAGATCTTAATCATCAGAGGACTTAGAAAGAAGAAATCCTCCTACACTGATTTTGATTTAGGAGAAGGTGGTAGAGTGAGAAGTTTATTTAAGCTTGCCCCAAAAACAGGAAGATGGGCTGCTGAGAAATGGATAGATGGTACAGGGTTTAATATGCAAACAATGCCTAGAGACTTTGTAGAAGTGGAAGAGTGGAGGTAGAGGGATAAGAAATGTCAAGCAAACAAATGAAAACTAAACTATTCATGCGGTCAATGCTTGTGGCTAAGAAAGGTCATAAGTTAATCCAATGGGACTTCTCTCAAGCTGAGACTTGGGTTGTAGCTTTTTATGCCAAATCAGAAACAATGAAGAATTCTCTCTTACATGGAGACATTCATACAGACACAGCAGTAGGTATTTTTGAGAGTCCTAAAGAAGAAATAACTAAAGTACAAAGGTACTTAGGAAAGAGAGCTAACCATGAGCTTTCTTATGGTGCTAGCTATTATATGTTGGTGCAAAGTATTAACCAAGAATCAGACAAACCACCGTTCATTACTGTTAGTAACAAGGAAGGGAAAGACATCTTCTATGGATGGCATAAATTCCACTGGGCGGTTAGTGAGAATTATTGGACTTTTGTGAAGGAAGAATTACGTGCTAACCACAGAGTACTCACAAACCCATACGGAAGATCCATCATACTGTATAATAAAGAAGGAGATGATTTATATAAAGAAGCGTACGCATATCTCCCTCAATCAACAGTGGCGGATCACACTAATGGTAATGTACAGGATGAGTTAGGGATTGAGGGTGGAATTGATAAGGTGAAGGAAGTGTTTGTGGACAAGGGAATGTTCGTGATAGGGAATCAATCTCATGACTCTTTCATAGCTGAAGTGGAAAATTCTAAAGTAGACGATGTTGTGGAGCCAGTTAGAAACCTTCTTGAGAGACCATTAGTAATTAACGGTGAAGAATTTACCATCCCTGTTGATTGTGAAGTAGGAGAAAGATGGGGAGAGATGGAAGAAGTTAAGAGAGAAAAATAAAGAGAAAAATAAAAATAAAAATAGAGAGAAACAATAATAAAAGATGCCGGCAAAAAGACGTTGTGAGTCATGGCTAAAAACATTCTCAGAGTGGTCACTACCAAGATCAGAAGCCCCAGAAACCTTTCACTTCTGGTCTGGTGTGTTCACTCTTGCCTCTGTCTTAAAAAGAAAGGTGAAGATACCAAGATCTTATATGGGAGGATATGAGATATTTCCATCTCTATACACAATCTTCGTAGCTCCTCCTGGAAAAGCTAGAAAGTCCACAACAGCAAGATATTCTGAAGACTTGCTATCAGCACTTCCTACAGTGAATAGAGCACCAACATCTATGACTGTAGAACAAATGATTAAGAAGATCTCCCTAACTCCAGATGCTGCTCTTTCTGTCTTCTGCTCAGAATTTGGAATGTTTGTTTCTAAATCCAAAATTGATATGTACACAGCATTAACGGATTTGTTTGATGGTAAGAAAGATATCTCAGTTGAAACAATATCTAGAGTTGAAGATTTTGCAGATACTCCTTGTGTTAATCTACTCGGTGCAACTACACCTAAGTGGATTTCTGCTAACATGCCTGAAGACGTTATAGGAGGTGGATTTGCTTCTAGAGTTGTGTTTGTTTTTGAGGACAAGAAGAGAAGGAGTCAGTTGTATTATAAGGAGATAGACCAAGATTATTTAAGTGGACTGAAAACTATGTTGATAGAGGATTTGTTCCACATTGATAACTATATAGAAGGAGAGTATGTTATAGATGAGGATGCTAAGATGTTTATGGAGAGTTGGTATAGGGAGTTTGACCAGAAGAATTTAGGTCAGGTGAATGAAAGATTGAGTGGGTATTATGAAAGAAAGCCCGTACACATTCACAAACTGGCAATGATTATTCACGCTTCCTACTCAGACTCAATGACTTTAACTCAAGAAGACTTCATCATAGCCATTAAGAAGTTAGAATCAATTGAACACAAACTACCGAAGACATTCTCAGCAATAGGAGGAAACCCCCACATCAGTACTTTAGAAAGCATTGTTAGTTTGATTGAAATCAAGAAAAGATTCCGTAGAAGTGACATAATTGCAGCCTTCTATCAAGACGCAGATATGAGAATCTTGTATGAACTTCTCCACTTCTTGGAAATAACAAACAGGATCAAATGCACAGTGTCTGACACAGATGATCCTGTTTATGAGTTTATAAAATAAAAAAAAAATGAACTAAAACTCAGGTTCCTTATCACTAATTGGAATTCCAATCATTCTACCTATACCTCTAACAGGATCTTCAATCCTAGGATCAGTTAGAGCTTTTTTAACATCATAAAAAGCATAACTACCTGGTATGTACAAGGAAGCAGGATGATCAGAAGTAGGAAACAATCTTTGGAATGCAGTAATCCCTCTATCCCTATCTCTCTCACTCCCTCCAGTTATCAAACCTACATTGATCATATGCTGTAGAATAGGACTTCTAAAGACCAACCCAGGTAAAGTGTACCAACTCCCTAAGTTAAATCCAAGAAATCTACCAGTAAAAGCCAAAGCAGCTTGGCCCATTGCAAACCTAGCAGCGAAAGCTAACCTATTCCCTGCACTACCCTCACTTAGATTCCGCATCAAATAAGTCCTACGCTGTACAGACCATGTTCCAAATTGTGTAAGAACTCTACCTCTATTAGTCCTCCACCCTGCTGGATTATTTCCCATCCCATATCTTCCTGCAACTTCAACCTGAGAAGCCTTTGCTAAATACCTTGTAGCTTCTTCTATCTTTCCTTCTTGGACTAAAGCGTCAAACTTATTCCTCACAACTTCATTGAAAGTATCTGCCTTAATCCTCCTGTAAGCAGTCTCAAGGCTTTGTTTTCCTCTTGTAACTCTGTTCAACTCTTTTGGAACAATCTTCCACATATCATAAAAAGCAGCAGCTTGCATCCACTCATGAAAAGTTGGTTGTAATGAAGCCTTTAAACCTCTCTCTGCAAACCTTCCTACTTTTCCTCTAACAGCTTCCCCAGGTCTACCAAACTCAATATGAGTCTGACCTGTTATCTCTCCTTGCTCTTTCAATTCTCTAAACATCCTAGTCTTTAGAGGGTTAGTCCTTGAAAAAGCTTCCCAAGCTCTTGTATATCCTACTTTAGCACCAAAAGAAAAGAAGTAATCATAAAAGTCCCTAAGACCAAGACCAACTCTGAAAGCCATAGCAGACGCGGATTGCATAGCTAAGATAGTATTAACCACATCCCTCTGAAAATTAACCTCTTTTTCAATTCCTAATCTCTTCAGAGTCTTAGCAAAGTGATCCTGAAATCTTAAAGTAGAAGCAGAAGGAATACCCCTCAAATCATTCAAGTATCTCGTTGCGTTTTGATAAAGCTCAGTATTCTCATAATACTTTTCTCCAGCTCTCCTAATAGCTTCTGCCTTTGCAATATTCCTAGCTCTATTCCAAGGTCTCATTAGTAAATCATGATCAAACCCAGCCTTAATATACAGAGCAGTAGATTGAATTGGATCTAAATTATACTCATTAATCTCCCCAGTCCTTACCTTATCAAACATAAACTCTTGCATTTCCCTCAATTCACCAGTAGCACGTTGCTTCAGGAAAGTCAATTCAACATCACCCATCCCATATTCACGTGCATGGTTTATATAACCACGAAGCAATCTCTCGTCTGGAATTTGTCTCTTTATAGCTATATCCCTGAAAAGAGTTTCAAGATCAGCAGCAGCTTTGAGTTGTGTTGCATTCATGTTATTATCTCTAGCAAACTGCTCTCTAGTAGGAGTTTCATCCATCAAAGCATTAGCCAATCTCCTAATGTTGTAAACAGAAGCTTCATTCATAGGCTTTTTAAGTACCGCTTCTAACTGACGAACAGCTGTAATCTCAGCAGGAGAAAACCCATACTCCTCAGCTAACTCTGCTCTTATTCGTTTAATCTCACTACCAGTTAAATCCCTGTCCATTCTTGCTTTTTGAGATTCTTTGAGAGAATTCAAATCTAATAGAAACTGACCAAGCTTGTCATTCCTAACATTATTTCTAGCCCAAAATCTTGCTATCAAATTCTCATAACCAGTAGGAAGTCTATTAACTTGTAAACCTCCATAAAGCATTTCATTGTAAGACATAGTCTCAATGTAACGAAATATATTCTCCCTTCCTTCCTCACCAATTTTCTTAAGAGTCTTCTCAATTCTCTTAAGTCTATTAAGATAAGGAACAGCAGCAGCCTTCGCTTTTAAGAATCCATCTTGAGTTGGGAAATATATCTCATTGACAAATTGAGTTCCATACTTATTATCTAACGCTTCAAAAATAGTCTTAGAATCAGTAATCCATCTTGCGTGTTCAGCAAGAGTTTGTTGTAACCATCCTGTGAAACGAGAAGGAGAAAACAAACGAGGAGATGGAAAATTAGTTGGACGAGGTAAACCTGTACCTCCACCTTCCGGAGAAGGCATTGCTGCGTTTAGAACTTGTTCAACAGGTTCTTCAAACTTAGCCTCATAATCACTAGCAATTCTATCTCTAATATCAGCTGTCCCAGGTTCTTTCTTTTTTCCTCTCCCTTCTCTCCTAACTCTCCTCTTATACTGTGGACCATATTCTTGAACTACTTGATCCATATATTCTGTCGCTTCAGCCTTGCTCTTAAACCTTCTCTTAACAACTCTCCCAGTTTCTGCATCTAACACAGTCCATCTTCCGGGAGAAGTTTCCCTTACCATAAAACCATTTGCATCAGCAGCAGAATTGATATCACCCACAGGAGCCATTTTTCCATCTGTAGGATTCATCTCCCTTAACAAATTCTGAAACTCCATAAACTCGCTAGGCTCTAAAGCATCCTTCAGACTCTCAAGAGTTTCTGGAGTCATTTTAATAACTCTTCCTTCATTACCCCATCCAGCTCTTCCTACTAAGGAACCATCAAATCTAACTCTCCCTTTTCCTGTTGGAGATTCAACTAACACAGATCCATCAGGAAGAGTAGTGTAGTATTCATAAAGTTTTCCTCTGATTGAAACTGACTCTCCTGTGTAATGGCCATAGTTTTCAAACTGAGCTCTATAACCACGAAAACCACTCTCAGGACCACCAATTGCTATGTCATAAGTTCCATCTGATCTTTTATATGTAGAGATTAAAACATCAGGAATTATCTCTTTGATCTTAGGAATTGCATCTCCTAAGTTATCAACTTGAGGTATGATAGTAACTCTTTTAGGATCTAAGTCTTTATGAGCTCGTACTATAGCTCCTATCACATCAAGAGTGCTGGACTCCATTAAACCTTGAAGAACACTAGCATTACGTTGGAGTTCCTGTCTACTTGGCATTTCTCCAACTCTTGCTGTTCTTACATTCTGTTCAATCTCTCTATCATTCAGCAATTCATCAACAGTAGCCCTTCCTCTTACGGGCTCTGCTCTTTGAGGTTCTGTTCTTTCAATCTCAGTTTTTGGCTCAGCAACATCTCTTGTTCTCGGAGGTTCAATCTGTCTAGCAGCTCTTCTATCATTAACTATCCTAACAGCTTCCCCTACAACAACTTCTCTTGCGGGCTTATTACCTCTACTCTCCAAAGCAATAGAAACTCTCTCATTAAACGCTTCAGCACCAACTTCATTAACAGCTTCAACTATCCTACTAGCATTCTGGTCTGAGATTGGTTCTCCGATAGTAGTTTTAACATCTTCTGAAAGAATTTCCCTTGAAACTCTCTCAGCACTTCTTCTCAAAGAGTACTCAGCAGGAATATCCCTAGAAGTAACTCCTCTCACTCTAACTTCTTCTAAACCAATCTCATCAAAAGCTCTTGACATTCTGAATTGAGAAACATCACCAAGAGAAGCATTCTCCATACCTCTATTTCTCATAGCTAACAAAGGTGCTAACCCTAATACAAAAGGAGCAGCCATCACAGTAAATCCAACAGCTTGTGCAGTTCCTTCTTCCTCAGGAGCAGCTATCTTTCCAAAAGCTGCCAAACTTGTAAGAGTAGTTGCTTTCTTTGAAGCAAACTTAGCAGTACCCTTAGAAAATACCCCTGCTCTCATAAGCCGAGAAGAGAAGCCCTTAAAAGCAATAGAAGCAGCCCCATGTACAAAAGGAGTTAAAGCAAAAGCCAACATACCTCTTCTATTCATCTCCAATTCAGCAGGATCCATTTCTCCAAGAGTTTTCTTAAACTGCTCATTCAACTCAGGAGAAACAACAGCACTTGTCGTTGCCAAATCCCTGACAGCATTAAACCCTGTGATAAAAGGAAAAGAAATTATCCCCCATCCTGTTTCAATAGGATTAGTAACTCCATGCCAAGCAATCCTTAGCCCTTCTGAAAATGAACTGGTTCCTAAGAGTGTTCCTTTCATCTCTAAATCTTCTCCAGGAACATAAAAATACTCACCCATTCCAATTAAGTCTTTGACGGATTCAAACTCTCTATTGATAGGGTGTTCAGGGCTTGGGCTTATAGGAGGTTTCCCTTGTTCTTCCCTTGCAACATCAATTGCAAGTCTTCTTCGTTCTACAGATCTTCTCCTTGAAGGAAGAACATTAGTCACATCTTCTCTTGCAGTTATATCAGATGCACTAATACCTTCAGTCCCAGGAGTTTCAATTCCCCCAAGACCACTCATAGCTTGTTGCATTAATTTTTCAAAATTCTCCAACCCTTCACCCTCACCCTCACTCTCTTTCTTCTCACCTTCCATAAATTCAGAAAGATCAACACCTCTTTCCGACTGTGGAGTTTCTCTCTCCTGTACTTCTTCCTCTTCCTCTTTCTTCTTCCCACCTTCAATGAATTGGCTTAAATCTACTGGTGTTGTCATGGCGTTATATATCCAGTGTCAATTAGTTCTTGGTAGATTCTCGGCGATTCTCTTCTTATATAATTGATTGCTTCTTCTCTTCTATCCGGTGGGACTTGCTCTAACTGTGCAAGAGTATCCAAAGCAGGTCCACTTAGAAATCCTCTACCAGGAAGAGTTCCATAATTTTGAATTTGTTCATAGTCAAACTCATTTCCTTCAGCATCAATAACTTTTATTCCACGCAGGAAATCTCCTATTCCATACCATCTTCCTTTAGTATCAAGTTCAGCATGAAGCCCATCAACTCCCAAGTCAGCTCCAATCATACCAAGAATTGGGTTGATAGTAGTGTTGATTAAAGTCTCAATTGAACTCTCTTGTTGAGATCTATTAAGTTGTGTATTTGACAATATCATTCTAATTTGTGACGAGGCACCTGCTAAGATACGTGCATGATCTTCTCTCTTCTCACGTCTATCTCGTTCTCTTCTCATATTAGCATGCTCTTCTACCACACGAGCAATGGTAGGTGATCTTGAGGGATCTTTTACATATGCTAAGTATTCTTCGAGTGGATAGTTATACCCTAACTCTGTTCCCATATTAAACAGTCTTCTTGCACTTACAATGTCTGACTCTTCACCTTCACTTTCAGTAGGTGCAATTCCTAATACTTCAGTAAGCTCAGGATCGGAGGAAGGATCTGCGTACCAATCTCTAACTCTTTCCCATTTGGCTAAATCTGGACGACCAATACTGGGATCAATGAGACGTTCTATAACTTGCATTATAGCAGAGTCAGGTACTTCCTGCTCTTCCTCTCCAGTTTCTGGTCCTTCAATATCAATTCCAAGAAAACCTAATGTAGCTATGTCAGTAGGACTCAAATTACTCTCATCAAGTTCACCGCTTCTCAAACCCTCATAAAGCTCCACACCTCTTTCTAAGAGCATTCCTTCCAAAACACCTTGAGGAGATTCTCCGAGACCAAGACCTTGTAATCCTAGTTTAGTTTTTTGTTCTAGATCTAAACCTTCAAATGTTTCCATATAGAGATTTTGCATCTTTGAAGAGAAATCAGGTGGAACGTTTTGTAAAACTTCACCAAAATCCTCTCCAAAGAATTGATTATACTCAGGTACCAAATCAGGATTACTTCTAACCATATTAGCAGAGGTTTGAAGAGTTTCAGGATTCATCAATAACTCCCTTCTCAACCTCCTCTGCTCTTCTTCCTGTTCCAATCCAGGTCTAAGAATTTTAGTTATATTTGGAGCAAGCTTCCTTAAACTCTCTCCAACTGTTGGAAAGTATACTTGTGGTAAAGGTTGTACTCCACCCATTATATCAACCTCCTACTCTGTAAGGTTTAATTATTCTCAATAAGTATTCTCAACCTCCAGCTTTCTTTATATCAGCAATACTTCCTCCAACTTCACTTGCACCACTGAAGAGATCAGCCCATTGCTGTAAAGAGGAAGGTTGTTGGAAAGCATAAGTACTAGCTTGAGGAGTACCTAATCCTGTAAACCCTCCTGCAAGTTGTAACAAAGGCATCAAAGCAGCTAATTGTTGTTGCATAGCTTGCATTCTCAAATCACCAATTGCCATAGCTTCTTTAGGAGCAACATCTGCTCTGTAAATAGATTCTGAAACAGCAGCAGGTGTTCCTTTTGAAGTTCCCCCTGGAGCCGCTGTGTATCTCTCCCTCAATTCAGCTACATCTCTACCTTTCTGTGTTTGAATCAACTTACTAAGACTATCCTCCATCCCAGAAATATCTGGACCTGAAATTAGATCTTGAATAACATTACCAATACCCTGAGTCCTATCTATAGGATCAGTGTATTCTCCTTCAGTCACCATAGTCTTACCAGAAGGAAGTTGTTGTCTACTAACTTCTCCTTTTTTATTAAGAGGTTGACCTAAAAGAATTTGACTCAGGAAGTCTGTAAAAGCTTCTGCAAAAGTACCACTAGCAGGAGTCCCACCAACTTCACCAGTTTGAACTTTGTTATCCAATCCCATTATCTCAATTCCTCTTTCAAAAGTCCATACATTGCTTTATCATACCAAACTCCATCAAGAAGAGTCACAGCTCTCTTAGTACCTTCATACTTAAAACCAAGACTCTTCTCAACAAAATTCCTTGTTTTGTTATTCCCAAACTTAGGCACTTCAGCACTCAACCTTCTGAATCCCAACTCATCGAAAGCATACTTCAACATTCTCTTAACTAATTCAACCCTACCTTCATGTCTTCCATCAAAGAAGGAATAATGAGCCAAAGCATCACCATTAGTCCTAATTTCTGTGACATAGAAAACACCCACAAAATTATCCACAACGTAGAACAGTCCTGTTGAAGTCACATTCCCATTACCATCATAACAAATAAGAGTCTTCACAAACTCCTTGAAATCATCCCTAAGTTCTTTGTTAAACAAAGTCTTAAACTTCCTAGCTCTCTGCCAGAAAATGGTTAAGTTGTTGTGTGTTAATTGTAACTCTCTAACTTCCCTCACTACAGTACCATCTTGCTCCTCACACTCAATAGAGAAGATAGGATCATTTTGTAAATCTGGCTCAAGTTGAAGATTCTCCGGAAGCATAATGATGTACCTCATAGTTAATAATATCAAAGATTCCATCAGTGGAGGTAAGTCTCCACATTAGTCTCTTAGAACGAAGGGCTTTCTTGTACTTAGCTAATTTCCCTTCTCCTACTTCCAACACTACTTCTTTAGCCGTAGTCCAATTACTCCCTCCATCCCTAGAGTAAGAAATTGTCACAGTCCCACTTGTCGTACAGTTGTACTCAAAATTGATCTCACCAACCACCATACTCTTAACTGGAAGCTTAAACTCCTTAGACCTAAGTTCAAAAGTAAAGTCAACAGAATTATCCTGAACCACTGTGGAGTCTTCTTCTAATACAACTCCATCATTACAGCCTAAAAGAATAACACTCTCACTCTTAGGTGTAGCACTCAATTCATCAATAGTGCCTGTTAAATCATTAATAACTCCAGTCAAGTCATCTATAGAAGTATAATTAACATACCTACTATGAGGCAATACAGCAGAAGCATTACCAACCTCATCATAACTCCATCCTTGAGTTTTCCTGTTCCAAACCCAAAGTTTCACAGCATCAAAATCAGAGTTTGGAAGTCCTAACAAATACTCCTTATTGTACTTATCATAAGCTGAAAACACAGCAGCAGAATCTTCCACATCAGTCAGTAAATCATTACTAACCTTCCAGCCAACATCTCCATCTATACCAAGTTGTACTCCAGGAGTATAATCAAAGATTCCTTCATTCTGAACTGAGAGGAAGATAATTCCAGATTCAGTCTTAGCAATAGCACTTGGAATATCTGCTCCAATTCCACTAACTACTGAGTAAGGATTCAAAGGATCAGTAGCAGCAGCTTGTTTTGTGCTTAGCCAAATACTCTTCTCCCTTGGAATAATCATCACTGTCGTCAATCCAAATAAACCAGAGATTGGATCTATATCTTCTGAACCTGAGACTGGAAGGGGTTTATTGCCTGCACTTATATCCTCAGCAGCATCAAACTCTGTGTAATTCCTATTCCCACTCCAATAAAGAGTACTCATTCCTTCCGCAGTGTCACCAACTGAAGCAGCAATGATTCTATCAGCAAACCCAGTAACAAATCTTGCCTTAGGTGCAGAAGAATCCAAATCAGAAATTGTACCTGCACTTAAATCAACCTTCTGCAACTTATCAGTCCCATTACTTATAATCAAATTCCCACTAACAACAGTGTGATCTATAAAAAGTTTCCCCCCACTCAAAGTACCACTCAATGCTGTCCAAGAAGAACCTTCTGTGTAATGTCCTCCCTCTTGAGTTAGCCTTATGACAAAAACACTACCAGAAGACTCCTCAATTCTAATCAACTTCTTAACTTGATCAGAGTTAGGAGCACTTGCACTGAAAACAGATTTACCAACCCTCCTACTAACCTTATCCAATCTAACTCTAGCATTCCTGGCTAAAGATAAACCCTCAGCAGGAATATCAGCTGGATCAATTGAAGTAAACATTCCTCCACTTAGAACAGCAGAAGTAAATAACTTCAACTCTTCTAACCTGTGAGGATTCAATCCTCTGATTGGTCTTGGTATTCCTCTTTTTATGTAAGTCATTAAAACACTCGGAAAGCACTCAAGAATGTGTTACTGATTACATTAATTGGATCCCCTGCTCCATTAACTTGTAGAACTACCATAGAAATAGTGTCACTAACAGAAAACTCATAAAAACCACTAACCTGTCCGTACATATTGATAGTAGAACTAGGCAAACAAGTCACTGTTGGTAAGTTATATCCTGAAGCATTTATACCAAGGTATCCATTAGTACAATCTTCTGTAGCAGCCCAAACAACCTGTCCTGTGATGAAGTAATAGCCAGCAGTTTGAATGGTTAGTACAGTAGGACTTCCAGCATCATACATTCCACCTTCATCTTTATACTCTGTATCCCATGTAATAGTGGTTGCAGAATTGTTATCTATGGATAAACTAATAGCCCTTCCAACAACAACTTTATCCAAACCAATAGGAACCAAAGGATCATCATCAATATCACTGAAGAACGATGATAATCTCTCTTCAACATCCAACCTAAGTTGACGAATATGATCATCAATCAAGTTGGCATTAGCACTTCCCGCAGGAATTATGTTACTCCACTCATTTGTATAAGCCATTAGCTGTTATCACTCCTTCCGACCTCACTCCAAACACCGTCATTAAACATGACAAGTGTGAGAGTGTCTGTATCTGCCATTGCAAAATCACCAGAGCCATTTAGAATTATGTTAGCATTATCTGTTATAGTGATAGAATGAGCACTCAGAATCTCAATCCTCTGTCCAACAATTCCATCATCAAAATCAGTTATAGTAGTGGTACCTCCTGTTTCAAAATACCTACCACCTTTAACAGAAGGAGTTGCATCGTCTGCTAATGTTTGTACTTCTGAAGTAGCTCCCCACCACTTTGCAGTAATTCCAGGATACCATTCAGAATCAAGTGTAACAGTTCCTAAGCCTCCAAAAATTTGATAAGGACCAGCTTCAATTGAGCCTGTGATTGTGATTGTGATTCCACTCTCAGGACTCAACATAGCTCCCTCTTCAAATCTCATATGGGCAGTAATAGATAAATCAGCGGAAACCACATAAGTACCAGCAGGGAATACTAATGTGCCAAGAGCTGCGTCAGCTAAGACTAAAGCATCATGATCATCAGTTTCTCCATCACCAGTTGCACCATAATCTGGGTGTAGAACATTGTGAACCATTCCACCTTTATCAAGTGGTCTGCAAGCTATTAAAGCATCAGTGATCTCAGACATTTTTATTCAACTCCTGGAACTTTGAGTGCGAAGTGCGAGAAATAAAGTTTGCCTCCATAATCATCATCGGCATCATCTATCCATGTACGAATGTCAATATACAATCTACTGTAATCATTTATATCTCCTGCAAAGTCGCCATCCTCAAAAGGAAGGTAAAGTGTTTGCCAGTAGGAGCGTAAAGGATGAATAGTGGCAGAACCAAGAACATCAGGATTGAAAAAATAATCTATAGACTGACAGTACACACAAGCATCAAGCGATAAATCAAAAATATGTAATCCGGTATTTATAACACCGTTTTTTCCTGTACGTCGAGCTCTAACAATTAAAGTGTGACCAAAATCACTGCTACTAATTTCTGGATTAATAACAGGAGATAGATGGCACCGATAAAAAGCTCGATCACAGTAATAAAGTTCAGAGCTGGGATCATAGGTTCCTAAAGGCTCTAAATAACAATAGATATAAGCAGAGTCATCATTTCTTATTCTAGGATACTTATTACTACCTGGCGTCCAAGGACCCTCATAAGTATCAGGCCAGGGATAATCTTTACGAGGAACAGCATATTGAAATTCAGCTTCAGTAGTCCCCTCAGTAACCCCGATCATTCCTGCCCAAGATCTTCTACTGTCATAGATAATGAGTTCATCTTCTGCTAACTCAAGACTAATGGTATCATCATCAGAATCCTTAGCAAACACTAACACATCATCATCATCACTGTAAGGAACAATCTTTATATCTTTATCAACATCACCAGGCTCAACTACTACAATACTATCCTCATCATCAACATCCGCATCTTCATCCCTATACTTCAAATTAGTGATAGAATAATAAGTAGCCTTTAAGCCTGGATACTTTCCATATAAAGGATAATTAACATCATCAACACTATCAAACTTAATAAACCCATCCTCATAACTAATCCCATAACCAGCTACACTACCATCACTATCCAAGGAGACATAATCTCCTCTGTCAACAAATTTGACATTCTCTAAAATCTCACTGTCAATTCTAAACACCACAACACCATTAGATATAACTGCTGAATCAGCAAATACATCATGAGTACTGTAAGGGTTAGAATCTGAAGTATATACAGTCATTTTAGATCGTCGTTAACTCTTCAGGTAACTCAACACCAGCTCTTGCTGAGTCAATTTCTTCCTTAGCTTCAGCAGGGACATAAGAATTCATTAAGCCAATATGATGATTCCTAGATTCCCTAGCCGCAGCATAGTCTCTAAGTCTAAACCACCCTCTGTAAACAGCTCCCATTAAAATAATCTCATCCACAACAGAAGGAAGTGTGGAAGCTGTGGTAGAGTCACTGAACTCAGAGAGAGTGACCCAATACTTAACTCTCATAGAATAAGTATCATCAGGGATTGGTTGTAACCTATACCCACCTCTTTCCCTGTAATAACTATCAGGCATTCCTCTTGCGTCTGAGTCAGTATTCAACTCTTCTTCATGAGTCCTCATAGTGATTCTATTCAAAGGAAACCATTGGTCACTGTCTTCACTCTTAATACTAAGACCTCTGATTGCTTCAAACAAACTGGGAGTTGAATAATAACCTTCCCCCTCAACAGTAGTGAATGTCGCACTCTCTTCCGTTTCCCGTAAGGGAATCTTATTCAAGATCTCCCAAAAGGATCTGTTCAAGAGTAAGTAAGCCTCATCCTGTGTAAGTTCGTCAGTACTAACATTACCTAAGTGGGCTCTCAATTCATCTTCAAGAGTGTCTAAGTCTATAGACATTTATCACACCTTTTCAAGGTAAACGCTCACACTCTTCTCACTGCCAACTTCAGAGAACAGTGCAAACATAGTTATCTTCTCCTCAGTCTCAAACCTCTTATCATTCAATACTATGAAACCTCCCTTTTGTGGAGAGTCATATTGAATATGGACAATAGAATCATCCAAATCCGATACAACTCTCCACTTACCAAAATCAACAGGAACCTTAGGTCCTATCAATCCTCTTTTAGGAGTGGCTTGAAGTAATAGTGGAATTTTCATCAGTTAATTTCTCCTAAAAAGGGTTTTAATTGTTAAAAAGTGTTAAAGAGTAAGAGTGAAAATGAGAGAGTTAAAACTTAAGACCTCTCACTCCAAATCCGAACGTAATCAATTACCAAAGTACCAACACTTGTACCACTTGCCTTATCAAGAGAGAAATAAGGCTGCATAAGACTTTCAGCAGCAGTTAGGTTGGACATATCAAAAGTTGTCCCGCCTGCAACTTGATTCTCGTCAATATAGAATTTAACATCACTAAGATCAGTGAAATCAATTCTAAATGTATACCACGTATCAACTTCCATGGTGATGCCAGTAGCAACATCATCATTATCATTCGTGGTATCATCACTTTCTGCAACAACATCAGCATCGCCTTGACAACGGAACCAAGCTGCGGCTGCTACAGTGTCTTTGTCTAGATTATGGTTATTAGCCATTCCCATAACTAGAGTTGTTCCAGAAGTTGGAAGGGCTGTAAGTTTAGCTCTGAACATCATTTGTAGATCCAGAGATACATCAAATTTCCTCTGGTCACCTTGATGCAAAACAGCATCCTGAGCTTCACCTGTACTGTCTGTTGCTAGTTCAACTTGACCATTCTGTGCATTTCCCAAAAGTGCTACAGTAGCAGAACCAACAGTTACTGAACACCATGGAATACCATGTTCTTCTGAACCATCAGCAGGAATTGCAACTTCGCCAGAAGCCCCGTAAAGGAAATCATCTTCCCATATAACAGGAGAAATTGGCGTGCACCCATCTACACGAATGGGGCCTGAGAAATGAGTCGTGCCCATTTTTTATTACCTTTCCTTTCTATTCTCCTCATTTATCCTTAAGAAGCGTTGCTTCCAGCCCAACCTCGCCAATCAACGAACCAAACGAGGAAACGAGTAGTTGTCTTATACTTTGCCATGTCCGTATCAAAGTCGAAAGAATCCTCAAAATCAACAGGTCTACGGATAACAAAGTGAGCATCGTTGTAAGAAGAGTCAACAAGGAAGAAGGAAGTTGAGTTTGTGGTGAATCTTTTCACAACATGCTTAACATTGCTGATACGCTTCTTAATGGAATTCTCATTCCTATCTGCTGTGAATGGCTCCCAATCTCCACCAAAGATCTTCAAAGCTGAATCAATTTGGCTTGGATTGTAAATAACAGTGTCACTTGTTAGTTTAATTGGATCTCCGTTTTCATCCTTAATGTTCTCTTGGATATTCAAGAGAGCGTTGATTCCAGTTACAGAGAAACCAACTGCTGGACTAACAGAGTTAGCAACTGTTGAGGTAGAGTTGATAAGTGTATGTGCAGTACTGCACAATGCCAAACCATCAATTCCTAGAAAAGTAGACCCGGAGAAAGCATCATCCAGCAATGCTGCACTTCTTTCCTCATAAGTCATATTCCCAGCATGAGCAAGCCATTTGGAAGCTTGGTTTGCTTTTCCATACTTATCATCTTCTACTGTTCTACGAGTCAGTCCAAAACCAAGTGCAAACTCTTTGTCCACACCAACAACCTTAGGACCAAGGACTGGATCTTCGTAAATCACACTTTCACCATCACCACGTTCATACAACCTACGCTGTCCGGTGATGATTGACGCCTCTATTTCTGGTCCATCCATCTTTCCCTTGTTGAGAAACAAAGTATAGATAGGCTCATGTCTTGAGAAGTCATCGCGAAAATCTCTTCTCAGTCCTGACCGAAATAGGAGGTTGAAGTCGCCTTGTACGATCATTTTATTCTAATCTCCTATTCTAAAGCTCGTAAACTGCTGGCAAGAATGTGAAGAAGACCAAGTCCTCATCCAAGTCAACATCAACACACATGACTGTTACAGTACCTTCTTCTGTAAAGTCAACTGTCCACACATTGCTTGAAACTGCAAGACCATAGTCAACGCCAATGTTAGTAAGTGCAGGATCAGAAGATCCCTCACCACTAAACGTTGTAGTTGTAACTGCAAGTGCAATTGAGGCTTCTGATACTCTTCCAGTCGTTGCTTCTACTTGAGAAGTATGCCCGATTTCAAAACCTGGCTTTCTTCCTGCTCCCTCAAGAGCAACACCAACAACTCCCTGAGGATTAGCAGAACAAACTTCAATTGTACCAGCACCGCCAGCGTTCAACTTTACTACTTCACCCTTCAAGAAAGACTCTCCGGATGTATATTCCATTGAACGAGCAAGAGGTGCACCTCCGCCTGTCCATCTGGCTGGTTGGAAAATTTTACTCACTTTTTTAACCTCCTAAGAAAATTAACTTCCCTGTAGTGCTGCTTCGATTTCTGCCTTCTTGACTTTACTAGCTTTGCCCTCGTCAATAACTGGTAACTCTGGTGTTTTAGATTTTATTGATTTCTCAAACTGTTGCTCTTCAGACTGTCCTTTTTTAGTCCCATGGATTCTGTCAAACATTTCTTGCTTGACTTCATTGATTAATTCATAATTTTCCCTGGGTGTAGTCATGAAGACAACATCACCAACGTAAGAAGCAGAATCACCTTTCGAGTGCGTCCTTCTATCTTTTGCATACTCGGTATCTATCTTATAACCGAGAGTTTCCATTCTGTATATTTCCACTTGATCATCCCTAACCCACTCACCATGAAGATTAGAAGGAAGAGTTTCTACGTGCAGAGCAGTAGCTACAACTCCTCTTTCCAAAACAGAAGCAAGTTGTTCCTTTCTTGCCCTACGATGCTCATGGTAAATCCACTCTTTCTCTTCATCGTCCAAGCGTTTCCAATCTTCCATTGGATAATCAAAAGGACGAGAAACAACTTCGCTTAGAGCTTTATTTCCTCTTCCTTTAATCTTACCGGCTTTTCCTTCTTCTATTACTTGAATCTTGGATCTCTCTTCAGACATTTTAATTCTCCTTTTTCCTTTCGCTAGGCAATACCATGCTTGTAACACTTGCAGAATCTACATTGTCACGAGCATAGATGTAATCCTCTGGTGTCATATTAAGTTCCCTACAGAGTCTTCTTTCATTCTCTGTAAGGTCTGATTCAGTTACTTTAACTTCCTTCTGCCTAGGTCGTTTAGGAGAAGTTGGTCTAATGTAAGAAGGGGATGCCATAGGATCATCACTTTCAAATTCAGAGTTTGTAGTTCTTCCTTTATTCTTAATTCCTCTTCTCTGACCACCACCACCACCACCGTCGTCATCATCGTCTAAATCAACATCAATATCTCCCATAGCTATCGCACCACGAATTCCAATGATAGCTGCTCGAAGATTTTCATAATTCCTCTCTACACCTTGCTTCTTCAAAAGCATATCAACGTATGGACCTGCCTTCTGAAGAACCTTCAAATACATTGGGTTTTCATTTCCCAATCTCTCTTCAAGTCCAGCACTCTCACTCTTCTTAATGAAAGAATCAATCTTATCAACAAGAGGACTGACTGTTTCCTTCAACTTAGCATCAATCCTAGTATCAAATGCTTGAGTCGGACTCTTCCAAAACTGCTCATCCTGTTCTTTCCTTGAAGGTGGAGGATTTTCAATATTCTTCAATCTCCCACCCATTTCCTCCATCATCTTATTCTGTCTCTCAATCATTTCTCTTTGTTCTTGAATGACAGACATGAATGCTACATTTGCTTCTTGTCCTTTGTCTTTTCTTGCTTCCTTCTCTCCTTCTCCTTCTCCTTCTCCTTCTCCTTCTCCTTTAATAAACTGATCCTTCTCCTCTTCTTTCAAGATCTCCAACGTATCCATCTCCCCCTCCTGTTCCCGGGAAGATAGTGTGTTCGGATCTTCCTCTTCCAAAAGAGGGTTTCCCTGATCGTCCAATAGTCTTGCTGGCATTATCACTGTCTCCTATTAAGTTAGAATAAATTGAATCTAATTCTGCGTCGATTAATCTTAGTCCAGTTAAGATTCCTTTCTTTTCCTTAAAGTCATCCCAAGTTTTGGAAGAAAAAAGATTAACTCCCTGTTCCAAGGACTTCAATAATTTTCTGAAGGGCTGCCATCCCCTGTGTTTCGTCAGCTCCACCAGCCCGTTGATTTCCTCCGGAGACAGCACCTCTTGAAGATCCTTGCGATAAGGCGTTTCCAATGTTTCCTCCTTGTTGATCCTGTCCTTGATTTAATATAGCTTCTAATTCACTTAATACAATCCTATCAATGTTTCTTCTATCATAAGTCTCAAGAATCTGCCTCATAGCTTCAGTCCCAGCTACAAGAGCTTTCTGTCCAATATAAGTAGATAGTTGTTGATCTCCTAACATCTGAGCAATTTGAAGTGAACCTGTGAAGTATTGTTGAAGCAATCCGGCAATTTGAGTCCAGTCATTTCTTGAAGACAAACGATTCTCAGACTGTCCAACTAATCCAATCTTAAACACAAGCCCGCTTCTAATCTGTTCTATCGGATAACTCAGTAAGTGAAGCACTAACTCTCCACCATCAACTATTGTGAAGTAATCCAGACTCTGAGTACCAAACTGCTTAATGTTCACAGCAGTGTCCATAATTAGTTCATCAATTAAAATCTTTAAGTTAGAATACGTGAAGTCGTGTTTCTTATTTCCTTCTTGAATTCTAGCCAAATCTCCTGTAGCAGTTCCAGGAGTTCCAACAGATGGCATTCCTAAAGTCATC
The DNA here is from genome assembly GCA_964640225.1 of uncultured archaeon. Taxonomy (GTDB): domain Archaea; phylum Aenigmatarchaeota; class Aenigmatarchaeia; order PWEA01; family JAGHBM01; genus JAGLWW01. The sequence continues at coordinate 44,668 of CAZXFI010000008.1, forward strand.
TCATTAACACCAGAATGTTGCTGGTGATATAAAACAGCAGCTTGTTCATTACCAAAGGAGGATGAATAAACCTCTCCCATTTGAAAAGATTCAATATGATCCATATCATCCAAGAACCACATCTTACCAGGAAATACAGGTTCCTTAGGACCATAACCACTAAGTCTGTGAACCTTGAACATTCTCATATTAGCTAGTGTTGCATTATCTAACCTTTGCCTGTGCATAGTAGTTATTTCTTGCTGAAATGGTTTGGCTTGTTTGCAAATTCCAATCCCATTCCATCTATGCTCTAAGGGAATGTAAGGTCCAGTTCTGTAAGGACGTGATAAGTCTTTGTTGTAATTATATCTAGCACCCATCACAGTTCTGGATTCAGGATGATAGAATACTTGTAGCTCCTTCATTCTTGGAGCTAAATTTACATGCTCAAAACCTTCAGGTGCTTTTGAATCAATGTCCCAAGCAAGCCATATCTCCACAAAGTCTATTCTACTTGGGAAGATTGGATCTCTGTTTTCTAATTCTTCTTGGTTTGAAGTTGCACGTTGTCCTTCTCCTGAAGGTTCATTTAAGTTAGTCCTAATAACCCACGCTTCTAACTCTTTCATAGTGTCTTCGTAGAATAACGTACTATCTACAGCAGTTTGAACTTCAAACGGACTCCAAGAATGTTCTTCTCCACACCAAAGTGCTGTTTGTGGATCTTGATCTGAGAATCTCATTAAAAACCTAGAGCCAGCAACAGCATCAAGAGTTGGAGCACTCTTTTTTACTACGTCAATTTCTTGTTCTTCATCTCCAAGAGTCATTACAGCAGTTTTAACGACTTTCTCATAACCACTTTTACCTATCCCTGTCCCAAACTTCTCTTGTTCTGTAGCAATATCATTGATTGCTTTCCTAGTCTTCATCACGTTAGGACCAAGCATGTAATCCATGAAGCGTTCAAAAGCAACGCCAGATTCTCTTGGACAATCCTTAGCCTTAACTTCTACTGTGGTTAACTGATTTATCCCATATATCTTAGTCATCGTACGGGCGTGAACTGCTTCAAAAGTAATAGCAGTCAAAGGTACTATTAAGTTTGAAGCGCCCTTAAAAGGAAAAGTCCTAGTTGTAACAGAAGGCTTTGCCCAATAGTCAGTTTGAAATTGGATAATATCATCCAGGTAATCCTGTCTCTCAGCTCGATGATTTTGTAACTCTTCATCGAGAAAGTTAGCAAGATCATCCTTTGTATCATTATCTAACTTTAACAATCTTGGATAGTCAGCCATCTTTATTTTTCTTCTTTGCAAAGTTCTTAGCAAAATCCTTAACGACGCTTGCAGCTCCAGTTCGTAACAAGACTCTATCACCAAACCAGAAAGCTAGGACTATAAACAACATGGTCTTTAGAGTAACTTGAACTTCTCTGATAATAGAAAGCTGTAACTCATTGGTAATAGTTGTGATGTTATTGAATAACCACCAAGAGAAAATGAAGAAAGCAATGACAGTGGCTATGGTTATTGTTGGTCTTACTAAACTTCTAACCACTTGTACGAACTTCGGCATGTCCTTAGCTTCACCAGTGTGTTTTAGAACAAACTCATTAAACTGGTCTTCCTTAGACATGATTGTTTCTTCAAATACCTTTTCAGCTTCCTTTAACTCTTCCTCAGACATCTTCTCTCTAGGGAGAACTCTCCTTAACGCATCTTTTCCAATGTCTAGTAACTCACCAAGAAAAGGTATTGGCATTAGGCTTTCTCTTCTCCCTTTACTTCACTCTCTTCACTTTCTTCACTTTCTTCCAACAAAGTCCAAACAAAGCCTGTTATGTAAGTTCCATAGGCTTTATTAACTAACTCTTTCACTAACTCAAAGTCCTTACTACGAAGATAAAACTTGTCTTCAGTGTTTTGAATTTGTAATCCTAAATTGAATCTGCGTAGTTTTTCCTCTCCATTAATCTTACCTCGCTCATCCTCAAACTCTCCCATAATGGCATTAACTAACACCTTTCTGAGAGTTATATCAACAACTTCAACTTTCCTTTCTTGTCCTACAAAACGAACTTTCTGTTCTTTGAGAGGTTCACCCTCAATATCTCTAATCTCAGTCTCTAAATTTAATTGCATTAGACTTTCCTTTATTCTTTAGCTCTTACGAGGTAGAATAGGCTTTACAAATCTTACCCAAAGTTCTCTCATAATGATTGCTATAACTGTAACTACTGGAGCTTCTGCAATAATCTCTGCTGAAGGTACACCAGCACCTGTAGCCATTTCACCCTGAATTGATAACAGTATAGCACTGATTATAGCTACAACAACAGGTTGGAATGGTTTAATGAATTTCACAATGGCAATATCTGCTTGTTGAAACTTATCAATCAACGCCTGTACACTTTGATCTTTTACTCTCAACAGCCACTTCAACCCACCCATAATTAGAGCTGAGATTGCAGCAGTGATCCAAGTAGATAGTTCTAGCAACATTTCCATGATTCTACTCCTAGTTTAAGTTTTCATTAACTTCTCGTCTGAACATTTCAATTTCAAGCTTCAACTTCTCATTTTCTTTTTCCAACTCTTCAATACGCTGTTCATGATTGAAGAGGTACGTTGTATGGAGCTCAGTTGCTTCCCACAGTCCGTTTGTAATCTTTCCAAGGGATCGTTCCTGTTCCCAATCATCCCTTGAAGGCATCATTGGAAGTCTGAAGTTTTCTCTGGTGAATTGTTCCAGATCTGTGATGCTCATAATCTCATAACCTGGACGATCCAATGGACTTAAGCCCCAATGTGTTTCAAACACAAAGTCTGATAAGAGGGAATTATCATCATAGACTGCTTCTGCATTTATAGTTCCGGAACCCTTATTTCCTCCTGTCGGTGAGCCGACTACTATACCGTAACTTCCTACTGTTATGTCTCCCTCGAATTCAGTATCTCCAGTAATAAGAACGGTTCCATCAACTTCTAGTGTTGATCCAGGAGTTGTTGTTCCTATTCCTACATTACCTAGATAATCTATTCTCATTGCTTCAGAAACAGATCCTATACTACCTGTCCCAAATGATAATTCATATCGCCTTCTACCACCGGAATCAGTCGTAGTCTTGATATAAGTTGCATCTTCTGCTGTGACTACTCCTGATACTGTGTTCTTTGTTATGATTTGGGATACATCATCTCCCCCTGAACCAGTTTGGCCATCTAATGAAACCGTAGCCATTTCTGCATTGACTCTGTGGGATACTTCTAATTGTTCAGAAGGATCTGTTGTTCCTATTCCTACATAGCCCGAACTGTCTATCACTAAATCTGCCGATGCTAGATCTAAAGAAGCCCCTTGTCCTAGATATGTTTTCGAGTCTTCAACACCTAGAACACCGACAGTATCATCATCAGCCAACCTAATGTTTGCTCTGTTGTTTGTAGAGACAAACCAGGCTAAGGTGTTTGCACTATTTTCTACTGAAAGAGGGACAGAAGGATCATCATCACCTATTCCTACATAACCACTGTCATTTATAACAAGATCGTTCTCACTTGCATTATCACCCCTATATACTCTGAACTGAGGGACATTAAACCAAG
>CAZXFI010000009.1:0-1690 GCA_964640225.1 uncultured archaeon
GCACGGCATGGAAAGGAAAATCCAGGTGGAATTCTTTGAGAGCACCGGTGACGATACAGGAACGTGCACCGACACGGACGGAGGCATAAATTACTTTGCCGGGGGAGTTGCGGCAAACAGTATTGTAGGAACTGACAAGTGTTCCGGCAACGACGTGGAGGAGTATTATTGCGACAGCGGCGTGAAAAAGAGCACCTATACCTGTCCAAACGGATGCGATACGGACTCTTGTGTGGGAGGCACGCACTCCACATCGGGATGCACAGACAGCGACGGTGGAAGGAATTACTTCGAGAAGGGAACCACCCAGCAGACCGGCGTAAGCAATCCTATTCTACGCATAGATGAATGTGACAATAACAAGCTAACCGAGTATTACTGCGCCGATTCTCAGGTAGGGCCTTATGAATATACTTGCCCGAACGGCTGCGAAGACGGCGCGTGCAAGCTTCCGTAAATTTATATTAACAAAAAATCAAAAATAAAGGTGATAGAGATGAAAAAAGGAATTTTAGCTGTTTTAGGCGTGGTTTTTCTTTTAGCTCCTGTTGTTTTTGTTTCAGGCTGCGTGGAGGGAGGAGACCTGCAGTCAATATTCAGTTCGCTCACGGGCCAGCAGGAAACCGTGGTGGCCCCCAAGGATGTGCTTCTCATACAGGATATACAAGTCATACCGTCGCCCCCAATAACCGCAAGCACCGGGAGCATTGATTCAACTTTCACGCTCACTTTCCAGGTGGTAAACATAGGAGAGGCACAGGAAGGCTCAAAGGAGGCCGACCTGGTCAAGGTTTACGGGTACGACTGGGGAAGGTGCGAGCCCCGGGATGCCATAGTCAACGACATGATTCAGGGACTACAAGGCCAGGAAACCAGCGACATCTCCATATTTCCGGGAGGAGGCGCGGAGATAGTGCAGTGGGAATTCAAGGCTCCCACCAACGAGGACCTGGGAAGAATGGAAGGCAAGTGCCCGATAAGGTTCAAGTTGCAGTACCAGTTTGACGCACACACAACCTCGGACATAGCGGTGGTTTCAAAACAGAGGCTGATTGAGGCCAGCAGGGCGGGGCAGACAATATCAGTGACGCCCGTCCAGACACAGTCAAGGGGTCCGATAAAGATAAGCGTGAACTACGACACCAAGCAGCCAGTGGCCGAGGACCTGGTCATACCAGTGATAATAAAAGTGCATGACGTGGGAAGCGGTATGTACGAGAAGGTTCCGAACGGCATACTAGAGGTTGATTTCCCGTTCCCGGACGACTGGGTAACGTGCTACAACTTTGACATGGAGCCGGATTCGGGAAAATGGAAGAACCAAAAGGAAATACCCCTGATAAAGGGCGAGACACCCATAATAAGGTGCGACATAAACACCCAGAACATAAACATAGAGGACATAAAGACCTACAACATCAGGGCGGACATGACCTACAATTACACCCTTTACGGGGAAAAGGACGTGACAATAAAGCCCACCTACACGGGAGAGGACTGAATTAAATTATTTAAATAACGTCAATAAACTAATAAAAAGGAGGAATAAAAATGAAAGGAGTTTCAATACCAATAAACACTCTGGTTATGCTTGCCGTGGCAATAATCGTGTTGCTGGCGGCGGTGGCATGGTTCATGGGTGCATTCGGGCCAACGGCGCAGGAGCAATCTTTAAAGCAGAAGTTTGACG
>CAZXFI010000009.1:1790-44274 GCA_964640225.1 uncultured archaeon
GGCCTGCGGATGCACAGAGCCGTTCGGAACTGAAAGGCCATAAGGCGCATAACCTTTAAAAGCGTCCTTTTCTATATTTTTATTATGACCAGATACGTCATTATACTTGCTCTGGCTTTGGTTCTTTTCACTTCCGGATGCACGGAAGGCGGGGACGTTTTTTCCCTATTTGGCCTGGATTTGACTCCGGGAGAGCCTGTTTACATAAAGGCGGAAAACCTGAAGCTCAAAGTGGAGGCGGTGCCCTACGAGATGTACGAGGGACAGACTACCACCCTTTTCTTTGACCTTTCAAACGAGGGAAACATGACCGTCACTGACATAAGCGTGGAAATGACCGACATCGGAGATTTCAGTGCCCAGGAAACTTCCATAAGTATAGGGGAACTGGAGGAAGGGGAGATGGAGAGCTGGAACTGGAAGCTCGGCTCCAGCGGCATAGACATCTTTGACGAAAAGACATACTCGCTCAGGTACAAAATCGGCTACAAGTCCAGTTCTTACTCCCTGTACGACGTGGTCGCGATGTCGGAGGACGAGTACACCAGACTGGAAAGGCAGGGCACGCTTGAGAAGGAGATAAACCTGTCTTACTTCAAGACAAAGGCCCCCGTGGAGATAGACTTGTCCGTATCCAAGACCCAGCCTCTTTTTGAGGGGCTGGACTTCTACCTTTACGTGGAACTCAGCGACCTTGGCGGGGGGAACTTAAACCAGATAGAGTCCGGAGAGCTTTACGTGTATTACCCGGATTTCCTGGAATTTGTTGAGAGCAGCGATTTCACCAGCGAGTCAACACAGGAAGGCAACAGGCTGGTTTCAAAAAGGCCGCTGGAATTTTTGAACAAGGCAACGAAAAAAGCAACATGCAAATTCAGGGTCAAGTCAGTGAACGTAAGGGATATGGGACAGTTCAGGGCGGAAACAAGTTATATATATACCAATTACAAAACTATAAATGTTAAGTTAAAACCCAAATAAAGGAGGAATACGCATGAAAAAGGTTTTAGTGTTGATTTCAGTTGCTGCTGTTTTGTTTTCTAGTGGCTGCCTGGAAGGAATTTTCGGTTCAGGAGACACAATAACCACAAGCTACGGGCTTACCGTGAACAGCTTTGAGCCTGATTTCACGGACATTGAAGGCGGGGACGACTTTGAGATATATCTGGAAATCCAGAACAACGGAGGTTCCGTTGCCGAGGAAGTCTACGCGCATCTTTACGATGTGGACCTAACTGACTGGCAAGTCCAGCCGGCTGACGGAAAACTAAGCCTAGGAGACCTTGACCCTCCCGACGACCTGTCAGGAATACCCGGAGACATTGCCGACGATTCCTGGGACCTGGTAGCACCCACGAACCCGGAAGGAGTCGTTTACAAGTACACCCCAAGAATGAGACTCATGTACAAGTACAATACTGCTGCAAACGCGCAGATTACAGTTCTGAAGAAAGAGGAATACAAGAGACTCCAGGAAAGGGGCCAGCTCAGCATACCCTCAATAATAACCGAGGTGAGCAAGGGACCTCTTGCGGTGGACGTGTCAGCCAGAACTCCCGTTATAATAGAGGACTTGGACGAAGACACGCTTGAATTCAGGGTAAACATAGACCTTGTCGGCAAGGGAAGCGTCTTCAACACAACCCACAGCACGGACAATCCCACGGTAAGCATGGACGAACTGGACAAGATTTACATAAAAATAACCGCACCGGGAATAAACAGCGCTGTTGACTGCGATGCTTACGACGACACCGATGGCATTGACATGAGAAGGGGCAAGTCAGTGATTTACACCTGTGAGTTCAAGCTGGACGACTTCACGGCAATGAAAAATATACCGATAACAGTGGAACTGGACTACGGCTACTTTGAAGACTACTCAACAACCGTAAACGTGATGGGAGAGAAATAAATTCTCCTTTTTTTATATTTTAACCTGACTAGTGTTTACTATGGACTATGTTGAGGTAAACGCGGACCTGCACCTGCACGGGCTTTACTCCGGTGGAGTGAGCAAGAACATGGTTCCCCGAGTCATAGGCGGGCAGGCTCCCCTGAAGGGCCTGCAGCTGGTGGGAACCGGGGACATACTTAACCGGAAATGGATTGAACTGGTAAGGAGAGACCTGAACAACACGGGAGACTTGCCGGAACACCCGAACGGAACCAAGTTTGTCCTTCAGACGGAAGTGGAGGACAACAGGAGAGTCCACCACGTGATTCTTTTGTCCGATTTCTCAAAGGTTGAGGAGCTCAGGGAAAAGATGAAAGGCAAGGTCCTGGATTTTGACACGGACGGAAGGCCCCGCGTCCACCTGAACGGAGAGGAAATCGCGGAAATGTGCACGGAGTCCGGGTGCATGATAGGCCCGGCCCACGCTTTCACTCCATGGACTGCCATATTCAAGGAATACAACTCCCTAAAAGATTGTTACGGAAAGTATGAAAAGGAGATATGCTTCCTGGAGCTGGGGCTCTCTGCCGACACCAACATGGCGGACCGGATAAAGGAACTGCACAGGCTGACTTTTCTCAGCAACAGCGACGCGCACAGCCCCTGGCCGAACAAGATGGGAAGGGAGTTCAATCGTCTGAGAATCAAGGAAATCACTTTTGACGAGGTAAGGAAGGCCCTCGGGAGGGAGAACGGAAGAGGCGTTACTTTAAACATAGGCCTGAACCCCAAGGAGGGGAAATACCACAAGACCCGCTGCATGGGATGCCTGCTTTTCTTTGAGCCGGAGGACGCGAACAGGTACAACTGGAAATGCCCCAACTGCGGCAAGCCCATAAAGAAGGGGGTGGACAACAGGATTACCGAGCTCGCGGACCTGGAAGCTGGCATACATCCGGAGCACAGGTCTCCTTATGTTCACATAGTTCCGCTGAGCGAGATTATAGTCCTTTCCCTTGGGATAAAAAATGTCTACTCCGTGAAAGTCCAGGCTAAATGGGAGGAGTTTGTGAAAAAATTCGGGAGCGAAATAAAAGTCCTTCTGGAAACGGATTTCTTGGAACTAAATAAGGTTGACCCGCGGGTTGCAGAGATGGTAAAGGCTTTCAGGAACGGCAATATAGACTATGTCCCCGGCGGAGGCGGCGTTTTTGGCAAGATTCTGCCTCCCGGAAAGAAACCGAAAATAGAGTACTACAAATACAAACAAAAAGCTTTAAGTGATTTCTAGTTTTTTCCAAAAGAAAGGATTTGTTGGTGGGCCCGCCCGGACTTTCGTCCCTTCTGGGAAACGCGAAGCGTTTCCAAGTTTTGGGGAATACAAATACCTTTTTTGAAAAGGGATTTGTCTCGAACCGGGGATATCCACCATTCTGAAAGCTTTTAGTTTTTGCTTAAGCTTTTTTCCAAAAAGCTTACGTCAAGGTGGCGTCATAGCCACTAGACCACAGGCCCATCATGAAAATCTCGGGACTTCATCCCGAGTATTTGGAACTTTAGTTCCAAAACCGAAAGTTTTCATTCTTCAAAGAGACACGCACCAAGTGCGTGTCAAATTATTTTTTTAGGAGCAGTGTCAAATCCTTTTCCTTGCCCCCGACTACTTTCCCTTTCAGTAATTTAAATTCGTTGAACATATTTAAAAGCATTTTTTCAACCTCTTTTTCGTTGCCCTTGTTCACGAAATGGGATACCAGCAGAAGGCCTCCGGGCCTGAGAACCCTTGCAACGTCCTTCCCGCCAAGAAGGTGTATGGTGTCCAGGCATGCCACAAAATCAAAACTATTGTCCCTGAAAGGAATTAAGTCCCCGCTTGCTATCACGTTGGCCGCGGAATTCCTGTCAACGTCTATTCCCACGGCTTTTATGCCGAAGAAAATTTCAAACCATCCGGGGCCCACGCCTATGTCCAGAGCTTTCCCCCTTATCTCAGGCAGAAAATCCATCTGCTCGTATTTGGCTATCTGAGTCTCTCTCATCCACTTGGAGTAAATCTTGCCGGTGAACATAACCATCTTTGAAATAAAATTTGGTGCGACGACCGGGATTTGAACCCGGATTACTACCTTTTCGCTTTCGCAAAAACGAATGGCAAGGTAGTGTCATGCCATTAGACCATCATCGCTTCTGGGATTCAACAAACTTTTGGACCGACCTGTCAAACGTCTTCTCCACGTCATCCGGGAAAAGGCAGGCGGGTATTTCCCCGCGTTCCCTGTGATACCGTACGCACAAACAGCACATGCCCTTTTTATTGCAGGGGTAGGTGCAGTTGCATTCCTGAAGGTTTCTTTCCATGTTGGGGCAGTCCATACTATCACTTTTGGAAAAATATATTTAAATTTATTGTCTTTGGCGCTGGAGCGCCATTTGACTTTGAAGGCTTTATTTTTGAAAGCCTAATGGCGCTGAGGGCAGGAACATCCAGTTGGTTGCACAGAGCTACACCCGTGCAGCTCAAACTATTTGAACCTGCGCGCGTCAGAGACGCAGTTGGTCTCGAGCCAACCGGATTAAACCGCTCTCCCACCTCAGCATTGCACAATACATAAAAGTCTCCTGTTTCTATAAATATTATGGAGGTTACACTTAAAGTTCACGGAAAGCCCAGAAAAACAAAGACGGAAAAGAAAACAATAGAGGAGCTCCTGAAAAAGAGAGGCGTCTGCACGGAATCGGTTCTGGTCAAAAGAAACGAAAAATTCGTTCCAGTCGAGGATAAATTAAGGGAAGGGGACGTGCTTGAAATAATAGAAATAGTCTCGCGTGGTTAGCATGGATTTGGAAGAAGTAAGAAAAACAGCCAGAATGCACATGGAAAAAAATGACGTGGCCCACGGATGGGACCATGTGGAAAGGGTTTACAACCTCTGCATGAAAATCGGGGAAAAAGAGGGCGCGGACCTGGGAGTCCTGAAGCTGGCCGCCCTGCTGCATGACATAGGAATCAGCAGGGACAGGGAAAACCATGAGAAAGTCAGCGCCGAGATGGCCAAGGACATACTCCACGGGTACGAAAAGATGGAAGACGTGGTTTACTGCATAGAGAGCCACAGGTTCAGCAAGGGCATCGTGCCCATGACCCTGGAGGCAAAGGTTTTGCAGGATGCGGACAGGCTGGACGTATGCGGCGCTATGGGAATAACAAGGACGATGACTTACACAGGGGCAGTCAAGAGGCCGGTTCACATACCGGGAAAGAAAATATCCCACACGTACACCGGAGAAAGCGCATCGGCCGTTGACCACGTGTACGAGAAGCTCATGAAAGTAAAGGACAGAATGAACACGAAAACCGGCAAGGAGATTGCGGAAAAAAGGCACGAATTCATGGAGAAATTTATGGAGCAGTTCTTCGCCGAATGGGAGGGCGAAAGATGAGGTGCTTTGCCTGCGCGAATCCCGCGGTCATTTACAGGAAATACGAGGGCAGGGCCTGGTGCAAAAGGCACTTCTCCAGGCAGCTTGAGTCCAAGGTAAAGGTGACCATAAGAAAGAACGGCCTGGTTGAAAAAAGGGACAGGATATGCGTGGCGGCCTCCGGAGGAAAGGACTCCTCCCTGGCTCTTTATTTTATGAGCAGGTTTTTCGGCAAAAGGCCGGACATGGAAGTGATGGCCCTGACGGTGGATGAAGGAATAGGGGGCTACAGGGACAAGAGCATAAAGGTTTTGAAGAAATTTTCCAAAAAAATCGGTGTGGAGCTGCACGTTTTCTCGTTCAGGGACGAGTTCGGAAGGGGTATGGACCGCATACTGGAGGATGAAGTGAGGGCTTGCACCTACTGCGGCGTCTTCAGGAGGTTTATAATAAACAAGAAAGCAAGGGAGCTTGGGGCTACGAAGCTGGTCACTGGCCACAATCTGGATGACGAGGTGCAGAGCTTTTTGATAAACAACCTGAAAGGTGACACGGGAAGACTCATAAGGCTCGGCGCAAGGCCGCTTTTCACGCAGAAGGGTTTCGTCACGAGGATAAAGCCCCTGAGGGACTTGCCTGAAAAGGAAACGGCCCTTTACGCCATGCTCAACGGGATAGATTTTTACCACAGCCACTGCCCCAATTCACGGGAAAGCGTGAGGTTTGACGTGAAAGTGTTCCTGAACCATATGGAGGAAAAATACCCGGGCACAAAGCACATTATGATAAGCCACCTGGATGCCTTGCTTCCCGCGCTGAGAAATCATTTTGGCAAAAAGGGAAAAATAAGGACATGCCCCAGTTGCGGGGAACCCACTTCACGCGACTTGTGCAAGGCATGCGAGCTCATAAAAAAAATTCATGAATAAAATTATTTCTTCAGGAGCCTGAATTCGTATTTCATGGGCGCAAAAAATTTCTCATCCGCGTGGTAGTGGCATACCTTGCACCGGAAGCCCACTGCTATCTTTTCACCCAGAAGGTTTTTTGCAAAAATCGGAGAAAGCTTGTTCTCGCACACAGGGCATTTCTTGGGCTTTGATTTCTTGCTTTTCTTGGTTTCAACGGTAACTTCCATGTTTTCCACCTGAAGGGCGATTTTCCTGACCCTCTGCGGAGTTATGGTAAACTTCTTGTTGAGCTTCTTGAGTTCCTTTTTCACTATTTCCGCCAGTTCATCCTGTGTATGGACAATGCCCCGTTTTTTCATTGCATAGTAAATTATTCTTTTTACAAGCTCAGAATTAGGTATCATAACTCCCATAACCGCACACCAAAATTAGATTGTCTTTTTTTATATTAAAAGTTTTTTAATGTCTTCAGGGAAGTTTTTACCAGCTTTTCAATGTTTATATTTTTCTCCTCCTTAAGAACTTCGCCAATTCTTCCCTTGGTTCTGGGGGATTCCGGAACGGCTGTGCAGCCCCCGGAGGGTATGATTGAGGCCTCGTAGGTCCCTATTTCCCTGGCCATGTTCATTATCTCATCCTTGTCCATTCCTATAAGCGGCCTTAGTACAGGGATTTCAACCGCCTGGTCAAGGACATTCAGGTTGTCAAGAGTTTGCGAAGCCACCTGCCCGAGATTTTCCCCTGTCACTATGGCCTTTGCCTTGTTTTCCTTGCAGACCTTTTCGGCAAGCCTGTACATCATTCTCTTGCAGAGCAAACACGTGAGATTTTCCCGCGTATTCCCGGTTATCTCCTCCATTATTTTGCCTGTCTTTATCCTGTACAGTTTCATTTCATAGCCCGCAGACCATTCCCTGAGCTTTTTGAAAACTTCTTTAACCCTTTTTGAGCCGACCTTCTGGTTGGAAAAGGGGGAGGAGTCCATGTAAAGCAGCACGGGCTTGCAGCCCCTTTTCATGGCCATCCATGCGGCAACAGCGGAATCTATCCCCCCGGAGAAAAGCACCAAAACAGAACCCTGAGTTCCGAGTGGAAGTCCCCCCGGGCATTTTATCTTTTCCCTGAAGTAGTATGCCTTGTTGTTCCTTACCTCTATGTACAAAGTCTTTTCAGGGCTGGTGAGGTTTACTTTTGCCCCGTTTTTCAGAAGCCTTCCCCCGACTTTTCTTTCAATCATCTGGCTCGTGAAGGCATCGTTGCCCGTTCTTCTCGCCCTCACCGCAAAAGTATCACCTTTTTTTATGAAATCTTTTGAGAACTTTTCCGCCGAATCAATGAGCTTTTCCATGTTTGCTTTTATGACAACCTCTCTCACAGGAGAAACGCTTGTGAGTCCGAAAATTTTTTCCAGGACACGGCAGGATTTTTCTATTTCTCTTGTTTTCACAAAGATCCGGCCGGGTTCCTTTTTTATTGAAAAGTCTATTTTTTCAGACTTCAGGCCGCTTGTCATGCTGGATACAAGCCGGTTTTCAAAAAACCTTCTGGTGTAGTCGGATTTCAGGGCGGTTTCTCCCAGCCTGCAGAGTATCATGTTGAACTTCATAACCACCAAGAATATTTGGTCCGGGATAACATTTAAATACATGATTCCCTTAATATCCTTAAGGTATTTTTATGGCAGAGAATTCTGAAAATGTTAGCAAAAAAGAAAAAAAATACGTAAAAAGTGTTTGGAAATCCGTATCCATAGCTTTTTTGGTTCTGATAATAATACTTTTGGGCATCCTGCTTTCAGGGTTTAGCCCGTCCTCCGCGAATGAGGTGGACGCGGATGCCGCAGCCGCGAACGCGGTGGCTTTCATAGAAGAGAACCTGGTCAGCCCCGGAACCGAAGTCACGGTCAAAAACGTGACCGAGGAGGCAGGGCTTTACAGGATGACCATAGAGGTAAAAATGGACGCAACGGCCCAGGACGTGGAAACGTACATAACCAAGGACGGAAAAATATTCTTCCCGCAGGCAATAAACATGGAGGAATTCAACCAGGAGGTCGCTGAGGTGGAAGAAGAGGAGCAGGAAGAGACACAAATTCAGAAAACGGACAGGCCGAAAGCGCACGCTTTCGTGATGTCATACTGCCCCTACGGGCTTCAGTTCATAAAGGCATACGTGCCTGTTTTGGAGCTGCTGGGCGAGAAGGCGGAACTGGAAGTGAATTTCGTGAACTATGCCATGCACGGCAAAAAGGAGCTTGACGAAAACACAAGGATGTACTGCATACAAAAGGAGCAGCCGGAAAAGTTCACGGACTACCTTAGATGCTTTGTTGAAAATGACGACTACGAGAAGTGCATAGGCGACGCGGAAGTGGACTCGGAAATGCTTGATTCGTGTATCCAAGTAACGGACGAGGAATTCAACATAACCGGGCTTTACCAAGACAACAGCACATGGTCAAACGGAATGTTCCCGCTTTACCCCGTGGAAGACATGCTTAACGGACAATACGCGGTGAGGGGTTCACCGACATTCGTCTTGAACGGAGAAGTAACCACGGTCAGCAGGTTCGCCGAGGCGATAAAGGATGCAATATGCTCCGCTTTCAACGAGCCGCCCGAAGAGTGCGAGGAGGAGCTTAACGGCCAGACAGAAAATCCGGGAATAGGCCCGATAGGCTCCGGAAGCGGTTCAGGCAGCACAGACACCTGTTAATAGACTATTTTAAATTTTCCCAGTTTTTCTTCAGGCTCTTCTTCAGTAATTTCCACTTTGTCAACCCTGGCCATACCCGGTCCCAGCTTGCACCATTCAACAAGTTTCTGAACCGCTTCCCCCCGTCCCTCGGCCAGAATTTCCACGCCGCCGTCCTCGTTGTTCCTTATCCAGCCTCTTAACCCCAGTTTGTACGCTCTTTCACGTGCATTTGCCCTGAAGAAAACACCCTGGACAAGGCCGTAAACTTTAATCCTTACCCTCATTTTCCACTATCCCCACTACCTCCGATACGTCTCTTATCTCGTAGCCCGCTTTTATTTTTTTATTACCTTTCCTGTAGTCAAGGCCGTAAAGTGCCAGAACCGTTTTCATTCCAACGGATTCGGCCCCCTTTATGTCCCTTTCCGGGGTCTCTCCCACGAAAAGTATTTCCTCCGGACGAAGCCTTAGCCTCTTCGCGGCCATTTCAAATGGTTTTTTTGAGGGCTTTCTTTCACCTGTTTCCCCCAGAGTAAGCACCAGGTCAAAGAAGTGAATTATTTCCATGTCCGCAAGCCTTATCCATCCCTGCAACTCCGGAGCGTCAGACAGTATTCCCAGCTTTATCCCCCTCTCCTTTAGTTCTATCAGGGTTGGTATAACGTTGGGGTAGGGCCTGAGGAAGCCTGTCTTCACCCTTCTGTAGGCAGATATGCCTTTAGCCAGAATTTTTTTGTCAACCGTTCCCATAACTTCCTTAAGGAATTCCTGGAATATTTCCTGGTTTTCTATACCATATTTTTTGTAAAGGTCAAAGAGCGTCTTAACACCGGTTTTCTGGTCAACAGGAAGTCCCCCGTCTATCATTGCAGATATGGCTTCCTCCGAGCACACTCTTTTCATCTTCATAAAGTCTATAAGCGTATTGTCCAAATCAAAAAGAACCGCCTTTATCATATAAAATACTTATACCTTA
Organism: uncultured archaeon; assembly: GCA_964640225.1. Classification (GTDB taxonomy): domain Archaea; phylum Aenigmatarchaeota; class Aenigmatarchaeia; order PWEA01; family JAGHBM01; genus JAGLWW01. The sequence continues at coordinate 11,692 of CAZXFI010000009.1, forward strand.
CAGCTAATATATCTTTCATGCAACTTTTGGATTATTATGAAAAAATAAAAACAGACATAAAGGAAAGGCTGGAAGATTTCAAGGAAGTCTGGAACAGGCCGGAAGAAGATATTTTCGCGGAACTCTGTTTCTGTTTATGCACGCCACAGACAAGGGCAAGAACCTGCGACGCCTTCATCACCAGAGTCAAATCAAGCGGGCTGCTTTTCAGGGGAACAGAAAAGGAAATAAGGAATTATATGAAAGGCATCAGGTTTTGCGAAAACAAGTCCCGTTACATAATTAATGCAAGGAATTTTTTCACGGAAGAAGGGAAAATCAGGGTAAAACCCAGAATAGAAAAATACGCTCCCGGCGAGGCAAGGACATGGCTTGTTAAAAACATAAAGGGCCTTGGAATGAAAGAGGCCTCTCATTTCCTAAGAAACGTGGGGCTGGGAAAAAATCTGGCCATACTGGACAGGCATATACTAAAGAACCTAAAGATTTACGGAGTTATAGAAGAGGTGCCTAATTGCCTTACCGCCAAGAGATACAGGGAGATAGAAGAAAAGATGAAAAAGTTTTCCAAAAATTCAGGTATACCCCTGGCGGAACTGGATTTGCTTTTCTGGTCAAAGGAGACAGGAGAAATTTTCAAATAAGCACTGCGTTAATACTTCCGTCTTGTGAGGGCCTGGAAGTAACGCGGGCCTTTCCCTTTTCAGTTTCTATCACCGCGCCTTTGGTTATTATGTTTCTCCTTACAAAATGCGAGTCGGCAGGGTTTTCAGCAACGCTCTTTATCATTAACTTGAAGCTTTTCTTTGATTTCGGGTCAAAAACATTAGCCATGTTTGCGGCCATGAGCCTTACCTTTGTTTCGTTCCCCCTGCATTTTACAATTTTTCTCTTTATTTTTTTATCAACCTTGGTTCTCAATACTTCCCTACCCATTTCGTATTTTATGAGTATGATAGACTGCTCCTGTTGAAGTTCTTTTGCTTTTGCCCTGAATTTTCACAAAACCACCTTTGTTATTATTTTCTGAACGGGTTTAAATAAGTATATAGAAAAACCTTTAAATATATTAAATATTAAAAAAAGAGTATGACAGAAGACAGCAGCAGACCATTGGATGCTTTGAATCAATCCAAGGGAAAAAGGGTAATTTTGAGCCTGAAAAGCGGCGAGGAGATAACAGGCGTTCTGAACGCCTTTGACCTGCACCTGAATCTTTGGCTGGAAGATGCAGAAAGAAGAAACAACGGCAAGACCACAAAACTGGGAACCATAGTAGTCCGCGGAGATAACATACTCTTTATTTCACCGGAGTAAAGGTGATTTAAAATGACTAAGGGAACTCCTTCTTTCGGTAAACATCAGAGGACAACCCATATAAGATGCAGGAGATGTGGCAGGCACTCCTATAACAAAAGGAAAGGGTACTGCGCCTCGTGTGGTTTCGGTAAATCCACCAAAGCAAACAATGAAAACTGGAGAACCAAAAGGCCTGACAAAAGCAGGAAGTGAATTGGCATGGGCAAGGTAGCCATATCCATTAAAGTCAACATGGAAGGGCCTGATGTTGATTTGGAAAGCCTCAAGAAAACAATAAAGGAAAAAGTTCCCGTGGAAGACATGGAAGAAATAGACATAGGCTTCGGGCTAAAGGCTTTGAGGGTTATGGTGGTCAGGCCGGATGCAGAAGGCCAGGGGACAGACGATTTGGAAGATTCTCTAACAAGCACGGAAGGAGTGGCAAGCGTTGAAGTGGAGAACGTTACCTTGATTTAATTCTGATTAGAGTTTGGCGGGCCCAGAGGGATTCCCAAGTGGATTTAAGCTAGGAAAACGCAAAGCGTTTTCATGTTCTTTCCACGAGTGCTTTCTTTTGAAGAAAGGCCTCTTTCGAACCCTCGACAACTCGGTTAAGAGCCGAGTGCTCTACCAGGCTGAGCTATGGGCCCAAACGTTAAAGGCGCGCACAAGTGCGCGCAGCATATCAAATTTTGAAGAATAAACTTTAAAAAGTTATTTTATTTCCAGTTTCTTTATCTCGGAGTTTCTTTCAAGTATTTCCCTTATCTTTTTTATGTTACATCCCATTCTTCCTATGGTTTTGCCCTTTTCCTTCGGGTCTATCGTTACGTAGGCTTTGTTTTCTTCAAGTTTTACGGAATTGTTCTTGGGTATCATGTTTTCTATGAACTGTTTGGGTTCCTTGTTGTACTCAAATACTTTTACAGGCCTTTTAAGAATTTGCTGGAGCTTTTTTATGTTTTTACCACTCTTTCCTATGGCTATCCCCGCCTTTCCGGATTCCACCAAGAAATAAATACAGTTGTCATCAAATATACAGTCCAGAACAGCAACTTTGGCAACCCTTTCAAAAGTGTTTATGAAACCTATTGTCTGCATGTCAAAACTTTTCATCATCAGTAAAACCTAGTCCTCTTTTAACACCGCTATCACAGAAACGGCAAAAGGCTTGCCGCATATTAAACCCAGTTTTTTCGGTTCGCCTTCAAATTCCAGATAGCCTTTGAATTCTTTTTTATGTATGCCCCGGCTTGCAACTATTATATTTTCTGTTTTTCTGTCTTTTAAAGCCTTTTTTGCCTGCCTGTAGCCGTAAAAAACTTTCTTTCCTTTTATTATTTTTTTTATTTCGTTTTCATCAATCATGTTTCCACCTTATTTCTTCTTTGATTTTTTAGGTTTAAAGACTATGTCACAAATGCAAGTTCCAACAGGCGCTACCTGGTTTATAAGAACATTTTCAATTATTGAGTCAAGGTTGTCTATTTCCCCCCTTACTGCCGCATCCGTAAGGTGTTTTACAGTTGTTTCAAAGTTCGCTCTTGCCAAAACCGATCTTTTGTTTCCGGCAATTCCGTACCTGCCGATGGCTCTTATCTCCCCTTCAATGGTCATCATGTCTCCTACCAGTATTATGTGTCTGGGGTCTATATCCAACCCCTGGTCAGCCAGAGTATTACAGGCCTCCTTTATAATGGCGTTTCTCGCCGCCTCTATTCCGAAAAGTTTTTCTATCTCCTTTATGTTGTTTGAATAAATTCTTTTGGGGTCAACGCCCTTTATTTTTATTACCTTCCTTAGGTTTGAGCCTATTGTTGTTATTACCCAGTCTCCCCCTTGTTTTGTAATCATGGCCTGCTCTATGCCAGTTATGCCCTTGAGCCGCATGTCAAATACTTTCAACTTGGCCTTTTGCATCTCCCTTATAGTCACGTCATCTTTTTTTGATTTCAATTCTATTTTATGCCCGTTAAGCTTGACTTCGTAGCCCCTGATTTGCTTGTTTATGTTCTTGATGATTTCTTCCTCATTTATCTCCAAATCCTTTAAATAATTCAGGTCAATTTTTATTTCAATAGTAAGGTTTACAAGGTCTATTATGTCCTCCAATACCATGTTCTTGAATTTGGTTTCCTTTATCTGCTTTGCTATCTTGGTGGCAGCTTCCCTGGAATTGTATTTTTTGTCAAGATAAATCTCCATTATGGGCGTTGTTGCTTCCCTTCTTGCGTCCAGTATTTCTATAAGCCTTGGCAAACCCAGAGAAACCTGCTTGACGATGGAACCCGCCGTGTGATAGGTACGCATTGTCATCTGGGTGGCGGGCTCGGATATGGACTGGGCCGCTATCACACCGACAGCCTCGCCCGGGTCATATGTCATCTTTCTGTAGATTTCTTCCACTTTCCTTACAACCTTCTCGCTCTGGGTTTTGTTTGCCTTGTAATTTTCAAGTTGCTCCTTTATTTCGGACTTGAGTTTTTGAGGAAGAACGCTGCTTGATAATATTTTCTTATAATCCATTTAATCACCGATTTCAGATTCAATTATTTTTTCTATTTTTATCGTGCCCCATTCGCTTTTTGAGGGGTCTATGCAGTCTTCCGCCGCTAGGAACTGGACCACTCTTCCCCAATCGTCCCTCACAGTCTTGTCGTACTCCACCTTAAGTTCCTGAAGGGCGTTAACCAGCCTTCTTTCCATGTAGCCGGATTTCCTGGTTCTCAGTGACTTGTCCATAAGACCCTCCCTTCCGTTCATTGCGTTGAAGAAAAATTCAAAAGGATTCAATCCGTCTTTGAAAGAAACCGGTATGAATCCTCTGGATTGCGGAGAAAGCTCCCCCTTCCTGAAGTGCGTCAAGGTCCTGTTTTTATAACCCCTGTGAATTCTTTCTCCCTGCAGGGTCTGCTGGCCTATGCATCCGGCCAGCTGGGTAAGGTTAAGCATGCTGCCCCTGGCACCTGATTTTGCCATGATTACAGCGCAGTTTTCTTCAATGTTATCGGATATTATGTCCGACGCCTCGTCCACTACTTTCCTAAGGGCCTTCATAATGTAAGTTTCCAGGCTTTCTTTCATTGTCTGGCCCGGAAGCTGTTCAAGTTTTCCGTCCCTGTATTTGTCTATTAAGTTCATGCATTCCTTTTCCACATCAGTCACGACCTTCTGGATGTTTTTCTTGGATTCCTTGCTGATGTCCTGGTCGGATATGCCAATTGTAAACCCGTTGTTCATTAAAAAGCTTATTCCAAGCTTGGATACCCTGTCCAGGAATACCCTGGCCTCCTGGCTGCCGTAGTTTTTTTCTATAAAATCAAGCAAAAGGCCTTTTTCTCTTCCTATTGATTTTGAATCTATGACTCCGGTTTTCAGCTTACCGTTCTTTATGCAAACGAAAAGGTCGTTGGGGCATTTTTCCCTTTTGCACTCGTCGCATCCCTTGCAGGCGTTGCTTTTGAATTTTATGTTCAGGTCCTTCGGCAAAAGATAGCTAAAAAGCTCTTTTCCGGTAACTTCTTCATTAATCCTTTCCTCTATTCCTATGTTCGCAAGGTACTGAACAGCCTTTTCTTTGTTTAACTTGGCTTTATTTTTTGTAAGCATGTAGTTTCCTGATATGTGGTCCTGTATGCACCCTATTATCGGTCCTCCGAAACGGGGGCTTCTTATGTGGTTCTCAACCAGCATAAGCATTTCGGCTTCAGTCAGGGCCTCCACTGTCTGGGGAACGTGCAGATTCATCTCGTCTCCGTCAAAATCCGCGTTATAAGGGGCGCATACGCAAAGATTAAGCGTGAATGTTCTCCATGGAGTTATTTTTACCCTGTGAGCCATTACGCTCATTCTGTGGAGGGATGGCTGCCTGTTGAATATTACGATATCGTCATCCTTCAGGTGCCTTTCCACTATGTAGCCTTTTTCTATTTCTTCCGCTATTTCATCGGAATTTTCTTCCGTTATTTTCTTTTTTCTTCCGTCAGGCCTTATTATATAGTTGGCCCCGCTTATATCATCGGGACCTCTTCTTACCATGGCCCTCAGGGTTGATATGTTTCTGTCATCCACTTTTATAGGGACAGTTAGCTCCTTTGCAACAACTTCGGGTATCCCGACCTCGTTTATGCTTATGTTGGGGTCGGGGGATATGACGGTTCTTGATGAAAAATTAACCCTTTTTCCCGAAAGGTTGTTCCTGAACCTCCCTTCCTTGCCCTTGAGTCTTTGTGTAAGTGTCCTGAGAGCCCTTCCGCTCCTGTGCCTTGCCTGCGGCACTCCCGAAAGGTTGTTGTCAAAGAAAGTTGAGACGTGGTATTGAAGAAGTTCCCAAAGGTCGTCTATTATAAAATCCGGGGCGCCTATGGTTATGTTGTCCTTCAGCCTCTGGTTTATCCTTATTATATCAACAAGTTTATGCGTTAGGTCGTCTTCCGACCTTTCTCCGGTTTCCAGTGTGATTGAGGGCCTGACTGTCACAGGCGGAACTGGAAGCAGGGTTATTATCATCCATTCAGGCCTGCCACCCCTTATTTCAAGCAAGTCCAAGTCTTTGTCTGGTATTTTTTCAAGCCATTCCCTTATGCGCAACGGGGTCAGCGGACTTTTGTCTATGGTAAAGTTATAGGGCTTGTTAAGCCTTATTTTGTTCTGGCTTACTCCGCAATGCGGGCATTTCTTTTTCTTTGCTATATATAAGTCATAAAGCGGGCTGTCCTTTTTCTTGAGCTCTTCTTTTACTTCAAGAACCCTTCCGCACTCCTGGCAAGTTGCCCTCAGGAGGCTGTAAATAGTCTTTACGTGCCTAACATGTATAACGGGCCTGGCCAGTTCTATGTAACCGAAGTGGCCCAGGCAGGTTCCGACGCCGCCCCCGCACGTTCTGCATCTCATGCCGGGGTCCACGACTCCCAGGCGGGGGTCCATTACACCGCCTTCTATGGGATACCCGTCCCTGTCGTAAAGGTCGTACCTGTCTATCTCCACGGTTGCTATTTTTTTCAAAATTTTGGGCGAAACCAGGCCAAATTCAACCGATTTTATTTTTTCTATCATTTATTCACCAAGATTTAATTTTGGCAGTATCATCAAGGATTTCAATTCATCCAACATTAGTTTGAACGCATAGCTCATCTTAACTTCCTTTACCTTACCCTTTCCACAAAGCGGACAGAAGTGTTTGTTTTTTCTCCAGTCGTAAACTGCAACGCCCCCGCATTTTTCGCATACAGGAATTACGGAGTCGTCTGAAGAGAACCTTTCCTTCAAAAGCAGGGGTGTTCCATGGGCTATAAGGCAGTCCTTTTCCATCTCCCCGAACCTGAGGCCTCCTTCATTGGCTCTTCCTTCAGTCGGTTGCTTGGTAAGCAAAGTTACAGGCCCTCTTGACCTTGCATGTATTTTATTGGCAACCATGTGTTCCAGTTTCTGGTAGTATATCATACCTACAAATATTTCAACTTCCATTTTCTCTCCCGTTATTCCGTTGTAAAGGATTTCTTTGCCGTTTTCCTCAAAACCGATTTTTTTCAGGCTTTGCCTCAAGTCTTCCTCGTTTTCTCCGTTGAACATGGTTGCATTAGCCTTTCTTCCTTCCAGAGAGGCCACTTTCCCGGACAGCATTTCAAGAAGCTGCCCCACTGTCAGCCTGGAAGGTATGGAATGGGGATTCATTATTATGTCAGGTGTAATGCCGTTTGGCGTAAAAGGCATGTCCTCTTCCGGCAATAAAAGACCTATTACTCCCTTTTGGCCGTGCCTTGAGGCGAACTTGTCTCCCAGTTCGGGGGTTCTCTGGTCCCTGACAGTGACTTTTATCAGCTTGTCACCGTTTTGGGTCTCTGAAATAAGGACTTTATCAATCACTCCCCTTTCGCCGTGCCTCAATACAAGCGAAGTTTCTCTCCGGTTCTGTATTCCGGTCAGGAATTCACCCCTATTCAAGAATCTCAGCGGAGAAGTTTTGCCCGCAAGAACATCTCCGCCCGAAACATTTGTCTCGGGGTTTATAAGGCCGTCTTCGGAAAGCAGTGAATAGGATTTCTCAGACCTGTAACCCCTTACGTCCTTTTCCGGGATTTTTATCTCATCCACCTGCCCCCCGCCGTATCTGGTTTCCTCTATCTGGTAGGTTCTAAAGAAAAATGACCTTCCCAGGCCCCTCTCTATGCTACCTTTGTTTATTATAACACCGTCTTCCATGTTGTAGCCGCCGTAGCTAAGGAGTGCTATTACCACGTTTTGACCTGCGGGATGCTTGTCCAGGTTGAATATATCATAAGTCACGGAAGTGATTAAGGGCACCTGGGGATATAAAAGAACATTGGATTTCGTGTCGGTTCTTATGCTGAAATTTGAAGTATAGAAACCGAGACTCTGTCCTATCATTTTTGCGCCAAAGTTCACCCTGTCACCCCGGTCGTATTCGCCGTAGGGTATAAGAGAAGATGAAAGTCCGAATATAAGCAGCGGGTTTATTTCCACATGTGTGTGATCCTTGGTAACTTCTTCCGGCCTCAGAGCTATGTAGGCATTTTCCTCCTCGTCGCAGTCAAGATATTCTATCACACCGCTTTTAATCAGGTCTTCAAAGGTTATTTTTCCCGATTCCAATTCCCGTATTTCTTTTTTCTTGAGCATGGGTTTGCCATCCTTGACTATAACCAGGGGCCTTCTGATTCTTCCGCTGCTGTCGTTTATGAGTATTTCATCCAGCGTTTCATCATGATAAACGTTCACTTCAGGGGAAATTTTCCCGGCTCTTCTCTTTTTTCTTATCTCGTTAAGCAGAGACTTTGGATTATTAGTTTCTCCTATAAAAGCCCAGTTTAAAAACACGCTAGTCATAAAATCAACTTATTTTTGTTTTAAGGGTTTTAATCATATTCTCGCTTTCTTCAGGCTCAACTCCATTACTTATCTCGCTCATTGTGGACATGTATTTTCTAAGCCCTATCGTGGGACCCTCTGGAGTCTCGGAGGGGTCAAGCCTGCCCCAATGCGTTGAGTGCAACTCCCTGGCCTTGAAATGCTCCTGGGTGGTGGACAGGGGGGAAATAACGTTCCTTAGGTGGGCCAAGGACCTCGTGAAGTTGGTTCTCTCCAGCCTTTGGCTTACTCCGGTCCTTCCTCCCACCCACATGCCTGTTGCAAGGGCAGAATTTATCTGGCTCGTCAGCACGTTGCTTTCAACAACGGTGGAAACCGATGGTATTTTGCCTCTCTTGGCAATTTTTTTGTAGTTGTAATTTATTCTTTCTATTAACCCCCACTTGCCGAGCAGTATGCTCCTTATAAGTATTTCCAAGAGATCTCCTGCTGTTTTCAGTCTCTTGTTGCTGTAGTGGTCTATATCATCTTCCTCTATTTCTCCGTGGGCAAGCTTTATGAGATTAAGCGTGATTCTTGCAAGATACTTGGCTTTTTTTATCCTGTTTTCCCGGTCCTGGCCTATGTGGGGAAGCAGGTACTTGTCTATTATTTGCTCGGCCCTTTCTTTTCTGTATTCCTTCTGGTAGACTTTCATCTTCTTTCCTATGTATTCAAGCGCCTCCTCGGTGTCAGTTATGTCGGTTTCGTAGAGGTTAACGTAAATCTCCTCGTTGTAGGCCGGCTTCACGTTTATGTTTTCCATTATTTCCTTGTCACTGCTTAGCCCCAGGGATCTCATAAGAACCATCAGAGGGAAATTTTTAAGGCTTGCGAAGGATATAAGCAGAAGGCCGTCTTTTTTCCTGAGGAGAGTGTGCTTTTGCCCCCATCCCCTTCTTTCACTTGTTATCCTCCCGTTTGCTTCACCATCCTTCATTTCAAGAATAACTTTGTTGGGTGTTATCTCTTCTATGAGAGTAAGAACCCTTTCTGTCCCGTTTATTATAAAATAACCGCCCGGGTCATCTGGGTCTTCCTTGGCTTCTATAAGCTCTTCCTTTGACATGCCGCAAAGAGGGCACATTTTGCTTTTAAGCATCACAGGGAGCTCTCCTATCTTGACTTCCGTGGTTTCCTGCTCGTTGTCGCCTATTATTGGCGTCATTTCAAGAAACATAGGGGCTGAATAAGTCAGGTCTCTTAGCCTGGCTTCCATGGGCAGTATTTCTCTCAGGGAGCCGTCGGATTCCTTTACGCTGGGTTTTCCGAGCCTCACCCTGCCGAGCCTCACCCTGAATTCATTGAGCCTGTCGCTTTCCGGTTTTATTTCACCTATCTCGTCAAATATATCCTGAATTCTTTTTTCTATAAACCTGTTGTAGCTTTCTATCTGGAACTTTATTAGTCCTCTCTCGTCCACGAATTTTTTTAGGAGTATTTTAAAATCTTCCATGGCAATCACTTAGAGACTATTCTGTAGTAAACCGATACCCCGGCTACCTGGCTGTCCCGAGTTATTTTTATAAGGCTGCCTGTTTTGGCTCCCATTTGTTTCATCACAGGGTCGGATTGTAATATTTTGGGAATCTGTTTTTCGGATATGTTAAATTTTTTAAGAACTTCAGCCTTTTCTTTTTCATCCATTATATCATGTTTTGGCACAAGGTAATGCTCCGTTATCTTAAACTCATCCTTTTCTCCATCATCAACTATCAATATATCCTTTGTCATCGTTTCACCATTATTTATGATTGGCGGGCCCAGAGGGATTCCCAAGTGGATTTAAGCTAGGAAAACGCAAAGCGTTTTCATGTTCTTTCCACGAGTGCTTTCTTTTGAAGAAAGGCCTCTTTCGAACCCTCGACACCCGGCTTTCCTTGTTGAGGCCTAAAAGGCCGGTGCTCTACCAGGCTGAGCTATAGGCCCATGTTGGCGCCCCAGCCGGGATTTTCTTCCCCTCGGGAAATGCAAAGCATTTCCAAGTTTTGGGGTTTGCAAAGACCTTTTTTACAAAAGGGATTTGCTTTTGAACCCGGGTCACAGCCTTACTGCAAACCTTACTGGGGTTTCGACAGGGCCGTATGCTAGACCGCTACACTACCGGGGCATGCTTCATAGTCAACTCTAGTTGTTATATATCAAATATTAAATAGATAATTCTAATACCCTGAATAATGTTATAATTTTATCAACCCCAATGAACATAATTACCAGCAACGTCCTGGATTTCCCGTCTGTTCGACAGTACAGTCCAGATCGCTGGAAGGCTTAACTTCTGTGTTCGGAACGGGAACAGGTGTGGCCCTTCCGCTTTGGTCGCTAGTGACTACTATTAGTACGAAAAGCTTTAAAAAGCTTTCGGTCAGAAATTTCCTTCCTTTTCAGCCCCTTAAAAGCAGTTTAAGGCTGTTTCCCAAAAGTTCGACAATTGTTTTTGTTGTAAATATGGTCCCCGGACCGTGAAGTTCGCTCTTTCCAACATTTTTCTTGGCAAATGCTTAGCATTTGCAAGTTTTGGGAAGTACAGGGACCTTTTTTGAAAAGGGACCTGTCTTCGAACACGGGGCCTGTCGGTAAACACCGGGACTTACACCTACATTGTAAGTCAACCTTTAGGAACGGTTGCTAGCGCAACAAACGCCCTGGGCGCCCGTCTTTGGCTTCGCGGGGGTTGTTTCATAACCCTCACAATACAGCCGACCGCTCTAAACCGCTGAGCTATCCGGGGATAAACATAAATAACATTAAAGCTATATAAATTTTTTAATCACTCTTCCTTTATTTTCAAAGAATTGGAAAAGTACTCGTTTTTAACGTTTTTTATTTTTGCCTTCAAAACCGCTTTCGGAAGCTTCAGGTAACCGACCGTTCCTATCAGGGTCCTGAACCTGTAGGAAAGTATTATATTCTCGTTTTTATCCAGGTTTTTGAATTCCCACTTGAGCTTTATGTTGTCGTCTTCGCGCTTTATCTTAGGCTTTACCGTCTTAAAGTCCTTTATCAGCTGCACCACCGGCGGTATGCAGTCCTCAACAACCACATCCTTCATTTGTTTCCCCCCGCTTTTAACTTCCAGGGCCACCATAACTTCCCTCTTGTCGTCGTCAAGTATTTTGGTTTGTATGGAATGTTTCCTTACTGAAGGCCTCTTTATCTGCCTTAAAGCCATGTAAAGCCCGTATATTATAACCAGAGCCACTATGGCAAAGGGCCAATAGTGTATGTCGTATTTTATGGTCTTGGTCTCTTCAGGCTTAAGCGTAACTTCCCAGACATATAATACTTTCACGCCCATGTCGTTTATTTCAGGCATCTCTGAAAAGAAAGTGAACCAGTCCCATGGTTTTGAAATTACCATCTCAACCTGTTCGGTTTTTTCAATATTACCCACATTGTTCAAATAAAAACTGCCCGATTCCTGAAGAACCATCCATGATTTGTCGTAAGTTTTTTCTATTTTCCCTATTTCCTTTATTTCAACAACCCTCTTTCTTGAGTCCATTTTTTGGCTAAATTTGAGAAGTGTGACATCTACGGAATATTTCCCGGGGTCGGGATGAATAGAAGTATCAAAAGTCTCCTTGAAAGTTCTTCCCTCGGCTACGTTTAAGGAAAATTCTTCCTCTCTTACAACTTCGTAGCCGTCTCCCTGAAACTTTACGTACAGCTTCAGCTCATCCAAGTCGGAAGTACCGGTGTTAACAACTTTTCCGGTAACTTCTATTTTTTCGCCGGGAGAAAAGCTGTCCTTGTTTATGCCGAATTCTGTTATGTCGGCTTCTGTTTTGTCCTCAATAATAAGATTGTAGTCCTTTATGGAATAGAAGGAATCGTTCTCAATCATATAAACCATTATAGGAAAACCGTAAGTTCCTGCCTTGGTATTTTCGGGCGGATTTATTGAAAAATTTATCTCTCCTGCGCCTTTTCTTGTGGTTATAAATGGATTATCAAAAACAACCCATCCCCTGTACCGGCCCAGGGCGGTTGCGCCGTAAAAGCCGTCTTCATTGGTTTTTATCTCCAGGGTGTAACGGCCCGGCGCCAGGTAAAAGTCATCTGTAACAAGGCTCAGGTCTATATCTCCCAAAGCTTGAGAGGTAACCAAAGGAAATACTATTAACAGGCTTAAGAATAGAATCGGTTTTTTATGCACCCTCACACCCAAATAAAGTTTGATTTCGGGCAAATATAAAATTAACTATTTTTTGAATTTAACCATATAGTCTATCAAATCAACGTTTGTGATGAAAAGGCTTCTGCAGCAGTATCTCTTAAGCCCGAGCTTGTCCAGGACTTTTTTAGAATCCTTGCCCTTTTCAACCTCTCTCTTGTACTCTTCCCAGAGATGGGCCACAGGCTTTCCGCAGGTTATGCATCTTACAGGTATTATCATCATATCACCTCTTTGACCTCTGTTTATGTCTCCTTGGTCCTGTAGAAGACCTTGAAGGTTTATGTGGTTCTGTCCTTCTGGAGTCTTTAACCATAAGGTGCCTGTCATAATCTTCAAAAATCTGCTTGTATTTCTTTCCGCCAAATTCCACGAGTCCCAGAGTTATTGCCTGTCTTACCGCCTCCGCTTGTCCTACCACGCCGCCTCCGCTTACCATTACTCTAATATCCACCTTGCTTGAAAGGTCTCCTGCAATTATAAGCGGCTCCTTCATCATAAGCCTTATCATCTCGGGATTTATATTTTCTATAGGAATGTTGTTTATGCTTACATTTCCCCTACCTTTCTTCACGAAAGCCTTTGCCACTGCCTTTTTTCTCTTGCCTATGAATGTTTCCTTTTTCTTTGTCATTTCAAACCCCTTAATTTTTTTGACACTTCACCAAGAGTGACGAATTTGCAGTCTATTTTATTTTTTGTCTTGGCTATTTTTTCTCCCTTCAGGTTATCTGGATTTTTTGTGTAAACAGTAAGCCTTTTAAGGGCTTCCCTGCCCCTAGGTTTCTTCCGCGGAATCATGCCCCTAACAGACCTTTTTAAAATAGCGTTTGGCATTTTGGGATAATATGGCCCGTGATGCGGGTCCCCCCTGTTTTTTTTGATTATAAAATTGTACATTATGTTTTCAGGGTCACCGGTGACTACTACCTTTTCCGCGTTTAAAACAGTTATTTTATCTCCGCTGAGCAGACACTTGGCTATTCTGGAAGATAATCTTCCTAAAATCTGGTCCGAAGCGTCTATTATTCTTTCCAAAATGTTCACCCTAAAATTTTTATTTTGCTTCCCTTTGGGTTGTTTTTTACTAGGTCTTCTATCAACACAATATTTCCACCAGCTTTTTTTATCTTTTCCTCCGCCTCTTTGGAGAAGGAAAAAGCACTGACTATAACTTTTTTATTAAGATTCCCGTAGCCCAGAATTTTACCCGGAACCAACAGGGTATCGCCTGCCTTGGCATGCCTGTTTATTCTGGACAGATTGACCGCCGCCATATTTCTTTTAGGCTTGGATAGCCTCCTGGCTAGGTCTTTCCATATATTCTCTTCTTTCTCTGAAAGCTCGTCCAAAAGCTTTCTTAATCTTGGGTTTGTTTTTCTCATTTTTATCACTTCTTTTTCAAAAGGCCTTTGGTGCGGGCGCGCCATTTGCCTTTGTATCTGAAGTCTTTATTTTTTAAGCCAAATGGTGCGGGGGATGAGATTCGAACTCACGAAGGCACTAAGCCACTAGGTATCTCCCTGACTTAGTCCTGAACTTAGCCATCCTAAGCTTGACCACTACAAATTCTAGCCCCTTTGACCGCTTGACGCTTTGCGTTAAGCACAAAACGCCAGTTTTGACCGCTTGACGCTTTACGTTAAGCACAAAACGCCAGTTTTGACCGCTTGGGTACCCCCGCTTACAAAAGACTTGCCAATTCTTTTGCCTTGTTTTCAAGTATTTCCGTGGCCTTTACCACTATGTCTTTCGGTTTCAATCCTGAAACGCTTTCAACGGTGAATATGAATTTTCCGTCCTCCTTGTCATAGTTGTAGTGGGAAATTGAAGCTTTCCATTTCACATGCTCCTTTCCGGTGCCCAGCACAGCCGTGGCTTCAAATCCGATTCTCTGTTTTTCACCGAGCTTCGCTATGGGAATGGTGTCATATAGCGGTTTTATTTCAGGATTAGTGCTTTTCAAGTCACCGCTGTAAACAGTACAAGGTCCAGTTTTTTCCAGTACCAAAACAACTTCGCAATTTATACATCCCTCTCCGTCGCAGTTGCAATCCTCTTTCTTTTTTATTATGCCTGGCTGGAATTTTATGGGAATAAGCCCGAGCCTGTGAGATATGACCTCATCAAACAGCGGTGAATCATTTATCCTGAAATTAACGTCTTCTATCGCAAGCGTGGGCACTTCCATCATCATAACCCTCCTAAGGGCGTTCGCAAAGGCCACGCTTACCTTATCAACTTCAAATTTTATTTCTTCTTTGTTTTTATCAAGGATTTTTACCTTCATTTACAATCTCCTCCCTCTCCTGCCGCCTTTTTTTCTCGTGCTGTCGTGAGGCAGGGGAGTTACATCTTCTATATTCGTTATCCTGAAACCGGCCCTGACCAGTGCCCTTATGGCCGGTTGCGCCCCCTTGTCCGGGTTTTTTGCCTTGTGCCCGCCAGGGGCCCTTACCTTGACGTCCAGCCTTGTTATGCCCTTGTTCTTTGCCTCCTCCGCCGCCCTTTTTGCCGCAATCATTGCGGGGAATGGATTACCTTTCTGCCTGTCGTTTTTTGTAACCATCCCGCCCGAAACCCTTGCTATAGTTTCGGCGCCCGTTATATCCGTTATGTGAATAATTGTATTGTTTTTGGACGAATATATATAGACTATCCCAGTTTTTTCACTCATTCTTGACACCTATAAGTTTTATATTTTTTTCAAATTCCTTCGGGACAAGAAAAGACGGCCATTTTATTTTTACCTTATCCACGCAGACATGACCGTGAACGATGAACTGTCTTGCCTGCTTGGGTGTTTTGGCAAGGCCTTTCTTGAAAACAACAGTCTGGAGCCTTCTTTCAAGTATGTTCTCAAGGTTTAGGTCAAGCACGTCGTCAAGCGAGGCGTTTTTTTCAACCAAACCCAGCTTGTTGAGCTTTTCTATCAGCTCCTTTTTTTGTTTTTCATCCCTGCTGGCTGCAAGGTTTCTTGCATGCCTTCTGAAACTTCTGAGTATGCTCTCGGTTCTGTATATTTCGTTTTTTCTTCGGAGTCCGTATCTTTTTGAAATCTCCAGTTCCTCGGTAATCCTTTTTTGGTCCCAAGGCCTGAGAGGCTTTTCGTACTTTTTTCTTTGTTTTCTTGGGTCGCCCATTAAATCACCTATTTTCTACCTGGCTGCTGTTTTTTCTTTGATACGCCAACACTCTTCTGTTTTCTGAAGCTTGACCTGGTTCTCTGGCCCCTTACAGGAAGACCGCTTCTGTGCCTCATACCCCTATAAGAGCCAAGTTTTTTCATATCGCCTATAACGTTCCTTGTCTTTATCTGAAGCTCGGCTCCTGTAAAATGAAAATCTTTTCCGGTTTGCGGGTCATTTCTAAAATTCAGTATGTGAGAAGGTATTTCAAATTTGGTGGGGTTGGTTATTACCTCTTCCAGGCTCTTTATTTCCTTTTCGGTAAGTTTTCCTGTGAGCTTACCAGGGTCAACACAAGCCTTTTCGCAGAAAATTTTTGCCACCATGAAGCTTATCCCCTTTATCTTTCTTAAAGAGTTTTTTATCTTCTTTTTTCCGTCAAGGTCCGTTGAGAGAACCCTGACTATTTCCAAGACCTGCTCCTTTTCTTCAGTTTTTTTATCCTTTTTCGGGACGTCCTTGGGAACGTTCTGAGGACTCTTGTCTTTCTTTGTTTTTTCTTCAGGCATTTTTTCACCGGTTTTAGTTTTCTTTTTCTTGAATATGAAAGCCTAATGGCGCTGGGGGAGGGATTCTCATTCCCCGCTTGGAAAATGCAAAGCATTTCCAAGTTTTGGGGTTTACAAAGACCTTTTTTACAAAAGGGATTTGCTTTTGAACCCCCGCTCCATTCAAATGACAAGGTCGTAACCGGAGTCAACTTTCGTGGAACTGGATATCTTAGCCATCCATCATCATATCCGCCATAGTCAGATTCAAGCCATTAGATCATTCCCGGATTGATGGACAATACCAGGTACTCAAGTCTCGCCGCTGTAAAGAACTCCAGCGCCTTTAGCCTGGCTCGGCCACCCCAGCATCGGGTATGTTTGTATTTAGGCTATATTCTTATTTATGATTACTCTATTAAAACTTTTCGGCATCCTCTATAAGCATGTCAGGTATGTCACCTTCCAGTATAGGAAACTTAAGCCTGCATTTTTTGCAGACTATCTTGCCGTCACGAAGTTTTATTGAACTTTTGCATTTTGGACAGGCCAATATATCCAAAAGTTCCCTGCTCACTGTCATAGTAACACTTAATTGAAGAGAAAGGTATTTAAAGTTTATTTCTTCCACATCCTTGGATACAAATTTATTTTCATTACTACCCTGTCGGTTTCAGCGGCTATGCCTCTTTTGGCTTTGCTTATTTCTTCCGAGTCCATAACCGAGCAACCAAGGGCCACGAGTTCTCCTTTTAAAGTGAAAATTCCAACAGTATCGTTTTTTTCTATATTCTCGTCAAGCCTGCATATGCCCCCTACTGCAAGGGGGGCACCGTTGCATAGGGCGTTCACGGCGCTGTCCCTTACTGTGATTTTTTTAAGGTTTTTCAGCGAGGCCTCCACAGGATTAACTATTTCCCTTATTTTTTCGTCTCCGCTCTCTTTCCACGAGACATAGTAATCCTTCAGGTCCTGCAGCCTGATGCTCTCCTTCTCACCAAAAGGCCCCACTTTAATCCTTCTCAACTCCCTCATATGGGCTCCACCGCCAAGTTCCCTGCCTATATCGTGTATAAGCTTCCTTACGTAGGTTCCTTTCTGGCATTTTATGTCCAGAAGAACGTCCATGCCTTTCTTTTCCAGAATTTTTATTCCATAAACTTCCCTGATTCTTTTCCTTCTCCTCACGGCGCTCCTCTTCGGGGGTACCTGCTCTATTTTTCCCGTGAATTTTTCAACAACAGAGGCAAGTTTTTCCATACCAGCGTCGCTGTGCAGGTGCATGACAGCAACGTATTCCTTGTCAAGTCCCATCAAAGCGGGCATGACCTTGGTCGCCTTGTCCAGAGTAACCACCAAAACCCCGGTAACCTTGGGATCTAGGGTGCCGGAGTGGCCCACTTTTTTCACGTTCAGAATTTCCCGTACCCATGCGGCAACTTGGTGAGAAGTGGGGCCCGATGGCTTGTCAAGAATAACCACGCCGCGTTCAATCAGTTCTCCAACAGTTCTTGAGCCCGGATATTCCCCGAATTCGGGATTTGATATTTCCTCGGATTTGACAATCATAATAGGAAATAGATTCCCTCAGGTTTAAGTACTTACTGCACGATTCCAAGAAGTTTTCTTATGGTGGTGGTTAAGGGTATGGAAACAAGTATGTACCACCCAAGCCAGCCTATATGGGAGCCCCAGATAGGAAGGCTGAATGGAAGTTCAACCACGATTCTCTTGAAGCTCACGACTTTTTTGTCTTCGTCAAGCTGCTTTAAGGCGAATTCGCTGTCCCCCATGGCCAATGTGCCTTCAATTTTCCGGCCTTCCACAAGCACGTCTTCCCCCGAAACCTGCAAACTTTTTTCAATCCCACCAAATTCCATCACGCCTTCCATGGAGTCGTCCAGTTCCACAACCAGGTCCCCGTAGAGAGTGGGGAAGACGTAGACGAAAACAGGTATTATAATAAGGAAGGATATCATCATGGGCTTCATGGTATTCTTCATTTTTTTGCTGTTAATCTCCAGCATTTTGCCCTGAAGTTTCATAAGCTCTTTCTGGTCCTTGTTTTTTTGCGCTTCTTTGAACTTGGAATTCATCTCCTTAAGCTCTTCATTCATCCCCTTAAGCTCCTTTTGGTTTGTGAAAATCTTGTAAACCATGGACAGGGCAAACGATATGAGCAGGCTTATTAAAAAAACCGTTACCATCGGATTCAATATTTCAATCATAATAAAACCATGTTTTTATTTTTTAAAAACTTAAGCCCCCAGGAACTTTCTCACGGCGGGGTTCATGTCTTCAAGGTGGTGCTGGGTTATCTGCTCGTAAAGATTGAATATTATCATAACAGTAAGAAGTATTCCCGTGCCGGAGCCAAAGGCTCCTGTAAAGTCTGCAAAGGATGCAAGAATACCAACGAAAGCGCCTCCCATAACGGAAAGGGCGAGTATGTATTTGTCCAATATTTTTTCCATTATTCTTATATCGCTTCTGAAGCCGGGTATACCCAACCCCATGTTGTGCAGCTGCTTCGCCACTGTTTTGGAGTCCATGCCGGCCGTGGAAACCCAGAACACGGAAAATATTATTGAGCCTATCACCATGAACAGGGCGTACGTTATCCACGTCAGCGCGGCCGGGGATATCGTGACTCCCGAGATAGAGGATACCACTAGATTGGACAGGGTGTTCGTTCTTGGCGGGGACAGGAAGAACATGATGCCTCCGGTTACCTGGCCTTCCGAGTTAAAGCTTCCCAAAAGGGAAAATCCGTTGTTATGAAGCATTCTTGAGAAAATTTCCATGTTTGCGAGAAGCGCTGAAGTAAGTATCACGGGAATGTTGGAAGCGTATATGAACTTTAGAGGATGCCTGTAGGCAAAGCCCCTGATTCTTCCCATGGTCAGGGGTATCTCCACTCTCATTGACTGGGCGTAAGCTACAAAAAGGAAAACCACTATGGTGAAGGCAAGGGGTATAAGGGTTATCATGGCCGAATCAGGTCTTCCCGCCATGGCGCTGACTATGGCAGCGGGTATTGCACCGGCAGGCCCTCCCTCCCCTATAAAGCTTAAAGCCCTTATTATTATGGTTTTGGACACACCTGCCGCGATGAAAAGGGAAACACCAGAGCCTATTCCCCATTTTGAGACAACCTCGTCCATGAGTATTATTATCATGCCTCCGGCCGCCAGCTGGAGGATTAGCGCTACTGTTACGAAAAGGCCTCCCGAAGAAGGTATGGCGCCGAAAGTTACAAAGGCTATTGCCTCAAAGAAACAGAAGAACAGGGCAAGGATTTTCTGCGTGCCCATGAACCTCATTTTTCCCTCATGGCTACTCATGTCCCAGTTCAGTATTCCGCTCCCTGTCAAAAGCTGCAGTATTATGGAGGCTGTTACTATGGGCCCTAT
This sequence comes from uncultured archaeon, assembly GCA_964640225.1. GTDB lineage: Archaea > Aenigmatarchaeota > Aenigmatarchaeia > PWEA01 > JAGHBM01 > JAGLWW01. The sequence continues at coordinate 31,124 of CAZXFI010000009.1, forward strand.
ACCCAGCGTTACCAGGGAGCCCATGCTGGAGCCGAGAACAGTTTCCAGGAAAATAAAATGCTGTACCGCGTTTATGTCAACGCCCCAGACTATTATCTGGCTCATAACGAAAAAAAGCACAAGGATTAGCCCGGTCCACTTCAGTTTTTGCTTGAAATTAAGCCTTTTTTCAGGCTTCTGTATACCCGGTATGAATTTCATCAAAGCCAGATAGTTGAAAGCCATGAGCGTCACAATTTTTATTTCTCCGGGGAGGATTCTTCCGAAGTTTCCAAAATACTACCTCCCACTTCCTCTATTTTTTTCTTTGCCTTTGAAGAAAACAGGGAGACTTTTATTTTCAATGGCCTAGTGAGCCTGCCTTTTCCCAGAACTTTGTCGTATCCAAGTTCTGTAAGGTCTATGCTGTCTTTTCCAAGCTTTGAAGCCAGGTTTTCCAATTCCGCAAGATTTATGGACTGGACTGTCTTCTTGTTCTTTTTTCTAAAACCTCTTTTGCCGTAATAGCCCGGATTTTCCTTTATTATCTTCAGTTTCTTGTGCTTAAAGCTTCCTGCCATCCCTCTTCCCCCGCGGCTTCCTCCCCCGCGGTGCTTCTTCTTGCTTCCGTATCCAAAGGTTTTCTTCCCTCTCATTTTTCTGGTTTTCTTCTTTCCCATATCACATCATCCTTTCCAGTAGTTCGTTTATCTTCTCTTTCCTGTTGCCCAAAGCCCCTTTTGGATAATGGTTTTTCAGGGAACCCTTGAAGCCCTTGCTGGGTGAATTTAATCTAAAGTAAGGTTTTATTTCAGTCTCCTTCGTTTTACCTTCCTTGATTTTCTTAACAATAATGCCAGTATTTTTATCCAAAAATTCCTTGGAAAGTTTTTTGTTATGTTTCGACCTGCCTCTTTTCTTTATCAGGCTTGCCAGAACTTCCTCCGAAACGGTGCCCCAGGTGGCTAAGTCCTTTACCTTTTTCAACATACCCATGTATTGGGGTGTTTCAGGCAGAACAACGCACCTATTTTTCTTTTCAAGGTTAAGCATCCTGAACGTGTCTTTCACTTCTTTTTTTACACCCACCTCGCCCCTGATTCTTATAACAGCAATCATAAACTCACGCTTCCTTGGTTTTTATTGTATTCAGCTTTTTAAGGGCGCTGAAGACAGATTTTATATAATTTGTTCTTGTCTGGGTTTTCCCGGAAGATTTTATCCAGAGGTCCTTCACTCCGGCCAGCGTCATCAGCTTTTTAACGCTGTCAGACACGCATAAACCCAGGCCTTTCGGGGCAGGTTTTAGCACAACATAACAACTGCCTTCCTTTCCCTTGACTTCAAAGGGTATGGAGTGTTTTCCTCCACAGTTACATTCCCAGCTACCGCAGCCTCTCCTTACAGGTATTATGTTTATCTTGGCTTTCTTCAGTGCCTTTTGGATGGCATTCTGGAATTCCGGTGCCCTGTCAATTCCGATTCCCACGTAGCCGTCCTTGTTTCCGGCCACCACAAGGCAGGTGATGTTAAACCTTCTTCCGCTCTTGTGCATTCTTGCTGTTCTCTTGGCGGGCGTCCTTCTCTTTCCACCGCCCTTGCCCGGGCTGCCTCCTATAAGTATCAATTCATGCTCTATTCCTGGCAGCAGGAAATCAACTATCTCGGGTTCCATTATTTTTCTGCCCTCTTCAAAAATCTGCTCCACGGAAGTTACCTTACCCTCCATCACTTCCTTTCCCAGGCTTGTTTTTGGTATCCATTCTTCTATGGAAGTGTAAGTCGCTTTCTTATCCCTGTATTTTCCTCTGGCCATTAAATCACTTCATTACCTTGTTTTTCATCACTTCAAAATCCTTGACAATTTCATCTCCTATGTGCTTTCCTTTAATCCTATCTTCGCTAGGTAGCACATCCTCCGAATATCCAACTTCAAGTCCCGAATCCGAAACCCCCTTCAGAAGAGCATATACCCTGTTGCCCTTTGTGCTGGTTTGGAGTCCCAAGTCCAGAACAACTTCTTTTATATCTTTTTCCTTGGCCCTTTTGCCCAAAATCAGCCCGGTAAGGTAGGCCGCTGGTATATTTCCACAGCTGTTTTTCCATCCCATTTTTTTAAGCAACCTGCTGCTAACGGAAGCAAGAGTCCTGTCGCCGTTTTTTTCATATTTTACTATATGTCCCGTTATATAATTGTTGGATTTTCTTACTACAAGCCTAAACTTGCCGCTTTTGAGCAGGGACAGCCTTAGATTATAATCAGTCCTTTTCTCTCTTCTTCTTCTGTGCAAAAGTCTGTAATTCTTCTTCATGGAATCACTTCTTTTCCTCACCTTTGTTTATGTAAAGGTTTAAATGAGATTTGTTTTTGAACCTTCCTCCCTTTGCCATCAGGTAAAGCTTCCTGTACTGGTTTTTGTCTATGGACCCGGAATCTCTCATTTCCTTCAGGGCCTTTCTGATGGGTCTTATGATTTTAATCCATTCCTTTTTTTTGGTAGTTTTTGAAAGTTTTTTACCTTTTCTGCTGCCTCTGTCACGCCTTCTGCCCAGTTTTTTCTGTTTCAGAATCTTTCTAGCCCTGCCGCGGCTCTGTTCATTAACATTCTTCTTTTTTATTATTCCCTTTTCTATAAGCCTCCTTATATCGGCCTTTGTTATGGTTTTGGAAACCTCCTCCATCTCTTTTGGGTTTATCCACACCTTGTCAAGCCCGCATTTAAGGATTTGGGCCGCCATTTTTTTCTGAATTTTTACCTGCATAAAGACCACTAGTTGTTGTTTATCCTGTTTTTCATCATCTCGTCGTCAATATCCTGTGTGAGTATTATCCCGAATTCGTTGTACACCGTTCCGCACATGGGACAGTTTTTTAGCCTGTCCCTTTCAAGTTCAAAATTTTTGCCCATGTTGCCGCATATCGGGCAGACTTCTTTTTTGGTGTTCAGCCCTATCATTTTTTCCCACCCCTTAAGCCAGGATTTAAAACCTTTATCCCAGTTTCCCTGGATTTTTTAACTATCTCCATTCTCTTCTTTTTCCCAACCTTTCCGGAAATTCTTACGCATTCCGTGGCTTTGTTTATTTTTTCCAGCTGGCCTGGGTTTGATATGGCAACTTCAGACAGGCCAGACGGATGAATGTTTTTTTCTTTTTTCGGCGAGCCGTAGCCTACAAGGGGCACGGGTTTCTTTCCCTTGAGCTTTTTTCTTACCTTGTTCGTCCTGCTCTTGGGTTTTCTCCAGCCCCCCTCAAGCCTCACGAGTTCCGGATGCCTTTTGAATTTTTTGCCCAACTTAATCACCATCATTTCCTTTTGAAGTTATAAAAATGCCATCGGAAAACACCCTTCTGTCTCTCCTTGTTTTAAGCCTTGTTGATTTTTCTATGTTTGCCGCAGTCTGGCCTATTTTTTCTTTGTCCGCGCCCTTTAAAGTGATTTCATCTCCGTTTATTTTGACTTCAACACCTTCCAGTATTTTCGCATACCTGTCTTCTTTCTGCCCGAGAAAATTCTTTATAACCACTTTATCCCCGTCCACGGAAACATTCATGGGAAAATGGACGTGCGATATTTTCATTCTGTACTCGTAACCCTCTTCAACGCCCCTGAATATGTTCTTTATATGGGCTTTCCAGGTTCCAAGAACGGCAAGGGTTTTGACTTTGTCGTCTTTGGTTTCCAGGGTTATTTTTTCCCCGGATTTTATTACAAGCTTGGGGTGGTAAAACTTCTTTTTTATTTCTCCCTTCCCGCCTTTGACTGACAAGTCATTTTCCTTCAAACTCACCTCAATTCCGTCCGGGATTTTTATCTCGTGTCTCATTTTATCACCTAGTAAACATAACCAAGAAGTTTTCCTCCAAGCCCTTCTTTCTTGGCTTTTTCATGGGCAATCACGCCTTTCGGGGTAGTAACTATAAGTATGCCAAAACCCGTCGCGGGCAGGTACCTTTTTTCCCATTTTTCAAATTCATCTTTTTTGAATGAAAACCTCGGCTTTATGACTTTGCAATCGTTTATTTTATGATTAAGCTTTATCCGGAATCTCTTGCCCTCCCTTTCAAAATTTTCTATGTAACCATGGCTCTTCATGACCTCCAGGACGTTATTAACGAGACCGGATACAGAGCAGTAACACTCGCCTTTTCCTATCATTTCAGCGTTTTTTACTATGGAAAAACAATCTGCCAAAACATCGTGTCTCATTTTATCACCTAATATTTTTTGAAGCCTATATCTTCGGCTATCTCCCTGAAGCAGTGCCTGCAGTAACACAGCCCGTATTTTCTTATAAGGGCTCCGTGTCTTCCGCATCTTACGCACTTGGGTTTTTCATGTTTCATTATTCCACTTCAACTCCGAATTTTTTCTTTACGAAATCAATCGCTTCCTCCCTTTCTATCAAATGACTCTTTCCCAGGGACTTGTTTATTTTCTTCTTTTTGACCCTAAATCCGGGCCTTTCAAGAGTAACGCACACATCCATACCGAATATCCCTATTTTAGGGTCGTACCTTATATTAGGCATGTCTATGTGTTCGTGTATTCCAATGGAAAAGTTTCCGTTTTTGTCAAAACATTTCTTGCTTATTTTCTTGTCTTTTGATTCAAGCACTTTATCCAAAAAAGTTGTCCCGCTATCTTTTCTGAGCGTGACCTTGACTCCTATGGGCCTGCCCTTTGCAACCCCAAAGGTGCTTCTTTTTTTGGTTTTCGTTATCATTACGGTCTTTTGTGTAAGGTTTTCCAGAAGCTTCTTTGCTCTCTCAAGTTTTTCTCCGGATTCGCCTACACAGATGTTTACGGTAATTTTTTCTATTCTTATTTTTTTCATTGGATTTTCACTCATTTTTATCACTTAATTCAATTTCCGGCTTGTTTTCCCCTATGACAAACACCAACTTCTCGGGGATGTCAACGGTTTTCTGGTTTATTTCAACCGAGGCCATGTTCGGCTTTGAGCCGAGCGATTTCTTTATCTCCTTTATTTTTCCTATTTTCCCCTTGTTGCTGCCTTTTATTATCAGGCAGAGTGAACCCTTGCCTCTCTTAAGGTGCTTGCTTATTTTGAGCTCGGGCAAGCTTACTATAACAGAATCCCATGTCTTGTAAACGTCCTTGTCTACCAGCAAGTTCTTGCCGTCATGCATGTTTAGCTGGGTTTTGTTTTTTCTTACTTTCACCTTGTTGTCTATCCTGCATAATTTTGAGTTGTTTTTGGTTTTTACCAACTGAAGCCATTTTTCTCCCGGCACTACCGCATAAGATTCCTTTATGTCAGGTATGCTTACAACGTCAAAAAGTCCAACCGGGTACTTGTGATCCTTTCTTACTTTTCCATCAACGATAATCTTGCCTGATTTTATAAGCTTCCTGGACTCCCCCGCGTTTTCACAGTACTTTAGAATATCCCTCAGCACCGAAAGCAAAGGCATTGAAGAGTCCTTTGAATGAGGGCCTGCCCTGGGACAAACCACAAATCTCTTCTTTATACCTTTCTTTATGGGGTATCCTCCAGATGCTGAAAGTCTTTTCTGATGCATTTTCTCACCTTTCCATATATTCTTTGTGCTCTTTTTCTATGTGAACATTCAATTCATTCTTGTTTTCAAAATTTTTCTTGCAAAAAGGACACTTGAAACCGGTTTCTTTTTTCTCCACTTCCTTCTTCTTCCCTTTTTTCGGCTTTTTAACTTCAAATTCTCCCTTGACTCTTTTGACTATCTTCTGCCTTTTGCTGTCTGACATGTCAAGCTCCGTTATCCTCAGGTTTGAGGGGTGTATGCTTACCCTTGTTTCGGTTCCCTCGGTTTTGTTTCTCTTAACATCCTCCAGCGTGACTCTCAGTTTGTTGAGGTCAACGCGATTAACTATGCTCTTTACACCTTTGTATTCCCCCCTTACTACCTCAACCTTGTCGCCCTTTCTTATAGGCATGTTTTTCTTTTTGATTTTTTTTCTAAGCTGCTTTGCCAGGTTAACTGACAGCATTTTCTGCCTCTTGTGAAGGGAAACGCTGTAAAGGCTTTTTCTCTGTTTTCTTGGCTGGGAAGATTTCATTTTAAACCACTATCCTCGCAATTTTTCCAATAGGGGGGTATCTTTTTACGACCTCCTTCGCTACAGGCCCCTTTATCTCCGAGCCCCTTGGCTCTTTTTTATCTCCGACAAGTATCGCGGCGTTGTCCTCAAATTTTATTCTTGTCCCGTCGGACCTTCTTATCTCCTTTCTCTGCCTCACTATCACCGCAAGCGGGGTTTCCTCCCTTATCTTTGGGGTTCCTTTCTTAACTGAGCAGAGAACCACGTCCCCGATTCCGGCCTTTACCTGTCTTCTCTTCCTGCCTTTATATCCCTTTACCGCGAAAACCCTGAGAACTTTCGCTCCGCTGTTGTCAACACAATTTATCAAAGCACCGTGATTTATTCCTTTTGTTATTCTTGAACCCACTCCCTTCATTTGTCTCCACCTTTCTCTATTATAACAAAGCTTTTTTTCTTGCTCACGGGTCTGCACTCGGCTACCGTTACAAAATCTCCCTTTCTGGCGTTTATGCAGGACGGGTTGTGGGCAAGTATTTTTGTGTTTTTCCTTTCGTATCTTTCGTACTTGGGTAAGTAATTAAAATAATTCCACTTCACCACAGCAGTGTTTTTGGATTTGTCACTGAAAACAACCCCCCTGAAAACCCTGCCTCTTACTGGTAATTTTCCGTGGAACGGACACGTATCGCTACTGCAAACATCCTTGGGAGTCTTAACTCCCAGTCCTATATCTCTGGTTTTTGTGTTTTTTTTCATTTTTTCACCCTTTCCTCAGGTTTTGTTAATATACAGTCCCCCCTTATTTTGGATTTTTTGCCTCGGGGCAGCGCAAACCTGAAAACAGAACCCATTTTCGGGACGATTTTTTCCCCGATTAGGGTTTCTATTTTCAGAGTATTTTTTGTCTCGTCTATAACCTTTCCTTTTATTCCTTTCTGGGATTTGTTTTTACTCTCAATAACCTCAATTTCAAGCCCAATGAACTCGTGTTTTCTAAGGTTTTTTGGCCTAATCATCTTTTACCCTTTATTTCTATCTGGTTTTTTGAAAAACCCAGCTTTACCAAAAGGTCTTTTATTTTTCTGAGATGGTTTCCCTGCAGTTCTATCATGCCGTTCTTGTAGGTCCCGCCGCATGCAAGGCTTTTTTTAAGTTCGCTCAAGATTTGCGACGGGTTTATATCCTTTGAAATGTTGCTCACGACAGTCATGGCCTTTCCGTACCTTCTTCTGTCAATGTACACTTCAATTTTCTTTTCTTCTTTTGCCAAGGTTTCGCATATACAAAGGTCTTTTGGTAGTCCGCAGTTCGGACATATCTCGCTGATTTTATATCACCTCATTCTTATTTCCGATTTTTCTTTCTTTTTTTATGGTCATGATTCTGGCAATGGTTCTCCCTATTTCCTTTATCTTGCCAGCATTTTCAGGAGCGCCACCTATTATTATCTGGGCTTTCTTTTTGGACAGGTCCAGCCTCAGCTCTTCCATTTTCTTATCCAGCTCTTGGTCAGTCATTTTTCTAATTTCCTTAGTCCTTAGTATCGCCATTATTCATCCCCCCACCGTCTCCCTTGTTAGCGGTTTTCACTTCCTTGGCTTCTATTCTCTTTTCTTTATCACCACCGCCTTTCTTCGTTTCCTTTCCTGATTCCTCTTTGGAATGCTTTTGACCTATGTGGATTTTCAAACTCCTTTCGTTGTCATACTTCCTACCACAATACGGGCATTCCAAATCCTTTAGCTTGTCCTCTTTCACAACTTCCTTTATTTCCCTTATTTTTGCCTCGGGATAATCCTTCATTATGCGGACTTTTATGCCTATTGTCCCGGCCTTGGTTACGGCAGTTTTTTTTGAATAATCAACATACTTTTTCGCGGTATCACCAGAGTACTTGAGGTAGCCCTGGTAAAATCTCTGAACCCTTGACTTGGAGGAACCGAGCTTGCCGGCAAGCCTTATTTCAGTTCCTATGGCACCGCTTTCCATTACCTTTCTGAGCATTATGTTTCCTATTCTTCTGTGGTTCAGCCCTCTTTCCAGCGCGTTCTTTATTTCCTCTGCAACTATCTTTGAATTCAGATAGGGGTTTTCTATCTCCTGTACGTCAATAGAAACGTTTCCAAAGCCGAACTCCTTCTTAAGCTTGTCGGAAACCTCGTTTATGTTTTCGCCACCCCTTCCTATTATCAGTCCGGGCTTGTTAGCATAGATTGTTATATCAACCCCCATGTGGGTTTTTCTTATGATTGAGTGGGAATAGCCGTATTTGTCAAAGTGCTTCATGAGAAACCTATCAATCTGGGGCTTCTTTATGTTGTTAACCACAAATTTGTTTTTTACGTTCATTTTTTCACACCTTTCTTACCTTCTTTAAGCACTACCTTTATGTTCGTGTTCTTGAAAAACCTGCCAAAAGACCTCCTTCTTTTCATTCTTATTCTCCTTGAGCCCTTTTCAGCACATATGGTTTTTATAACAGGGGTTTCCAGTCCCTTGAACTCGGCGTTCTTCCCGGCGCTTTCCAGAACCTTAACTATATCCATGCAGGTTTTTGTATAGTGTTTACCGTTTATGTTGTTTTTTCCATTTATGACTTCCTGCAAAAAACTCATGGCCCTTTCAAGCTTCATTCCGTTCAGGTTTCTGCATATGATTATGCTTTTTTTTGTTGATATAGTGAGCCCTATGCCTGCAGCCTTGACATCCTCTTTTTCAGTTTTCACGGGATATTTTATCATTCACATCACTTCAGCGGTACAAATTTGGAACTTCTTGTCGCGCCCATGCCGGGTGAAGAATGTTTTATTTCCCTTCTTGGCATGGCAAACTCACCCAAGCGGTGTCCTATCATTTCCGGCGCGATTTCTATCGTAACAAACTCCTTGCCGTTGTAAACCGCTATCTTTTTTTCAACCATTCCCGGAAGTATAACCATGTCCCTGTTGTGGGTTTTTACAAACCCCTTTCCGTTCTTTATTTTTTTCAGAATTTTTTTCTGTTCGTAGTTAAACCCCCTCTTTAGGCTTCTTCTTTTCCTTGAGTCCAGAAGGCTGGAAAATTCCTTCAGGTCCATCTTCTGAAGTTCTTCAATGGTTTTGCCTTTGAAAGTGAATTTTTTTGCCATATATATCACTTTTTCTTTCCGGTTCTCTTGGCTGCTATTGAGCCTACCTTAGCTCCGGGCGGAGTGTTTCTTGACACGGTCTTGGGTATGCCCGGCTTGGTTTTGCCACCGAATGGATGGTCAACCGGATTCATTGCAGTGCCCGAAACATTGGGGTAAAGCTTGCCCTTTGATTTCATAATCTTATGCTTTATACCGGCCTTTACCACAGGCTTGTCAACCCTTCCGCCGCCGGCAATGGTTCCTACAGTTGCCTTGCAGTTGGGGTTGAAGGCCCTCACTTTCTTTGATGGAAATTTTACCATGCAGTTCTTGTCTTTGCTTATTATAATGGCAAAACCTCCGCTACTCCTTATAAAAGAGCCGTTGTCTCCCGGTATTCCTTCAATATTGAATATGGGAACGCCTTCAGGTATTTCTTTGAGCGGCAAAACATTCCCGTTCTTTATCTCGGCCTTCCCCCCTATTTCTACTTCATCTCCAACGGCTATGTTTTCCGGCGCTATCATAAAAAAATTCCTTTTATCAGCCTTTACTTTTATCAAAGGCCTTCCTATTGTGTGTATTATATCCACCACCCTGCCTTTACCTTCCTTATATTTTGAAACAAACTTGCACCTTCTTCTGGGCGACCTGTACCTCTTACTTCTTCCCTTTTTTTGCGCTCTTATCTTACCCATACAAATCACAACATTCCCAACTTGGTCGCTATGTCAAGCGCCACGTATTCAGGGCCAAGCTTGACAAAGGCTTTTTTTCTGTTTTTCATGTCGTTTATAATGTTAACTTTTTCAACCTTAACGTCAAAAAGCTTTTCCACAGCCCATTTTATCTGCCTTTTGTTTGACTTGGGATTTACGATGAACACAAGCTTGTTTTCCGCCTCCACCAGGCCTATGTTTTTCTCACTCAGGTGAGGGGCTATTACTATCTTCCACGGGTCCTGGAGAAGAACTTTCTTCTCTTTCTTTTTCCCAATCCTTTTTGAATCTTTAGACATTTATTACACCTTTGAAAGTCCTTCAATAGCGGATTTTGACCACACGGCAAGCCTTATGCCGTGGGCTCCGGGAGAAAGTGTCTCAGCGTTTAGCCTGTTAAGGGTTACCATGTCCAGCCCCGGAACATTTCTGGAGGCCTTTCCTAGCCCCCTGTCTTTCTTTACTATAATAAGAGGGCCTATCTTGTTTTTATGCTTCCCTCTTCTAAGCTTGCCTTTCCCTGACCTTAATTTTCTTTTACTAACTCTCTCCAGTTCCTTTTCCATCCCGATTTTTTTCATAAATTCTTTCAGTTCCTTTATCTTGCCTATGCTCTCAATGTCGTCCACTACAACCAGCGGCAGGTTAAAATCAAAAACATGACTCCTTTCGCTTACGGCCTCCTTGTTTCCGGTGGCCGCTATAGCGCTCTTTATTGCAAGTAGCCTTTCTTTCCTGTTTATTTTCTTGTTCCATATTCTTTCAACCTTGGGTGGATGTGCTCTTCTCCCGCCCACCACGTTGGCAACCAGCCTGGCTCTCATAAATCTTGCGGTATCCCCGTGTTCTCTCGGAAGCCTTGCCATTTCCCTTCCCATCATTTTCTGGTCCGGGTCCAGGTGAGTCAGGCCGTGGTAGTGGGCCGAGGTCTTTTCACCGGCTCTTCTCTCGTTTCCGTATCTCTGCCTTCTGTTCGCCTGTGCAGCAAGAACGGCCCTTCTAATGAGGTCGGACCTGTATTCGGTGGAGAAAACTTCAGGCAAATCTATTTTTTCTTTTGTTTTCCCCTCCAGATCCAATACATTGATTTTTTCCATTAATTACACCTTACTGCTGGCTCGTCTTGTCTATCCTTTGTATTTCAACAGGATAGCCTTTTTCATGTGCCCTTACCGGGGCTCTTAAAATTATAAGCCTTTTCCTGGGCCCTCCCACCGAGCCCTTTATCAAAGCGTAGCCTCCCTTGACCAGGCCGTAATTCAGGAAGCCTCCGTCCGGGTTCACCTCATCCGTTCCGTTCCCTATCTTGTATATCTGCTTGTTGAATTCAGTTCTCCTGTGGAAGCCCAGCTGGCCCGGCTGGGGAATGGCATATATCACCCTGGCCACTCCCTCGGTTCCTATAACTCCTATCTGCCTGTGGTGCTTCTCGTCCTTCCTTCCCCTCAGCTTCACGCCATACCTCTTTACCACGCCCTGAAAACCGTGGCCTTTTGTAACCGAAATGCTGTCAACAAAGTCCCCCTCCTTGAATACTTCCTCTATCTTCAGTTCCTTGCCCAGTTTTTCCATGGCAAATTTTTTCTGTTCATCGGGATTCCCGCCCAAACCGATTTCAAAAATTTCGGGCGTTTTTTTCCCCAGGCCCGTTTTTTTGGGCTGGGTGCATGCTATAAGCCTTATTTCTTTGAATTCCTTAACGTCGTTTTTCTTTGATTTCTTTACACTCTTCGGGGCCTTGAGAGTCTTTTTAACATCCTTCGGTATTTCCTTGGCATAAACTTCCGTTAGGGGATTGGAATCAGAATAGGCACGGAATCCGAGAACGAAGAGGGGAGTTGTTTCAAGAACGGTAACGGGATGAGAAACAGTCTGGCCTTGGGTCGGGGAGCCTTTTTTATTGTCGGTGAAGAACACGCGCGTCATACCAGCCTTGTAGCCGGCAAACGCGAGCGGCTTAGCCTCATTAGCCTTTGGATAACTACATATGTTAGGGTATATTCTTTTTGCCCTTCTCCTGGGCCAATACTGCAAAGACCCTGCTCTTGGTTTATGTTTATGAGGCATTCTTTCACCTTGTTAACAGGTAAATCATCCGTATTTACCACCAATCCGTCCTTGACGGATATGAATATTACATACCAAGGTTATTTAAACCTTTCACGGCCAGAGAACTCGATGAACAGACTTATCCTATTCCATATACTAGCGTTGAGAGACTTTTAATTTTGTGGCATAAAGTATTTAAACGTTTTGGAAATTCGTTTGACTTCCAGTAGCCTTTAATCGGGGTCACAAAAACATCATGGATACTCCACTCTTTAGGGTTAGGAGGTATTGTCTTTAAAGCAAATTTGCAAGTTTCTTTATATCTTTGTTCGCTACATGGGTATAAATTTGTGTAGTTTTCAAATCCTTATGCCCCAACAGTTGTTGGATGTGTCTTATATCTGCACCAGATTCAAGCAAGTGTGTAGCAAAGCTGTGTCTCAAGGTGTGGGGCGTCACTTTTTTCCTTATCCCTGCTTTCCTTGAAGCGGATTTTACAACCTGTTGTATAGTCCTTTTGTTGTATTTTCCACCCCTTTGAGAAATGAATATAGGACCTGCCTCTTTCATCCCGAACATTCTCAAAGTTTCTGTTAATCTTTTGTGGAGAAACACAACCCTTTCTTTATCACCCTTTGCTATCTTCAGGTGAATAATTTCTCGGTCAAAATCAATATCTGACCATCTGATGTTTCTTACTTCGTCCAATCTTAGTCCAGCATAATAAAGAAACATGATAACAAGTTTATGCTTCAAATTATTTGTGGAATCAATCATCTTGATTATTTCCTCTTTGCTTAAAACCAACGGCAATTTCAGGGATTTTCTTGCAAGAGGCAATTTCTCTTCAAATTTAGCGTTCATAATGTTTTCATAAAAGAATTTCAGGGCAAAATAAGCAGACCTCATCGTTGATTTGCTTTTAGTTGTATATGCTAAAAGAAACTCTCTTGGCGTCTTGCCTGAAGACAGATAACCTCTAACAATGGAGATGTAAGATTTGCCCGTTTGATAAGAATATCTTCTGAGCTTTATTTCTTCAATAAGCTTGCCAATAAGTTTATACCTCTCTTCTAATGAATAATTTCTGCTATCTTCTGCCATATAATTCATTATTGGGGGCAAGTTTATAAAATCTCGCTTTTTGTCTTGAATTATCCAATTAAGCGAACATTTATCTCGCTTAATAGTTGTTAAATACAATAAAATTCCCATTTCTCAACGGTAAAGTTGGGGAGTTCCGGTG
>CAZXFI010000010.1:0-42040 GCA_964640225.1 uncultured archaeon
TTAGGTATCACAATCCCGTCCAAATCCTCGTATTTGCCCTGCAGGTAGGCCTTCCCGGTGAGGGCGCACACCAGCGCGTCGTACTCGTCCTTGTTCGCGGCCTTCCTCCTGTCCAGTCCGAGTATTTTTTCCGAGGCCTTTGAGAAGACCTCTATCACCGCGTACCCGCGCTTCTTCAGAATGCCCGAAAGCATCTTTCCCCTTCTGGTGAGCGGTTTCATTCCCGGAAACAAAGGGGAGAGCGGAGCGAAGCCCCGGTTCTTGAGCATGACATCGGAATTGCGCAGGTAGCCCTGCTCCGGCCAGTCAAACGGGGCGTCTATCGCTATCACGCCTATTTTTATCTCCGAGTCAAGCCGGTCCGTCTCGTCCAGTATCTCCCTGTCGTAAAGAAGCCGCTTGACCTGGATTTGATCCTTGCCGTTGAAATCAAGAACGCAAAAGCCGGTCTCGTTGGTCTCAAGCCCCGCAAGGTCTATGCCAACCGCGCGCATGATTAGTCTGGGAGGGCCAGGGTTAAATAATTTCCTGTTTTTAAGCTTTTGTTCCCAATAATAACAGGTGATACTATGGCTTTTGGAAATTACAGGATAAACTTTGCCCCGGTTAAAAATGTCACGCTGGAGCAGGTCTTCGGCACGGGAGATATGGCCCCGTCCGAGATGACCAAGAAGCTCTGGGACTTCGTGAAGCAGAACAACCTGGGCTCAAAATAGGGCGGTTCCGGATGTTCGGGAGAGTAATAGCAAACGCGGATATAAGAGTGGCAAATGAAGAGATTGTTTATTATCCCATTCTTAAAAAACTGGAGGGCTCCTATCCCCTGAAGAAAACACCCAAAAAATATTCGGTAATGCTTGACAAAACCCCCGTGGAGGGCCTGCCTACGTTGGAGGCCCGGGTTGATGACATTTTTTCCAACATTGAGTTTCTTTTTGGCGTGGAGTGGATTGGCGTGGGCGGCAAGTTCCCGTACAAGAAGTGCAAAACCTATCCCATGGCCAGGGTGGAAGGGAAAGCCTATCCGGTCAGAGATTATCCGGAATTGGGGATAACGAAGATGGACACGCTTTGTTTTCATTCCAGCGAGAAAATAGGATTGGATGACATAAGGCACATGAACTGGGGAGAAATTGACAGAATTGTGGGGATAGACGCTTCAAAGAATCCTTACTAACAGGAAACTTTTGGGTTATATAAAACGCTAATCATTAAATATCTATCAATTACATTTTTTAGTGTGTTTGTATGGTACTGGAGAAACTTGGCTCGGCCCTGAAAAATACCATGAGGAAGCTGGCCGGCCGCGGATTTGTTGACAAGGAAGTTCTGGAAGAGGTAGGCAGGGACATACAGCGCGCCCTGCTCCAGTCAGACGTCAATGTAAAGCTGGTCTTTGAGCTTACCGAGAGAATAAAGAGCCGTGCCTTGAACGAGAAGCCTCCTTCCGGGCTGACGCAGAAGGAGCACGTCATAAACATAGTCTACGAGGAGCTCACGGCTTTTCTCGGCGGCAAACCCTCTGAAATGCAGGTAAAGCCCGTTCGCATCCTTCTCATGGGGCTTTTCGGCTCCGGAAAGACCACCACCTGCGGGAAGCTTGCCTCCTTTTACAAAAAGAGGGGCCTCAAGACCTGCATGCTCGCCTGCGACACCTACAGGCCTGCGGCATACGAGCAGCTGGTTCAATTGGGGGAGCAGATAAAGGTTCCCGTCTTCGGGAATCCGGGGGAGAAAGACTCGTCTCTGGTCATGAAAGAGGCCCTGAAAAAGGCCGGGAAGTTTGAGGTGATTATAGCGGACTCCTCGGGAAGGGATGCACTGAATCCCGAGATGATAAGGGAAATAGAGACACTAAACAAAATTCTGGAGCCCGAAGAAAGGATACTTGTTATACCGGCGGACCTGGGACAGAAGGCGGAGGAGCAGAGCAGGAAGTTCCAGGAGTCCGTGGGCATAACAGGGGTTGTACTCACAAAAATGGACGGTACCGCCAAGGGCGGGGGTGCCCTGAGCGCCTGCGCGGTCACCGGGGCAAGGGTGAAGTTCGTGGGCACCGGGGAAAGGATTGACTCCATGGAGAAGTTTGACCCGGAGCGTTTCATTTCCAGGCTCATAGGATTCGGGGACCTGAAGACCCTGGTGGAAAAGGCCAAGGAGGTGGGCGCGGAAAAGACAGCCGAGAAGATAGTATCCGGCAAGTTCACGCTTGAGGATTTCTATGAGCAGATAGGGCAGCTTCAGGGCATGGGCTCCCTTTCGCAGATATCCAAGATGATTCCGGGATTCTCCAAGATAAGCAGGAAGCTTCCCGAGAATTTCATGGATGTGCAGGAGGACAAAATGAAGCGCTTCCGTTTCATAATAGACAGCATGACACCCGAAGAAAAAAGCAATCCGGACGTGATAACAGGCTCGCGCATCTCAAGAATAGCAAAGGGCTCTGGATGCAAGGAGTCCGAGGTAAGGGAGCTGTTGAAGATGTACAAGCAGAGCAGGAAGATGATGAAGATGCTGAAGCCCGGAAGGAGGGGAATGCCTTTCCTCAAGGGCCTGAAAATCTAGACATCCTTTACCGGCGGGGACGCCTGTTTCTTGCATTCTTTCTCTGTATTTTCTTTTCTACATTTTCTCTCCAGCACGGAAACACCTATGGTGGAAATCATTACGGTGGATATTATGACGGTGAACACTATCTCTGTGAAGATATCGGTTCCCTGTATTCCGTATTCTATGAAAGGAAGCGAGGCCAGAACAGCCGCTGCAAGACCTCTGGGATACATGAAAGTCATTATGTTCTTTTCCTTTTCCGAAACGTTCATTTTGTACGTTATAAGCCTTATCGCGAACGCCCTTATAGCGAGCAGGCCCAGGGAGATGAGAACCCCGTAAAATATCAGGTCAAGCCTTGAGAACTGTATTATCATGCCTATAAGGGCGAAGAAAAAAGTCCTGACAAAGAACGCTATGTATGAGTTGAAGTCCCTTGTCTCCTTGGTAAGCCCTGCCATAGTTTGGTGTATCTTGAACATTTTCTTTATGTTGGGCATGTTTCCTAGCGCGAGGCCCACCATGAAGGCGGCTATCGCCCCGCTGCCTCCCACCACTTCCGTTATTACGTATATCAGGAAAAGGAAGCCTATGGTAAGCATATAATGGAACTTGTAGTGCGTGAACTTGTGCCACACGGTTCCCCATGCCACGCCCCCGAAGAAGCCCACAACCAGCGAGATGGATATCAGGCTCACGAGCTTCACGACCATTCCGTGGACCATCACGTCCCCCGAAGGGGAGAGGAGAATGGTTTCTATAAGGACAAGGCTGAATATTATTGCCATGGGGTCCGTTACGACAGATTCCATTTTCAGCATAAGCCCCACGTCTTTCCTCAGCCTTGGTATGTTCTCTATAAGGGGAAACACTATGGGGGAGCTGGTTCCCCCCACTATCGCGCCCAGCAAGAGAGCCAGCATAAGCGGCATGCCGAAGAAGAAGTGGGCCAGGGCCGCCACACTGAAAAGCGAGGCAAGAAAGGTTGCCGAGGTAAGGAGAACCGAATTGACCGATTCCCTTATCAGCTTGTAAATGTTTATCCCGGAGCCGCCTTCAAAAAGTATGGTAAGAAGGGCCACCGCGGCAAAAAGGGAGAGGTATTTCATGAAAAAACCGGGCTCTATGACCCCCAGTATTGGTCCCACCACGGCCCCGAATATTATCAGCCATATAAGGTCCGGAACCCTGGTTTTCTTGAAAAAGTAGTTGGAAAAGAATCCAATAGCTATGATGGCAGTCATAAGAATGAAAACAACGTTTACATCCATCAAACCACAAATAGAAATGGTTTCGCGCGTTTATAAGGTTTACAGGAGTTCTTTCTGGGAAAGCCACTGCACCCATTTTTTCCTGAATCTTTTTGCAAGCTCCTTTCCCCTTGCGGATTTTATTTCCTTAAATTTCTTCTCAACCCTTTTCTTGCAATCCTCTATTATCTCTTCCCTGTTTTCTCCCATCCAGAGCCTTGTCTCAAACCATATCGGGAGCGTGTTCTCCAGGAAGGAAAGGTTGTCCGCGTCCCTTAGTATTTTTGACTCATTGGTCGGGGCGGTCTCATGCTTCTCCACCAGGCTCACGGTCTTCTTTGTTATTTTCCTCGGGAACTTCTTGTTTTTCATGAACTTCTCGGTTATTAGCGCGCTTCTTATCTCCGGTTCCCTGTCATCAAATTCACGGTATTTCCTGCTTCTCCTGAATGCCCTCTCTATGCCGTGCAGGAGGGCAGCCAGCTCCAGGGCCGTGGTGTCCCTCTGGCTGTCCTGGGTTAGCTTCAGGATGTATTCTCGTGTCTGCAAAAGGTGCCTTACCATACCGTTTGCTATTACCGAGGGTATGTTCTCGTTCTGAAAAGATTCAATCATGAATTCTTCTGCCTTCTTGATTAGTTCTTCCTTGTCCATAAAATCAATCCTCAAGCTTGGAGGCGCAGGTCCTAAGGTATTTGCAGTCAAGGCAGTTCGGCTCGTCAGAAATAGGACACTTTATTTCCCCGCTTCTTACCTTCATTATAAGGAGCTTTCTCAGGTCCAGTTTGTCCTTAGAATCCATTAGTATTATATGGTTTTAATGGTTTATTAATCTTCCCTTCTCCGGGCGGGTAAAGCTTAAATATTGTTGATGTCAATTGATAAAAATGACAAAAAAATGTCCTGTGCACAGATTTACCAGGAACGGGGTCAGTTTCTACCATGTCTGCGGAGGCCCGGGCAGGGAAGAGTGCACCCTGGATGTGAACTGCGAAATCTATCAGCAAAACAAGAGCGCCATAGACGGATACATAGAGAGCATATTCAGGGAGGAGAGAGAAAAGAGAAGAAACGATATTTTTGAGAGAATAAGCGGAAAATACAAAACCCTTTAAATAAGTCTTTCTTAAATTATGTTTATGCAGGAATCTGATTTTTTCAAAAAAGCTGTCAGGATAATTAAAGAGGGTTACGTGTGCGACAACTGCCTCGGAAGGCAGTTCGCCCAGCTCCTGAGCGGCCTTGAGAACAGGGAAAGGGGGAAGGCGGTGAGGAATTTTCTGGCCATGTCAGTTGATTCCGGAAAGGAAACGGAGGCAGACCCGTCCAATTTTCACGGCTACACATTCAGGTTCTCCAAACTAGGAGGCGAAAAGGCAGAGTGCGTGGTTTGCGGGGGCCTTTTCGCAAACCTGGAAACTTACGTGGAAAAGGCCATGGAGAAGCTAAAAGGCCTGGAATTCAGCACATTCCTTGTGGGCACCAGGCTCAGCAGGAAGCTTATAGGAAGTGAGGAAGGCATATGGGAAAAAGTGGGAATAGAGTGGTGCGAGCCCATGAAATCCGAGATAAACAGGCTGATCGGAAAAGAGCTGGAAAGGGAACTGGGCAGGTCTGCGGAATTCAAAAACCCGGAAATACTGGTTATAGTGAACCTCAGGAAGAGGGATGTGGATGTAGAAATAAACTCACTTTATGTTTACGGCGAATATAACAAGCTGGTGCGCTCAATCCCGCAAACAAGATGGCCTTCAGGGAAATACAAGACTTCCGTGGAGGAAATAGCTGCAAAGCCCTTCTTGAAGAAAACAAAGGGAAGCGGCTCAAAGTTCCACGGGGCGGGAAGGGAGGACATAGACGCCAGGTGCCTGGCCTGGAGGCCTTTCGTGCTGGAAATAACCGAGCCCCGCAAAAGGAGCCTCAAGCTAAGGGAAATGACCCGCCTGGTAAACAAGTCCAGGAAAATCCAGGTAAGGAAGCTTAAGTTCGTGGATTCGGATGTCGTGGAGCATATCAAGACGATAAGGCCGGACAAGAGCTACAGGGTTGTCGTCAGGACCAGGAGAAACCTGGAAAAAGGGAACCTGGAAAGGCTTTCCCTCCTGAGAAACAAGAGAATTTACCAGGAAACCCCCTCAAGAGTCGTGCACAGGAGGGCCGACAAGCTCAGGAAGAGGGTCGTGAAAGACATGAAATGGAAGAAGCTCGGGAAAAGGAGCCTGGAGCTGGTCATAAGGGCCGAGGCCGGCACATACATAAAGGAGCTCGTAAGCGGGGACAAGGGAAGAACCTACCCCTCGGTTTCGGAGCTGCTCGGCATGAAGGCGGAAGTGAAGGAACTGGACGTGGTGAAAATTCACAGAAAGAAGTCCTGAGAGCGCTTTTCAGGGGTTAATTTTATATGGAATCTTTCACAAATATTAACTTATGAGTAGTGAAAATATGAAAGCAAAAAGAGATTTCTGGGAGTTTTACGAAAAAGACATAAGCGAGATGAAAGTCGGGGAAATTGCTTACGTACCGGAGTCTTACGTGAACAAGAGGAAAAGCAAGGTTTTTGATACCATAGTCAAGAGAGGCATGCCTGTTTCTGAAAAGCAGGACGTTTGCTACAAGTATCCCGTGATAAGGACCGAGAAAGGCATCTATCTCAAGCGCGAAAACAGGACAGGCGATTACGGGGCTTGGGAAGCTTTTCATGAAGAGAACGATAAAACTGAAAAAAAGAAGGAAAAATTCCGGAAAGAGTTCATGGAGGGCAAGTACGTTTTCACTAAGCCGGGGGAAATCTCCCTGTTTGAGGCTGGCGTGAAGAGCCCGCTTATAAGAATTACTGGAATAAGGGGCAAGGTGTTTGAAAAATTCAGCGATGTGTGAGGTGTTGTAAAATGGAGTCTGTTATTGTAAAAATGGGAAAAGCTAGGGAGCCTTTTTATTTTGTAAAATCCCTGGAAGAAGTCAGAG
This sequence comes from uncultured archaeon, assembly GCA_964640225.1. Taxonomy (GTDB): domain Archaea; phylum Aenigmatarchaeota; class Aenigmatarchaeia; order PWEA01; family JAGHBM01; genus JAGLWW01. The sequence continues at coordinate 6,765 of CAZXFI010000010.1, forward strand.
AGGACGATTCAATAGCTTACGTTTAGGTTTTTTTGACATATATTTAAATATTACCAAACCAATAATCAGAAGAGTGAATCTTATGGCCAAGTCAACAAAAGGCTCAAGAAGAAGGACGAGGAGCAAGATGAAGAAGAGGTTCAGGGAAAAAACCACCGTGAACCAGTTCCTTGAAGAGTTCTCCGAAGGGGAGAAGGTCCTGATAAAGATAGAGCCCTCTTCCCACAGGGCCATGCCGCACCCCAGGTACAAGGGAAAGAGCGGTGTGATAAAAGGGAAGCGCGGGAACTCCTACATGGTGGAAATCAGTGACGGGCGTTTAAACAAGCTTATATTAGCGACCCCCGAACACTTAAGACATTTAAATAAACACCTTCAATAATACTTCTATAGGTAGTTTTATATGAAGAAGCTTTCGGAATGTTTCGTGACAGCGGCAGAGGCAAGGGAGAGCCTTGAGAAGAGGAACGTGGAAAAGCTCACTTACGAGCAGAAGATTTGCCTTGACTTCCTGAAGAAACATTTCCAGATGCCTGCGGAAAAGGCAAGGGAATTGATGAAAGAGCTCCAGGGCATAGGAAGGATAGACGGAAGGCAGGCTTCCATAATAGTCAACCTGATGCCAAAGACAAAGGAAGACATAAAGCTTATATTTTCAAAAGAGAGGACTACCCTGAGCGATGAAGAGATAAATCAAGTTCTGGATGCAGTGAAAAGGCATGAATAATTTGGTGGGTGTGGAAAATGAAGGACGATTGGGTAATAGTATTGGATTTTCTGCCAAGCGGTGTTGCAAGCCGCGGCAAGCCGGAGCCCATAGCTCAGGTAATCGGGGAAAAATATTTCTCGCTTCTTGAAGTGGTGCCCAGGGAAGGCATGAAATTCTCCCTCGGAGACAGGATTTACGTGGGAGAGGGCACAAGGGAAAAAATAAAATACATAAAGAGATCCATTTCCATAAGCGAGCTTAGCGCTTTTTCCCGCTCCGAACTTGAGGAAGTTATAAAGGATTTGGTCAGGGAGGAAGAGGAAAGGTTCATTGAATTCTTCAACAAGGCGGGGCCCATAAGCACGAGGATGCACTCTCTTGAGCTCCTGCCGGGCGTGGGAAAAAAGCACATGTGGGAGCTTCTGGAAGCCAGGAAGGAGAAAGATTTTGACAGCTACGAAGACCTGAAGAACAGGGTTTCGCTCCTGCCGGACCCGGAAAAGATGCTGTTCAAGAGAATAATGAAGGAAATAAAGGGAGAAGACCCCAGACACAGGCTGTTTGTCCTGCACAAGAAAAGGGACGAGTACTGATTTCCAGGATTTTTTTTGGTTTAAGTCTTCAGTAAGCTTTATATACTATTCACTACCATAAAGTAACTATTAAGTTTTAAAGGGTGAAAAAATGATAAGCTACAAAAATCTGAAAGAAAAGCTTTCCCGCGAGAAGAGCCTGGGAGACGTCTGCAACGCGGGCGTGGGAGAAAAAGTGGAGATTGTCGGAGACAGCGTTCTGGCCAGGGATTATGCCGGAGAAACGGGAACCGTGCACGGCAAAATGGAAGTTGACTTCGGCTACAACGGGCTTGCCTACGCGGTGAAAATTCCCTCCGTGGACAATCTCGTGGGGCTCCTGCCGCAGGACCTGAGAAAAATCTGAGCAACAATATCTTTAAATATTTCAGCTTCTTTATTTTTTTTGGTTAATGACAGGAGACCAAAACAAAAGGGGTGTGTTTGTGTTCAGAGAAGATTTTGAAGACGACGAAATGGACGACGACAACCAGCCGGACTGGGGAGACGAGGAACCGGAAAATTAATTTTCTGCTTTTTTCTTTTTTAGCCTGCTCACGCCTTTTTATTTTTACGAAAATTTAAGCCGGAGAGCTACTTGCCGAACCTTCTTTCCCTTTTCTGGTAGTCCCTTATTATCTTCATGAATTTTTCCCTTGAGAATTCGGGCCATTTCTCGTCGGTGAAGGCAAGCTCGGAATAGGCCGCCTGCCACGGAAGGAAGTTTGAAATTCTCCTGTCCCCGCCTGTTCTTATTATCAGGTCCGGGTAGCGCATCCCGTTGGTGTAAAGGCTTTCCCTGAACACACTCTCGTTTATCTGTCCGAGCTTGAGCAAGCCTTTTGCGACCTTTAATGAAATGTCTTTGCAGGCGTCAACAATCTCCTGCTGCCCCCCGTAGGCCACGGCAATGTTAAGGAAGTGCTTCCCGTAATTGCCTGTCATTTTTTCAACCTTTTTCATTTTTTCCCAGAGCTTTTTCGGAAGCAGCCCCGTTCTTCCGATGAACTTTACCCTTGTCTTCGTCTCGTGAACCGGGTGGTCTCCCGAAAGGATGCAGTCCATCTCCCGGTCAAAGCATTCCATTATTTTGTTGAGCTCAATCTTCGGCCGGGAGCGCAGGTTCTCTACCGAGAGCGAGTAAACAGTCATATATTTTATCCCAAGCTCGCAGGACCATTCAAGGACTTCCCTCGCCTTTTTAGTGCCGAATTCGTGCCCCTTCCATGGCCTTTTCATAAGTTCCTTGGCAAACCTCCGGTTGCCGTCCATTATTATGCCAACGCTTTTGGGGATTCCGCCTGCTTTTTTAAGAAAATTAAAGTCCATACAAACACTTCTTGTTTTGCTAAATAAAAATATTTTTATGATTATTTAAATACATTCCCCGATTATTATTTTTATGCTTGACTTAATTCTGGGTTATTTTCTCGTTTTAACGGGAATAGCAGGTTCGGGGCTTGCCGGGTACATAGACCTGAAAACAACGGAGATACCGGACGAGATACCACTGGCAATGGTTGTAATAGGGCTTCTTACACGCTTCAGCTACTCTGCTTTTTCCGGCTCTTGGAATTTCTTGATTTTGCCCGGCCTTATAGGAGGAGGCTTCTTCCTTTTCGGGCTGTTCATGTACTACTCCGGCCAGTGGGGAGGCGGGGATGCAAAGGTTCTGGGGGCCATGGGAATCCTCATGGGAACCCTGCCCCAGGGAATTCTTTCCCAGTCGCCTTTCCCGGTTTTCCTTAACATTCTAACGAACATGTTTTTCGTGGGGGCGGTTTACATAATGGTATACGCTCTGGCAATTTCCCTCGGAAACAAAAAAATAATAAGGGGATTCTGGAAGAGCCTCAAAGGGGGCGCGGCGGAATTCGCCCTGTTCATGGCGGCGTTGCTTTCGGTCGTGGGGCTGAACGCTTTCCTTTGGAACGGGCTGGGAATATTCAACCCGTGGTTTACGGCAGGAGCGGTTGTTTTCGGAACAGCGATTTACCCTTTATGGAAGTTTCTCAGGTGCGTTGAAAAGATAGGGTTCATGAAAAAAATAAGCTCTAGGGACTTGCGGGAGGGGGACATGATAGGGGAGGATATAAAGAAACTGGGCCTCAGCAAAAAAATAATAAGAGGGCTTACTGCGGAGGAAGTTAGGAAGATAAAAAAACTTAAGAAAACCGTGTGGATAAGAGAGGGCGTGAGGTTCGGCCCCGTTTTCCCGATGACAATAATAGTTACACTCTTATTTGGAAACCTTCTATTTTTTGTATTGTAGGTGTGAAAATGGCGGAAATTCTCGTGACAGGCGGCACAGGTTTCGTTGGCAGGGAGCTGGTGAAGGAGCTGGCCGGAAAGAAGAGGAACAAAGTCACGGTTTTTGACAGGAAAACCGGCCCAAAAATTCCCGGAGTGAGTTACCTTAAGGGGGACATAACCAGTTCCGACTCTGTGGGGAGGGCCGTCATGGGGAAGGATTGCGTTTACCACCTGGCCGCCGTGATAGACGAGTCATGTCCGAAGGAAGTCATGTTTGACGTTAACGTGGGCGGCACCGTGAGCGTTCTGGAGGCTTGCAGGAAAGAGAAAATAAAAAGACTGGTTTACGTGAGCACAGCAGGAGTCATGGCCGAGACAATGAACAGGGCGGATGAGAAAACCCCTTACGGCCCCATGACAAATTACGAGAAAAGCAAGGCTCTCGCGGAAAAAACCGTTCTGGAATACCACAAGAGATTCAAGCTTCCGGTGGTGGTGATAAGGCCTGCCCTGCTTTACGGCCCCAACGAATACTGGAGTGTTATAATAAAAGAGGCCCGGAATCTCTTTCCTGTAATAGGCAAGGGCGAGAACAAGTGGCACATGCTTTACATAAAAAACCTGGTTCCCGCGCTTGCCAGCGCCGCAACAAGGGGAAAAGACGGCGCTGTCTACCTAATAGCGGACGAGGACGTTCACACCTACGAAGAGATGTACGGAATATTAAGGGAGGAGCTTGGGATTGATAAAGAGCCGGCCCATATACCGGTGTGGTTCGCCAAGCTGATAGCGCTTCTTTACAGGCTTTTAGGAAAAAAATCCATAGTTAGCAGGTATCACATAGACCGGCTCATAAAAAACAAATGGTACAGCATTTCAAAGGCAAGGAGGCATTTAAAATATAATCCAAGATATAACTTTAATAAGGGAATCAGGGAAACAATTAAATATCTTGATTCTCTAATTAAACGGTGATTTTTTGAAGATTGGAAAGACGGAAAGGCATATCCACGAGGTAATAGAGAAGGACGGGGTGGTCTTTTTCGGCCTTATAGACCCAGGCATGCACGACAACGGGGAAAGCCTGAAGTACGCAAAGGCCTTTTACGAGGCCGGGGCGGACATAATACTCATAGGGGGCTCCCTGGGATACATGGAGACCACCATGCTTGACGAGACCCTGAAGGAAATAAAAAAAGAAGTCTCCCTTCCTTTTATGCTTTTTCCGGGCAACGTGAGCGGACTCACCAGGCAGGCCGATGCGCTGTACTTCATGAGCCTAATGAACTCCATAAACCCCTACTGGATAACAGGGGCGCAGGCGCTTGCGGCGCCGGTGATAAAAAAACAGAAAACCGAGGCAATACCCACGTCCCTCATAATAGTTGAACCCGGGGAGACCGTGGGCTGGATTGCGGAGTCAAGGCCCGTGTTCCTTCACAAGCCCGAGATAGCAGCGGCCTATGCCCTGGCCGGGAAGTACATGGGACACAGGGTTACCATACTGGAAAGGGGCAGCGGCGCTCCGGGTCCCAGCCCGCCGGAAATGTTCCGCGCGGTAAAGGAAGCCGTGGGGCACCCCGTCATTTGTGCGGGCTCAAACAAGAACCTCCAGGACATAAGAAGAACTATAATGGGGGGAGCGGACGGCGTGCACATAGCATCCATAATAGAAAAGGCCAAGGATCCCGGCAAAAAAGCGAAAGAAATCGTGAGTTACGCGAAAAAAGTGGGCAAGGAAAAGCTGAGGAAGCGTGGTAAAAAATGAAAAAAAAGAAATCCCGGAAAAAAGACAGAGCCGGGCAGGAAAAAAAGCGGCTCTCAAAAAGTATACTGGAGAGAATAAAGAGAAAAAACAACGGCCCGGTTTACATACCTTTCATAGATTCCACCATTTACGACATGGATGAGATAGTAAGGATAACCAGGAGCATAAACAAGTCTATGGCTGACATGATAGTGGTAAGCGGAATTCTGAACGTGGACAACAGCTATTTTGACAAGGTCGTGAAAAAAATAAAGGAAAACACGGAGCTTCCGCTGATAATACTTCCGGGAAACACGGGGATGATAAGCAGGCACGCCGATGCCATATTTTTCATAACCCTTATTAACTCAAGAAACCAGTACTGGATAACGGGCTCGCAGGCCATGACCGCGCCCGCCGTTTTTTATTCAGGAATAGAGGTGATACCCACGGCCTACATGGTGGTGGAGCCGGGGGGAACTTCCTGCTGGGTGGGTGATGCAAACCCGCTTCCCAATGACAAGCTGGAGATAGTGAAGGCCTATGCCATTTATTCCGAGCTTTCCGGAAAAGAGCTTATATGCCTGGATACGGGCATGGGGGAGTGCAAGCTTACGGAGAAGGTTATAAAGGTTATAAAGGAAAACACAGACCTCCCGATAGCCTTTTACGGTGGAGTGAAAAACCTGAAAGACATAAACAGGCTGGCCAGGGCCGGGGCGGACATAATAATAACAAGCACGGTAATAAAGAAGCACAAGAAAGGCAAGCGCCTGCAGCACCTAATCAAGTTCAAGAAAAAAAGGAAAAAGTCTACTCCAAAATAACCGCGGCGTTCTTCTTTTTCCTCATTTTCATCAGCTCGCTTTCCAGGTCCAGTATTTTGTTCTCCATTCTATCGTCTTTTTCAGGCCGTGCCGGTTCCCTGGTTGGCGGGGCGGGCAGGGGCCTGTTCTCAATCCTGGAAATCTCTCCCAGCAGGTCCGCCCTGACCTGCTCTATCCTCCTGTTAAGGTCAAAGAATTTTTCGTCAAAGTCCTCGGCTTGACTCCCTCCCTTCTTGGAAAAACACCTTGCTTTAATTCCCTCCAGCCTGGAGATTATGTTTTTTATGTCCCTGGCATTTTCCGATACGGCAGAACCCAGCTCTTCCAGCCTGTTTTCAATCGCAGAAGTGTCTGAACCCTTGTTTCTGTGCATCTTGGAAATTATTTCCTCCTGTATGTCCATTACCTCTTTTATGTGCTCTTTTATCTCGGGGTCTTTAATCCCACCGGAAGTTTTTTCCGGGCGCTTCTGCGTGCTGTCAAATTTTTTCAGGAAGAAATCCTCAACATGCTTCTCAACCCTGGCTTCAAGCCCCACGATTCTCTGGTTGATTTCCCTTTCTATTACACTCAACAACTCTTTCCTTTCGTCGTCGTTCATTTCATTTCCCTCAGCATGCTCTTTATTTTTCTTGCCCTCTCCTTCAGGTCGTCCACATTCCCTTCTTTCTTGGGCATGATTGACTTTATAATGGACTTCTTGGGGGGAGCCGGTATGTGCTCCTCTCTCTGAGATTTTATAACTGGAGTTTTGTTTCCCTCCATTTTTGAAAAAATGTCCATTATCTTGAGCTTGTTGTCAAGAATCATGTCTTCAAGCTCCTCTATTTTCATCTCTATTTCTTCAAGCCTTTTTTCCAAGTTCTCTCCCTGCATTTGAATCACAAAATTTCTATCAGGCCTGCCACGAACAGGCACAAAAGTCCTCCCGCCACGAGAATCAGGGAATCCTTTACCACCCGGAAAAACGTTTCCTTCTTGTATTCCTTGGTTGAAAAGTAATAGCTGAACTGGTAGGAAAGCAGAGCCCCGCTTATTCCGGCAAGTATGTAGGCCGCTATTTCCATTATTCCGTGGGGCAGGTATGAGAGCATGAGTATGTGCATGTCCGATATTCCGGTGGAAGCCTTGGCTATGAAAACTCCCAGGACAGAGGCATTCCATACAAGCACGAATACCATGCCCGCGGAAAAAAGGAAGGATATAAGGAATGTAAGGAAGAAAACCCACAGGTTGTTGGTTATTATCCTTTCAAAAAGGCTGCTTATTATGGCATTTCCCGCTATCTGGCCTGTCAGGTCGGTGGCCGCCCCCCTCAGGGCCGCCCCCCTTATACCCTCTATTATCTCTATCTGCACAGCGAAAAAGGATGCGGGAAAAATGAACGTGGAGATTATGTAGCCGAAAGTCACGCCCAGGAAAAACGCGAGATATACGGCCAGCTCGTTCGCGTGCCTGAGAAGCAGCCTTTCTTCGGTGAGCCTTTTCATCATCTCCTCTTTTTCCTCGCTCATGAGGTACTGTATCAGCGGGTAAGCCCCTACCAGCGATACAAGAAAAACTGAAACAAGGCCCATGCTTATGGGAAGCAGGTATTTGGTAAGAAAAACGGAAATTACGGTGAAAGCCAAGGCAAAGAAAAATATTGCAAGCAGGTTGTTCTTGTACTCCTCCCTGAGCCAAACGAGTTCCAGCATGCTTTATTTTTGTCAAGGCTTATTTAAATTATTCTTTACCCTGCTCCAGGATTTCCTGTACCTCAGGTTCCAGGCCCGCGAGCTTTCCGTTGACCTCGGCCAGCCTTTCGTAAACTTCCTTCCTACCGGCCTCCAGTTCCTTCCGCCTTGACTCCAGAATTTCCACGGCTTTCTCCGGGGACTTCTTTCCCAGGACTCCGGCCCCGAGGTCCACCACAACCCTTTCGTCCCTTATATCGGCCCTCACGAAGCACTCCTTTCCCAGAGGGGCAAGTATCTCCTTTCCCTTGTGTTTTTTCATTTCCTCTATTATTTCCCTGGTTGTGATAAGGTCCTCTATTCCCTGGTTCACCAGCCCGAGCTGCTCCGTGAAAAGCTCCTGCTGGTTCTTGAGAATCCGGTACATGTAAACTTTTTTTTGGGTTTCCTTGTCCATCAAAACACCTCTATGAATCCCAGGGCCTCGTCAGTTCTCTGCAGTTCTGGGCCTGTCGTGTCCCTGGGTATGAGGAAGCCGTTGCTGTTTGCAACCAACATTGCTCCCACGAAAGGAGAGCCAAAACCAAGCGTTCCTATGTCTCCTTTTACCTTTAAAACGCTCTCTAAATGCTCCATTTCTTCCTCCGAGCAGTTTATGTGCGCAAGTGCACCCCTGTTGCTGGCAAATGCACAGGAACCGACTATAGAAAGCCCTGCCACGGTGCCTATTTCCACTGGCACGCCGAAGCAGTCCTCCAAATCTGCCTTTGTTTTCTTTATTTCCTTGGGTATGATACAGCCCTTGTCGTTGAGAAGTATTAGGTTTCCCAGGGCAGTTTGTTTTATATCGGCCTTAAACACGTTCAGGCCCGCCTTTTTGAACATACTGGCTTCGGAGTCCCTGCAGTTCCTTGGAAGCGCTATCCCGTTCCTGTTGGCCGCGGAGAAAAGCCCCACCAGCTCGGAACTGGCTATCCTGGCTTCCAGGGTTTCCACGTCCAGCAGGTCTCTGATTTCTTTCCGGCATTTCTTCATCAGGGTATTGCCCACGACGCAGAAGTCGTCTGTAGGAATCGTGAACAGCCCCAGGTTGGGGTCGCCGTTAAAGTCAAGAGTAGCAATATGTCTCTTCATAATATCCCCAGAAAGCGAGTTACTCCACTACGAATACTTCGTCTCCGGCCCTTACAGGCTCTGTTACTTTCATTCCTATGGCCTGGCCTGCCTTGGCCTCTTCAACCTGCTCGTGTTCTATCTGCATTGAATCCACATTCTGGTCAAAGTCGGTCGTGGCTCCCTTTATCTTTATCTTGTCGCCTGTTTTCAGCGTGTCGCTGAGCTCTATAACGGCCACGTTTATCTTGTTGAAGTAATGAGTGATTTCCCCCACTTTTTTTCCTTCCACTAAAACACCTCTAAGTTAATTAGACGCGCATGTTTTAAATATATTTTGGAATATTTAAATCAAAACTTTTATAGGGGATTCCTAAAAAATAAAAAGGTATTTGCATGACAGCCATGAACAATATCTCGGACAGGATAAAAAAAATAGAGGAACGCTTCAAAAAGCTCCGGATGCTCATGTCCAGGGAAAAGTGGAGCGACTTGAACAGGATGTTCTTCTCCTTTGAGCAACTCCCAATCCATGGAAAGGAATACTGGTTCTTTCTTCTGACTTCCAACAAACCGGAGAAAGGCAGGCAGGTCATGGTCACGTTCGGAAACCAGAACACCAAGAGATACATAGTTGACAACTGCGAAATAGTCTCAAAAGAGGGAGAGTACTTCGGCCCGTTTTCATACTGGTTTTACGACAAGGGCATACACATGTCCGAAACAATGCCTTCTTCATTTAGCATGTCGAGGAACGGAGTGTCCGCTAAGTCGTCTTCTTCAGAATTTTTCATGGAAGGAAAATATCCCCGCTACAGCCTGAAGCTCGTGAAAAACGGGAAGGATATAATCAACGTAACCACGTCCAAAGGCTCCGACCACAGGAAATACGACCTTTTGGAATATTTCAGGGGAGGAATCGGCTTCGGTAATGTCAACCTGCTCGTTGATTTTTCAGGAAAACTCAGGGGATCGCCGTTCAAGGGCCAGGGCTATCTTCAAAAAGTCGTGATAACCGCGCCGCTTCCAAGCGTTCCCTGGTACTGGGGAAGGATATGCTTTGCGGACAAGTCAGTAATGAGCTTCCTCCAGCCGCACCTGAAGCTCTCAAGGCTTAGCAAGAACTTTGCGACGTGGGGTTATTTTTATGACGGGAAGAAAAAGAAAGAGCATGTTTTTGAGAAGATAAAAGTTCACAAGTTCGGAGAAAAAAACAGGCAGTTCCTTGCGCACGGTAAATCCGAAGGCAGGGAGTTCACCATGCTTGCGGAGAGCTATGCACAAAAAAAGTTCAGGATAAGCTCAATAGGCAAGCTGGACTACGAGCAGAACCTTGTCAGGGTCCTGAGCTTCTCTATGGAGTCCGGAAGAAAATTGAAGACAATAAAGGACACGGGAGCGGGCATAGGAATAATGGAAGATGCCTACGGGTACGTAATCTAGCTTTTCCCCAGGATTGACCTGAACAGCACTACTATGGGTATTATCTCCAGCCTTCCTATCCACATGTTGAACATCATAATAACCTTGGCCAGGTCGGGCATCACGGGGCCTGTTATTCCCGAGCTCAGGCCGACATTGCCCTGGGCGGAGGATATTTCAAAGAATATGTCCACCAGGTCCTGCTGGGGCATTATAACGGAAAAAGATATTATTCCCAGAAACAGAAAAACCACCCAGAGGAAGGATATTACCGCGGCCTCGTTCACTTCGTTCCTGTATTCCTCACCTGAAAGGAACTTGCCCCCCAGCTTGTAGCTGAAAATCCTTCTAGGAGTTGATATGGCCTGCTTGGTTCTCCACAAAACTCCCTTGGTGAGTAGCACGGCCCTGAAAAGCTTTATGCCTCCCGCGGTGGAGCCTGCTGCCCCTCCTATTATCATTGCTATTGAAAGTATTAGCTTTGCGGCATCTCCCCAGGCCGATATGTCCGCCGTGTAGAATCCCGTGCAGGTTATCGCGGAGACGTACTGGAAAAGGGATTCCTGGAAAGCCAGGAAAGGGGATAGGTACTTCAACGTAAAAAAATTTATCAGGGACAGCAGGACCGCTCCCGCGAATACAAGCAGGAAAAGTGCCTTGACCTGGGGGTCGGACAAAAACTTTTTGAATTTTCCCTTTAGGAGGTTGTGGTGCGCCACGAAAGCTATCGCGCCCATAAGCATCATCATTATTATCGCCATCTGGGTCCACAGCCCGTACTGCATCATGCTTTCATCGGTGACGGAGAATCCCCCGGTTGAGAGCCCTGTCATGCAGTGGTTTATGGCCTCCCAGAGAGGCATTCCCGTCAAGTAAAAAAGGGCTACACCCAGTGCGGTGTAGGCTATGAATATCCACCATATTGATTTCACCGTTGAAATGATGGACGGGTGCATCTTGTCTTCCCTGGCCTCGGACTTGTAGAGGGTAAAGGAACCAGTTCCGGGCCTGGCCAGAATTGCCAGCGTCAGAACAATCACCCCCACACCTCCTATCCATTGTATCAAAGAACGCCAGAAGTGAAGGGTGAAGGGAAGCTTCTCCTCGTTCAGCACCATGCTGAACCCTGTGCCTGTCCACCCGGCAAACGACTCAAAAACCGCGTCAACGGGCCTCATGCCGTCGTCGATGCCGTATTCAGACATAAAAAGAAAGGGCACCGAACCTATTATGGACACCAGAAGCCAACCCAGGGCCGCGGTTATCATGGCATCCTTGAAGCTGGTCTCCCCTGACCCTCTTCCCAGTATGTACAGCAGTCCTCCCAGTAAAAAAAATATCCCGGCCGTTAGTGTTACGGAGCTTATGGCTTCGTATTCCCCGAAAACCAGGGGCACTGCTAAAACAACGAGTGTTATGGCTCCTATTACAAGAAAAAGGGAACCCAGGTTTCTTGATATTATTTTGAAGTCGTCCTTCATACATTTCTAAATTGGTCTTGGGAATTTAAAAAAATTAAAACACAGCGCAAGGCTCTGAAACTATCCGCCTGAGAGAAGCCTGCCCACCTTATCCACCTGCTCTTTCGGGGCCAGGATTGTTATTTTGTCTCCGGGGTATATCTCCACCTCCTCGGTGGGTATGATGAATTCCCCCTCCCTTTCTATCGCGACTATAAGGCTTCCCTTCGGAAGCTTTATCTTCTTGATGCTTTTTCCGGAGAACTTGGATTTCATGGAGAGGGGAAGCGTGAACATCTCCGCCTTTTCTCCCACATGCATGAAGTCGTCAACCGTGGGGTGTTTCAGGGACTTGTAAAGGTACTCGGCCATCAGGTCGTCGGGGTTCTTCACAATGTTGACGCCCTTTTCCACGAACATGGGCTTGGCTTCCTCCTTGTTTACAACGGAAATAAGTAGCGGGACTTTCATGTTTTTGGCAAGTGAGACCACCATGAGGTTTATGGCGTCGTCCCCGGTAGTCGCCAGGAGGGCGTCGGCTTTTTTTATTTCAGCCTCCTTGAGGGTTTCCTCCTGGGTGGCGTCGGCGTTTATAATGGCAACGTCGCACTTTCTTGCAAGCTCCTCGCATTTTTCCTCGTCTCTTTCTATTACCACGACATTGTGCTTGTCCTTTAGGGCGAGTTCCACGAGTTTCCTGCCTATGCCACCGGCGCCTATTATAAGGATGTACATAAAATCACTCGGATTTTTCGCCATCTTTCTTTTCCGGTTTCTTTTCTTTTTCTTCGGTCTTGGACTCTTCCTTGGATTGCTTCTTTTCTTCGTCTTTGGTCTCTTCTTTCTTCACTTCGGTAGGCTCGGTTTTTTTCTCTGCAGTTTTTTCTTCTTTTCCCCCGGCTTTATCTTCCTTCTTCTTTTCCCCCTTTTCCTTTGTAGGCTCCTTCGGAGCTTCTTTCTGCTCTGGTTCCTTGTCTTTGGTCTTCTTTTCTTCAGGTTTAGATTCTTCTTTCGGAGATTTTTCAGATTCTTTGGATTCAGGCCCCGGTTCTTTTGCGGGTTTCCTGTCTTCCAGGACAGGAACCTCCTTTTCCTTCCAGAGATATGCCATGAGCTTCGCTTCGCGCCTTCCGCTCGCGGAGAATATTTTTCTCACGTCAACGTGCTTCTCGCCTATCTTGTTTTCCTTTGCAAGGTATTTCTGTACGGAAGCCTTTGAAGGGGTTGGTATGCCGTCATGCTCTATGATTCCTGCCAGCTCCTTCCTTTTCATCAAAGGGTTTTCCCTTTCGCTTGTTATTTTTATCTTCATTAAATCACCTAGGATTTTGAAACCGAAATCGCATATCTTCCGGGAGTGCCTATGCCGAGAGCCTTGGCTATCTCGCTCTCCGGGTTTAAAACTATCACCGAACCCTGCCAGTTCCTGGTAAGCTTGGAATCCTTGCAAGCCGGGCAGAGGCTTCCCATGACAAACCTCTTGCAGACGGAACAAACTTTTTCTCTAACCATTTTTCTCGCCTTCCTTTTCCTCACGGGCCTGTTTTTCCTCAATCCATCTCAGCGCGCCCAGACCCGGCTGCCTCATGGTCAGGCCCACCCTGTTTTCCTTGGTGAAGGAAATTGATATGACTCTTGCCCTGACCACTTCCCCTTCCTTTATAACCTTCTTATTGTCCCTTCCCACAAGGATGGAATTTTTCTTGTCATAGCTTACGAAGTCGTTCATTATCTGTGATATGTGAGTCATTGCATCCACGGGGCCTATCCTGACAAAAGCCCCAAACTCCGTTATGTCAACTATCTCCCCTATGGTTATCTCATGTTCTTCCGGCATGAAAATAAGAAGCTTGAACCTGGCCGGATAAAAGACGCCGCCGTCTTCCGGGACGACCTTCCCTTCCCCGACCTCCTCAACATTTTCCAGGTTGAGCACTATACCCAACTCAGGGCTGAAAACTCCCTCAAATTTTTCCTGTATGCTTTCTCCTATGGACTCCTCAAGGTTCTTGTCAAATTTTTCCGGGGGAACCCTTACAGAATCCTCTACTTCAATTATCTTGAACAATCTCAACACCCACTAATTAACTGAATTTTCTTTCATATAACTTTATACTTCTTTCAATAATTTTCTTTGCGGTCTGGACTCCCTTCCATCCGCCGGTCTTTACAGTCTTACCTTCCAAATGTTTATATACGTTAAAAAAGTGCTCTATCTCGTCAAGTATGTGAGGGGGTATGTCCTTCTTGTCCTTTATTTTCCTGAACCTGGGGTCGCTCAGGGGGACACATATTATCTTGTCATCGTAAACGTTCTCGTCCGTCATTCTCAGCATGGCGACCGGCCTGGCCCTTAGCACGACTCCGGGAAAAGTGGGCTCGGTGACCAGAACCATCACGTCCAGGGGGTCCCCGTCTTCCGTGTAAGTTTTCGGTATGAATCCGTAATCCCCGGGATAATGCACCGGGGAATAAAGTATCCTGTCCAGCTTTATTATGTTGTATTTCTTGTCGTACTCGTACTTGTTCCGCGCACCCATTGGGGATTCCACGACAACATTTACCACGTCTGGACTTCTCTTGTCCCTTTCCACGTCGTGCCACAAATTTGTTTCCATCAAATCAGCCCAATACTAAGTATTTTTTTGCCCTTAAATATATTGTTTTCCGGCCGGTTTTCCTTATTCTTTCCCTGAGCTCGCTGTCCAGCGTAGCCACCACGTAGTCTCCCGCGAGCTTTCTTATGGCCCTGTCTGCATCCCTTTCCTTTGTATCCAGAATTTTGACTCTTTCTTCAAGAAGCCGGAGCCCCACCCTTGCGGCACTGGCATCCTTTCCCTTCCCCCTGGCCAGGCCCCGGAGCTCCCTCACCACGGGCTGCACGGTCACCAGCTCGTAGGACTCTTCAACAATCCTTTCCAGTTCCGCGAAGACATCCACCCCGAACCTGGCGGGCACAAGGAAAAAATTGGTGTCAAGTAGTATTTTCATGTTAAGATTAACAGGAAATTAACTTATAAATATCACGCCTTTAACCCGTTTTCCAGGGTTTCCCCGTCTTCCATGTCGCAGCAAACCACGCTGTTCCTTACCCTGCAGTTGTCCCCTATCCTGCAGTTTCCCATCACGTAGGAGCCCTCTACAAAGGTGTTCTCTCCCACCGAGGTGTTGCTGTTCACGAAAGAGTTTTTTATCACGGAATTTTTTCCGGCTGACACGCTTTTTCCTGCGAAGGATTTACCGAGAGAAAACTTTTCAGAGAGAAGCCTGGATGCGTTAAGGAGGTCCTCAGGCTTTCCCAGGTCCACCCTCTTTCCTGAAAAAACCCAGCCCCTTACCTTCCCGCCGTTCCTCAGTATGTACTGGGCCGGGAATTCCTCCTTTCCGTGTTTAAATTCCGTCTCCAGAGAATCAAAGAAAGATTTTGTCCTGAGCAAGAACACTCCCACCATCACCATGCTGCTCGGCTCCTCGCCCTTTGGAGGCTTTTCCACGATTTCCGTTATGTCTTCCCCGTTAAATTTGGCCACCCCGTAGCGCGACGTGTCCGACTCCTCTCTCAACGTAAGGAAAGCATCCGCCCCCTCCGTGAAGTTTTCCAGCAGGGTTTTTGGAAGGTTTATGTTGGTGAGGCTGTCCCCGTAGTGCACCAGGAAATATTCCGTGTCCAGAAAATCTCTAGCCCTTGCTATTGCATCGGCGGTGCCCTTCCTCTGCTCCTGCAGTGCATACTCTATGTTCAGTCCGAGCCGGCTGCCGTCACCGAAATACTCCCTTATGGGCCCGCCGTTCCTTGGGGAAATCACTATCACCATTTCTTTTATTCCGGCCTCCCTAATCTCCGTGAGTATGTATTCCAGAAAGGGCTTGTCAAGAATCGGGAGCATCATCTTCGGCATGCGGTCGCTCAGGGGTTTCATCCTCTTTCCCTCACCCGCAGCCAGTATAACCGCCTTCATTCTATTCCTCTAAAGAATTTTTTCAGACTACAATAGAATTTTTAACGGAATATACATTTAAAAAACTTCATAGCGCGTTTCTGCTAAAGTTTTTCTTGTAAGGCTATGTCTCTTCTTTTAGGAGCAGTTAAGTAAGTTTTAGTCCAGATTTCTTTTGTGATGTAATGAAGGAAAAAGTGCTTTTCGTGGGAACCCACGTAGACGACATAGAGCTGGCCGCGGGGGGCACTATTCAGGCCCTGAAAAATAGGGACTACGAAGTTTTGGGACTTATGTGCTCTTCCGGTTTGAACGGGGAGCAGGCGGAGAAGAGAACCAAGGCAGGAAAGGAGTGTGCCCGGATTCTAGGTTACAAGCCGATTTTCGGCGGCCTCATGGAGCCTGAACTGAGCGTGGATTCCGTGAAGGAAGTTGTTTATGAGACCGTGAAGGAGCACAGCCCGGATTTCATATTTGGCCACTCGGAAAAGGACTGCCACCACCATCACGTTGACGCCGCGTACGGTACGCTAAGCGGGGGCAGGTCCGTGAGAAACCATCTTTATTTCACGGGTCCCCTGCGAAAGACAACCTTCAGTCCCCAGGTGTTCTTCACTTTCGGGGAAAAAGAATATAGGAAAAAAATGAAGGCCCTTGAAGTTCAGAGGAAGGCATACGGCGTTACAAGGTATTTCACGGAGGAGTATGCCAGCGAGGTGGAGTGGCTGGGCCAAAAGGCCAGCCTTTACAAGGAAAGAGGTAGCGCCCCTTTGGTGACAAGGAATGGAAAGAAGCAGATTCCCTACGCGGAGGGCTTTGAAGTGGAAAGACTGGTGGATCCCTTCTAAATCACTTTTTCTATCTCTTTTATTTCCCTTATCCAGTAGTCCGGTTCTCCCTCTTTCTCCTCACCCACGAGCACGGTCTTCAGGCCCATTTCCTTCGCCGTTTTGAGCTCCCTTTTCCAGGAATCCCCCACGAAAGCAACTTCCCGGGGCTCCAGGTCGAACCTTTCCAAAGGTATCTTACAGAACCTTTCCGAGGGCTTCAGTTCTTTCGTGTCCTCTGCCGTGACCAGGAACTCAAAATAGTTTTCCCACCTACCGAAAACTTGGCCGAGCTTCATCTCCAGGCTTTTCCTGAACTCGTCGCTTGCCACGCAGAGCCTGTACTTTTTTTTCATTCTTTCAATCACTCCCGTGATTTCGGGGTCAAAATCCAGGTCTTCCGCAACGGCTTCCCAGAACACGGTCAGGGCTTCCGAGGCAAGCTTTTCCGCCCTTTTCTCCTCCACGCCCATGGAAACAAGGACCCGTACGGTGCTGTACTCCCTGCTCCTTTTCACGTAGTCCCGCACCCCCCGGCTCACAAGGTTTTCCACGAATTTTTTCCATTCCTCTTTCAGCTCCGTGGCACCTATTCCGGTTTTTGAATGCAGGTAATTGAACTTCTTCTCGTAGGCCTTTCTCGGGTTAACGCTGTAGAGCGTGAAGTCCGCGTCAAAAATTATTGCTTTCACTTCCTTCTCCTCACAACATTCTTGAACTCGGTGTAGAAAACCGTGCCGGACTCCACGTTGTCCTTCACCAGGGTGTTCGGGCCTATCACGCAGTTGGAGCCGACAAGCACTCCTGGCATGAACCTTACCGAGATTCCGGCCCTTGTGTTATTGCCCATTATCATTCCCAGGGACTTCTGCCCGGTGTCCATTCTTTTTCCCCTGACTGTTGATTTCACGGATTTCCTGTCAATCCTGACGTTTGCTGTTATGGCCCCGGCACCTATCCTGCAGTTTTCCCCTATTACAGAGTCCCCGAAGAATCCCGAGTGAGTGTGGGAGCCCTTCTGGAAAACGCTCCTGGTAACCTCGCAGTTCATGCCCACCACCGCGCCGCTCTCCAGGCTGGTATTCTCCCTTACAAGGGAATTGTTCCCGATTACGCAGTCGTTCCCTATGTAGCAGGGTCCGCTTACGGTGGCGTTGCGGAAAATCCTGACGTTTTCCCCCACGTAAACGTTCCCGTTTATCTCCACCGAAGAGTCTATCCTGGCCGAGCCGGAGATTCGGGATTCCATATTTTCCATCAGTCTCCTGCTAAGGGAAAGAATGTCCCAGGGATACCTCAGGGACAGCGTATCCTTTTCCGTCACGAACACTGGAACGTCATTCTTCCTCATATAAAGGCCAAGGGCCTCCTCGTAGTTGTAGTGCTGTTGCGGGACCTTTTCCATATAATCAAAGAATTCGGGATTTAAAAGATAAACAGAAACTGCCTTTATTTTGGACGGCTCCTTTCCCTTTTCCGGTTTTTCCACTATGCCCTTTGCCAGGCCGTTTTTCATGTCCAGCATGCCGTAAAGCCACGGAACCCTGGTTTCCTTGCCTAATAGTGTTATCCCGGCACCGCTTTTTCTGGCCACGGAAAGCATCGGCTCAAGAAATTCAGGCGCGTCAAGATGGTGTGGTCCGAGCACAAAGAACCGGTCCCTGAGAAAAGGCCTTGCCTGGGAAAGTGCGTTGCCCATTCCTTTGGGCTCCTTTTGCACCGCGAATTTTACCTGCTTATCCTCTATAATCTTTTCTATTTCCCTTCCGGGTCCCTGAACCACTATTATGTCCCCTATTCCCATGGACTTAAGACTTTCTATGGTATGCCCTATAACAGGCTTTCCCAAAATCCGGTTGAGGGACTTGTGGCCGTTCTCGGAAAGAGGCCAGAATCTTGAGGATTCCCCGGCCGCGAGTATCACTGCCTGTGTCATTTTATCATCCCCATTATTGTTTTTGCCAGCTTGTCCGGGTCGTGCCTGCTGGGGCAGGACTCGTCTATGACGTCCGCCAGCACAGGGCTTGTTCTCATTTTCCTTGTTTCTTTTTCGTCGTATTCCACGAAGTCCAGATGGTTTTCTTCCGGCTTTGTTTTCACGGATGTGTTGCTGTTCACCAGAATATAATCCGGGCAGCAGCCCATGTATTTTTCTATTTCCTTCACGAAGTCGGAGGTCCTGAAGTTTTTGGTTTCCCCTTTCTTTGTCATGGTGTTGCACACGTAAATTTTCTTGGCTTTGGTTTTTTTCATGGACTCGGGAATGCCCCCGACAAGAATGTTCTGCAGAATTGAAGAATAAAGGTCTCCGGGACCTATAACCACCGCGTCAGCGGATTCTATTTCCTTGTTGCACCACTCGTGAGAGCGGGCCTCCGGTTTCAGGAATACCCTGCTTATTTTCAGCCTGGAGTCGTGCTTTGGCACGTCTATGTTTGTCTCGCCCTCCACTATCTCCCCGTTTTCAAGTTCCGCGCAAAGGTGGCAGTCGTCAAAACTGGGAGGCATGACATGATGGTTCTCCTTTAGCCCGTAAATTTTTTCCGCCTTCCTTAAGTTTTCCATCCCTTCCGCTGCGCCCAGGGAAAAGAGAAGTAGGTTGCCCAGGTTGTGTCCCCTGAGTTCTCCGCTTTCAAACCTGTAATTCGTGAGCTCCTTTATATGAGAGTACGCTTCCTGGTCGGAACCCAGTGCAAGAAAGCCCCGCCTCAGGTCTCCCAATGCTATGCCGCCGTATTCCCTTCTGAGCCTTCCGGTGCTCCCGCCTGAGTCAAAGGCTCCTATTATGGCCGTTATGTCCGTGTTGTATTTTTTGAGCCCTGAAAGGAGGGTGTAGCCCCCGTTGCCTCCCGTTACGGTCACTATCTTCATTATATCACTTTAAAGAAAAAATTTGACGTATTTAAGCGCTCCTAAAGGAGCATTTTTACGGCTACAAATTTTGTTGTAACTCATCTAACGGTCACGCTCTTTGCGAGGTTGCGGGGCATGTCAGGGTCGCAACCCCTTAGGATGGCAAGCTGGTATGCAAGTATCTGGATTGGTATTATGTGGGTTATGGGGTCGGTTATGTGCGAGTTCGGGACCTTTATGAAGTAGTCAAAAATATCGTTTTTTTCCTCCCCCACTCCTATTATGTACCCGCCCCTGCTTTTTATCTCCATGGCGTTTGAAAGGATTTCCTTTCTGGTACCGTTTGAAACGAAAGCTATGCAGGGGGTTCCTTCCTCTATGAGGGCTATTGGCCCGTGCTTCAGGTCGCCTCCAGCGAAACCCTCGGTGTGTATATAGGAGACCTCCTTGAGCTTCAGCGCGGCCTCCAGGGCCGTGGGATACATTAGGCCCCTCCCTATGGTGAACATGTGCTCCCTGTTCCTGAGCTTCTCTGCAAGCTTCTTCACGTGTCTCCTGGTGCTTATCGCGGTGAGGTCGTATACAAGGTTGTAAAGGTTTTTCAGCTGGTTCCTTCCCTCCCCCAGCTTTCCCGCCGCGGCGTAAGCCAGAAGAAGCAGCAGTGCAAGCTGCGCGGTGTAGGCCTTGGTGGAGAGCACGCATATCTCGGGGCCGGACTGGGTAAGGAGGACGCGGTCCGAGCTTCTTGTGAGAGAGGAGCCCATCACGTTTACAATGGACAGGACGCGGCTGCCTTTCTTTCTCGCGGCCTTCACCGCGTCTAGAACATCCGCAGTCTCCCCTGACTGGGACACGGCTATCACCAGCGTTTTTTTCGTGAGAAAATGCTCAAAGTGGGGAAACTCGGAACCCGAAACCACGTTTACGTGCTTCCCGGCAACCTTGGAAAAAAGATAGCTTCCGGTGAGGCAGGCATGGTAGGCCGTGCCGCACCCAACGAAGAATATCCCCCGGGCCTGGTTTATGTCTTCCACGACCTCTTTTATTATTTCGTCACTCTGGTTTATGGCCTTCTGTATGGTTTCGGTCTGCTCTATAATCTCCTTAATCATGAAATGCTCAAATTTCCCTTTTTTGGCCTGTTCCGTATTCCAGTCCACGGTGGAAATTTCCCTTTCTATGCTTTTGCCGTTTTCAAGGTTGGAGAAAAACAGGTCTCCGTTGTCCATGACCACGAAGTCGTTGTCATGCAGGTAAATCACCTTTTTCGTGTAGTCCAGGAAGGCCGGTATGTCAGAGGCGGGAAAATACTCCCTTTCGCCCACTCCTATCACGAGGGGCGAGCCCCTCCTGGAGGCAATCATTTTCCCCTCCCTGTTCATTATGAGGACCGCAAAGTTTCCCTCCAGCATTTTCAGGGCGGATTTTGACGCCTCCGCGAAGTCCATGCCCTCTTCAATACCCTTCTCTATCAGGTGCGCTATTACTTCCGTGTCTGTCTCGGAGGAAAACTTGCATCCGTTGAGCCCCTGCTTCAGTTCCTGGAAGTTTTCTATTATTCCATTGTGCACAATAATCACGTTTCCGGAAGAACCAGCGTGCGGGTGAGCGTTTTCTCTTGTCACGCTCCCATGGGTGGCCCACCTGGTGTGCCCCAGTCCCGCGGAGCCGGGAAGGTCTGCGAGGTTTATCCTGGAGTGGATTTCGTCAATCTTTCCCACGTCTTTTTTTAGGTGGATTTTTCCCCGGTATGCCGTGGCAACGCCCGCCGAGTCGTATCCCCTGTACTCCAGTTTCTTGAGCCCGGAGAAAATCACGGGAGCCGAGTCCCTTTCGCCAACGTACCCTATAATGCCACACATCCCGATCAATAAGATTTCCTGGGCACTATTTAAAAGATTCATTAAAAGAGTTATGTTATTTTTATAAAAAATCCTAAAATAGTCTTAGCGCCATATTTCAGAGTTTCATTTGCTTAAAGCAGGAAATATGGGAGATTTTAATATTGAAACCAAAGCGAAACCACTAAAAAGTTGCAACCAAAAAATAATTTTAATTATGTCGCATAATAAAGAAATAAATGTTTTTACTTAACCTTGGTAACTTTATGCCATTTATACTTATTTTTTGTTCAAATATTTCTCTAATTTGCTTCTGTAAATCTAAGAAAGATTTATCTTCTAGGGGCGTAGCACCAGCAGAAAAATAAGTGATTTTTATTTCTGGATTTTCAGAGAGTTCTTTTGTGGGGTCCTTCAACTCATATTCGTATCCTTCATAACTTAAAGTGTCCATCCTCCAGTTTCATTTGGTTCAGTTTTCTTGGTATACTCACTCTCCATTTTTACACCTCTGTTAACTATTGTTACCACCAAAAGTTATTTAAATACTATTTATAATGGTTATAATACCATTAAAAAAATATTTATATACTTGAAAAGACAACTAATCTTGGTAAAATGAAAAACAAGACTCTTGTTTACGAGAAGGAGGGAAAGCACTACTCAAAGAACATAAGGGTTTTTAGCAGGCCCGACAGCATTTCCTCCGTGTCCAGCGATATGGCCTGGAAAATTCTCAGGGTACTGGACGAGAAGCCTATGTACCCGAACGAGCTGGCCAGAAAACTGAAGATTCACGAGCAGAAGATATACTACCACATAAACAGGATGCTCAGGGCAGGGCTCATAGAAGTCGTGAGGGAGGAAAGCAGGCACGGAGCGGTGTGCAAGTTCTTTGCGCCCGCAGCGCACGCCTTCGGGTTTGAGCTGCCCTCGGGCGAAACCGAGACCAAGAGAGGGAGCACGGAAAACCATCCCAGGCTGAACGACTTTCTTTACGAGTTCATAAAGGACGGTGTTTTCAACGGCTCCATAATCGTAGGCTCCCCCACGCAGCACGGGCCTTTCCTGACAACTGCAAGGGACGGGCATTACGCCGCACAGCTTGGGATTTTTCTGGGAGACTTCTGCTCCACCGGAAAAAGGTTCGTGGTAAAGCTGGACACGGAACTCAGGGCGGAGGAGTCGCACAGAAGGAACCTGGTGATAATAGGAGGACCCGTGGCCAACATGGTCTGCGCCGACCTGAACGAAAAGCTGAAAATAAGATTCAACTGGGACAAGAACTGGCTCATAATCTCGGAAAAGGGACATTACTCCGGGGACACCGATGGATTGATAGCCAGGATAACCAATCCATGGGACGACGGGAAGAAGATAATAATGCTTTCCGGGCTAAAGTTTGAAGGCACAAAGGCGTGCATCCTTGGCCTGACGCAGCAGCATGAAAAAGTTCTGAAAGGCTTCAACAAGAACAGGGATTTTTACAGGGTCATAAGGGGATTGGACAAGGACGGCGACGGAAAAGTTGATGACATAAAAATCCTGGAATAAGCTATTTTATTATACCGTAGCCGATTAGCCTCCACCTGCCCCCAAGTTGCCTGAAAATTGCTATCTTGTCCTTTTTTTCCGCGCAGATGGGAGCCTTGAGGTTTATTTCCACCGTTTTTTCCCTTGCTGACGTGACCATGCCCACCGTTCTTCCGGTTCCGGAGGTTATCATTAAAGGTTCGTTTGTGGTTATGTTTTTTACCTTCTTGTTTTCCTTTGTGCCAACTACTTTTTCCAGAAGTTTTGTCTCCAGGGTAAGCCTGTCCCATGTGGGAGGAAGCTTGCCTTCAAGCCCCGCCAGGTTTCCTGTTAAAAAATCGCTCTTGGTAAGCGAGGGATCCAGCTTTGTTCCCACTCCTATAAGACCTCCGGGGCCTGCTTCTTCAAGCTTTTTTCCGAATTTCTGCAGGGCAGTTATTTCGGTTTTCAACGGGACGTATTTGTCTTTGACCCTTACTCCGGGTTTTATTTCTATTTTGTCTCCCACCCTCAACAATCCCTTTGTGAGTGAGCCTCCGATAACCCCTCCCGATATTTTTTCTATCTCCGTGCCCGGCTTGTTCACATCAAAGCTTCTCGCTATGAACATTTTCGGGTCGGATTTAAGGTCCCTTTCCGGTGTGGGTATGTACTTCTCCAGAGCCTGAAGAAGAGCGTCTACGTTTACCCTTTGCAAGGCTGAAATCGGGATTATGGGGGCATTTTCGGCCACGGTTCCCTTTACAAAATCCTTTATCTGCTGGTAACTTTCCAATGCCTTTTCCTTGCTTGCTATGTCTATTTTGTTCTGCACAATAACTATGTTCTTTATTCCCACTATACCCAGAGTCATCAAATGCTCCGCTGTCTGCGGCTGGGGGCACTCCTCGTCAGCGGATATGAGAAGCAGGGCCCCGTCTATCAGGGAGGCCCCGGAAAGCACGGTGGCCATCAGGGCGTTGTGGCCCGGGGCGTCAACGAAAGAAACTGTTCTTACGGGTTCCGTATCCCCGAAACAGGTGGGGCATTTGTTTGTCGTAGAATAGCAGTTCGGTTCTTCGCATTTTTTGCACTTGTAAATGGTGGTTTCGGCATAACCCAGCCTTATTGTAATGCCTCTTTTTATCTCCTCGGAGTGCACGTCGGCCCAGGTGCCTGTAAGGGCTTCAACCAGCGTAGTTTTGCCGTGGTCAACGTGGCCAAACAGGCCTATGTTTACTCCTCTATCTCCCATAAAAACACCTTTAACTTTAATGTACAGAGGCTTTTATAGTTTTGCCTGTAGAATCAGTCTTTCTTTTTCTCTGGTTCAGTTTTTTCAGTATCCTTTT
This sequence comes from uncultured archaeon, assembly GCA_964640225.1. GTDB lineage: Archaea > Aenigmatarchaeota > Aenigmatarchaeia > PWEA01 > JAGHBM01 > JAGLWW01. The sequence goes on from CAZXFI010000010.1 coordinate 30,867, forward strand.
TTTCGGGTTTGGTTTCTTCTGTATTAGGTTCCTTTTCCTCGGTTTTCTCCCCGGACTTCTTGGCAGGTTTTTCTTCAGCGGGCTCTTCTTTCTTTGGCTCATTTTTTTCCGTCGGCTTTTTTTCGGCTTTGGATTCTTCATTTTGCCCCGGTTCCTTGTCTTTGGCAGGTGGCTCAGTTTTCTTAGGTTCGGCCGGCGTCTCGGGCTTCTTGGAACCGGCCGGGGCTTCTCCCTCGGCAGGCTTCTCCAGTCCGAGAAGCTTCTCCACGGGTTCGGGGCCCTTCTCCACGACCTTTACGTTCACCTGCACTATGTCTTCGGCTATCCTGTTGCCCCTGATTGTCTTGGTGGTGCGTACCCCACTTCCCTTCGGTTTGCAGCCTATCCCGCCCACCAGAAGGACTTTCTTTCTTGCGGTTCCGGGCAGGTCCCTTCTCATGGGAAACCCATCCCTGTCGCTTCCTCCGGTTATCTGCAGTTTGTAGCCGTTGAGGCCTATTATTGAGCCGTCAAACTGGTCCCCTATCTTCATGCCTATGAAAGTGGGGACATCCCTGTCCACCTGGACGGCTTTCCGCCCTTCCAGGGGAACTACAATCTTGAACATTTTATCGTCCTCGGTAAAGTATGAAACGACAGTTTCATCATTTTATCACTCCATAGATTAAAGGAAATATATATTTAAAGATTAAAGGCAAATCCGCGAGCCGTTTTTGTCATAGATTTAACCACTTTTTAGTGGCAGTTATCTTTATATACCACCTTGACTAATATTGTTACTATGAGGTGGTGGTTAAATGAATAAAAGAGGCGCAACTTTGGAACAGGAAGTGTTTTCAAAATCCATTAAGAACTGGACTCCGGAGATGATAGCAAACCCTTCGGTAGCCATGATGGGAATGGAAATAGACAAGATACAGTCGGTTCAGAACGAATACAACGAGATTTTCGGCCAGAATTCTTACGGGGGAAGAGTCAGGAAAGAGGAGGAAAACGGCATATACCCCTGCTGACTTTTTTTATATCTTTAAATACCTTGAACGCTCTACTTTTCTTTTAATTTAGGTGAAACAATGCAAGCGCAGAGAAGAAGGGAAGTCGTTGACTACACGGAATTCAACGGAAGCATGATAGCCGTGCATTTCATGCTGAAGGACCAGCTGAACAACGGCGCGCAGAAGATGTATTACAACGAAAACTTTAACAATTCGGGCATCATGAACATCCAGTACGATTTCAAGGACTCCGTGGAGAAGATAGGCGAGGGCATCAGTGTTTCCAAGAACCCCTTGGACGTCACGAAGAATCTCCGCATCAAGAACACGAATTTCTACCACAGCATTGACATCCTGCAGAAAAGGCACTACGAGGAGCACATGTGCTCCGACACCTAGTCCAGAAGGTCCTTTATTTCTTCCAGAACATCCAGCTCGGTCTTGCCCAGAAGCTCCTTCATGTCTTCCAGCTTCCTTATGTTCTCCCTGCTCATCGCGGTGTAAAGCTCGTCTCCCTCCTTTATCTGGCGCCCCACGGTGGGGCCGTCTATGGAGACGGCCAGCTTGTCGCCGTATTTTGCCCCGGCCACGTTGGAGCCCTCTTTTTGTATCTGCTCTATTTTTCCCACTATTTTCCCTTCTTTCACGAGGGAATAACCGGGTTTGACAACTCCTCCGGTGACTTCAACCCCCACTATGGCGGGATTGGACGCGCGGAAAATATATCCCGGAATTATCTTGATTTTTCCGGGCCTGGTCACCCCGGAAAGCCTGTCCCTTTTCTTTTTTTCTTCCGTTTCTTCCTTCCATTCCTTATAGTCCTCTATAAGCTTGTAAATCACGGGACTCTTAAAAATCCTGACTCCCTCAATTTCCCCCGCCTCCGACAGAACCCTGACATTGAAAGCGAATATAACCCTGTTTTTTTCCTCCTTTATGGTACTCATCTCCATGGTGTCGCACTTGTTCACGCATCCTATCTTGGCCTTCCTTATCGGTATTTCACTACCCTTCAGGATTTTTATCATTCCCTCCAGGGAGCCCAGAGTGTCCGCCTTGACCATAACTCCCTCGTTTTCTGTCTCTATCTCCACTGATTCCACTTCCTTCCTTAGTTCTTCCTTTACCTTTTCCACGTCTTCCTTCCGGCAGGTTCTTATGGGAGAGCCAGGTATGACGCACTCCAGGTCCGGGGCGGAAATTTTTATCCCGGAGGCCGCAAAAACCTGGTCCACGTAAGAGAATTTCTTTTCAACCCTCAGCTCTCCCAGCTCCCTTGGCTTCAACAGGGCTTTGACCGTGGTTACCAGAGGCTCTTCCCCCCCGACCACCAGATAGTCCCCTTTACTAATTTGCCCGTCGTAAAGTATCACGTCTATGGTGGTGCCAAGTCCCTTTACTTCCTTTACTTCCAGGACGTTCCCGTAGCCGTTCCTTTCCTTTATTTCTATCTTGTCCCTGAGAAACTGCTGTGAAAGCCCTATCAGGACCATCATGAGCTCGCCGATTCCCTCTCCCGTAAGGCCGGATACGGGCACTATGGCCACGTTTTTGCCGAAATTATGAACCCTGTCAAACCTCTCTGAACTGAAGCCCCTTTCACCCAGGGAGCCCACCAGCTCGTACAATTTGGTGTCCATCTCCCTCTTCACGGAATCACCCTGTTTCTTGTAAGACTCCATGAAAGACCTGGTATCTTGCCTTTTCCAGCCCGTTATCCTGTCCATCTTGCTGGCCGCGACAACAAAGGGTGTCTTGAATTCCTTGAGAAAAGTAAGGCTCTCGTCGGTCTGGGGCTGGAAACCCTCGTTAAGGTCCACCACAAGTATTGCCAAATCCGCTATGCTCCCGCCCCTCTTCCTCAAAGTCGTGAAGGCCTCGTGTCCCGGTGTGTCTATGAAAAGAAGCCCGGGTATCTTTATCTTACCCTCCTCCACGAGACAGCCGCAGAGCTTTCGCACGATTTCCAGGGGGACCTCTGTGGCGCCTATATGCTGGGTTATTCCCCCGGCCTCCCCGGAAGCCACCGCGCTCTTCCTGATGCTGTCCAGAATCGTGGTTTTGCCGTGGTCCACGTGACCCAGAACGGAAATTATGGGCTGCCTAATCATGCCAATCACCAGTCAGAGAAAAATTAGTATCCCTATTATTTAAAGAATACGAACATCTATTTATCTTTTTTTCAGCATTAGTTATTCATGGCGGAAGAAATGATATCTCTTGATAAGTTCCTGGAGGAATTGGTGACCACGGTCAAGGAGAGGCTTGAGGAGCAGGAAAGGAGAATTTTCGCCCTCCAAAAGAAAATAAACATCCTTGAAAAGGTGCTGAGGGACAAGGACACCGGAAGGGTAAAGAAAAGCACGCTAAACAAACTAAAGGAAAGGGGAAAATAATGGACAAGTTCTTGGTGGAGCTCATAGTTGCCATAAGGGAAATAAAGGAAATACTCCACATGCACGGCGAGGAAATAGAGAAGTTGAAGGAATCTGTCGGGAAAAGGGAACCGAAAAACGGGAGCGAAGTGGATGAAAGGCTCATGAAAATGGCACTGGAAGGCTCAAGGAGTCTTTACATGCGCGGCACGGAAAACAGACTTGAGAAGAAGCTGGGAGACATGGAAAAGGCAGTAAAGGAGCTCTCGGAAAAGCTCAGCGTTGAAAGGGACATAGAAGTTTCTGAAGACCATTTGAACAGATTGAGAAAAGCCCTGGCGGAGTAAGTCAAAGATTTAGAGCTTCTATTATTTTATTTACTGTTACTTCTGGCGGAGACTCCGCACTATCGCAGACTACGTCCTTAACCACTCCCTTTTCTTTGTAATATTCTATAAGAGGAGCTGTCTGTTCCCTGTATACCAGAAGCCTTTTCTTTATTACTTCTTCTTTGTCGTCATCCCTCTGGTAGAGCTCCCCGCCACACTTGTCGCATATGCCTTCAACTTTGGGTTTCACGGACACTAAATTATATATGGCCCCGCAATTCCCGCACACTCTTCTGGTGGAAAGCCTGTTTATGATTATCTGTTCTGGCACGACAAGATTTATGACAAAATCTATGCTTGTTATGGATTCAAGCTTCATGGCCTGCTCAAGAGACCTGGGAAAGCCGTCAAGAATAAATCCTTCCCCGCAATCGTCCTGGGAAAGCCTTTCCTTGAGGAGCTTCATCACGATTTCATCCGGTACCAGTTTTCCTTCCTTGTAGTATTTCTTTGCTTCTTTGGCTACTTCGGAATCTTCCTTTATCACTGCCCTTATCAGGTCTCCCGTGGATATCTGCACCAAACCGAACCTTTTTTCAATCATGGAGGCGTAAGTTCCCTTTCCGGAGCCGGGCGGTCCTAAAAATACCAGATTCATTCTTCCTTGCCTCTTGCCTTTCTGCTTGTCCTGGTCCACTGTTTCTTTCTCGGGTCCCTTTTCATCCTGAAGCTTTTTTCGCACTTTGAGGAGCAGAAAGAGTGAACCGTGCCGTCTTTTTTTACAAAAAGTATGGCATGCCCTTCATTTACGTTTTCTCCGCAATACGAGCATCTCATTTATTTCACCAACATTTCATCAACCGAATCTTCCCGAGCTTTCCATTTCGGTTTCCCTGAGCATGAGCACATCCCCCATTCTCACGGGTCCCATAACGTTTCTCTGAAGGATTTTTCCCTTGTCCCTTCCGCCAAGAACCTTGCATCTGACCGCGGTCACTCCCTTTACTCCACCTCTTCCTACTATCCTCACTATTTCTGCGGGCACCGCGTCTTCTTTAACATCATGACTAGAAGTTTCTTTCTTTGCCATAAAATCTCACCTATTTGTTAGGTTCAGAAGTCTTCTCTGCGGGCTTGGTTGCCTTCTTGGTCTCTTTGTCTTCTTTTTTTGCGGGTTCGGCCTTCTCTTTTGCAGGCTCTTTTTCAACAGGCTTTTTCTTTTCTTCTTTGGCCTCTTTTCTCTTCTGTTTCTTTTCTGCAGGCTTGGTTTTCTTTTCCTTTTTTTCCTTGGCCTTTGGTTCTGCTTTGTCTTCTTTTTTTGCGGGCTTTTTCAGCTCCTGTTTTTCAGGCTCAGGCTTTTCTTCGGCTTTCTTCTCGGATTTCTTTTCCTCGGTTTTTTCCTTCTTGCCACCGGTTATTTCCTCTATTATCTTCTTTGCGTCGCCGGATTTCACTATTGCTATGGCAGCACACCTTACATCTATTCCCGCGGCTCTTCCAAGGTCGTCTTTGCTTTTGGTGTAAGCATAAGGTATGTTTTTCTCTTCACACAGCGGAGGCAGATGCATTACTATTTCCGGCGGGTCTACATCCCTGGCAATCACAACCAGCTCCGCAGCGCCTCTCTCTACGGCTTTCGTAGCTTCATTGGTTCCTTTCCTAACATAACCTGTCGCTCTTGCAACTTCCACGGCTTCCAGTACCTTGTTGTTGAGCTCATCGGATATTTCCATTTCTTCTTCACCCCTGTCTTTTAGTCTCTTTAATTAGGACTACTTTGTATTTAAATGCGATACGTATTTAAAATTTTGCCTCATTTAAAAGCAAATCCTCTTCAAACCCCTGATTTGTTTACTTATTTATAATTCCGTTTCTACTAGTTACTGAGGGTGTGGGCTTGAAAAAGATTGAAAATCAGGATGACGTGCTGGAATATTTAAAAGAACATGATGAAGTGAGATTCGTTGATTTCTCTTTTTCCGACATTCTTGGAGACTTCAAGGGATTTTCAATACCCGCTTCCGAAGTTGAAAACGCGCTTGAAGAAGGAAGGCCTTTTGACGGCTCTTCCATAGAAGGCCTGGCAAGAATTGAAGAAAGCGACAAGAAAGTGAAGGCAGACCCAAGCACTTTCGTGGTTTTTCCATGGGAATATCAGAACAGGAACGGAAAATACAAAGTAGCCAACATGATGTGCGATATTCTCAACCCCGATGGCAGCCCTCATGATGGAGATGCCAGGTACGTTCTTAAAAAGACTCTTGACAGGGCCAAAAAAATGGGATTTGATGATTTCAAGGTTGGACCAGAACCCGAATTCTTCCTTTTCAAAAGTCCCCATCCGGAAAACAAAGTGCCCGAGATACTGGACAAGGGAAATTATTTCAGCAAGGGAATAGGAGACTCACACGGCTACAGCCTGAGGAAGGAAATCATGGACGCGCTCAGCGAGATGAACATAACCTGCGAGTACGACCACCACGAGGTTGCCCCGAGCCAGCAGGAAATTGACTTGAAGTATGACAACGCCCTCAGGATGGCAGACAACCTGATGATTTTCAAGTTTGTTGTTAAGGAAATGGCAAGGAAAAGCGGGGTTTACGCCACCTTCATGCCCAAGCCACTGAACGGGGAGAACGGCAGCGGCATGCACGTTCACCAGTCGCTGTGGAAGAACGGGGAAAATGTTTTTTACGACCGGAACGATGAATACAGCCTCTCGGAAATCGCCAGGAATTATATGGCCGGGGAGCTCAAGAGTGTAAAGGAATGCACTTCCGTCCTTAACCCCACGGTAAATTCGTACAAAAGACTCGTACCCGGCTACGAAGCGCCCACTTATATTGTATGGGGCAGGATAAACAGGTCTGCCCTCGTGAGAATACCCCATTCTCCCAAAAAGGAGGCGACAAGAGCGGAGTTGAGAAGCCCGGACACTTCCGGAAACCCGTACCTCCAGTTTGCCGTCATGCTCAACATGGGCCTTGAGGGGATAGAAGGTAAATACGAGCTTTCCCCTCCCTGTGAAAAGAACGTTTACGAAAACAGGGAAAATTTTGACAGCCTTCCGGGAAGCCTCCGGGAAGCGCTGGAGCTTACGGAAAAGGGAAGCGTGGTAAGGAAAACTTTCGGGAATATGCTCTACGAAAAGTTCATGGAGAACCAGAACAGGGAAGTGGAAAACTTTGAAAAAGAGTATCTCAGAAAGGTAACACCTTACGAGATAGAGCACAACCTTCCGCGGCTTTGAATCAGCCTATCTGCTCCAGTATATTCTTCACTTTTTCCTTTCCTATTGTGATTATGAAATGCCCGGCCTTGGGCCCGCTCTTTCTTCCTATAAGAACGGTGTAGAAGGCCTGAAAGAAACCGCGCACGTCCCCGGTCTCTTTCCCTATCTCATAGATTCTTGACTGCAGGTCCTCGGCGGACCAGTCCTTTTCCAGTTCTCCCCCGAGTTTCAGGAGACCGCTCCTCTGAGCGTCTGCCAGCTCCAAGTCCCTGGGTATTTTTTCCCGTAGATTTATTCTGTAATGCTCCGGAGCGTGCTTCTCCACCCAGTTCTTGGCCTTTTTCAAGAGCACGCCTATCCTTTCCCTCTCGTAGCCGGAAAGCTTCCCGCTTATGTGGCCGGTCTTCTTGAGCAGTTCTTCCACTTTTTCCAAATTATTGTAAAGCTGCGCCACCAGTGAAAGGAAGGAGAAAGGCACCTGCACCGGGAGCTTTTCCGGTATTTTTTCCACGGAAAGCTCGTAAACCCTTTTCCAGTGCTCCGTGTCCCTTTCACTTGCTTCCTCCATTCCAAAGTATATCCTCTCGCACTGGTAAAAATCCTCATACACCTTTAGTACTTCCTCGTCAAACGGTATGTTGAAAAGCTTGTTGGGCTTTGTCCCGGCAAAGAAATATTTTATGATTTCGTTGGGGTAAATCTCCATCACGTCCGTGGCCGTGACTATGTTTCCCACGGAGGCGGACATCTTCCCCTTGTCTCCCTTCCTGCCCACGAACTCGTACATCTTTGCAACGGGCGGCTCCCTTCCGAAGATTTCCCTCGCTATCTCAGAGCTGGTTTCGTAGGAGCTTCCGGCGACCATGTGGTCCTTCCCGCTCGGCTCAAAGTCCACGCCGTAAAAGAACCATCTCATGGCCCAGTCAACCCTCCATGTGGGCTTCACCATGCCCGTCTTGCTGAAGTCCATCTTCCCCCTGTAACCGCACCCGCACTCGTAGGCTATGGTGCTTTTTCCGTCATAGCTTTTTATTTCGGTGTTGTCGCCGTTGCTGCACTTCTCGCAGTAAACGCGGACCGGCCACCAGCCCTCTTCAATCGGGTGGTCGCGGTACTTGTTGAGTATGAGCCTTATCCTTTCCTTTTCCTGCATGACTTTTGCTATAAGCTTCCAGTAAGCGCATTTCCTGTACTCCCTGTCCTGGTAAATGAACTCGGGCTTAACCCCTATCTTCTCCGCCTCCTGCTCCACAAAACTTTCAAAATGCTCCGCATAGCTGGAATGGCATCCGAAGGGGTCTGGTATCAGGCCCTGTGGAACGCCCACGTATTTTTCCAGTTCCTTTCTTTTCTCCTGAGGTATGGTAGCTGAAACTTTTTTAAGCCTGTCAAATGAATCCCAGGAGTAGATGAAGCGGACTTTTTTTCCCATGCCCTCAAGCGCTTTCCTGACAAAATAGCCCGTGACTATTTCCCTGAAGCTTCCTATATGCTTTCTCGCGGAAGGTGCTATCCCTCCCTCTATAATATACTGCTTCTTTTCTCCCCGCTTGCTTACTATATTACTTGCTATGCTGTCAGACCAGTGCATGGAATCACATTTAACTATTTAAATGAAGGTTAATAAATGTTTGGCATGATGGGTGTAAACTGGTACCTTCTCTCAATTATAATTTTCATCGGAACCTTCGCGGCGCTTTTGTTCAGGGACAGGAAGAACATTGAAGTCAAGGGAATACTTTTCATAAGAAGGACCAAGAAAGGCAGGAAGTTCCTGGACAGGGTGGCGGGCAGGTCCCCGAAATTCTGGAAGATACTCGGCTCCGCCGGAGTCTTGGTCTGCTTCATGGGAATGGCCTTCGGTTTTAATTTCCTTGTGAACACTCTGCTCACTCCCACTGCAGGGCCGTCCCTGTCTTTGGTGATTCCATTTCCCACGCAGGAGGCCACCCTGGGGTACGGGTACATAGGCGTGCCTTTCTGGTACTTCATAATAAGCGTGGTCACACTTGTTTTCGTTCATGAAGGGATGCACGGCATACTTGCAAGGGCCGAAAAGATAAGGGTTAAGAACCTGGGGCTCCTGCTCCTGGCCGTGATTCCCGGGGCCTTTGTGGAGCCTGACGAAAAACAACTTAAGAAGGCAAACTGGAAAACCAAGCTCAGGATTTACGCGGGAGGCTCCTTTGCAAATTTCCTTCTTGCAGGAACCGTTTTTCTTTTTTTCTCAGCAGTAATTTCTCCAACCCTGCTCACGGGAGGAGTGGGATACGTGGGTTACGTGAACTCCACGGAGTACGGGGCAGAGACTTATCCGGCCCAGCTCGCCAACATGACCTCCCCGATAATGTACATGGGCGGGGAAAGGGTGGAGAACATGGATGACCTCTCAGAGTTCATGGAAAAGACAACGCCGGGGCAGAAAGTGGCGGTGGAGACTTACAACGAAACCTACGAGCTGGAACTGGCGGGGAACCCGGACAACCCGGAGCAGGGCTTCATGGGGATAGCAGGAGTCTATGATGAAAGGGTCATAAGGGAGGAGTTTGCGGGCGGCCCGCTTCACGGAATAATAAAGTTCATGGTGGAATTGCTGAACTGGATATTCATAATAAACCTGGGAGTGGGGCTGGTAAACATATTTCCCATCAAGCCACTTGACGGAGGGCTCATGGTGGAGGCTCTCGGGGAGAGGTTCCTGCCGAAATACAAGAAGGGACTGGTCAGGTTTTTCTCCGCGCTGTTCCTTTCGCTTATAATAGCGAACTTCCTTGTTGGATTCTTATGAAGAGCCGTCAACGCGTATTTCTATTCTGGCTGTCTGGAAAGCGCTTCTCTCCTCTTTGCAAGCTTCAGTCCAGGGCACGTCATCCATGCCGTTTTTTTCCTCTGAAAAGTTGGTTTTAGCTTCCAGCGGGGGAGAAAACAAAAAATATAAAATTACGAGAACAAGAAGCAAAGCAGCGAGTTTTGAATCCTCCTTTTTCATTGCAATCAGCTTATTGGCGGGCAGTCTTCTTCCCCGGGGTTCCTTACCCCCAGAATTATTTCATAATTGTCCGAAGGCGTGGGGCCCGAGGGTATGAATGTGAAATTGGCCAAATTTGCCCCGGCGGCCAGCGCTGGTATCGTGAATGTGGTGTTGGCCGGGTAGTCCCCAGTTGCGTTGGAAAAATAGTATTCCCATGCCTCGCAGTGCTGCCCGAAGCAGGTCTGCAGGTCCTCCTCGTTCTCCACGTAAAGCTCCACGTCATGGCTTTCTATGGGGTCGTCGTTGTCAAAAGTAAGAACCACTATGTTCCTGACCATGGTCTTCGTGGATATGAAATAGGTGGAAAGCGTCAGGTTTATGCAATTGCAGCCCTCGCAGCAGGGTCCGCAGGAAGAGTATCCGGGAGGGCCGCCTCCGTGACCGCAGTCTATTTCCCCGGGGTCCTCGTCGCAGTTGTTCACCAGGTCAATGCAGTGGTTCTCGTACCACACGCCCCTGCCTATGCTTTCGTCAACGCATGATTCCCCGGGCGGGTAGTCAGGATAATATCCTCCTGTCTCGTTGAACGGGTTACACCAAGCTGGATTCGGGCCTCCCGCCAGCGGGTACTCGCAGCACAGGCCCCCGGTCTGGTGGTCCCAGTGGGAAAGGTTACCGGGCACGTATTCAAAGCACAGCTCGCACACGCTCTCCTGCTGGTCCGGGTTCCTGCAGAAGCCGCCGGACTCGTTGCAGAAAAAATCCCAGCCCGCGTCAGGGCCGCACTCAGTCTGGTCGCACTGGGGTCTGTCCGAGTACTGGCATTCGTTGAAAACAGGGTCGCATGTCTCGTTAACGCACAGGCTGTTGTCGTCCGGGCCCACGAAGGAGCAGTCGGAGCTTATCTGCGCCCCGCTGTCCCCGGGGTCGCAGCACCTTATTCCGCCGGGGCCGAATTCCCCGTCGCAGGTTGCATGATCCCCGCAGTCCGTCAGCCCGTCGCAGTCGTTGTCATGAACATCCCCGCAGTTTGCCTCTTCCGCTATGTCGGACCTGTTGGTCCACACCGGGTTTTCCGAATTGTCGTAGTGGCAAACCATCTCATAAGTGCCGTTGCATAAGAAGGAATTGCATGAATCCGGGTCCAGTCCTCCGGGGCCGCATATGCCCCTGCAGGCGCAGTCGTCGCTGTCCGCGAAGCCGTTGCAGTCATCGTCTATGCCGTTGGAGCAGTTCTCGGTCTCGCCCGGGTTTACGTCCGGGTCCGTGTCG
>CAZXFI010000011.1:0-4999 GCA_964640225.1 uncultured archaeon
CTCCTGGAAATATTCATTCCTCCTGTCTTTGTCAAACACAATCCGGGTTTTTTCAATCTGGCTCGAAAGCCTTTTAACGAGAGGTTCACAGATTGCCCGGTAAGAATATGGAATGTTTTCACTGCCTTCCCGTATGGTCCTACCGGCAAGCGACCCGCTCCTGAGTGCGTAGCTCATCCCCTCAAAACTGGACGGGCTGATGAAACCTGCCGCCTCACCGGCTAAAAGCATGTTGTCAGAGCCATAGACTATCTCCTTTCCAGGGTCGCAAAGCTGGAACACGCAGCACACATCTTTCATTACCGAAGGCCGGCCACTGCCAACAATCCCTAAGGCTTTTTCAAGCAGCCGCCTCAAATTGCAGTATCTCCCGTTCGTTGCAGTTCCTACAATCGCCCCTCCGGCTTTGGGAACCACCCACGAATAGAAATGTGAAATCTCACGGTCAAACATGAAAACTGCGGAATCGCCGGGTTCGTTTTCGGTGGAAACGAAAACCTGGCTGCCAACGACCATTCTTGATTTTCCGGGAAACATGGTCCGCCGCAAAAGGGACGAATGCCCTCCTGCCCCAATCAGAAAATCGCAACTTACCGTTCCTTTCCCTGTTTTCAGGAGGATAGTGTCTCTATCATTTTTTACCTGCGTCACCGCAGTGTTGGAAAGAACCCTGACGTCAGGAGGCAGCCGTTCAATCAACCATGAGCTGAGTTTTTCCCTGTCGACGTTCCAGAACCTCCTGCCGGTCTTTACGGAGAACCCGTTGTCAGAATCCACGTATTCCAGTTTCAGGTTGGAAGGTCTGGTCAGGATCTCACGGGGCATCTTCCATTCCTTCAGAATTTCTATGGACTCCTCGCAGAGCAGCCCCCCGCAAGGCTTTTGCTGAGGAAGGCTGCCCCGGTCCAGAAGCAGGACATCGAATCCTTCAAGCTCGAAGGCCGCAGAGCAACCGGCAGGCCCGGCGCCGATAACGGCCACGTCACAACTCAGCCTATCCTTTCCTTCCATGAAAAACACTTTCAGAGTTCTCTCTGATGCCCGTTCCTGTATATAAAATTTGTGCTACCAAATTGTGTACAAAAATTCCCCATTTCTTAAAATGAGTAAAACTAAGAACATGATATATAATTACATCAAATTTAGCTTTTTGTCTACTTTCAGGGAGCAGCCCTCTTATAGTTATTTTGATTTAATTATATGCAGGATTAGAATTAAAAAAATAAAAGAAAAATCAAAAATAATAATATAGACATAAATCTAAGAGTAATCGGATTAAAAATTAAAACAAAAATAAGGATTTTCCACCAATCGTTTTTAATAAAATTAGTTCCTTCTTTTTTATATCTGCTTTTAAAATATATCAATAAACAAGCCAAAGGATATGTCCAAATCAAAGATTCTAAAAAACTAATTATATAGATAAACAAACCTGCTGTTAAATCAGGTGCAAAGATTAAAACACTACCTGTTAAAAACGAAAGTATCAAAATAAAAATCTCATTTAGAAAATATAAAACTATTGCCAGTGTAATCTTCCATTTAGTTGGTTTTAAAAATTCTTTCCATTCCATATTAAATGTTGCATAATCTAATATTTAAAAATATTAAAATCAATGGTTCTATAAAACATTATAGTTATCATAGATTTTTATCATATTTCGTTTTGTATTTATTCCAGAAAAATATACTGACCAAAGCAATAATGATGAAAATAAATTCAAATCCCGGTGTGCCATTAATGCCTTCTAGATCTTCAATATTGATGGGTATTGAATAATTGAATACCTCACCAGCAGAAACAGTTATATCTGAATACTCCTTCTGTTCAGATATATTATCATTACAAAGATATATCATTGAAAGATTATATTTACCATCTCCAGCTCCATAAACATCAGTTATATACTCACCTTCTTCAGGGCCAATTATAATTATCATCTCTGGTTCTATGTTATGCCCAGTATACAGAGCTGAGGAAATTTCACTTATTTCATATGAATAATTACCCTCTTCATAAAAAGCCCCAACTTTCTTACCCGAAGGGCTTGTAACTAGCAAATCAACAGGACTAAACGCTGAAACAACCAACGTATCATATCCACAGATCAATCCACAAAAAGTAGGTACCCTAATTGGCATATACTCTGAATAATTATAATCAACTCCTTCTGTATCCTTAATGATTATTTCGTCTAAATATACCTCAGGAGCGTACGTTGGAGGAGGCGACGAAGTACCAGGAGTTGTGATACAATAATGAAATAAACGCAATACTAAATCAGGTGTATTTACGAATTTCTTTTCAAGCATAAATTTTCCAGGTTCAATTTCCTCCATTTTGTCTATTATTTCTGAAGGAACACCACCAGAAAGAATGAATTTGCATTTTACTTGATCAACCATTTCAGGATTTGTTATGGAACAAGTAATCCTTACCCATATGTATGTTCCATAGAGTGTATGTTGTAAAATTCCACTGATTGATTGGAATGGATCTGAAATGTCAAAATAAAACAAATTTTCTATTGTAGGAGATGATTCAAGTTCAGGGTTTTCTTCTTTACCCCAAAATTCCCCATAATGTTCTTCTATCTCGCCTGCTGTTAAAGCATAATTATAAATGCTAACTTCATCAATAACTCCATCAAAATACCAATACGGGTAATTCCCGCCCGTATCATGGCCAATTTGTACATAATCCTCCGAATATTCCTGACCATACAACTCAGTTATGGTAGTTGCCTTTTCTCCAGCCAGTTCACCGTTAACATAAATTTTCATATAACCTCCATCCCAGGTAGAAACAACATGATACCAGTGGTTTACGGTTAACGCATTTTCCACAGTTAAAAAATCAGATTCGCTGCCGTCAGCAATAACAAATTTTAAACTCCCTCCACTATGGGCAGAGATACGATACTGGCCAATGGTATTTGATTTCCATTTTGCAATGATTGGATTTCCGTTATGGCTGCCTTCACCAAAAAAAGAGGAAGCATTAACCCACGCTTCAAGTGTAAGCCCAGATGCCGCATCTAAACTGGCTGAATCTTCAATGTATACTTTGTCATAGCTACCGTCAAAATACAGGGCATTCCCTGATATACCATCCACCCAAGTCGCTCCGGAAATAGCGCCGTCATTCCTATAACCTGAGCTGTCAGAAGCTATCGTTCCACTACCTTCATCAAAATTCCAACAACCGACAATATCCTCTGATGACAAACCTTGCTGATAATAAACCTGTATCTCACTTATGCCCAAAGCACGACTATAGATGCGGAATTCATCAATTATGCCATCGAAATGATAATCACTCCCTGTATCTAATAGGTCACCATTCTCGAATTTACTGCTCCTATACAATGAACCAATCGCAGACCCAGCATTATGCCAATGAATTGTACCCCCGTCATCAACGTTGTTTTTTAGAATGCCATCTAAATATAATTTAAAATAACCCTCATTTGTACTGTATACCAATGCAGAATGGTGCCAACCTTTTGAGATAGGCGTACTTATCCAATCACCATCATATCCATGATCCTCAGACCATACACCACCATATAATAATTCATCATAGATATACAGATTTATGCCGTTATCAGTACCACCTTGGTCATAAACAACCTGTCTGTCATCAATATTGTTTAAATAAAACCAGGTCATAATAGTATATTCATCAAAATCATCGTGGAAAGGGTCTCCTTCAGCGCCATCTACTAATTTAATAAAATCATCAACCCCATCTAAAAGAATACCTCCTTCAATAATACCTAAACTCCAAGAAGCACCACCCATAATAATACCATCATTACCATTTCCAGAATCATCATAACCAATATCGTTTTGATTGTCAAAACTCCAGTAACCCACTAAATCATTATCACTGGCATCCGGGAGACCAGAGCAAGTGAATTTATTGTGTTGATAAGCTGGTAAGATTCGCTCAGGTTGTCTGGAATCACCTGGAATACAAACGGGTCTATCCCTTTGCTTCTTGCTAGGTTTGCGGCGAGTGGGCCGATTGTTGATGAGGTTCCGGTTGGAAAAACAGTTGTATATTGTATTTTCAGGGAGTTGCCTCTGCGTACCGATTTTTCCTCTGCGGTTATGATTGCTTCTTCTATCCGGGTCCTCAGAGTTCGGGCACAGCGCTGTGTATTAAACCCTAATCCCGCCATTCCAAACTCTGCTATCTTGAGAAAACTGATTGCGTCGTAACCCGTGTCAATAAGTTCTTTTTGTTGGGGGGTTTCGCATTCCCCAGAAAAGATCATCATGTTTGCCGGGAGTGAGTAGCCGTTCCTGATGTTGGAAGCAACCACTCTGTTGCTTATGGATCCATTGACATTATTCAAAAATCCTTCACTCATTTATCCATCACCCCCTAAAATAAAACAATTCAATATTCTAGGTCCACTCGCAACAAGAGAATACAACATGGCATGGCACGTTAGAGAACGCCTGAAAAACGCTAGATCAGCACCAGCTTGATTTTGGTTTCTGCTATGGTTTTTCATATCTACCCATAGTAAACATCAGCGGCTTTTACTAAAGCACACCACCTGTTGGTCGTAAGTATACGCACTGCTGGCATTTATAAATATAGAAAAAACTTAAGAAAAGAAATTACAATTTTCTCAATCTGTGCTTTTCAAGTATTAATGATAGATTTTTGCAGAAATCTTTAAAATTTTCAGGAGGTTCCTCATCAAAATAAGCCGGCATTCCTTCGCTATCGGTTAAAGTACAATCGAGACTGGAGAACAGTCGAACATCAAGAGGTCTTGCACGTAACCCTAAGTCCCAGTATCTTATATTTTCATCCTGATATATCCATCTAATTGAAATATTACTTGCAGGTTGATACCCGCTTTCATCATCATCTCCTTCAATAGAAAGTAGCGCCTCCTCTTCTCCATAAATATCATTTAATTTATTATTCAGGCGCTTTTTAAGATACAAATCCATACGCTGGTATGATGCCCCTTTA
>CAZXFI010000011.1:5009-27666 GCA_964640225.1 uncultured archaeon
AGATTTTTTTTATTTATTCTTCCGAATTTTATAATTACATCATCAATATCAACATCTTCATTTTCAAACTCCCTATATATCTCAATATGTTCATTTCTGACACAATTAGTTTCTTTGCATAGTTTTTTAACGTCTTCTATTGCTTCATATATTCTGGGTTTTGTATAAATCGAATTTACTTTTAGCTCCAACATACAGAAAATGTGGTCGTGAAAATATTTATATTCACTAGATAATAGAGATTCTCAGCAAAGATGGTTGAAAAAGGAAAAAGTTCACTCAAGATAGAAAAACGAAGCCTTGTAGCTACATATGCTTGGAAAGGTGTTAACAAAGTACTCAATACGAGTATATTTAAAACTAGTTTTAAAGGAAAATCTGGAGATAAAGATCATCATTTTGTTAAAAAAACATACGGAATGCTTCTGGAAAGTGCTGGCAATAGTACAATAAAGATTGGGAAAAATTTCCCTGAACATCTCCTAAAACAGGATTTTATCAACAGGGTCAGGGGTAAATACAACAGGATTATTCAAGAAGAAAATAACAAAATAAAAGATGAATTTCATAAATTTCAGAGAATACAACAAATCAAAAAGGAAAAAATTGATGTAATAAAAAGATTGGAAAGACTTGGGTTTGAAGGAAAAATAAATAATTTAAATAACTGGTTAGACAGGAAATGCCCTGTGTGCGGGGAGACAGCGATCGTGATCCCTGAGATGGGGGCGGAAGGGCAGAAAGTTTTCAGGTGCGGAAACCAGCACCAGTTCACGGCAGAGAAAAATCAGACGGAAGACGAGGAAATATGGGACCACATGCCGGGGTGGGCACAGATGTTTAAACATATTTAAAAAGGTTTGACGTTTTACCGCTGTAAAATATAAATACCTTTGTGTACCATTAAATAGTAACAACTACGGCATCTGACGTGATAGGAAAAATCATACTGCTTTCGTCACAAAAGCAAATTTTTTTAACAGGGTGGTTAAATTGATAGATCAAAACGGGGATGACATTTTCAGGGACAGGAACGCACTGCTCCCGGATTACGTACCGGAGGACATGCCAAACAGGGCAGGGGAGACCCTGAAGATAAAAAAGCTGATTCTCGACTCATTAAAAGGCCATACGACACACGTTCTCGTCCACGGAAGGCCGGGCACAGGAAAGACGGATGCGATAAAATCCGTCTTCAACAACCTGAAAAAGGAAACCGATGCATTGTTCTGCTACGTAAACTGCTTCAACAAAAACACGAAAGTCGGCATCCTGCATTCAATAGTAATGGATTTTTTCAGGGAAAAGAGGCCCACCCGCAGGATGCCGTCAAGGAGGGGAATCGCCTATGACGAGATAGTGGAGTCCCTCCAGAAAGAGCTGGAAAAGACAAACACCAAAGTGGTCGTGTGCCTTGACGAGGTGGACAAGCTCAAGGAGAACGAGGTCATCTACGACCTCCTGAGGGCAAGGCTGAACAACTGCACACTCCAGATAATAGCGGTATCAAACGATCCGCTGGTTTTCATGGACCTTGACCCCAGAATCAGCAGCAGGCTCTACCCATTGAAAGAGATTTTCTTCCGCCCCTACAACCTGGAGGAAATGAGAGACATCCTAGAGGCAAAAGTCCAAGAAGCATTCCATGAAGGAGCAATAGAAAAAGAAGTGGTTGAATACCTGGCATCCTTCACCGTGGAAAAGAAAGGCGACGTGAGAATAGCCAGGGAGACTTTGAGAAGGGCGGGCGAGCTGGTCAGAGAGTCAGGCAGCAGGAAAATAGAGATTCAGCACATTGAGAAAATACTCAATAAATCGCAGCATGCAGGTTCCCTGTGCCGGATAGCGGCCCTTTCGTACCACGAGAGGTTCATACTAAACCTGATACCGAAAAGTGGGGCGTATTTTCCAGAGATTTGCCAGTTGTACAGGTCAATCGAAGGCGCCCTCGGGGACAGGATGATCAGGAATTACATGGACAGGTTCCACCGGCTTAATCTTATAAGCATGGAGAAAAAAGGGGTTGGCGGCTCCTACTTCATAACCCTGAACACGCCGAAAGAGGCTTTGTTTGAATTATCTTAAAAAAATAATCGATGCAATCCAAATCTAGGATTTAAATATTATTCATTTCTGATCTTAAATATTTATTCAAATACTCAACTTTATATTGCGCCATCAATTTTGAGCCGATAAAATTTTTAGTTTTAAATGCTATAGAGAGATATAGCTCAATTGGTAATGTTTTATAAAATCCTTCAATCATTTTTGTATAAAGGTTTTGTGGAACTTCTTTGGCCTCGAGTAAGTTAAGTTCAATGGCATTATTAATCAATTTTTCCCCTTTAGTATTTCGGATTAATACCAGTGAATAGCCTTTTGGCGCGCCAAGTACTCCAAAAGACAAATCAGAATTAATGCCCATGTAATCATTGCAATAACAGCATCCAGTTGCGATTGAACTAATGGTTTTTGAGACAGGGATTTTGATCTCTCTTTTATCTTCCATTATAAACGAGAAATAAGGTCTTAGTCTTTCAGTATCTCTTAATGTATAATAAGAAATTCTATTGACATCAAGGTTATAACTATTAATCAAAGATAGAAATTTAGTGTATTCATAATTTGTACCGCAAGCGATTCCAATCAAATATTCGATTCTGTGTTTGAGTACCCTATTGTTTTTAATTTTGTTTAACGCTTCGATATGACATGGAAGACCAACAATTGCAATTTTATGCTTTTTTGGAATATTATTTAATAACGATAAATGTGAAGATATAGTATGTCTCATTCCAGATAATTTAATAATTTCTTCTTCTGTAGAAGCATATTTTGGTTTAGGTTGAATTATCGTCTTTCCTCTTTCAACTCCTAAAACACCATCAATTAAATTCAATTTTTTTGCAGCTAACATTACAGACACGATAGAACCCGAATATGTTCCTAAATTTGAAGTGCCTTTCACAAAAAGAACTTTTTTATATTTTCCTAAAGTTCCTTTGATATCTTCTTTTGGGGGAGTAAGCCTTGGGCATATTTTTTGATATTCTTCTTCGTAACCCTTGCAAAGACCACATAAGGAACAATACTTAGTGTACTTCATAATCACATACCTTTAAATTATAATTGCGTGATAGTGGGCATATTGGATCTGGTGCATTTAATTCTCCATAGCATCCATAAGCTGCGCATCTGCATCCCCCTTTACATATTGCGCTATATTTACATGAATCACAAATAGATATTGATTTTACATCTCTAAAATATTTAAAAATTGGAGAATTTTTCCATACTTTTAGCAAATCATCATTTCTAATATCGCCAGCAATAAATTTCATATAATTGCCTACCGGACATGGTATTATCTTTCCATCTGCAGTTATTGAACAAACTGCTTCACCCTGTAAACATCCTCGGTAATATATAATGTCTTTTAAACATGGCTTCTTCAAGATATTTTCAACAACATAATACGGTTCTTCAACATCAATAAGAATCGGTTGATTAAGCGATAAATATTTATCCGCTAATAATTCTATCAGAGATACATATTCTTCAAATTGAATGGATAATTCTGAATATTTATCATTCGAAATTCCGCATGGCATAAGACGCATTAACCT
Source organism: uncultured archaeon (assembly GCA_964640225.1). GTDB lineage: Archaea > Aenigmatarchaeota > Aenigmatarchaeia > PWEA01 > JAGHBM01 > JAGLWW01. The sequence goes on from CAZXFI010000011.1 coordinate 8,636, forward strand.
ATATTCATCCACACCAAGTTTTAAAGACAAATCATAAATATCAGATATATCACCAAAATTTCGTTTCGTAATAGTTGTACAGATACTTGTTCTAATACCCGTCTCCTTTGCAATTTTAATACTTTTTAATAAATTGTCATAAAGTCCTTTAAAACCTCTCGATTCATCATATCTGAGCGAATCTGGAAAATCTAAACTAAATTGGATTTTTTTTACTCCCACTGATGCCAATTCCCCAGTTAGTTTGGAATAAACTCCTGATGATATTACGGAAATATGCAGATTTTTCTTATACGCATATTCAAGTATTTCAAAAATATCGCTTCTTGTAAGCGGTTCCCCTCCAGTTATCGTTATAAGTTTTATTCCATTTTTTGATAAATAATCAATGAAATTTTTTACTTCTACGATATCCAACTCATTATCTAATATTCTGTTCGGTTTTGCATAACAGTGTTCACATTTTAAAGGACAGTTATAAGTAATATCCCAAAAAATATGTACCAGATTTGGTAATTTTATATCCTTTTTCTTTTTTGTATAAGATGTAGGTTCCTTCTTAAATACAAATTTAATCCTTACCATTATTCTCCCCGATTAAATTCTTTTTACACATTTCTGTTATAGTATCTATAAATTATTCAAGTTCATTATAATCGACTCCAAATGAATAGCATAAATTCTTAAATTTTTGTAAAACATTCTCGTTACTGTGGATACTTATTCCAAACATATATTTCATGGCCTCTAAATTAGAAACAATCTCATCCCTGTTTGAACTGGAAAAAACCCTTTCGATAATTTCATCGGCAGTCATATCTTTAACTTCAGGTCCTAAAAATGAAAATGTCTTCTTCCATCCATATTGTGGAAGACCCACTGAACGATAGAAATTTTTAACCTTTAAAATGGCAGTGGAACTTATGTTTAATCCTTCTTTTCTTTTTTCACAATATTCGTACCATTTGTCTCTCAACACTTTAACTCTTTCATGTGTTATGTTGTTTGTTAACTGGCTTTTTGAATGGGCCTGACTATGGCAATTTGGGCATAAAGGAGCTATATTGTCTGGATTATTGTTTGACGCATCTCCGTCAATGTGATGAAACTGGATAAATGGTATCTGGCAAATACAACACCTGTTATTTGATTTTGAAATTATTTCTTGTTTTAATTTTTCAGGAATAGATATTCTAATATTCATTATTATATAATATGAATTAACAGGTTATTATTATAACCCTAACGCCGTATTGGTTTGGTCGGACAACATTTTCGTTCTATGAGTTATTAAAATTGTATAACACTTTTATGTCCATTCCTTTTGAAATCCACTATCCCTGAAGTTCCTTTTGGAACCTGCCCCAATATTCCAGACTTACGAAACGGTGGTTCTTCTGGGGTGGGAAAACAAAATTCTGTGTGGGGACACGCTGAAGGTTCTCAAAAAGATGCCTTCAGATTTTGTGGACATAGTGATGACTTCCCCGCCGTACTGGGGCCTCCGCAACTACGGGGACGAAACGTGCAAAGTCTGGGACGGAGACCCTAAATGCGAACACGAATGGGTGAAAAGCCGAATATATTTTTCCAGCCCGAGAAAAGGAATCGGATCGGAGCCCTGGAAAATGTCCTGTGCAACCAAGGACGAACTGAAGAAAGCAAAACCAAACTCCGTTTTCTGCCAGAAATGTGGGGCATGGTACGGCCAGCTCGGACTTGAGCCGTTGCCGGACATGTTTGTGAACCACCTTATACAGATTTTCACCGAGTTAAAAAGGGTGCTGAAGCCAACGGGCTCTTTCTTCATGAACATGGGAGACAGCTATGCATGCAGCAGATTCGGAGATCAAAATAAAAGACCTGAAGGAACACAGATCTCCCACATACCAAGGAAATCCCTTTCCATGATGCCGGAAAGGGTGGCCCTTGCGATGGTGAACGGCGGCTGGATCCTGCGGAACAAGATTATATGGCACAAGAAAAACCCCATGCCCTGTTCCGTAAAGGACCGGCTGACACATACGTGGGAGTACGTTTTCCATTTCGTTAAGGAGCCCAGATATTACTACGACCTTGATGCAATAAGGGAGCCTCACAAGGCCGAAACACTGAAAAGGGAGAGGATGGCAAGAATGTGCAACCCCAACGGGAAAAATCCCGGGGACATTTTCAGGATAGCCACAAACGGTCCGTCAAACATTCATTCTGCCGTCTATCCAGAGAAACTCTGCGAGAAGCCGATAAAGGCAGCTTGTCCTGAGATTGTATGCAGGAAATGCGGTCAGCCAAAAAGGCTCGTAGTAAAGATAAGGCCGAACCCGGACGCATTCAACGTCAGGGTCCGTGACGTCAAGAAAGGAAGAATCAAGTCACCGGACCGCAAGGCATCAGAGAAAGAAGTCAGGCAGTACAATGAAAAAAGGTATAGTTCACGGCCAAGAAAACTCGTGATATCTGAGGGCTGCAAATGCAATTCTGGCTACAGACCCGGGGTAGTGCTGGACCCGTTCTGCGGCTCAGGGACGACATGCCTCGCAGCGAAGAACTTAGGGAGAAACTTCATAGGGATTGACATAAACCGGAAATTCTGCATGATGGCAAGGAAAAGGCTGACAAGATAATTCAGAAAAATTCTTTTGAAATAATCTTTTCCTAAACAGCTCCGATTAAGTTGATGGTTTCAAAAGAATTAAATGATTGTCGAAGTTAGGTATAAATATAATCAATAATCCATATTAATCGGGTGTTGATTTTGAATATCAAAATAATCGGGATACTCCTTATTTTCATAGGAGTTGGATTGCTGATTTTAGGTGTTCCTCTGGCCGAAATGGCAGTCATATCTTATACGTCAGGATTTGGTACAATAACTGCTGAAGGATTAAGTCCGTATTCAGTAGCTTCAATTATTGTAGGATTTATAATAACAGGTATCGGAGTTTTTTTAATAAGAAGATAAAGTAACTATCTATTAATCACTTTTATCTAATTTGAAACCCACTCTCTCCTTTTATTTATGCCCAAGATTCCCTGAAAAATGTTCATGACTGAAAAATGCATATCCTGTGAGCTAACCCTTGAGGACATAATAAAGGAATACGGGAACGAGGCCGTGGAGGACGGCTACCGCATGGAGCAGGGGTTCCTGTGTTACCCGTGCGCCGAATACGACCTTTCGGAAGCGCCCCTGACCGTCTACCACGGGAGGGACGAATTTCCCCGGAGAATAGGCCGCTATGTCTCCGACTACTGGCTGGAGGGGGAGGAGGCCCCGTTCAGCATGGAATGGGTGCCAACCGATGAATGGCGGGGACACTACGAGACGAGGGCCAACAACGGGCTGAAACAAGTATTCAGCGACTCCATCCTGACGTACCATGAGAGCGAGCACATGCTGAAGGCACTGCACGACATAGCAATGAAGGCGTTTGACGAAACGGGCACGGACTACTATCGGGTGTTCAGCCGCACATCAAACCTCTTCTGCACTAACCTTGACTTCTATGTGGAAGGGGAGAAAGAGGAACTGGGCCGAGAGATTATTGAGGCCACGAAAAGATACGTAAACTATGATGACCCCGTGTTCTCAACCGGGATACTTTTCCCGAGAGACGAGCCGGCAGAGTTTGAGCTGGGAAACCCGGAATCGGTTCGGCAGGCCGGGGCAAGCAGGGAGGTAAAGGAGCTTATCCTTTGCGTGGGCCGGGAAGTCCTGGCGGGATAGCAATTTGAAATCAACTCTCTCCTTTCTTCTTTTATCCAGCCAGCCCAAAACTGGGGCATGTCTCTAACAAAAAAATGCCCGGTGTGCAATGCGGACGCCCTGCTGCAGGACTCAAAACCCGTGCCTTCCGAGGGCTGCTACTCAAAAATATACAAATGCGACAGGGGCCACATCTACAGGCAGAAGATTTTCTTCAAGGGCATAAAGAGGACAGTCACACAAATTTTGGAGGGTGGTAAGGATGGACCCGTTCAGGACAGCGAGTAAAATAAGCGTTCCCACGGCCGTTTTCGGGGTTTTTACCCTGATTCTAGGCTGGATGACGGGAGAAATAACCGACCAGATAGCCCAGCTCCAGTTGGGGGAAATCGCCCTGGTCTTCCTGGCTCTGTTCTTCTTTTCCCTGCTTTCGGACAGGATCCAGGAAATCGAGGAAAAGCTCAGCCTCGCCGGGGGGAAGAAAACGGCAAAAAAGAAGCCCGCAGGGAGGCCGGCAATGTGAGAGGGACGATTGTAGGGCTGGAAAGAGACGGACTGGACTACGTGCTTCTCGTAAGAAGGGAGGACAACGTAGGAAACGGGCTGGCAATGCCCAAAGAGTCCGTCTACGCCATTCTGGCCCGCAAGGGAAACTTCATCGGCAAGGAAATCGAATACTCCGAGGGTGGCCTCACATTCCTTGAGGACCTGAGAGCATCCTAGCCTATCCTGACATCTGCCGAGCCTTCTCGATAATAACGTTCCGCATGACCGGATCCTTCGACAGGTGTGATACCAGCCGCTCCACTTTTTCCCTTTTTTCTTCCTCTTTCATTTCGATCTTCATGTCCAGATAAGTGCCGCATTTCTGGCATAGCAACCCAGTGGTGGGATTTATTGCTTTACAACTGGGACAGAATTTGGGCATCAATATTTCCGCCTTTTTTTCCTTGTCTTCCTTTAACCCGTACATCTTGAGGATGGGTCCGTCAAGGTCTCTTGAAGAGAGGTGAACGTAAACCCTCGGCATCTTGGAGCCCTGAACCCAGCCGAAATACTGGCACATCTGAAATTCCGTCAGGTGGTTAGCCATGTGGGTTGCCCTAGTATGCCTGAATATGTACGGATAAATCCTTTTCCTGATCCCCATCTTTTTAGCAGTTCTTTGGAGACAGGAACTCAAGCTTCTGTAGCATAGTGGTCTGGTCCTGTTTTTCGTTCCGATTGAAACCCATAGAAAGGAATCGGGATTATTCCTCGTTGGATGGATGTTAATCCACGAAGCCAGATAGGGCACGGAAGCGACCAGCCGTATCTTGCGCATCCCCGTTTTGCCCCTTGGGATGGTTACGTGAGCCCCGTTTTTGTCAAAAACCACGTGTTTTATGCACAGAGAAAGGAACTCCGTGGGCCTGCAGCCGCTCTCATAAAGCGAGGAAATCAAAGCCTTGTCCCGGGGATGGTCCGCAGCATTTATCTGCCCTATAATTTCCTTCACGCTAAGCAGCTCTTCGGGGATTTTGTTATCGTTTCTCTTTATCGTTGTTTTTACCCATCTTACCTCCTCAGGGTAGTCCTCGGTACCCCTCAGCCACCTGAAGTACTTCTTGATCACGACCTTGAAATCGTGCTTCGTATGGGGCGTATAATCCATGTTTTCCAGCTTCTGAACAAGCTTTACGATGTCCATTTTAGTGCAATCCCTGAAAGGCTTGTCAATCCACTTTTCAACGCTCAGTACGTTGTGCATAAGTTTCGAAATGCGCCCTTTGCTCAGCCCTTCCGCCACTATAAAGCTGTAGAAATCCAGAAAATCGCTTTTGTCGTTTCCCTTGAAATTACCGTCTTCTATCCTCTTTATGGCAGCTCTTATCCTCCTATCATAGTGATGTATCTCTCTGTCCATGTCCACACCTTCTTTTCGTGGGATATTAATGAAACAAACAGAGTTCATTTCACAGAATAAGCGCAACGAAATTGAAAGTGTGGTGCGCCGACTGGGAATTTCAAGGGAATGGAAAATGCAAAGCATTTTCAAGTTCTTGGAACATAACGTGTTCCAAGTTTTGCGATAAGATCGCAAAATCTTTCCCCAAGGGCTTTCTTTTGAAGAAAGGCCTTTTTGAACCCAGATCATCAGCTTTCTACGTTGTGTTCGTTTTTTGCTAAAGCTTTTTTGTAAAAAGCTTTCTTGGAAGGCCCGCCCGCATCTAAAAATGCTTGAGGTCCTGCCATTAGACTATCGGCGCGTTTGTATAAACGCACACGAAGTGTGCGTCATTAGGTTTTTAATTTGGGATTCTCATCCTTTTAAGCATTTTGTCATAGACATCCTCTTCCTCTGTCTCGCACTCTTCCCCGTTTTTGGTCGCGGGCTCCTCTGTTTCAGGGAAAAGTTTCTCCTCCTTATCCTCCCAGGACTTTTCCTCCTCTTCATCCTGTTTCTCCTTCTCTTTGTCCAGGTCCTCCTTTTCCTCGTAGCCCTCAACCTGCCTTGTTATGTAGTCGGGAATCTTCTCGCCCGCCCTTATCTTTGAGGCTATGGAAGAAGGGTCTTCCTTCGGGGGGTTATTAACTATCATCTGTATCATTCCGCCCTTGTCGTCCTTGAACCTGGGAATTATGTGCACGTGGATGTGCGGGACCCTCTGCCCCGCTATTCCCCCGTGGTTTATGCCTATGTTGAAGCCCTCGGGCTTTAGGTTCTGCTTTATCTTTTCCGTGACCTTCCGGACCGCCCTGAACAGGTCGCATACCTCCCCCTCGTTCATGTCCAGAATAGTTTCCTTGTGCTTCTTGGGTATCACGAGCGTGTGCCCCGGAGAACTGGGGTTCCCGTCAAGGAAGGCCATGCTGCACTCGTCCTCGTAGACTTTGTCAGTGACTATTTCCCCCCTGACCATCTTGCAGAAAAGGCATTCCATTTATTTCACCTTGTAGCCGATTTTTCTAAGGAAATTCTTCCTGTACGCTATCTCCTCGGGCCCTTCCACCCCCTTGGGGCTGGCCCCGTCCACGACCCCGATGATTCCCCGGCCCTTCTCGGTCTCGGCCACGACAACCTGCAGGACGTTGGCGGTGGCGCAGAAAATGTTGCATACCTCCGACACATTCTTTATCCTGTTCAGGATGTTTACGGGAAACATGTTTTTCACATACAAAACGAAAGAATGGCCTGCCCCGATTTCCCGGGCAGTTTTCACGGCAAGGTCCTGCAGGTCAGGGTCGGTCCCGGTTTTCCTCACAAGGCACGGGCCGGAGGCCTCGCAGAAGCCCAGGCCAAACTTTGCGCCGGGAACCGCCTCCGCGACTGACTCATGTATGTCCTCAACGGTCTTGATGAAGTGGGCCTGGCCGATAATCACGTTGCACCCTTCCGGGATTTCCACGTCCACAGTTTTCAAATCCATTCAACCACCCTCAATACTTTCAATATATATTTTCTTTGGGAAATACAAAAACCTTTCTTTTCTTAAAAGAAAGGGATTTGTTGGTGGGGCCGCAGAGATTTTCCGGGCGAACGGGAAAACTCGCAGAGTTTTCCAAGTTCTTTCCCCAAGGGCTTTCTTTTGAAGAAAGGCCTTTTTGAACTCTGATCTGCTGGTTTCTCCTAACAGCTTTTTTCATTTCATCCAAAAATGTCAAAGCTCCAGATGCGTTTTCTTTGGGAAATGCTTGCATTTCCAAGTTTTGGGGTTTGCAAAGACCTTTTTTGAAAAGGGATTTGCACTGGAGCCAGCTGTCCTGCCAGGTTAGACTACAGCCCCAAGTTTCAAGTTTTTGCTTGAGCTTTTGTCCGTCAGGACTAAAGGCGGAAGCCTTATGAAAAGCTCATGGTAGTTTAACTTTGGACAGGAGATTTATATATCTTTCAAGCCTTCTTATCTCCTTTTCCAGAATTCTTATCGCTTCCTTCGTGTCCCCGTTGCTCCTGTGCTTGTCAAACTCCTGAAGGGTTGTATCTATGGCCTTCTGCGCCTTGAAAAGTATGGCCTTCCTGAGGCATTCCAGAAGGTCTCCCTGAAGCTCTATGTAGAGCTTTTTGTCGCACGGCTTCTTGATTCTCCTTATCACGCCGAGCATCTCAAGGAAATCCAGGCTCAGGGAAACCGAGGAGGCGGAGTAGCCTATCCTTTTCCTAAGAGCCTCAAGGGAAAGCGACTTGCCTTCCACAAGCAGGACCGCTATAATCCTTCCGTGGACCTCCGAGTAGCCCAGGGACGAGGCAACAGTAGAAAACAGCGAGTATATCTCCTTTTCCGCACTCATCCTTCACACCTCTTTTAGTTAAATTTATATAGTAGAGATATATAAATATTTACAAGTTTTAAAAACATTTAAAAGTTGTGGGGTAGTAGGATGAAAGTTCTTGAAACCGCGTTTCAAATTTTCATTTGTAAGAGGTGTTGATTCGAATGAAAATTCTTGAGAAGACTGAAAGCATCTGTCCCGAGTGCTTCAAGAAAGGCAAAATAAACAAGATAAAAGCGGATATAATAGAGGAGGCAGGAAAGGTCTACCTGGACAAGAAATGTCCGGAGCACGGGACTTTCAGGGACATTGTTTTCGCGGATTCCAAGCTTTACCACAGGTGGATGAAATACAAGGTCACCGGGGACGGGATTGAAAACACGGAAATAAAGCATTATCTCTCCCCCAAGGAAAAGCTTTACGAAAAACACCACTCGCAGTCCGTTCTCACCAACCTTCTTCTCACCAACAGGTGCGACCTGAGGTGCAGCTACTGTTTCATGAACGCGGGAGCCAGCGGAAACGTTTACGAGCCCTCCCTGGACGAGTTGAGAAAGATGATGGAGTTGGTTAGGAAAGAAAAACCCGTCCCGTCCAAGGCCCTGCAGCTCACAGGAGGCGAGCCCACCATAAGAGAGGACCTTTTTGAAATAGTAAAAACAGCCAAAGAGCTCGGTTTTTCCCACGTGCAGCTGAACACAAACGGAATAAGACTTTCAGAGAACCCCGATTACTGTAGGAAGCTGAAAGAAGCCGGGGTAAACACGATTTACATGAGTTTTGACGGGGTCTCACTCGGCACAAATCCCTGGATAGAGCCCAACAGGAAGGCCATAGAGAACCTAAGGAAGGCCGGCATGAAAAGCGTTGTGCTCGTGCCAGTGGTGACCAAGAAGAACCTTCACGAGCTCGGAGACATAGTAAAATTTGCCGTAGAGAACCTGGACGTGGTAAGGGGGGTCAATTTCCAGCCCATATCCTTCTGCGGAAGGCTGGAGAAAGTTACAAAGGACCACATAAGCAACTACAGGGCGGATTACGCGGAGATGATAGAGGCCCTGGAGAAGGATTTGGACGGGCAGGTAAAGAAGGAGGATTTCTACCCCGTGCCTTTCGTTTATCCCTTCTCAAAGCTTGTGGAAGCCCTGAAAGGGGAAAGGCAGGTGGAATTCACGGCGAACCCGATGTGCGGGGGCGCCACCTACATATACGTGGACAAGGGCAGAATAACGCCCATAACAAGATTCGTGGACGTGGAGGGCCTCATGGAGGTCGTGAAGGAAATGGCCGAAAAGAAGGGCAGGTTCAAAAAATTAAGGATGGCCTCCGTGTTCCTGACCAGAATCGGGAAACACGTGGACAGGAAGAGAGCGCCGGAAGGCCTGAACATAACCAAGCTAATAGTCAACGCCCTGATAAAAGGGGACTACGACGCCCTGGGAGATTTCCACCGCAAGAGCCTTTACATAGGCTCCATGTGGTTCCAGGACCCGTGGAACCTGAACATAGAAAGGCTGAACAGGTGCGTGATACACTACGCAACAGAGGAAGGGGTTGTGCCTTTCTGCGCCTACAACGGGCTGGGGATAGGGGAGAAGCTCAGGGAGAAGTACTCCCTCACGATAAAGGAGTGGGAAAAGAAGACCGGGAAGAAGATGAAGGACGACCTGTGGCACGGAATGTTCCGGGACTAGTTTTAAATTCTTTTTCTGTTATCATTTATACATGGCACACTATCCCATAGACGCGGAAAATCTTCTGCCCAGAAACTGGGTAATTGTTGATAAAGACAGCTTCATGTTTCTTGCCGAGAACTTCAGGGGCAATCCTCACCAAAAGCCCCCGGAAGTGCAAAGCCAGGATTACCAGCTATTTAAAGGCATTCTGAACGGAAGGGGCGAAATCCCGCTGAAAGTTCCCGTGGACAGCAGGATGATACACCTCGTGAAAGAGGGGAGAGGACTCAAATACAGGCGCAGGAGAGGCCTGGATGAGCTTTACCTGAATTCGCTCGGACAGGGGGTGACGGTGGCAGTAAAAACAAAGGAAATGGATGGGTACGAGATAACCCGGGAGGCGCTGTGCTCCGAAAATACGCTGGTATGCGATGTTGTAAAGGGCCTTGCTGATTACGGCAGGATAGGGAAACCGGCGGAGGAAAGACCACTGGAAACTGACGACCAGATGTGCTTCAAATCCTTATATTTATAAAACACGGGACCTAATTCTTTACGTGGTAGGATGGGTGTAAGCATATCAGAGCTTGTTGCGGAATGCAAGAAAGAAACGGAAATAGAGTCTCTCACGGGGCGGAAAATAGCCATAGATGCCCTTAACGTGCTTTATCAGTTCATTTCCATCATAAGACAGTCCGACGGCACCCCCCTCAAGGATTCCAGGGGGCGAATCACGTCCCATTTCTCAGGCCTTTTCTACAGGACCGTAAAGCTTATAAAATCAGGCATAAAACCATGTTACGTGTTTGACGGGGAGCCCCCGAAGTTTAAGGAAACCACAAACGCGGAAAGGCGTGAAAGAAGGGAGGAAGCGCGGAAAAAGTACAAAGAAGCACTGGAAAGGGGCGATATAGAAGAAGCAAGGAAATGGGCCCAGCAAGGAGTGAAGGTGGATGCTGACGTGATAAAAGACTCCAAAGAGCTTCTTTGTGCCATGGGAGTGCCTTGCGTGCAGGCTCCTTCCGAGGGGGAGGCCCAAGCGGCTTTTATGGCCCAAAAAGGGGATGTATGGGCCTCATCTTCCCAGGACTTTGACTCCCTTCTTTTCGGCACCCCTATTCTGCTCAGGAACATAACAATCACGGGAAAAAGGAAACTGCCCAGGAAGGAGGCTTACGTGGAGACAAAACCGGAAACAATCATCCTCAAAGAAGTTCTGGGCAAACTGGGGCTTACAAGGGAGCAACTTGTTGTTTTGGGAATAGGGGTTGGTACAGACTACAATCCCGGTGGATTGAGCGGTATAGGACCCAAAAATGCTCTAAATATGGTCAAGAAGGAAGGAGATACCTCCGTTTTGCTTAAAAAAATGAAAACAGAGAACTGGGGGTTTGAAACGTCTCCAGAGGAGATATTTGGTTTCTTTATGAAACCTCCCGTGACCCAGGATTACAAGCTGGAATGGAAGCCCCCGGACGAGGAAAAGATAAAGAAGATTCTATGCGACGAGCATGACTTTTCCGAGGACAGGATTGGCAATACTCTGGAAAAAATAAAGGAAAACAAGGGAATGCAGAGCAGGCTGGATTCCTGGGCTAAATAACCGCAACTTCTTTCCCTGAAATATTGGTGATTTTCTTTTCTATCAGGCTTTTCCGGGACTTTATGCCTGATTCTATCTTGTTTTTCTCTTCTCTTAAGTCTTCAAGCCTTTTTTCTGTGGTGGAAAGCGACTGTTTCCAGTCCTCAAGCTCCTTTTCCTTTTCCTTCTTTTCTTCCAGGACCTTTGGATTCCTTATCTTTCTTGAAAGCTCCCTTAATTTTGACTCTATCTCCCTGTGCTCCTTCAGGGCCCATTCCAGAACGCCTGAATCCACCCTCTCAATACCCCTGAGCGTTTTCTCCCTTATTTTTCCTTCCAGCCCGAACCTTTCAATTCCCTCCCCTATGAAAACCAGGAGCTTCTTGAAATTGCTTAGGCCGTCCTTTTCCTTGAGAGTTTCCACCGGAGAATCAAGATAACGGGCTATGGCCTTTGACTTGTCGCTTTCCGCGTGATACTCTATCTTCCTGAAGGCCTTTGTGAAATGCGACATTTCCTGGAGAACCCTGTCTTCAAGCTTCTTTTTCTTTGATTCCAGCTCCTTTATTTCATTTTCCTTTTCCCTGAGGTTTTTCATTCTCCTGCCCTTCTCAAACTCCTCTATCTCCTTCTCTGTCTTTTTTATTTTCTGCTTCTGGAAATCCAGGGCGCTTTCCAGGTTAAGAATTTCCTTTTCAATCTGCGGAGACCTGTTTATGTCGTTCTGCAGGGACCTGGCCAGTTCTATGGCCTCTTCCATCTCTTCAATTTTTCCGCCCTTTTCCTTGATGTTTTTCCACAGGTTTAAAGTCTCTTCCTCAAGCTCGCCTATGCTTCTTGTCAGGTTTTTCGTGTCCTCCCTGAGGGCTTCCTTGAGTATCAGCAGGCCTCTCTTGTTCTTCCTGCCCAGTTCCGCTATGCTTTCCGAGGTGGAAACGCAGAATTTTTTGGCCTGCATGTAGCCCTTTTCCCGGGGCAATAAAAAGGAGTTTATAAAATTTTCCATGCTTTTTTCTACCGCATTTTTGTTTGTCTCCGCGGCCTTTCTTAATTTCTCAAAAACCTCCGGGTCCACAGAGGCCTGCCTGAAAAGTTCAAAGTTTTTCTTAAGAAGGGAGAATTTCTCCTCCAGGTTCCCGTAGCTTTCCCTTATTTCGCCTTCTATCTCCTGCGTCAGCTGGCTGTTTTCTTTCCTTATCCAGCACTCCGTTTCAGAAAGTTTTATCTCCTTGCTCGCGGGCTGCTCCTCTTTTTTGGAAAAAATTGACTTGAAAAGCATGTCTAATATTTAAGTTAAGAAAGAATAAAAAGGTAAAGTCGCGGCCTAAATTTCATCCAGGTCCTTCTTGATGTCCTTGTTCATTTTCTCCAGATTTTTTTCCTTTTCATGAAGCTTGAATATCTCATGCCTTTTCAGGTAGGCCACTATTACTACAAAAACTGCTGCCAAAGTCAGCAATATTACCGACCAGTCCACTCCTTTCTGGGGTTCCCTGCTCACGCTGAAGTCCCTTTCGGATTTTGCAGGCTCTTTCTGGCCCTGGTACTCCAGATCCACCGTCAGCGTGTAATCGTCGTCCCCGAACCGCGAAACGTCAAAGCTCTTGAGGTATTCCACCTGCGTCTCCACCGGAACTATTTCAGTTTCCTCATAAACCACGTTTCCCGCACTGTCCCTTATTGTGTAATAAACGGTGGCGTTGACCAGGCCGGGCTCGCCGAAGTTTATCAGGGTTACCTTTGCCACCAGCTCGTTTTCCGTGACCTGCTCCGTGGCAATTTCCGCGTTGATATCAAACAGGGCCTTTGGTTCTTCCTCTTCCGTCTCCCCTTCTTCTTCCTCTTCCTCAACGGTAGTGGTTGTTGTGGTACTGGTTGTGGCGGCGCCTCCGCCCCCTCCTCCACCGCCGCCACCGCTCGTGGTTGTGGTGGTAGTGGTGGTGTAGGTGAAGTAAACGGTTGAGTTGGAGCCCATGTTTCCCGCGGAATCGTTGCAGTACACGTACAGGCGGTGGGTGCCCGCAGGGCAGCTTATTGAAGACCACCAGGCGGTTCCGGAACCTGAAGCCGAGCTGTTGGCCGTGCCGTTGATGTTCCAGCCGCACCAGCTTGCGTTTTCGCTTACCGTGACATTGAGGCTTATGGGAATCGTGCTGTAAGATGTGTTGGCCGGGCTGGTTACGGTTATCGTGGGAAGCGTGCCGTCAGTCGTAACAAAGCTGTAGGCTTGCGAGGTGTTCCAGTTGTCCCCCGTGTCGTTGGCGTAAACCTTCCACTGGATTGTTGTTCCAACAGTGGAGTTCACCGTTTTGGTCACGTTGGACCAGTTGCCTGTGCCTGTCATTGCGGTCCAGGTGTCGTTGGTCCAGGTGCTCCGGGAAGAGGATACGTTCCAGAATATTCCCTCCTCGTACATCTCGCTTCCCTCTGACCTTAGCCTACTCCAGCCGCTTCCGTTGTAGCAGTCCCATGCACCGCCGGGCTCGTTTGAGTAAATCCTGAACTGCAGCGTGCTCTGGCTCCAGCAGGCCGAGGGTATGGTAAGGTTTGCGGTTCCGGTGTTGTCCTTTACCTTCCACAGGCTGCTGCCAACCGCGCCGGAAGGCTTCGTGTAGTTCACGTAAACGAAGGTGTTGTTGTTGGTTCCTTCCCCGTAGCTGCTCCAGTTCCCGTCATAAACCTTTGAATAGGATTGCCCCAGTTTCCAGGCCGCGCTGGCATTGTAGCCTGTGGAATTGGCATCCTCCTGGTAGCTCATGGTGTAAGTGGTCTCTGTGCAGTTGGAGCCGTTGCAGAAACTGAATACGTATCCGCTTAATCCTGCATCGTCAGTCCACCTCAGCCTGAACTCTACGGGCTGTCCCGCGTAGGTGGAGTTGGTTGAGTTGTCCCAGTACCTGGGCTTTCCGTAATACGTAAAGTACACGGAACTGTTCACCGCGGAGTTTCCTGCGGAATCGTTGCAGTAAACGTAGAGACGGTGGGTTGCCTCGGATGCCGAGGATATGGAGGACCACCATGCTGTTCCGGAGCCTGACATGCTGTTATTGGAAGAGCCGTCCAGGTTCCAGCCGCACCAGCTTGCCGCCTCATTCGTGGTTATGTTCAGGTCCAGAGGCAGCGAGGTGTAGGTGGTGTTCGCGGGACTTGTTATTGAGATGGCCGGCGAGGTCGCATCATAGGTGAAGTAGACCGTGTCGGTTCCAGACCTGCCGGACCAGTCATAACAGGTCACCTTCAGGTGGTGTGTAGATTCCGAAAGCGCGGAAGTGTTGGTGAAATTGAAAGGCGAGGTAGTGTCGGCGGAGCCGTAGGAAGTGTGGTTCGTGGTGCAGTTCTTCAGCCAGGTTTCCGTTGCCGTGCCGCTTATCACGGGCGCGGAGCTGTGGTAGGAAGCATCGGACGGGGAGTCTATGGACACCGCAGGGCTTGTCAGGTCTGTCGTAAGCGTGTAGTTGGAGCCGTACCAGTCCGTGTTTCCGGAAGTGTCGTTGCACAGGTAGTTCCATATATAGACTCCTTCCGCTAGTGTAAGCTGTGTTCCGTTCTCGGTGTTGTTGGTCATTCTCACGGAGGTGTTGGCCTGCCATGTTCCCGTGGAGTTTATGTAAAGCGTGCACGAGTCCACGCCCGTCTCGTCGTAGGCCGTCACGTTGAACCACGTTGAAGCCGTGGATGAATTGGCGTGGTCTCCGGGGTAGTTCAAAGCCAAAACCACAGGATTCGTGCCGTCTGTAGTCACGAAACTGTAGGTCTCAGAGGTGTTCCAGTTGTCCCCCGTGTCGTTGGCGTAAACCTTCCACTGGATTGTTGTTCCAACAGTGGAGTTCACCGTTTTGGTCACGTTGGACCAATCTGCGGTTCCTCCTGGAGAGAAGGCTGTCCAGGTGTCGTTGCTGAACCCGGAGCCGTTATCAAAGCTGAACACGTAGCCGCTCAGTCCCACGTTGTCAGTCCACCTCAGCCTGAACTCTGCCGGTTGACCCGCGTAAGTGGAGTTGGTTGAGTTGGAATAATACTTGGGCCCGCTGGGGTCGTAGGTGAAGTAAAGCGAACCGGAGCCCATGTTGCCGTGGGAATCGTTGCAGTACACGTAAAGCCTGTGGGTTGCCTCGGATGCCGAGGATATTGAGGACCACCATGCTGTTCCGGAGCCTGAAAGGCTCGTGTTGGACCCGCTATCCAGGTTCCAGCCGCACCAGCTTGCGTTTTCGCTCGTGGTTACGTTCAGGTCCAGGGGCAGCGAGGTGTAGGTTGTGTTCTCCGGGCTGGATATGGTTATCACGGGCCCGGTGGTGTCAATTATAAGCGTCCTGTTGGAACTGCCCATGAAGTCTTCCACGCCGTTGTAGCATCCTATGTTCCATATTATAGTGCCGTCGGAAAACGTCTGGGTTATGGAATTCACGGAACTGTTTGTCACGGCAGTTGAATTGGACTTGTTAAGGGCCCAGGAACCCGTGCTGTTCGTGTAAAGGGAGCAGTTGTAAATCTGCGTGTTCAGGGCCACAGGTGTGTAGCCAAAAGATATGGAAGCCGAGGTATTGGTGGAGCTGTCTGAGGGGTAATTCAGGGACACCTGTATCTGCGGCGCGTTTTCCAGGGAGCCCAGGCTCGCTGTGGGCTCGGAGCTTGTCCACTTCCTTACGGTAAATCTGTCCCAGTAGCCGTCCGAGGTTCCGCTTGCCCCTCCTCCCCATGAGTCACCGAATGCCATGTCCGTCATGCCGTTCACGGATTTGGAGGTGGTTTCCCAGGTTCCTGTAGTCTCGTTTTTTATGAAGCCGTAAGCCGTGGTGCCGTTGAACACGAACTTCATGAAAAGCCATTCGTCCAATGTTAGCGGTATTATGGGGTCGTCGCTAAAATCCAGCACGTGGGTAAGGCTTGTCTGGTAGATTTCCCTGAAGTCAGCCCCTGTTCCCTGGGTGGTGTTGCTGGCGTAAAAGACCTGAATTTTCGGGCTCAGGGAAGTGGTTCTCTTGTAAGAAACCTCAAGTACGGCGTTGTTGAAAGAAAGCCCGGATTTCGTGAGCCTTACATATCTGGCCTCGGAGCAGGCCAGGTGGAAGCTCTGCGAGCCTGCGTAAGCCTCGTCCGTGGAGGCCTCCAGGGTGGCCGAGCCGCAGTTGCTGTCCAGGGTCCATTTTTCCGAGTAGTTGTAATTGTCGCCCTCAAAGTCGTCAAAGAAGTAAAAGGTTGAGTCCCCGTCGCTCTTTGTGCTTACGGGAGTATTGTTTCCGTAGTAAAGCGCGTAGGTGGTTGTGGAGGAATTGTCCCCGCGGAACCATACCTTTCCGTAGGTGGAGTTGAATTTCTCCACCCAGAGGGGAACCTCGCTCCCGCCGTTGGAGCAGTGGGAGTTGACTATCCTAACGTCAGAGCCGTCCGTGTTCATGTTGGTCGGGTCGGTTATCTCCAGCAAATACTGGTAGTCGTTGACGGCGGAGGAAACCGTTATGTTCTTGCAGTACTGGAAAGAGGAGTTCCACCAGTAGCTGTAGGTGAAATAGATGCTTGAATTAGAGCCCATGTTTCCCGCGGAATCGTTGCAGTACACGTAAAGCCTGTGCGTGCCCTGGGTTATGGTGCTTACGGAGCCGGTCCATGAGGTGCCCGAGCCGGACATCGTGGTGTTTGACCCGCCGTCCAGGTTCCAGGCGCACCACTCAGCGGACTCGTTGGTTGTCACGTTTACTGTTATGGGAAGGGAGCCGTAAGTGGTGTTCGTGGGGGCGTTCACGTTTACATTGGGAGCCGTGCCGTCGGAACTTATGGTGAAGGAGGCAGAGTCGCCGCTCTTGCTCCTGTATATCCGGGAGTTGTCCCCGTTCTGCGCGAAAGCCTCAAGGTAGGCAGTGTAGCTGCCCGCGGACGCGCCGGAGGTTATGTTCCACGTCACTGTGTAAAGCAGCTCCGAGTTTCCGCCGGCCCAGCTGTATCCGCTTCCGGAGGCATAGCCGTAGCCCGAGCCGAAGGTCTGGTTACCCGTGGCGTAGTCTCCAGAGGAGGGGCTTCTCCCGTAGCCGTAGCCGAACATTCCGTCTCCCTGTGCGTAAGAATCGTAAGTGGAGTTCCTTGTTATGGTAAGATTCGTGCAGCCGGAAACCGCGGTGCCATCTGGGTAAAAAATGCAGGTCCTGTTTACCGGGCCCTCTATGTAAAGGGTGATGTTCTGTACGGGAACACTCTCGCTTTCCTCAATGTCAACCCCCAGGGTGAAAACGATTTCCTGGTGATTCGGGTTGTAAACGGTCTTGTCCGTCTGCACGTAGAGAACTATAGCCTTGGTCGGCCCGGAAAGGATAAGTATTGTTACCACAAAAACAGTGATAAGAGTTGAAAAAAGTTTGTTCTTGTGCGGACTAACCAAATTAGCCATGCCCTTTAGCAAAACATCCCCTCCAAAAAATCTCCTCAATCCAGATAACCGAGCGCCACCAGCCTTTGCCTGATTATTCTCTCCTCTCTCTGCGAGAAATTTTCATAAGAAACTTCTGGGCCAATTTCTGTTGAATTTTTACTCATTTCCGAACTACCCGATTTATTATTTTAATCTGGTGTTTTTTATATTTTCAAATAGTATTAATATTTATTAATACAATTTTAATAAAAGTAGTGAGAGCTTATATAAAAGCTTTTCGTTTAAACGGTGGTTCGGTGTGAAGTTTGGGAAATTGATTTTATTTTTGACAGTCGCTTTTTTATTTTTAGTACCGCAGGCCCGCGCCTCTTATGGAGTGGTTCTGGATACGGACATGGACCAGAATCTTGACGTGAAGATTCCTTCTTTCGGAGAACTGGTTGAAGGTAACCGTCCAGTGCCCGCTTTCCTGTCGATAGACAGAATAAGCACAGAGGAGGGTGATGAAATAAATTACGTTTTCGTGTGCGTCAACGAGGGCAACCAAAGCGGAAACAACGAATGCGCTTTCCGGGCAGGAGACCGGGAAACTGTTTGCCAAGGGAATGTAGGCGAGCCCGGCGGCGCGGCGGTATGTAGGGGCTCTTTCAGCTCGGGCACCGAAGTAAGCCCCTACGCTTCCAACGGGACTGAAAACACGCTATTTTTTAAAATTCCCGAGGAAGGTCTGGAAAGGGGCTTGGTGGTGATTTTCAACGGGCCCGGTATGGAGCAAAAGAATGGTGAAATCCCTATTTACCACCCCCTAGCGAACCAACCCGCTACAAGGGATTACGGGGAATACACGTGGGTCCTGAAAGGGCTTGACTTAAAAGACCAGCAGGGCAACAGAATAGACACGTATCCCGTCAACACAAAGTCTTTTCTTCCGGGAGAAAAAATAATGGTGTGGAAGTACGAGGCGGAATCCGGGGGATTTGATCTATCGGAAAACGGTGTTTCAAATCCCGGGTTTGAGGAGGGTCTGGGAGGCTGGACTCTGAAAAACGGAAACTGGACGCTCTCAGACATAAGCCACTCCGGCAACCAAAGCATTTACATAAAGAGCGTTGACAATCACAAGGAGCTTTACGCTTACCAGAAAATAAGCGTCAACCCCAACACCGTGATAAATGTATCGGGCTGGGTGAAAACGAGAAACGTGGAAAAACGCAGCGACGGCAACGGGGTTTACCTCAGGGCAAAGCTTGTCCAGCCCAACGGGAACATAAACGAGTACACTGCCGAACTGGACGGAACCAGGGACTGGAAAGAATACAATCTTACTGTAAACACGAGGGCCGCCGTGGAGCTTATTCTTCATCTCTATCATCACAGATCCACGGGAGAAGCGTGGTTTGATGACCTGAAAGTCAGGGAAGTTTCCAACGTTTCCGGGGGAGAGATTATAGA
>CAZXFI010000012.1:0-27497 GCA_964640225.1 uncultured archaeon
ATTTGGTTATATCTGATGTGTGGGGTTCAAGGTTTGACGGGGTGATAGATGAGGTGAAAGCTTATAATGTTGCTGTGACAAACGAGGAAGTCAGGGGAATTTATGCCGGGGAAAACTCCCTGGTAGAATCCCTTTACTCCGAAAAAATAGGCTACCTTGTAATAATATCCTCCCTCCTGATAGCGGTGATGCTGGCGATAATAAAAAACGAACCCGTGATTTCCCCCAAATCAAAAAAGAAGTAATTCCCGTTATCTTTTTTTCTCCGGCCGGGTGTAAAAAATCGTTATTGCCCCGAAACCAAGTATTACTGCGAAAAAATACGTTATGTTCAGAAAATCAAGCACTTCGGGGATAAAGTAGCCCGCCCAGAGCACCGCCATGAATGAAAACAAAAGCAGCTGGAAAGCATAGGCCATAACGGATTTCCTGTGGTTTTTTTTAATTTTGTTTTTGGCAATCCTGTCCAGGGGAAAGTAAAGAACGAAATTAATCAGACCGAAGAAAAAAACAATCCAGACAAACTTTTCCTCCAGCCCCGGGAACAGGAAGGGGTAGTCAATCTTGACGTAAAGCACCCCGAGAAAAATTATGAAAACAACCGTAAATATGGTCTTCATCATGTTCCCGTTAAAAATTAATTTCATGATTAGATTAATGAAGACGTTTATTAAAAATATTTACCATCAATATAACATGAAAAGGGAGTTTTTGTTTTTGTTTTTGCTGCTGTCCCTGGCGTTTGCGATAAATTTTCACCCGCACTCCGGCTACGAATACCCGGTGCACGTGGATGAGTGGGAGTTTTTTATTGACGCCAGAATCATATCGGAAAGCGAGTCAACTGTCTGCGAAAACCCCAGGCCTTTTGAAACGGAATTCAGTGGCATGGAGATACTTACAGGGACTCTGATAGCGGTATTGAACAAGGCAGGAATTGACTGGCTCCTTATTTTCAGGTACGCGCCCGCCTTTTTGTCGGTGCTTTTCGTTTCATCCGTCTATATCCTGGCCAGAAGGCAGGGATTCGGGCTTGAAGCCGGGCTTTTTGCGGCACTGATTCCGACCAGCATAAGACTTCTGGGCCCGGGCTTTCTCGTCGCGGTGTCAATCGGGTTGCCTGTTCTGGTGCTGTCCATGTTCATTGTTTTTTATAAAAAAAGCTTTAAAATTCCTCTCCTGATTTTTTCTGTTTTTCTTCTATTCCTTCATCCCCCGACAGCAATGGCGCTCTTCATATTCCTTGTAATAAATTCTGTGCTGAATTTGAAATCAAGAAAAAGGTTTTCACTTGCCCTGCTGGCGGTAATTGCCTTGTCCCTTCTGTTTTACCTTCCCTACTCTCTTCCTTATCTACAGGGAAGGGGGGCGGAATCCCTCACGTTTGAAACCACGGCGCCCATACTCTCCATAATAAACCTCATAGGACTGCCTGCAATAATATTTTTTTCCCTGGGGACTTATTTCATTTCTTCAAAGCCCGGCAAAAAAAACCTTTCCCTCGTCTTTTTCACAATAGCCATCTTCATCATAGTCGTGGTTTTCCGTTACTTTGACTACACCCTCATACTGATGCCCACGAGAGCGCACATGTACCTCATGGTTCTGATAAGCGTTATTGCGGGCTACGGACTGAAAACAATAAGGAAAAACAAGTATGTTTTCGTTTTATCCGTTGCTCTGATAATACTCTTCGGCTCCTTTAATGCGCTGGGTCAGAGATACTACCATCTTATAGACGACCAGGACTACAGGGCCTTCAGGTGGGTAGAAAAAAACACACCGGAAAACGCGACCGCGGTTCTTGACCCCGTGAAAGCCGTGGCGTTCTTCCCTGTATCGGGAAGAAAATTCTACTCGTACGTGCCAAGGAGTTACAACGAGCTTTACGGCCGGAGGAATTATGAAGTCCAGAAATTCCTGAAGAATAGCTGCGGGGATGACGGTTTTCTGGAAGAAAACGGGATAACGCTGGTTTACACGGAAGGAAAATGCGTGAACAGCCGCCTGAAATCGCCCTATAAGAACGTGTACGTTTACTACCAATAATTTTATATATATATTATTAATATTTATTAATACAATTTAAACAAGGCATCCCCCATGAAAAACGTCTGCATAATACCGGCTTATAATGAAGAAAAGACCATAGGGAAAGTCATAGACAAAGTAAAAAAATACAAAAAACAGTGCTCAATAAAGAAAATCATAGTCATAGACGACGGCAGCCGAGACAGGACCTCTGAAGCGGCAAAATCCCACGGCGCAAAGGTGGTCCGGCATATCATAAACAGGGGCATAGGGGCCGCCCAGCAAACCGGCTATGAGATAGCGATTTCCGAGGGCTTTGACTATTTAATACAGCTGGATGCGGACGGCCAGCACGACCCGAGGTACATACCGAAACTCTTGCAGGAGACTGAAAGGGGTTATGACATGGTAATTGCCTCCAGGTTCGTGACTCCGGACACAAATAACATTCCCCTGGTCAGGAAAATAGGGATATTCTTTTTCAGCAAGTCTGTCTCCTTTTTTTCAGGACAGAAAATAACGGATGTGACTTCCGGCTACAGGGTTTACAGGACTAAAAAACTGGGGGAGATGAGCAAGCTGAACGACAGCCACTGGGCAGTGGAGCAGTTCCTTGAGGCAAAAAAGAACAGCTTTAAAACAAGGGAAATTCCTGTCAGGATGTCCGTGAGGAAAAGCGGGAAATCACAGTTCAGCAGCGTAAAAACCCTGTTCATGTATCCCATGAGGATGGCTGACGTGTTTTTAAGACTTGGAATCAGGAGGTTGTTGGATTGATAAGATTATTTTCCGTGTTTTCAATAATTGCGGGGGCGTACATAATTTATAAAATCACAACGCTTTACAGCAAAAAAATGTTCTCGGAATACGAAGTCCTGATATGGTGTTTTTTCGGCTTTTCGGCGGTGCTCTTCGGGATATATCCCCCTGTCGTGGACAGTCTTCTGGGGTTTCTCAGCTTCACCAGCAGGGCTAATTTTATCTTCAGCGCGTCCATACTGGCGATATACGTGATAGTCCTCAAGCTTTATGTGAGAAACAAGAGACTTCAGGAGCAGCTCACGGAAGTTGTCAGAAAGATAGGAATTGAAAAGTACAGAAAAGGTTAAAGCGTCCCGTTTATTCTAAAAATTCTTGCCGCGGAGTTCTCAAAAACCGGGTAGAAATACCTGCTGACGCCAAAGGAGTTTGTCTCTTCATCAAGGGAGGAAAAATACACGTACGTGAAATTGTAACTCTGGAATTCGGCAACGCTGCTTGAATCCGAGGGGTCTGACAATACGCTGTCAATAACCTCCAGGGGCTCGTTGTAAGGGCTTGGAGTTCCTTTTATTCCCAGAGGCATCGGCCTGAGCAGGACGGTTTTCATCGTGAAGGGCTTCAGCCAGGCCGTGTCACGCGATTCGCGGAAGTCCGCGACCAGAATTTCATTTTCCTTCATGTTCTCCCTTATCCACTCGGCCGCCTCCTTTTCCTCAGGATTGAACAGAAAGCGCGGCTCAAGGAAATGCTCCTGATACTTCAACTGGCTCAGGGTTCCCAGTGAAATGAAAACAACCAGCACCAGAATCACGAAGGCGTTTTTGCTTTTGAGTGTTTTCTCAACCTCTCTCACCCCCAGCAAAGCCATGGGAAGGAGCAAAAGCGGGAGGTAAAAGGAAAACCTCATGCTGTTCAGGTTTATGACCAGGGGGGCGAAAGCGGACACCAGCAGGATTATTGCGGAAAGCGACAGGAGATACAGGTAAAAGAAGTTTCTTTTTCTGGTCAGGTGTATGCAACCGAAGAAGAAGAACAGGAAGCTTGCAAAACCGAAGCTGGTTAAGATTTCGCTGAACTGCAGTGATGTGGAAACATAGTCGCTTCCCTGCGTCACCGCCCCCACCGAATCAAGCGAAACGTAGGACGGGGAGAAAAATATTGAGAACAGGGCAAAGGCGGCAAAGAAAGGCAGGGCTGACTTCCAGGTGATTTCCCTGAAATAAAACAGTATGAAGGCCAGGAAAAAAATTCCTATAACCAGGAGTGTCAGCTGATGGTGTATCAGAGAGGCCAGCGACAGCAGCATCATCAGAATCAAATTCGTACTGTTCTTGTTTTTTGTGAACAGGAAAGCCGTGAAAAGGAAAAACGTAAGGAAAAGAATTCCTATTATGTTTGGCACCGGGCCGCCCTGGAAAAAGAATGCCTCCGGGCTCATCATGGTCAGCACCTCGTTTTCAACACCCTTCAGAATTGGGGGCTGTGCAAAGACCCAAAACAAAAGCCCTATCACTGCATTCCTTTCGTCAAACAGTCTTTTTAAAAAAACGAACAGGGACAGGTCTATCAGAATGAAAACGAACAGCCGGAAAAACGGGGAGAAATTCACCGGGTCAATGCCGGAGGACAGGGAAAGGACGCTGAACAGGACGGGCACGCCGGGAGCGAATCTGGACGGCAGCTCCAGGCCCTTTGTGTATTCAACCCAGTCGGGAATTTTCTCTTCCTCCAGAGTTACCTTCGACCAGTACACGTAGGTGGCCACGTCACCGCCTATGGAATTGCCCTCCAGAGCGGAGAGCGCCACAGGAAGCTTTATCAAAAGCGAGGAAAGTAAAATCAGAAAAAGAACCGCTGTCGTCTTTCTTCTCACATAACCCCCTGTATTTTTAATTTTTGTAGTTATTAAAATTACAACTTTATATTTAAAAAATGTGATATAAGTATATGATATCGCTGACCCGCGGCACCACGTATTTGCTGGTAGCGCAGATGGTTTTTTCTGTTTCAGGTTACGTGATACATGCGGGGCTCGGAAGACTGCTGACTCCGTCGGAGTACGGCATATTCGGTTTGGTCTTGTACCTGCTTTCTTTAATAAACATATTTCTCATGTTCGGCATACCCAACGCCGCGTCAAAATTCATTTCCGAAAATGAAAAAAACACGAAATCCGTGAAGAAATCCACTCTCAAACTTCAGGTTATTTTTTCGGTGGTAATTTTCGTTTCTTATTTTCTGCTTTCTGATTTCATTTCTTACTTGCTGGGCGATCCCGGTATAGGGGCGTACATCAAAGTCTCCTCCTTCGTCATAATTCCGTATTCTTTGTACACGCTGCACATGAATTTTCTGAACGGCTTAAAGCTTTACGGCAGGCAGTCCAAGACCATAGTGCTTTTCTCCCTTGCCAAGGTATCGGGCGTGTTCCTGCTCGTCTTTCTCGGCTTCTCCATATTCGGCGCGATAGCGGGTTATGCGCTCGCGTCTTTGTTCGGGTTTATTGTGGCCGGGATATACCTGCCGAAAATGAAAGCCGGGTCATCCAGAAAAATAAAAGAAAGGAAAATCATAGATTTCGCGTGGCCGATTATAACGTTTTCCTTTGTCTTTACCCTGCTGCTGAATCTTGACCTGATTTTTTTGAAAACAATTTTAAGGGAAAACGCCCTCGTGGGCTATTACACGGCCTCCTCCATGCTCGCAAGAATACCCTACTACATTCTTCCAGGGCTGGGATTTGCCCTTTTTCCCGCAATATCCAAGTCAACCCACGACAAAAACGATAAGCTGACAAACACGTACATAAGAAACTCGATGAGGTACCTTTTGATTTTAATAATTCCTTTCCTTTTCGTGGTTTCGGCGACGTCGGGAAATTTCATATCTTTCTTTTATTCGTCCAAATACACGGCAGGGGCAGGCGCGCTTTCAATCCTGATTTTCGGTGTCTCGTTTTTGACGGTAACGAACATACTCTCCATGATAATAAACGCCAGCGGAAAACCCAGGGTATCAATGGTTATATCCCTCGCAATGATTCCGGTCATAACTTTCCTGTCTTTTTTCCTTATACCGGAACACGGGCTTGAGGGGGCCGCTATGGCGACCACGATAACGGGCACCTTCGGTATAACAGTCACGTCGTATTACACGGTTAAAAAGTTCGGGTCCTTTATCAATTTTCTGTCGTTAGCCAGGATTTTATTCTCTTCCCTGGTGGTGTACGCGCTGGCGCTCTTAATTCCTGTCCCAAACAAATGGCTGCTGCCCCTGGAGTACGCTCTTCTGTTTTCCGTATACTTCTTTCTGCTTGTCCTGACGAGGGAATGGAGGAAGGGGGACTACAAGATGATAAACAAACTTTTCGGAAGGGATGTGACATGCATTTTTTCAAAAAAATAACCAAGATCCTTTCAGATTACAGGATTGAAATCATGGCGTATCTTCTGACAAGGATATTCCTGATGGCAACGCTCTCGCTTTTTTTCAGCTCCGGAGTTTTTCTGGAAGACATAAACGTTATTTTCTATTACGCCACCCACCCTTTCAGTCTGATAACCGGCTCTTTTGCCGGGGGGGTTGAGACGGCCTTTGGCGCCTACTCCCCGCTTCAGCCTCTCTTTTACTTCCCCTTCACCTTGTCCGGGCTGGGACTGGACAGCATACGCCTGGCTACCTTCGTTTTTGAATTTCTGACATTCCTGTTGATGATTTTGATGGTGGATAGGCATGCAAAAAAGGGTTTTGCGCACAAAGCCGCCTGGCTTTTTGTCTTTGTCCCACTTACCTGGGTCATGAGCATAGTCTGGGCCCAAGACGAGACTCTGGCCGCGCTGTTTCTGCTAATCATAGTTTACTTCAAGCTTGAAAAAAAGGATGACCTGGCCGCGCTGTTTCTGGGCCTGGCCTGCATAGCTTCAAAAATAGTGCCGTTTATAATTTTCATTCCCCTGCTTCTCACGGCCAAAAACAAAAAGAGAACATCCTTACTGGCACTTCTACCCATATTGATAATATACATACCTGTCCAGTTGAATTACAAACTGCTGGGAATAGGCAGCCCGGTGCTGGAGCACCTGAGCATAGTCACGCTGGAGCACGGGTCTCTATCAGTTGTGCACCCCCTGAAACTGATTTTCGGCAGCATGGTCAACTGGAATTACATATCGCTGGTCCTGATGGCTACGTCTTTTATCGCTTACTACTTCTATCTGTTTCGCAAATACAGGAAAAATGAAATACCGGACTTCATTGACATGGCACTCGTGTGCTTTTTCATATATTTCATCTTTTTTTACGCAATGATATCCCCCGCGCACTACATCTTCATCGTGGCCCTGCTGCTGCTGAGACTGGCCATGATAGAAAAAATAAACACAAGGGAGGCGTTGATTCTGCTTTTGCTTTCGGCTTCCTCAATATCCTGGAAAGTAGTTCACCTGATAAGCGTCGCGAGCAAAAACCCCGGGTTCCAGGAATTTGGTGTCCTGAATACGCTGTCAAGAATGCATGCCGGTCTGGTCGGGACGCAGTTTCTGGCAGTGGAGGAACTGGCTCTGATCTTTATAACGCTGTCGGTAATTTTTAACTATCTCCTGTTTTTCCTGTGCAGGTATTCAAAAGAATTTCTTGAAAAGACCCAGGATGCCCTGGTCCCAGGGAACCCTGTGGGTAATGCCTGACCCTCCGACGCTTTCCTTGTAGTTTTCCATATACCACTTGTATGTGTCAATCCACACATCCGCCGTGCTTTTTTTCGGCTTCCAGCCCAGCTTTTTCACCGCCTTCTCCACGGATACGTAATGGTCCGCGTCTGCCGTTTCGTATATCCACTGGTACAGGGGGGACAGGTGAAATTTTTCAAATATTTTCAGCAGAGGTATGGCCAAAAAAGACGATATGGGCACCACCTTCTTTTCAAATCCCGCGTAATCCAGAAGCTGCTGCAGGTCCCCTTTCATGCTGTCAAAATCGCTTGCCCCTATGTTGAAAGTGTCGTTCACTGTTTTCCTTGGCTTCCTGCAGGCTATGTAAATGGCCTCGTTCAGGTCGTCCACATGAAGCAGCTGGTACTTGTTTTTTCCGTTTCCTATTACGGGTATGTTCCTGCCCTCCTTCACCCATTCGCAGAGTATCTGGAAAACTCCCAGTCTGTAGGGGCCCGCGAAAGTCTTCGGCCTTATTATGGGAACGCAGTACCCTTTCTTTCTGAATTCCAGGCAGATTTTCTCCGCCCTCACCTTGCTTTCCCCGTAATGCCCTACCCCCACGAGGGGGTGGTTCTCGTCAACAGGGTGTTTTTTTGGTATTCCGTAAACGGAAGTGGAGGAGATGAAAATGACCCTGTCTGCTTTGGAATTGAATGCCGTTTCAAGCACGTTTCTTGTCCCGTGTACGTTGGTGGAAATTATTTCCTCCTGGCTCCACAGGGGAAGGGCGGCGGCACAGTGAACCACCACGTCAATTCCCTTTGTTATTTTTTCCATAAGGTCCCTGTCCCTTATATCCCCCATGTAGAATTCAAATTTTTTCAGTTTGGGATAATCAAAATAATGTATGTCAATTCCCGTGACCTTCTCCCCCCTTTCGGTGAGATACCTGCACAGGTTATATCCAAGAAACCCGGAAGCCCCGGTAACCAAAATTTTTTTCATGAAATTACATACATGCTTTATTATTTAAAAGTGTCGTATGAAAAGTGACAAAAATTAAAACAAAGCATTTCTGGGTCTCATCATCTTTTTTTGAAAAGAAAATACACAACAAAACCCAGGACAGCGCCGTACCAAAGCGTAACGAACCTGGTAACCATTGATATTCCCACGGAAGAAGTGGCTGAAAGGCCGAAAGTCTGCAGGAAGCCGGACAGGGTTGCTTCGGCCACCCCCAGGCCGCCGGGAATCATGCTGACCGCCCCGGCCAGGGAGGCGAAACTGAAGGTGAACGTTGAAGGTATTATGCCGATTGACTGGCCGAAGCCCCATATCACCACGTAGAATGCTATGCATTCAAAAAACCAGGCGAAGGCGCTAAGGAGAGACATTGAAAAAAGGCCCCCGGGCTCCATCAGTTTTAAAAAAGTTCCGTGCATAAGCTTGAAATCCGGGGAATATTTCCTTGTTTTGCGTTCTATCATGGATATTATTCTGGCCGATATTTTCTTTGACTTGACTGCTATGAAAAAGGCCACGAGGACAAGGAGCAGAACACCTATTACCAAAAAACTTTGCCTGAAGTAGAAAAGTCCGAACAGGGACAGTATCATAAGCCCGGTCAAGTCCGTTATCCTCTCCACGATTACAATCGGGACTGTTTTGCTCAGTCTCTCTCCCGTCATGTCCTTTATCAGCCATCCCTTCCATATTTCCCCTATTTTGCCCGGGGTTATAATCATGGAAAGCCCGCTGAAAAAGACAAAAAGGTTGTCCTTTACGCCCAGACGTACTCTGCATTTTTTTAAAAAATAGTTCCACTTGAAAAATCTGAAAACATAATTCAGGGTGGTCAGGAGGAACAGAAAAATTATCAACCGCCACTGAAAACCTGCAAGGGCCTGCGCCAGGTTTTCCAGGTCCGCGTAAATAACCAATAAAAGATACACCAAAACCCCGAACACCAGAACTAGCCAGTTTTTCTTCGCCATAGCTTCAGCACCTTTGTGAACCCGTGGTTTACCAGGGGGGATTTTTTCCCGAATATTTTTAAATTATTTTTTCCCAGAATATCCTCCCTTAAGCTTTCCGTTTGGGTTATGACCCCCGCGTTCCCTATTTCGTTTGAGAAATGAGCGTCGCTTCCCGCGACCAGGGGCAGATTGCATTTTTTTGCAAAAATCCCGGCCATTTCATTGTATTTTTTGAGCACGCACCTGGAGTTGAACGCCTCAATCCCGTCAAAAATTTTTGCTTCATCCGGTTTTGGATGAAGGGCCGAGCTTCTCATAGAGTCAAAGGGGTGCGGCACTATGACAACGCCGTTTTGCCTTTTTATTTCCTTAATGGCCTCTGCCAGTTTTCTTGATTCAACCTCGTCTGACAGGAAAAGACCGATGATTTCCCCTCTCTCTGTCTTTATTTCGGAGCCCACAATAACCTTAAAGTCTTTGGTTTCGTATTTTTTTGTTTCAATGCCCCCTCTTACGGTGTTGTGGTCTGTAACGGCAATCCCGTCCAGCCCCCTCTTTTTTGCGATTTTTACGATATTCCATGGTTCCAAAACGCCGTCTTTTGAATACTTGGTGTGTATGTGCAGGTCGTACTTCATGTTATCACTAAATCAAAAGCAATATAAGCATCACGGCCAGGAAGGTGCCTCCGGAAAATATGAATTTCCTGTTTTTTGTGAAAATCTCCTCCGGGTTTTTCACGGGAGAGTCTTTTTTAAAGGTAAGCCTGTAGTACCATACCATCATGCAGACCAAAAAAAACGTCATGAACATCAGTGATATCTTCAGGCTGTAGGCAAGAAAAAAGAAACTGGCTGTCGTGAAAAACAGCGACATGAAGGATACTGCCTTAAGGGAACTTGTGGAATAGTATTTCAGGACAGGCCTGGCCTTCTCCGATTTTTCCACCCAAAGCTTTTCCCCCAGTCTCTTCAGGGAAAGCAGGAACACGGCCAGAAAGTACGTGAGCGTCATCATGGAGAGGAAAGATAACGTAATGGTTGAAAACTCCGTGTAAAAGTTGATTATCCTGGGCGGGGTGTTGAAGAAAATTGCCTGTATTGAATTGGAAGAAATTATTTCGTTTGAAATTATGCTGTACAAAAAATGGAACTTGTTTCTGTTGAGGGGCTCAAACAAATACCATCCCACGCCGACCCTCAGGGGAAAGTTCAGGCCCGTTACGAAAATGTCAAAATATTTTTTGTCTTTCAGCCGTATCGGCTTTAAAGAATAAACCAGGTTTATAGCAACAAGCGCCACGTCAATCAGCACTATCCTGAAATCCAGATAAAACGCCATTGCTATGGCTGTTAGGAACAAAAAAACCGCAAAAACCTTTGCCTCTTTCAAAGTTATTTTGCCCGAAGGGAGGGGCCTTTTTCTTTTTTTCGGATGGATTTTATCTTTTTCCATGTCCGTGATGTCGTTTATTGAATAAATCACTCCCTGTATCAGTATCATGTTGACTATGCCCAGAAACAGCAAAGATGAAATCATTACGGGCATGTAGGGGCTCAGAATTATTGCGGGAACGGACCCGAAAACCACGTAAAGGGACTTGAACCACTGCCTGGGCCTCATTAAATCCAGAAAAGCTTTGGTTTTACCCGCGCTGAAGGATTTTTTTGAATTCAAATAATTACCCGAAATTTTTTTATAATAGAAAGGCGCTTATAATCTTGTGGGAAAATGTTGCTGACCGTATTCAGAATCATCCTTGCTGTTTTTTTCGCGCTTTTCCTGCCGGGCTTCGCGTGGTCCTGGGTTTTTTTCCCAAAGAAGGAGCTGGACTGGCTGGAGAGAGCGGTCCTGGGTTTCGGCCTGTCCATAGCCATGGTCCCGCTCACGGTTTTTGCCCTGAACAGGGCTTTCGGGGTGAGGATAAACTCCATTAACGTTTTCCTGGAAATCACGGCCCTGGTTGTTCTGGGCTTGGGGCTGGGACATGCCCTAAAAAGGTTTGACCTGACGGAAGTTTTGAAAAAACTAAAGAAACTCAAGTAAACACCCTTCCGTCTTCTATGAACTTTCTCAGCTGGTTCTCGGACTTGGCCCCCACGTCCCTGCTCACTATTTTTCCGTTTTTGAAGAGCATATAGGTTGGCACGCCCAGAACCTGATAGGCGCGCGGGGTTCTGGGGTTCCTGTTTATGTTAAGGCTAACGAATTTGAGGCTCGGGTAATCCTTTTTCAGCTTTTCTATCACGGACTCCATCTTCTTGCAGGGTATGCACCACGAGCCCCAGAAATCCACCAGGACGGGCTTTTCCGATTTCAGAACTTCCCTGTCAAAATCCCTGTCCCTTATCTCCACCGTATCACCTGTTTCTGAAAACTCCCTCGTAGCCTTCCTTTTTCTTCGTGCCCGGATCGTAAACCTCTATTGTCTCGGACTCCTTCTTCGTGCCGTCCCACCTGGTCACGGGCATTATGGTGTGCTTCTTCTGCTCTATTCTCTTTTTCATCTCTTTTCTTGTCAGCAGCTCAAACATCCTGGTTATCTCTTTTTCCAGCCCCACCTCCGGGGAGAAGCCGAACTGGTTGGGAAGCTTGCGAGAGACCACCTCAAACGGGTGGCGGTCGGCCTCCACTCTTGGATTTTCAACCCTCTGTATCCTGACGTCAAAACCGAACTTTTTTCCTACGGAAGCAACTGTCTCAGCAATGTCTGTGAGCTTGTGAAGCCCCGAGACCTGGTTCACCACGTCGTACTGCCCGGGCTCCGGGGGGCTTGATATCAGCCGGACCATGCACTCCATCGCGTCCTCCAGGGCTATCATGCCCCTTATCTGCTCGCCGCCCCCGTAAAGCGTGAGGGGGATTCCCGCTATGGCCTGGCATATGAAGCGGTTTACCACGGTCCCGAACCACTCGTCCATGTCCAGTCTCGTTCTTAGTTTCGGGTCCGCCGAAACCTGGTCGGTGTGCACCCCGTAAATTACCCCCTGCATTATATCGTATGAGCGGAGCCACCAGTACTTGCAGGCCTCGTAAACGTTGTAAGTATCCTGCACCTTGCTCACGTGGTAAAAGGAGACCGGGTCCCTGGGGGTTATCTCCCCTCCCATGCTCCACTCCCTTCCATCCCAGTTCAGCACGGAGTCCGCTGGAAACATGCCCTCAAAGAGCGGCCTTCCCGTGAGGGGCGTCCCGAACTCACCCATCGTATTGCCTGACCACACGGGCTTCCCGTTTCTTCTGACAAGAACTATTCCGTCCCCTCCAACACTGACGCACCATACCTTCCCGTCGTAGTCCTCGTATCCGTCCGTTTTTTTATCGTGGTTTACGTGGACACGCGGAGTCTGGCATATATAGACGCAATAACCCCTTTTACGTTTGCTGTAGGAAACCATGGCACCGTAGCCGCATTTCAATGCTATTTCCTGAACGTCGTCAGCCAGCTGCTTTGAAACGGTGAAATACCTGAAGTTATCTCTCTCAGGGGTGTGCTTCCACCCGTCCCCTTTTATGAGGGAAACCAATAAATCGTTAAGCAAAACCTTGTTAAGCTTCTTTATTTCACGGGGTATGTGCTTGTCATGGGCCTTGCCGAATCTGTCCAAGTAAGCGGCCAGCTGCCTGCACCCTATGCTGAAGGCGTAGCATTTCCCGTCTTTTCCCTTCCTCAGTTCCTTTCCCAGAAAATCGCACAGCTCCAGTAGGATTTCTTCCAGTTCTTTCGTATCCGCCCCGTCAATATTCTGTTTGATGGTGATCCTGTAATTGTTTGGCCTGTCTTTCCTCTGCTGCACGCATCCCTCAGAGATGTACCAGCCAAAGAATTTCAGCCACAAAGCCATGGGTATCTTCTTTTCTTTTTCCTTCCCTACCGCCGGCAGGATAAAGTATTTCCTGTCCTTTCCTTCCCATTCAAAACCGGTCTCGTAAACCCTTCTTTCCCCTTCAACATCCTGAACTGACTCCAATCTTAGTTCTTTGTAAGAGGTGTTGCTTCTTTTTTGAGTGAACACCCTGTGGTTGGGAGTTATGCAGAAGTCAAGGCGTCCGTTCTTTTGATAATACATCTTACCCTTGTAGTCGTATTTGTGTATGGAACTGGGTTTTTTGAAAACCAGTTTCCTTTCTTTTCTGCTCCTTGTAGCTACCCTGTCGTCCTTCTTCAAATCACTGAAAAGTTTCCACCCTTCTTCTGTGAGTATCTCGGTTTTGTCGTCGTAACAGCCCAGTTTTATCAGGCAGGCCTCCGGGCACACCTCTTTCATGAGCCACAGGAGTCTCAGGGTTCCCAGCACGTTGTTGTCCTGGACGTAGACCGCGTGCTCGCAGTCCACCATTGAGTAGGGGGCGCTGGGTATCTCCGCGTAGTGGACTATTGCCTCGGGCCTCACCTCCTCCATGAACTCCTTCAGTTTGGTGTAGTCCCTTATGTCCATGCGGCGGAAGTTTATGTCTGTGCCGAGCTTTTCCTTGGCCGTCTTCAAACGCTCGGTCATGCCTGATATGGGGACAATCGTGTGGGAGCCCTTTTCCATGAGGCAGTCCCTCCGGGTGTAGTTGTCTATTCCGCTGACCCTGCATCCCAGGGAACCCAGCTTCAGGGCCAGGGTCCAGCCCAAGTATCCGTCTAATCCGAGAATCATAACACGCATGTCTTTGAGTAAATAGCCGTAGGGTGTCTCTATCCATTCAGGGCATTCCTCAAAGGTTATGGAGGGTTCAAAGTGGCCCAGTTCTTTTCTTCTCATACACTCTATCATGATTTCCTTGTCCTCGTCAAAGGCCTTCTCCTTTGACTGCCCGCAGGCCCTGAAATCCACGTTGCCCGCGAGCTTTGCCGCCGGGCAGTTCCAGCACGTCTTTTTTGCGTTGTGCAATTTTTTTTGAGAATTCATGTCATCACCTCATCAATTATGGGGACCACGTCCTCAACCGAGGGCTCCCGCACCGTCTTTCCGTTTTTTACGAAAAGAAAAGCCTCCCCGTTGTGCATTCCTGTCAGCGGGCTTTCCTCAAAAACTTTCCCTGTCAGCTTGCCTCTCAGGTTGAAGCCCTTGTTGGGAATGAGAACCAGGTCCGGGGCACTCTCCAGGTCCCCCCTGTAAACGTCCTCTTTTCTGAAAACCTTCCCTATGACTTTCCTTCCGTTTATTTCCAGGTTTTCAAAAACAGCGGTTATTTCTTCCAGCGCTTCCTCCGAATTTTCCACCGAGCCCCTGGGAAACCTCCTGTCGTTCAAGTAAACGGAACCGAACTCAAGCGCAAAAGCTTTAGTTCCGGAAAGCACGTTGTTGTACTTTTTCCTAGGCTCGCTGCCCAGTTTGAGAAAACCGTTCTCTATCAGCACGGCGTTCGGGTTCACGTTGTACTCCAGCCTTTCCATGCCGTGGTCCGACAGCATAATCAGGGTGTCCTCGCTGCCCAGCTTTCCTGCCATTTCTCCTATGGCCGCGTCTATCCTCCTGAAAAACTCCAGGAACTTTTCATGATGCTCGTTTTTTTCGTCTTCGTAAGCGTCCCACAGGAAATGCTCCAGCCTGTCTGTACCCGTAAATACTATCTTGAACAGGTCCCAGTTGTATTCCTTCCAGAAATACCTGGAGGCCCTTATCCTTGCGTCAAGCGAGTCAAAAAGCTCCTTGAACAGAAGCGTTTTGGACTTGTGGGCCTTTTCCGAGTCTATGTCAATCCTGTAATCCATCTCTTTCAGCTTTTTCAGGTGTTTTGAGGGATAGACGGCCTTATCCAGGTAAGGGGAAACGAAGCCTGACACATGGCAGCCGTTAAGCTTTCGGGCCGGGTAGGTTGAAGGCACGTTAAGTATGACAAACTTTCCCCTGTTCCTGTGCCAGAAAGCGGGACTCTTGAGCCTCCTGAAGTCGCAGAAGCGCGTGGTGTAAGAGCCTTTTATGAAATCCGTAAAGCCGTAAACCCCGTGCTCCCCGGGATTCTTTCCCGTGATTATGGTGCTCCACGAGGCCGAGGAGACTGCGGGAACCGAGGATTTCATTTTCAGGAAAGACCCCTCTTCTCTGAGCTTGGAAAAGTTTTTCATAATCCCCTTGTCTGACAGTTCCTTTATCATTTCATAGGGAACTCCGTCTATGCCTACCACGACTATCAAGCTACCAGTCTCCTTTGGGGTTACCCGGCAGCAGGGAGGAAACTGCCGCCGGGAACGGATGATGGAATCGCGGCCCGCTCTTCCTTTCGGAGAGACTACCTCCCGGCCGTTCGTCCTGGGTGTGAAAGCTGTTCCAGGAACCGTTATTTGGTCCAGCCGCAAAGGCACCCTTTAAAGAAAAAAACGGGATTGATTTCAACGCCTTTGCGACCAGTCTCGAATAGACACACACCATTTTTCAACCAAATCCTTTTTTTGCTTTTTGTTTTTCACTTAAAATCAAATTACAGGTTTCATTTTTACTTTATGATACTTGGTATTGCTTATATAAATATATTGTAGTAATTTAATTTATTACATTATTCAATTAAATAACGTAACTATTTTTTTCATAAAATACTAACATTACTTTTCTTCAAAGCCCCCGAAAACTTCCTGGTCGGGATAAACCACTATCCCCTTGTCGGTAATCCTCATGGCAACAATTTTTTTCTGGTGCTTTTCCCCTCTCATCTTCAGGACCTCTATGGCGTTTTCCCTCATGTTTTCTTTCCTGATGTTGTAAAGGATTACAACGCCGTCCGCCAGGAACTCCTCCACGCCGCTTGTGGAAAAAATTTCCGGTATCTGCTTTGTCTCCGAGATAAAAAAGTTCGTGCTTCCCATGTTTTCAAAAAACCTGAACAGCTCCTCCGCGTAAATCCTGTAGGAATACTCCCTTCCCGTGAATATGGAGGACAGGGCCGTCAGGGAGTCAAGTACGACGAAATCTGGCCTGAATCCCTTGAGCAGATAGGACTCCAGGTCCATGAAAAGTTCCGGCCTTTCCTTTGCAAGCATCACGTTGATGTTTCTTGTCATCATGTAGGAGGAAAGGCTCCTGAACAGGAGGTTGCCGGATTTCACCAGCTTTCCGGGGTTCCAGCCGAAATCCTCCATGTGCTGCTTCAGCCTGTCCTCATTTTCCTCCAGGCTTATGTAAAGGCATTTTTTGCCTCTGCTGGCATGGTGCGCAAGAATTTGCAGGCACATGATGGTTTTCCCGCTTCCCGTGCCTCCCGCTATGACAACGTTGGAGCCCTTTGGAATGCCGTCGCTGAACAGCTCGTCAAAACCAGGAACGCCCGTTTGAACTCCGCCTTTTAAGTTCTTTTCCCTGTGTTTCATTTTTGCTATGCCCTCAAGGGGCGCCCTCTGCTCAAGAATCTGGGAACGGGGCCCTCCGGATTCCTGGCCGCTAAGCTTGCTCTTTACGTTCATCTTGATTTTTGACATGTCAACTTTTTTTCCGGGTTTTTTCTTTTTCATTTTTTCACCTCTTTTGTGAAAAATTTCACCTCTCTTTTGCAAGGCACACGTCCGACTTGTCAAAAAAACGCATGACCTTGTTTATCAGGCTCATGTCCTTGCTTTCCGTCGTTACCACAATCACTTTCGTGTAGTGCCTTGAGGCATTTTCAAGCAGAGACCTCAGGAACATGAAAACGTTTTCTTCCTTGCTGTATAGCGTTAAAAGCTTTAAACTGTTCAGGACTATCCACTTCTCCCCCCTGATTGAGTTCGTGAACTTGCTGACGGCTATTCCTATTCCCGACAGGTCGCCCGGCTTCTCCACGAACAGAACGTTTTTCCTGTCCTGAAGGTTCCCTTTTATAAGCTTTGAAACGCAGTCAACGAAAAAAATATTGTCCGTATTTATCCCCTCGTTTTTCAAATCCTCTGTAATCAGGTCGTAAGGCTTGGTCAGGTCAATGAAAATCACTGACGTGTCCTGTATGAGCCTTAGTACCAGTTCTGTCGTGGTTTTCAGGGACCTGGCATGCACTACCAGCAGTATGCTTTCGTGGTTCATTTAATCACTCATGTTTATTATTTTGTCCACAAACTGCTCCACCTGCTCCTGTATCATGGGCTCAAGCTCTTTGTTCACCGAGAGCAACACTCCGTCCAGCCTCATTATCCTGATTTTATTGGTCAGGAAATGCAGGAATTTCAGGACAGTTTCGGTTGAGTTGTAGACAGTCAGGGTGGTTAGCGCGTCCAGCACCATGAACCTGCTTCCGGAAGGCAGGGCTTTTCCGGCCTCCTCTATTATAAGGCTCAGGCTAGTTAGGTTCTGCGGACTGTCCAGATAGAGCACGTTCTTTGCCTCCTTTCCCTTGCCGGCTATCTTGGTTATGCAGTCTATGAAGAAAATCCTTTCCGTGTTTATCTTGCTTTCCTTGAGCATTTCCACCAGGGATTCGTAGGGCCTGTTCAGCGTCACGTAAATCCCCGAGCTTTCGTCGGAAACAAGGGACTTCAGTATGGTTGTGTTTATATCCAGGTACTGCCCGGAATTAATCAAAAAAAGGATTACACCCTGTTTTCTCAAATCCTTCATTTCTTTCTTTATCCTCTTTATCATTTTTTCCTTCATCATTTTATCGCGCCCATGACCATTTTGGCTACATCTTTCCTGTTTACATCGGCTTCCATTATTTCAAATTCGCAGAAATTATCCCCCTGGTCAAAATACTCCTTGTCCCTGGCTATGACCCCCACTCCGAAGACTTCCGTGAAAAGCCCCCCGAGAAAAGCCGCCAGTTCCCTTTTCGCGTCTGTTTTGCTTTTTGTGTGTATTTTTGAGGAGTCGTAAACCAGCTTAACCCTTGCGTACACGCTCTTGGGATTAAATTCCATGAGGTTGAAGCTCACGATTCCCCTTGAGCTGAGGCTCTGGCTCAGGACCTCCCCCATTTCCCTGGTCTCCTCGGAAAGCCTGAGCTTCCTTGCAAAGTTCCTTCCTTCCTTGAAACCCAGCTTGTGGAGTATTGATATGCCGTACAGGTCCGAGGCCAGTATGTTCTTAAGCCCGTCAACCACGCCCAGATACTTTTTCACTTCCCCGCCTTTCTTTATGATGAGAACGGGAGTGGCTATTACTTTGTATTTGCTCGCGGCTTTAGGCTTTTCGTTTATGTCAATCACGTGAGTCTTTATTTTTGATTCCTGGAGATATGAAATGCCCTCCGAATAGAACTTGATAAGGTCCGGCTCCGTCTGGCTGGAATAAAATATCCATATCTCCTTCTTTTCCCCGGCTTTACTGCGGGAATTTTTGCCTTTTTTCATTTTTCACCTCCTCCTTTCTGCTATCTGCTTTCTTTCTGTCGCTGATGTCCCTGAAAAAACCAACTATGTACCTTTTTCCCCCGAACTCAATGACTTTTGAATTCACGTCACAGTAAATCAAGGTTTTGTCTTTCCTCAGCACCGGAATGTCCTTGGCCACCTCAATATCTCCCTTAATCTGCCTGTCCACCTGATCCATCACGTAGGGAAGGTCCTTCTGGGGGTGAATCCTGCTTATGTCCAGCTTGAGTAGTTCCTCCTTCGTGTAGCCGGTCATACTGCATATTTTCGGATTGGCGAAGGAGAATTTTTTCGTCTCAACATCCGCTAAAAGTATTCCGTCGTTGGCACCCTCAAATATGGTTTTAAGCTTTTCCTCGCTTTCCTTCAGCTCTTTTTCGGTCTTTTCCTTCTCCCCAATGACCTTCTTCAGTTCCTCGCTCTCCTTCATGAGCTCGGGAGCGGTCTGCTTCATCGCAAGTTTAAGGCTCACGATTGTCCTGTTAAAGGCCTGGGCCAGGTCTCCTATCTCGTCCCGGGAATTCCTGATTTTCGGGTCTATCTCCGTGTCCAGCTTCCCCATGCTTATGTCCGTGATAATTTTTTTTAATTTCTTTATTGGCCGGGTTACTGTGAGGTTTATTATTGAGACTATAATGGCGATAACAAAAAAAGAAAAAAGAACGAATGATGTGAGATATTGTTCATTTGTTTGGGTTATGATTTTAAGTAATTCTTCTTCAGGCAATACATAAATCATTTTCCAATTGACAGACTTCAGGGAGAAGTAAATCACAATTCTCCTGTTTTTTTCTTCAGTGTACTTAAAGCCGTTTTGGTTTGGAAGTCCCCGCAAGGCTTCTGTAAGGGCTTCGTCGGGTATTGTTTTTAAGTTGAGGATTTCGTCATTGGCGGCTTTTTTTCCTATTAAGGACTCTGTATCGGGATGAGCAACTATATTGCCCAGATTGTCAATGAAAAACAGCATACCCGTTTCCCTAATACTATGTTTCTTTGTGGTTTCAATTATTTTCTGCAGTATGAAATCCTGTCCCACTATACCAAGGAATTCATTTTCGTCATATATCGGCATAAGGGAGGATATCATCCACTGTCCCTGTAATTCGTCATAATACATGTCTGTCCAAACGTGACGCTTGTTAGGATTATGAACTGGGTCTGCTTCATAGAACCACCCGTATTTGTCAAAAGTCTCATCTGCGGCAGAATCTAAAGCCCAATCTGGAAATCCATGCTGCCAAATGCTGTTTTTTGTGGCAAAATATGTGGTAAAGACGAAAGGCATCTGGCTTTCGCAAAACGGGTCAAAATATAGGAAAGCATCTGCGAAGATTCCCTTTTCAAGAGTATCTGGGCTTGTTATACTGTTATGGAAGGCAGCCATCTGGAATCTTCCCTTTGATTTATCCTTCTCAGAGCGGTATGAGCCGTCAGGCTTTTTTGACATATACCTTCTGTACAGCTCGTTAGTCTCCTCATCATTTCTATTTTTGGATTCAATTATTCTATCCTCAATCTCTTTGGAAGTGTATTCAGTGAGGCTCTTTATCCTGTCAAAATTATCATTCTTTTCTTTTGCCAACTGTTCAAAGTTTGGTATGAGCACATTTTGGATGAGAAATTCTTTAGTATTGTTTTTTGTCTGCGCAGAAATGTAAAAACCGAAGATGCCGATTATTAAGATAATAACTATCAGTATCGGAATTAAGGTCTTGAAAGTCAGGCTGCTTGTAAAATTCAGCTGCTTGGACAAGCTCGTATCTGGTTCATCCATTTTAATCTCCTGAATGCTTCTTAAATCTCAATCCTGTTTTGGTTTTCATTTTTTCATCTCTTTCTCTTTCCTTTTTGCTCCGTGATATCCTTGTTAACCCCCCGGTAGCCTGTCAGCTCTCCGTTCTCGTCCAGCATGGGAACTCCGTTGGTAAGCATGTAGACTCTCTTCCCTTCCTTGGTAAGGTTCAGGTTTTCAAGGTTTACAATAGGCTTCTTTTCGGAAGCGATTTCGCTGAATTTTTTCCTGATGTAGCTGGACTCCTCCGCCGGCATCAGCTCAAAGGGGTTTTTCCCTATGAGCTCTTCAGGCTCGTATCCGAGAACCTGCTTTACTTCTTCCGAAGCGAACGTATACACCCCGTTTTTGTCTGTCTCCCACACCCAGTCTCCCATGCTGTACAAGATGTCCCTGAACCTCTTTTCGCTTTCCTTGAGTTTTTCCTCCAGTCTCTTCTTATCCCCAATGACCTTCTTCAGTTCCTCGCTCTCCTTCATGAGCTCCGGGGCGGTCTGCTTCATCGCAAGTTTAAGGCTCACTGTGGTCCTGTCAAAGGCCCTGGCCAGGTCTCCTATCTCGTCCCGGGAATTCCTGATTTTCGGGTATATCTCCGTGTCCAGCTTCCCCATGCTTATGTCCTCTATGTTCCTGGTGAGCCTTTTTATCGGTCTAACGAGCCTCCGGGTAAGGAAAACGCTCAGCAAAAGCACAACCCCTAGGGTGCCGAAGGACATGACTATAAAATTTCTCTGGAACTCGCTGACAACCAAAAGGGACTCCCTCTCGGATTCAACAGTCACCAGTTTCCACTTCTTGTCAGCCAATTCCGGCTGCAAAAGGTAGGTGAAGGCCCCTGTCATCCCGTTTCCGTTCTCGTCTTTGTATCTTACCATCCCGCTGCCGTTTCCGGTTATTTCCATGTCCGGGGAGGGAAGCTTGGAAAATATAACATCCCTGTCAGGACTTATGAAGTTTCCATTCCTGTCCATTATGAAAACAAGCCCCGTGTCCCCTATTTCCACATTTTCCGTGACTTCCCATATTTCATCCATCTTTACCTGGCCCGCCAGAACTCCTGTGATTTCCCCGCTGGCAACCACGGGAGTGGTGAAGACAATTACCACCTTGTATGGGTTTGTAATTATGTGTATGTCCGATATGTATGTCTTTCCCCCGGCCGCCTCCAGAAAACCTCTCTTGGTTTTCCATTCCCCCTCGTATCCGTGGGTGGTTGAAGCCATGACATTGCCGTCCAAATCAACCAGTGTTATGTCCTCAAAAATTTTGTAGAACTTCTGCGCTTTCTGTATTTCCTCCAGTTTTTCTTCTTTCATGGTTTGTGACTTGATGATGGGGTTATCGGCCAGAACCACTATGTTGGCGCGCGCGTTAAGGATAATCCTCTCCACTTCGTGGGCGGTCTGTTTTGACAGGGATATCAGGTTGTCGTCCACCTTTTCCTTGATGGAGTCGCGCATCTGGCCGAAGGAATGGATACCCATTACTGAAAGGGGGAGAAATCCGATTAATATGAACAAGAAAATAACCTTCGTTCCCAGTTTTGCCCTGAACATTTACGGTTCCTCTCCCGGCGTTTCCTGAAATCCCTAAGCCTGGATTTCCGCCCATATGTCGTTGTAAATAGCAGTCGCATTTGACATTTCCCCGAAATATTCGCATTTCTCCAGGTCTTCCCCGAGCGGATAAACGGCGTCGCTTTCCAGTATTTCTGGGTCCATAAACTCCTCTGCCGCCCTGTTGCAGTTGGCGTACCAGAGGTAATTTGCTATACCGGCGCTCACCTCGGCGTCAAGTATATAGTTGATAAAAATTTCTGCCGTATACTTGTGCTTTGCATCCCTTGGTATGGCCAGGCTGTCAGTCCATATTATGCACCCCTCTTTGGGTATCAAGTATTCCACGTTTTCGTTCTCATCCGCGGCGTAGTTCGCCTCCCCGCTGTACTGGAGGCCTGCCCAGAGCTCTTCCGAGATAAGCTGGTCCCTTATGTCAGTGGTTTCCAGGTACCCTTTCAGGAGCGGCTTCTGCTCCAGCAGCAGTTCCCTGGCCTCCTCCAGTTCATCCGGGTTCGCGGAGGACGCTGAATAGCCCAGGTAGAGCAAAGCCGAGCCGATGGTATCGTACCTTCCAATCAGCATGGCCATCTTTCCCCTGTATTCCGGGTTCCAAAGAATGCCCCAGGTATTGCCCTCCTTCACGTACTTGCGGTTTACCGCTATGCCTGTCGTGCCCCAAAGGTACGGAACAGAATACCCGTTTCCTGGGTCGTAGTACGGGTTTTTGAACCTCTCGTCAATGTTCCTGAAGTTTGGTATGTTTTCCATTTTTATAGGGGACAGGAGCTTCATTTTTTTCATGTCCGCTACCGTGCCGTCGCTGACTACAATTATATCATACCTTGAAGGGTTTGACTGAACGGCGGAAATCATCATGTCCTCGTCTTCGTACGTTTCCAGGTTAACCTTCACTCCGTACTCCCTTTCAAAATCTTCCAGTGTTGTTTCACCGAAGTAGTCCTCCCAGTTGTACACGTTCAGAACTTCGGAGAGTTCCTGATTGCCTCCGTCCTCCGGTTTAATGAAAAAAAATGCGGCCGCAATCACAATCACCAGGGCTACAATAGACATCAAGTAAAATTTATTCATACTTCACCTCATATTTTCCCGAAGATTTTTTTCAGCAGGCCTTTCTTTTCCTTTTCCGTGTTAACCCGGCCACGAACCCGGTTAACCTGCGGGATGCCCTGCCCGAAGACGCTGTTCATAACCGGCGGGCTTTTAATTTGCCCGTCCTGGGTTCTGTCCTCCTCGGGAGAATTCTCCAGTATCGCGATTATCCTTGACTTGAACTCATCAGCGTCGTCCTTTTTCATGACGCCCTGGCTGGCCAGCTCGTCTATGTAAGCGGATATGCCTTCCTGCGTCAGGCCTTTCTTTTTCAGTTCCAAAAAGGCCGAGGACGCCATGGGGCCTATGAATTTCTTGAACTCCTTCCTTAGCTTTTCGTTTATCGTCTCCGAGACTTTCCTGGTTACGCCCGTCAGAACCCCTTCATAACCCAGAAGCGACTGGCCTATAAAAACGCCGTTTTCCGTTATCTCGTATCTTTTCAGCTCCTTGCTGTGGGCGCTTCCCCTTACCTTGACTATGTTCATCACCAGGTTCAGCTCCCCCTGCATCTCTACGTAGCGCAGCATTATGATGTTGTCTATCAGCGTGGAGAGGTTGTTGTCCGTGAGGGTGGTTGTGCCTATCAGCGAACTCGTGGCCGCGGTAAAAAAAGTGGTGACCCCCTGCGTCTTAAGGTAGCCGTTAAGCCTTTTCGCAAAGCTCAGGAGCTTTGGCCTGGAGAGGGAATTGGAAATGGAGGATAGCGAGTCAATCGCGCATCTCTTGATTTTCTTGCTCTCAATTATGTCCTTTATGTCTTTCAGGTGCTCCTCAATCAACATTTCGCCGGGATAGACGCATCTCATGGTAAGGAGCCCTTTTTTCTCATATTCCTCAAAGTCCCAACCGAATCCCTTTGCGTTCCTCAGTATCTGCTCCCTGCTTTCTTCAAACCCCACGTACAGGCAGGGCTCGCCGCTCTTCAGGCCCTTCATTATGAACTGCATGCTCAGGGAGGATTTTCCCGTTCCGGTGGACCCCGCGATAAGCGTTGAAGAGCCCAGGAATACACCGCCCAGAAACATTTTATCCAAAATCTCGTTCCCCGTGGAAATTCTCTGGTTCGTGGAGGTATATTTCAGGGGAACCCTTAGCTTCGGGAAAATGTTTATTCCATCCCTGTCAATCTTGAAGTTGTTTACACCCGAGTCGTATCCTATACCTCTCATTTTTACTATCTGGAACGTTCTGGAGAATTCACCGTTCTGAAAATTGTAGTTCAGCTTTATGATTCCGTCTGATATGAACTCCTCCACCCCGAAAACGCTGTAGCCGTCCCCGACCACCTCGCTGGTGAGAACTGTGGTGCAGTTGACGCTGGCAAGCATCGTCCCCAGCCTGAAAATAAAATACCTTATCACATCTTTTTCTTTCAGAAGGTAGCATAAGGCGGTTATGGAGTCTATGACAAGCCTTTTTGCCTTTGTCTCGTTGACTATTTCCTCTATAGTGTCCACGATTTTGTTCAGCTGCTTCTTTGTTATTTTTTTGTCCGTGAATTTGAGCAGGTTTATCACGCTTCTCATGTCAAGAAAGTGAACCTGGGAAGAGTTCGTCAGGCTCTGGCTGTAGAAGTTCATTGTTTTTACGTTTTTCATCGCCTTCGTTATCGGCTCCGTAAGCGTTATGTATATGCCGGGTTCGTTGAATTTCATGTAGCCGTTGAAGAGCCACTGCATGGACAGGTTGGTTTTCCCTGTCCCTGAGTTTCCTGACAGCAGAATTATGTGCCCCTCAGGTATGCCCCCCTTGAGCAATTCGTCCAGCTTGGGTATTCCGGTCTCTTTTATTATTATTTCCGTATTTTCCGGGGTGTTTTCGGGAATTTCTGGCTTAAACTTGTCCATACTAAAATCCTCACGGAGCCACGTGTTTTCAACAAAATTAAAGCGTTTTCCTTAAGTTATTTTTGAATTTCCTTATATAAATATTGTATTAATTTTATTTATTACTTTTTCAAAAACAA
The DNA here is from genome assembly GCA_964640225.1 of uncultured archaeon. Taxonomy (GTDB): domain Archaea; phylum Aenigmatarchaeota; class Aenigmatarchaeia; order PWEA01; family JAGHBM01; genus JAGLWW01. The sequence continues at coordinate 25,114 of CAZXFI010000012.1, forward strand.
AGGTATAAAAAGGAAAGACGACAAAAATAAAACGTAATAAAACTTGTTACAGGTGTGTCTGTGGGTGGCGTTGAAGAAATTCTAAGGTTTCACGGCTTTACAAGGATAGAAGCCCGTGTCTACATGAAACTTCTGGAACTCGGCAGGTCAAAAGTCAGCGTCATGGGAAAGCTGGCCGGGATAACCAGGACGCAGCTTTACCCGCTTCTGGACAACATGGTTGAAAAGGGTTATATAAGACAGGTGGGAACCAAGCCCGTGAAGTACGAGGCGCTGGGGCCCGAAGAAATCGTGAAAATGCTCAGGGAAAAGAGGGAAAGGCAGATTGAATCCCTCTCCGAGCTGGGGTCCAGCCTTGAGAAAATAAAGCCGGTACGGGAAGTTTCCGGCACTCCATACCAGATCTACCTGATAAAAGAAAGGAACAACATAATGAGAAAGGCAACAGAACTTTGGAGCGAGGTGAAAGAAGAGGTTGTAATGACCACGTCTTTTGAGAATCCGTTCTTCAAGAGATCCAGGAAGCTGGAGACCATAAGAAGGGAAAAACACAGAAAAGGGGTTAAGACAACCGCGTACCTGTCAATAAAGCCCGAAAACCTTTACAGGATAACGGAATTTGAGGATGCTTTCAAACACGCCTCTCTCGGGGGACTTGTAAAAGAGAGGCCCTACACAACCCTGGTTTTTGACAGGAAATCCGTGCTTATTATATTCTATAACCGGCACATGAAGAATTATGAAACGGCGTTTTACTTTGAAAACCTGGAACTCGCGGAAACTTTCGCCTCCAAGAACATAGCCCCGATAGAAAGCCATCCCCTTAAGGGAGAAGTCAGGGTATCCACCATAGGGGGGGAGAGGTCCGTGCTCATCCCGCCTGTTCTGGACATGATATCCAAGAAGGAGCAGTACAAGTTGGGATACGGCGTGGGCTGGTACGGCATGAAGCCGCTGAAAGACGGTTATTCCCTGAAGGCTTTAATGATCATGCTTGAAACCCAGATGATGGTTAACGGGTGGGGCAGGGCCAAAGTCTCCTGCAAGGGAGAAAAGGAGGCCGTTCTGACTCTGGAAAACTCAGTGGTCACTCCGGAATTCGTGAAAGGGAACATAGTGGGCTTCCTTTCCGTACTGGGAAACTACTCCGTGAAGGAGAAAACCGTCAAAAAGAACCACCACGAGTTCAGGATAAAGGTAAAGTTTAAATAATTTTCTCAAAAGGTTTAAATATTAATTACAAACATATAAACATATGGCAGTTATCAAGACAATAAGCATGGACATGGACGAGATATTCGTAATTGCCTCTGTTTCCGAGCAGGAAAACGAGATGATAAAGTGTTCCAACAAAATTCTCATATTCCCGAACAAGTTTGACGAGTCTCTTACAACGGGAAAACTGGGGAACAGCAACAGGATAATGCTGCCAAAAAAAATTTTAAAAAAGCACGAGATTGAGCTCAGGGGGAAGGTCCCGGCCAGGCTGTTTGAGTGCGACGGGAACAAGTACCTCCTGGTGAAGCTTGAGGAAAGAATTGACGGCGTGCCGTATTTTGAGGATTGATGCCATGATAAAGACAGGTTTGACGTACCTTGACAAACTGCTCGGTGGAGGGTTTCCGGAAAACACCGTGATTCTTGTCTCCGGCGGGCCCGGGGCGGGAAAGACCCTTTTCGGGCTGAATTTTCTCCTGGAGGGAACCCTAAAGAAGGAGAGATGCTGCTACCTCAGCCTTATGGAAAACAAGGCCGAGATTTTGAGGGCGTGTTCCGGGATAGAGACCTTGAAAAAAATGGAAAAGCACGTTGACAAAAATTTCGTGATACAGGAAGTAAAGCTGATTGAGGAAAACAAAATAACCCATGACATGTACGACCTGAAGCATTTCGTAGAGCTTTTGAACGAGTACCCGAAGATAGACAGGATAGTAATAGATAACGTGAACAAGCTTTTTATATACGCGAGGGATGAGAAGGAGTACAGAAGAAGGTTCTCGGACCTGATAAAGGAACTGAAAAAGAGGTTCACCTGCTCTATTGTCATATGCGAGACTGACGGGGAGATGGACTCGGGAAACGGGGAAGCCTTTGAGTGCGACGGCGTGGTAAAGCTTTCCTTCATTGAGCTGGAGGAGAAGCCCAAGAGGACACTGGAAGTTCACAAGCTGAGATACTCCGCTTTTGAGCCCAGGATACCCTACGAGTTCAAAATCAGCGGGAAGGGGCTTAAGCTTTCAAAAAGCGCCGTGATATAAAAACCCTCGCCTTAATATTTTCGTTCAGGGAGATATTATTATGAGGTTTTCCTATTCCTTGAGCAGGAACATTTTTGAGGCAGGGGTCGGCAGCCTTGTCAACAAGCTCCACCTCAGCAGAAGGAG
>CAZXFI010000013.1:0-24296 GCA_964640225.1 uncultured archaeon
TTTTTGAGGCAGGGGTCGGCAGCCTTGTCAACAAGCTCCACCTCAGCAGAAGGAGATATACGCTTTTCTTCGGGGACTTGATTGCAGAATACTTTAAAGAATGTGAAAAGAGCGGTTTTGGAAATGAAATGGCAGAGCTGGGACAAAAGTGGGTTTTTTTGTGCCTTAAAAACCTAGTACCCAACACCCTGAAAAAACTGCCCTCCTTGTTTTTTCTTAATAACATAATGAAAAATACCTGGAAAAACATGGGTCTGGTGGATGACTTCCTTGCGGAAAAGGAAGCCAATAACGTAAAAATAAAAACCAAAAACGAAGGGCTCACGGAACTAATTGGAAAGAACAACTTCATGGTTGGTTTTTATATGGGGGAACTTAACTTTGTTTTTGATTCCCGGATAGTTTGCCTTGATTCGTTGCAGAAAAAACATTTCTGTCAATACGATTACAAAATAACTAAGGACAAATTCTTTATAGAATCAAAAGAAAAAATATTATACAAAAAACTAAATTCCATACCAAAAATAAAGGGATTTACCTTAAAAGATGCTATCTCCAAGAAAATTTTTAATTTAAAGAAAAATAACCAACTATACTTTAGAAATAAAATAATCTATCCTGTAGAAAGCACTATTCTTCATCTGGTAAGCAACAAAGGAATAAAGATGGAAAAAGTGCCTTCCATTTCTTATAATTATTTCAAAGAACTTGTAAAAGAATCTTCGGAAAAGGAAAAACTCCTTTTACTTAAAAATCTTCTACAGACCATGGGATGGGGCATAGTAAATATATTCTACAGCAGAGGTGAAATAAAAATAGTTATTAAAAACCCTCCGTACGGTTTTCAAACTGAAAAAGATAACTGGAATTTTCTTGTAAAAATGATACTAGGTTATTTGTGGTTGATAAGAAAAGAAATAAAAATTAAAAACGTGATGGAAAGTTACAAAAATTTAGTTATAGACTTCGCATAGATAATCTATTTTTTTTGGTGGTATCTCCCTTCTAACAAGACATGCCCCCTTGCAATTTTCAAAAAGGTTGCAATTAATGCATCTTGAGGGAAAGCCTTTTTTTTCCATATATTCGTTTACCCTAATCCTGTGAAATTTTTCCAAATCCTGACCATTCATGTCAGTGAAAATGTTGTAAAGAGAATCCCTTTTGGCGGCACAGAAAAAAACATCGCCACTGTAAGATACAGGGAGGTAAGCACCTTTTGTGGCTATACAAAAGCCCCCGGAAACTTCAAGGTTTGTTTCACGCTTTCCCGGAAATAGCGGATCTCCGGATTCTATATGAATTGCCCCGTTTTCATAAGCGAACTTGTCTAATTTTTTCAGGGTTTCTATGTAACTTATAGGTCTGATGTCCTCCTTCCCTTTGCCGAAACCCACGGGCATCATGTCCCATGTCCTGCACCTTTTTGCTCCCAGGCTTCTTCCGAGCTTGAAAATATCAAATATTTCTTCCTCATTGTATTTTGCCAGCACGGTTTGGGAAACCGGCGTAAGTCCCGCCTCGCTGGCATTCTTCAAGGCCTTCAAGGCTCTGTGAAAGGAGCCTTTCATGCCTCTTGCTTCGTCATGCTTCCTGGGGTCTATGCTGTCTATGTTTGTCTGCACCTGCGAAAGGCCCAGTTTTTTTAATTCCAAGGCTAGTTTTTTTGTCAAAAGATATCCATTTGTGTTCATATGGACTATGAGTCCCTGGTCTTTTGAAAATTTAACAGCCTCTTTCAAGTGTGGATAAAGCGTGGGCTCTCCTCCTGAAAGGGTTATCTGCTTCAGGCCGGCTTCCGAGAGTCTTGTTACCAGGCACTTGAAATTTCCAATACTCATATGGTTGGGAGTTGAGCCGGAACTGGCATAACACCACTTGCAGTTGAAGTTGCAGGCATCCGTGACCTCTATAACGGACCAGACTATAGAGCCGCTTTTTTTAAACTCTCTTGTTTTTTTTCTTGAGTCGGTCTCTTCCCAGTCAAAGGTAACCATACACATTCTTATATCCCCACCACAAGCCAAATAGCCAGAAATACGAAAGACAGCCCCTCACAAGAATGTGCAAGGGTAGGTTTGTTTTTAATTAAAAAATATATCATCACCATCGTGAAAGGCAGCAAAATTATGAACCCCGAGAAAAAAAGTATCGTAAAAGAGAACAGGCTTAGAAAAGCGAAAACTAGTTTTTTGCAATTGTCGTAACCTAGGGAAACAGGAAGAGTTCTTATGTTGCTCAGCCTGTCGCCCTCATAATCTCTCAAGTCTGATATAAGGCTGGCGATGAAAATAAAAAATGATATCAGAATGTAGTACTCCACGGTCTCGTAGGCAATGCTTGAAGCGCCCAGTAGAAAAACCAAGCTTACTCCAAAGCCGGAATAAATATTTTTTACAAGAAAATATTTTTTTAGCTTAAAAAAAGAGTATATTACGCTTACCAAAACTCCAAGAAGATAAAACGTAACCGAGATAAACGATAGGAAGGTGGAAAAATAGAAACCCACAAGAAAAAACAAAGCTATAATAAGATAACTTCCTTTTTTAAGCACGAAAGGATTAAACCCCTTCCTGTTGACAAGGTCTTCTTCTTTGTCAGTCATGTTATTATAGGCATATGCACCAGCCACGGCAAAAAAACAGGATAACACAACGAAAATAAGCTGGGAGGAAACAGAGTTTAAAAGCAAGTATCCTATTACTCCTATAGAGGTAAGAAAAAGGCATATCCTGAGTCTGACAAAACCGAAAAAATCCTCATATTTCAAGAGAATCACCCCAGAAGCCATTTTTTAAATAATCATGCATTTCGGTCTCTGAGAGGCATTTCTTGTTTTCCTGTGAAAATTTTTTTATCCTAGACAACATGACCCTTATTTCCCTATCTGACTTTTTTGAACCACCAAGCATGTATCTTATGGCGGAACTGCCTCTATGTTTGCCGAACAGAAATTTTGTTTTCGGGCCTATTGTTCTGGGGTCAAAGTTTTCATACATCCTGGGATTCTTCATCATGCCATCTATATGTATGCCGCTTTCATGGGCGAAAGCGTTTTCGCCTACAAGAGGCTTGTGCCTTTGAAGTTCCACGCCCGAATACTTTCTCACTAAATCGCATATTTCCTTTATTTTTTTGAAATCCAGTTTCAGTTCAACTTGATAAAGATACCGGAGAGCCAGACAAACCTCTTCAATGGGGGCGTTACCGGCTCTCTCACCTATTCCTATAAAAGTTCCAGTGAAACCACTTGCCCCGCCTTCAATAGCTGCCAGTGTGTTAGCGGTGGCCATTCCGAAATCGTTGTGAGAATGGGCGGCTAGTTTACACCTGCATTTTTTACAGAGTTTCCTGAAAAGTTCACGTGTCTGAAAAGGAGTGAGACATCCCAAAGTATCAGCGGGATAAAAATATTCTATGTATCTGGAAATTCTTTCGGAAAAATCAAGAAGGTAATTCCTATCTGACCTCGTTGCGTCCTCAGTCGCAAAATCTATCTTGACGCCATAATCTTTGGCAAAATCTATCATTTCCAAGGCTCTCTGAAGATTCTCTTCTCTGGTTATTTTTAATTTATGTTCAAGATGCAAGTCAGAAACCGGGGTAAAAAGCATTATTCTGTCCACGCCACTTTCCACGGTTTTTTTTATGTGCTCTTTCTTTAGCATACAGGCAGAACCTATTTCTGCCTTGAGACCTAAATTTGAAATTCTTTTCACGAGAGCGGCTTCAGAATCAGAAACAGAAGGCATGGTTTTTATTACGTCACAGCCGAACTCAGAGGACTTTATGGCTAACTCTATCTTTTCCTCGGGACTGAAGACGACCCCCGGCATCTGTTCCCCGTCCCTCAAGGTAGTGTCAAAAATCTTTATACTGGAACTTGCCCCCCACATCTGATTCTATATTGTATATACTTATATATATTATTTTTACTTTTATATGAAAATGTTTAAACAAAAAGGTTATTAATATAACCATTTTAATTATTTAAGGGGGTTTGTGGTGATGAAATAATGGCCATGAACTCTAATTTTAATCTGATAGAAAAGCTCAGGAGGGACATGCTGAAAAACAGGCAACTGGAAAGGGCCCTTTTAGAAGTACCCAGAGAATTTTTTGTTCCCGAGGAATATCGCAAAGAGGCTTACGTTGACTGCTCAATTCCCATAGGCCATGAGCAATACATCTGCAAGCCTTCAAGCGTTGTGTTGATGACCGAACTGGCTGACGTTAAAAAGGGGCAGAAGGTCCTGGAAATAGGCACCGGTTCGGGGTGGCACACCTGCCTGCTGAGCCGCATGGTGGGGGAATCCGGAAAGGTTTTTACGATAGAAATATGCGAGCCGCTCATAGACTTTGCCAGAAAAAGCATAAGGAAGAACGGGCTGGGAAACATAACAATAATACACGGGGACGGAACCCTGGGCATAAAGGAAAAAGGCCCTTTTGACAGGATACTGGTGACAGCGGCCGCCCCGGAAATACCAAAGCCGCTTGAGGAGCAGCTTAAGAAAAGGGGGAAGGTCGTAGCCCCGGTGGGGAATCTTTACACCCAGCAGATAATACAGTATGAAAAAACAAGGGAACTGAACGAAAGGCAGACCGAGGGCTACTTCAGGATAGACCCGCTTAGAGGGAGATACGGTTTTAGGGGGTGGTGGTAAAAGTTTTAAATTGTAAACAAAAATAATAATACAGTTTCATTTTTAAACCAATATTATTTAAACTCTTAAATTCAATTTAGTTTGGATATGAAAAGGGAGGCGGAGCAACTATTTTTAAACTTAACAAAAACGAGAAAAAGACCTTGAAATTCTTGCTGAAAAACTCCAGAGTCACGGATAGTGAGATAGCCTCGCAGCTGAAAATATCAAGCCAGGCCGTCGGGAAGATAAGGAGGAAGCTTGAGAAAACCGTGATAGACTCTTACACGCTCAATCTGGACTACTACAAGCTGGGCGTGAGGATATTCGCAATATCAATAGCAAAGCTCACCAAAGAGGGGATGGACAGGGGAGAGCTGGAGGTGGAGGATTATCTTCTGAAGAACCCACACATAGTAAACGTCTACAGGATACCAAAGGGCAGTTCCTCCCATATAATTCTTTACGGCTTTCAGGACATGAACGAGCTGGACGATTTTTTCCATTCTTCGGAGATGAAGGAGAACCTTCACAATTACATAGAAACCCAGGAACTGTTCACTTTTTCCCACAACAGCCTTATAAAGAACAGCCCTATGCAGCTTTTTTACAAGGCAATAGATAACATTGGAGATTCAAGAGACCCGGAGATAAAATTCAGCGAGCTGGAAAAATTCAAAAGGAGATTGTGATGAAAAGTGGGGACTCCAGAAAACTCTCTTCTCATAAAAAGGACTTTCAGCTTATTTTCAATTCTTCTCGGGAAATGATTCTTTATCTGGACCGGCTGGGAAGGATAACGGAAATAAACAGGGCGGGCCTCAAGTTCTCGGGGTTTTCAAGGAAAGATATTCTGGGCAGGGAATTCTGGAAAATTCCCGGGGCGTTCTCCAGGAAAAACCTGAAAAATTACATGAAGGTTTTCAAAAACTCGCTGAAAGGGGAGAAAACCGAAAAATTCACCGGGGAGGTCACGGACAGCAGGGGGAACGTGCACTCAATGGAGTTTAGCGTGTATCCCCTGAAGAAGGGGAAGCAAGTGGAAAAAATTCTTGTTATAGCAAATGATTTTACCGAAAGGGGAGAAATTCTCAAAGAACTTGGCGGGTTAAATAAAAAATACGCGAGCATAATTGAGAAATCCCCTGTGGGAATAGTAATAATGGACGGCAGGGGGGTCCTGGAGGAATGCAACAGCCTTGCCCTGGAACTCATGGGCTGCGAGGACAAGGATTGCAAGGGGAGGAAATTCCTGGAAACGGCGTCTTTTTTTCCCAAAGACCTGAAAAAATTCACGGAGCAGCTCCCTGTCCTTCTTAAAGGAGAAAATCCCGGCCCCGTAAGATTTAGGGCAAGAAGAAACGGGGATATTGTCTGGATTGAAGGCCAGGGAAGCCTTTTGAAAATTGACAATAAAACCTCTTTTATCCAGCTTATCCTGAGAGACTTCACCGAGTGCAAGAGGGAAAGGGAGAAAAACATATACCAGGCCAGTCTCATTGAGAACATATCTGACGCGATTATATCAACCGACATAAATTTCAACATAAAAACATGGAACCACGGGGCCGAAGTTACTTACGGCTGGAAAAGGGGCAGGGTAACCGGGAAGAACATGAACAAAGTCCTGTCCACGGAATATTACGACGGGGATAACAGAACCCTGGTAAAGCACCTTCTGAAAGTGGATTACTGGGAAGGGGATCTTGTACAGAAAAGGGAGGGAGGGAAAAAGATAAAAATATTTTCCTCCGCCTCCGCCATAAGGGATGAACGGGGCAATGCGCTGGGGTTCGTGTTCGTAAACCGTGAGATAACCAAAAGAAAGGAGGAGGAAGAGGAACTCAAAAAAACCAAGGAAAGGTTTCACGTGCTTGCGGACGCCACGTTTGACCTTATTTTCATACACGACAAGGGAAAAATAATTGCCACAAACCACAACTGCCCCAAAATACTGGGATACCAGATTTCCGAAGTAACGGGCAAAAACATTCTTGATTTTGCCTCCGAGGAATCCGGGGAGGCCCTGAGAAAAAACCTAGCCGAAGACCAGGACAGGCCCTGTGAGATAGTGATGAAAAGAAAGAACGGGACAAAATTTAACGGGGAAATTATAGGAAAACCGTATCCTTATCAGGACAAAATGGTAAGAGTCGCTTCAATAAGGGATATAACGTGGAAGAAAAAAGCCGAGGAGGAACTCAGGAAAAGCGAGGAAAAGTACAAAAAACTTGTTGAAGAATCGCCCGACAGCATAACGACGGTCAGCAGGGAAGGGGTGGTTACCTCATGCAACGAAGCGGCTGAAAAAATGATAGGACACCCGAAAGAGAAACTTATTGGCAAGAAAATCAGCGAGCTGGAATTTATAAAAAAGGAGGACCTGGCCAGGTATCTCAGAATTTTTTCCAATATAATAAAAGGCAAGGAAAGCGGCCCCATTGAAGTGCGTTTTGTGAAAAACAGCGGGGAAACGGGAACAGCGGAAACCAAGTTCGGTGTGGTAAGGGAGAACGGGGAAATAACAGAAATCCAGGCAATATCAAGGGACGTTACCGACAAGAAGGTCTACGAGGAAAACCTGATGCAAAAGAACAGGGAACTTGAGAAATTCAACAAGATAGCCGTGAACAGGGAACTGAAGATGATACAGCTCAAGAAAAAAATAAAAGAGCTTAAAGGGAGAAAACCTAGGAAGAGGAGGGTTAAATGAACTACTACGCGCTTCTGCCGCTGGCCAGCTTTTTTGCAAACATGGTTCTGGCTATGCTGATTATACACATAAAACCAAAAGGAAAGCTAAACTTGCTTTATTTTCTTTTCCTGCTTTCCGTTGCCATGTTTTCCCTGGGAGATTTTCTGGTGTTCACCGCATCCACCCCGAATGAAGCCCTGGGGTGGAATGTCCTGATGATGACGGCAGCCTCCGTTTTCCCGGCTCTTCTCCTTCATTTTTTTCTTCTTTACGCCCGCAGGCCGGTCTCCAAGAAAATTTATCTCCTGTACCTGCCCGCCTTATTTTTTCCCTTAACCACTGCGTTCACAGACCTGGTTGCAAAAAATCCGGTGCCTTCCTACTGGGGATACAGCTTCACATGGGGCCCGCTGAACGACCTGTTTTCCCTTTACATCGTAGCTTACATCCTTTACGGGCTTTGCGTGTGTTACCGCTACTGCAAAAAAACCGGGGGAGAAAGAAAAGCCCAGACAAGGCTTCTGATGGCGGCGGTAGCCGTGCCGTTCATAGGGGGAAGCGTCACCGATATCATTCTGCCTCTTTTCGGTATCCATGTTTTTACGCTATCCTCAACGCTTACCACCTTTTCCGCCGTGATAATATTCTACGCCGTGTTCAGGCACGGGTTCATCAGCAACGTGTCTTTCAGCATAAAGAGCAAGCTCATCGTGGTTTTCATGTCTTTAATCCTGTTGACAGGCATCGCCACATTCGTCGTGTCAAACGACATATCAAAGAGCATAATGAGGGAGGAAATCAACGACATGCTGCAGTCCGTGGCCAAGTCCAGGTCAAATCATATAGACAGCTTCCTGGGGAAGCAGAAACAATCCGTGGAGTTGATGTCCTCGGGAAATTCATTCATAGTTTTTTTTGACGAAAACAGGGATTACGAGAACAGAATAAAAGAACTGGGAAACCAGCTTGACAAAATAATGAAGTCAAACGAAGAGATTTCAAAGATAGAGATTCTTGACTCAAGGGGAGTCGTGGTTGTTTCCACCGTCAATGAAACGGGAATAGACAGAAGCAGGTTTGATGTCTTTCAGAAAGGAATGAAGGGAACGCACATAACGGACATACATATGCCGAAAGACCGGATACCCAGCATGGCCGTGTCCACTCCGATAGAGTACAGGGGAGAACTGCTAGGCGTGCTGGTTGTATACCTGAAAGCAGAGGAGCTTTTCAAAATAACAACAGACACCACCGGGCTGGGCAAGACAGGGGAGATGTACCTGGTAAACAGATATGGATACATAGCTAGCCCCTCAAGATTCGGGGACGATGTGGTTCTCAGGGAAAAAATTGACAACAAAAACACGGCCAGTTGCTTCAACAACGGGGAGGAAGAAAAAAAAGTAAGGCTTTACAAGAACTACAGGGGGAGCGATGTCATGGGAACACATGAGTACATAAAAGAAATGGGCTGGTGTCTCATGGCTGAAATAAACGAGGAGGAGGCATTTGACCCCATAAAAGAAATGCAGAACACCCTCGTGTCCGTCTTTATGCTTATTTCCATCCTGGGCATCCTGTTTTCTTTCTTCATATCCGAGTCCATAACAAAGCCCATAATAAAGCTGAGGAACGTTGCCGTAAAAATAGGAAAGGGGGAAATGAATGAAAAAATAAAAATAAAAAGCAGGGACGAGATAGGAGAGCTTTCAAGAACATTCAACAAAATGGTGGCGAATCTGAAGAAGTACCAGAACAAACTTCTGGAATCCGAGAAAAAAAGGAGTGAAGAACTGGAAAAGGAGGTGAACAAAAAAACCAGGGAACTCAACGAGAAACTCAGGGACACGGAGAAAGCCAGAAAAGCCACCCTTAACATAATGGAAGACCTTGACGAGGTCAACAAGGAGCTGACCAGGGCCTATCAGGAGCTGAAGGAACTGGACAAGGCCAAGTCAAACTTCATAAACATAGTTTCCCACGAGCTAAAAACTCCGCTTACCGCGGTATCGGCGCATCTTGACGTGCTTGACGACATGAAATCAAACCTGAGCAAGCAGGAAATGAGCAGTCTTGAGGCGATAAGAAGGAACACGAACCAGTTGAAGAACCTGATATTCAACATACTTGAGCTTTCAAGAATAGAAGCCAAAAGGTTTGAGCTTGACAAGAGGGAGCTTGATTTGAACAGGATAATAGAAAACGTGATGGAGGACATAAGGATACTTTCGGGCAGGAAAGACCTCAAGCTCGTGAAAAAGCTGGGCAAATTCCCGCCGGTAATAGGGGACGAGGTCAGGATAAAGGAGGTGCTGAACAACCTTATCGGAAACGCCATAAAATTCACGGAAAAGGGCTTCGTTACCGTGAAAACCTCCAAACAGGGAGACTTTGCCAGGGTTGATGTCATAGACACGGGAATAGGCATCCCGAAGGACAAAATAAACAAGCTTTTTACAAAATTTTACCAGGTTGACTCCTCCCTAGGAAGAAAATACGGCGGGACAGGACTGGGTCTGTCAATATCAAAACACCTGGTGGAAATACAGGGGGGCAGGATAAGCGTGAAGAGCCAGGCAGGGAAGGGCTCCACCTTTTCCTTCACCCTGCCTTTAAAGAAATGATTTTAAATAACCCAAACAAAAAATAAGGAGGTGAGTTGCGTGAAGAAAATACTGTACGTGGAAGACAACGAGGACACGGCGGAAGCGGTGAAACTGATTTTAAACAACGCCGGTTTCAAGACCGACATAGCTCCGTCCGGAAAAGAGGGAATAAAAATGGTCAAGGACGGCAATTATGACCTGATTTTGCTTGACATAATGCTCCCTGACATGTCGGGCTGGGACGTTTTCCTCAAGCTGAAGAAAAACAAGGTCAAGGCCAAGTACGCTTTCCTGAGTGCCATACCGGTTTCCACGGAAAGAATGGTTGAGCTTAGAAAGGCCGGCGTCTCGGACTACATAACAAAGCCCTTTGAGAAAAACGACCTTATAAGCAGGGTAAAGGACATGCTGGAATAAGGAGATGTATATGAGCTCCTTACTGGTAATTACTTCAGTTGAAAAACTGCAGGAAAGAATAAGCTCTACAGTCCGGTCTTTCAAGAACATGCCGGGGATTTACGTTTCCCTTAACAAGACCCAGAAGAGCACGGAATCCCTGCTTAAGAAGACCGGCGTGGATACGGATAAGATGTTTTTCATAGACTGCGTCACCACTGAAAAGACAAGGGACGACGTGCTGCATGTGGAGCCGGACCAGCTTGGCCTGCTCAGCACCGCGATAAACTCCTTTATCAAGGGGATAGATGGCGAGAAGTTCCTGGTGATAGACGCGCTTTCCACACTGCTTATATACAACAGCGAGAACGACGTTGCAAAGTTCGCCAAGGAAGTCACTGAGTACGCGGCCCGGAACGACGTAAGGGTGGTGGCCTTCAGTCCCAGAACCAGGGGGGAGGAACTTCTCAACAAGATATTCAACTTTTTTGACAGGGTGGAGAAGAAATGAGGAAACTCCTGCTTTTTTTGCTAGTAACCCTGCTCGCGGTCCCGGTTATTGCATGGGCACAGGAAATAAAAATAGATTTGCCTGAAACCTACCGGGAGGTCCTGGCCGGGGAAAACCTGTGGTTCACCACCAAGGTGTCAGGCCTGCCCGACGGCACGATAGCGGAGCTGAACTATGAAATATTCGGGCCCGACGGGAAACTCAAGGCCTCCAAGTTTGACTTCGTTGAGATAGGCACGCACGAGTCATTCACGGGAAAGATAAAGGTTCCGGAAAACCTGGGAGGGGAGGAATGCCTCCTGAAGGTTTCGGTGAAAAAGGAAGGCGCGGACGACGGTGTCCTGTTTGAAGCCATAAGGAAATCCACCCAAAACCAGGAAATAATCAAAAATTCGCTTTTTGACATAGTCGTTGAAATACCCAAAAGCTATAGGACTCTGGCGCCGGGAGACGAGCTGCTCAGCAGCATAAAGCTGGTTAACTTGGGCAGCGAGGGCAGGATTGATGTTTTTCTGGATTACTGGATAGTGGACTCCGAGGACAACATAGTCCTGAAGAAGACGGAAACCGTTGCCGTGGAGACCCAGGCCAATTTTGTAAGGAGTTTTGACGTACCTGAAAATGTTTCTCCCGGCAATTACAGGCTTTACGCAAAAATAACCTACGCCGACGGAAAGTTTGCGGACGGGGAGCACTCCTTCGTGGTAAGGGAAAGCGCTGACGCACAGGTTTATTACGTGGCAATCAGCATCTTGGCTGCGGTAGTCATAATATTCGTGCTCATAAAATCAAAGCCCTTTATGGAAAAAATTCACGTGAAGCTAAAGGTTTCCAGAATAGTAAGGAAAAGAAATAAAAAGTAAATCTTGAACATTTACCGGGGGGTGTAGTTGTACCGGGGTTTCTTCTTCTCCAGTTTGAATATTTCGTGCCTCTTCCAGTAGGCCATGGCTCCCACGAATATTATGAAAATTACCATGCTAATCAGGAGCTGGTTCTGGGCCTCCGGGGGAAGCTCGTCCAGCGGAGGTAGTTTTCCTGTTTCCTCCCTTTTCTCCTTCCCGTCTTCGCCTCCTTCCTCTCCTGACCCGCTCACGGTGGTGGTTGTTTCCTCTCCGGAAACCGTTGTCGTGGTTTCGTCAGTGCCTCCGGAGCTCCCGCCTCCGCCCGAAACCGTGGTGGTTGTTGTCGTGGATGTGGCGACTGACTCAAAAACCCCGTAAAGGCTGAAATGGGAAGTGTTGCCCCACACGTAATTTTCGGAAGTGTTCACCCCTCCGTTAGGGGAATTGTAGACGGACCAGCTTCCGGCCGTGTCGTTGTAGTAGTAGAGGCGGAGCATGCTCTCGTTCACCCCGGCATCCGTCACTTCCTGCTGTGTGTAGAAAACCTTTATGAGAGTCCAGAGAAGGTTCTCGCTTATCTCGGAGCTTGCACCTATTTCCACGTACCTGCCCAGGGCGGCCAGGCTGTTGTTCCCTCCGGGATTTTCCTCGTAGAGGGATACCAAAAGCGTGGAATTCGCCACCTCGGAGCCTGTCCTTATCTGCAGTGTGGAATTGGTGCCGCTCGCGTTTACCGTGGTCTGGTTGGATAAGGTGGATACGGAGGTGTTGGAGTAGGTCTGGTTTGAGCCCGTGCTGTTTATCGTCAGGTTGCCAATCCAATCGGTGGTGCTGTGGCTTTCATTGTCGGTTGCCGTCACGTTTATGTAATACAAGCCGGTGGCGTTGCCGCTTACGTTCAGGACCACGTACCAGGTGCTGTTGTATATTTTGGTAAGATTTTTTTGGGAGAAAACCTCGTCCCAGGTGCCGTTGTATCCCTTCATGTGGGCGCTCTGCACGGTCCCGTCATCCGTTATCTTGGCCATGATTGTTGAGTTCTGGTTCTGCCTGACCACGCTTGGAATTATGTAAGCGTTGGATATGGTGGGCGACACGTAACTGATTGACACGGTGTCGTTGGCCTCCATAGCGGTGTAATTGTCAGAGGAACACGTAACGTTCCAGAAAAAACTTCCGGAAAAAGAAAAGCTTTCCGAGGACTCGTAGAAACCTGAGCCGGAATTGTAAGGCATGCTTTCCGTGGTCCAGCCTCCAGTCTTGTTGTAGCTTGCGTTGCAGTTGGCCCCGCTTCCGTTCACGGGCGAACCCCCGGTGCTGGTGTAGTTGGCATAAAATGTAACGGAATCAAGGGGATACTTTGCCTGTGATTCGGTGGAGTCCCATATTGTGAGATTTGCAGGAAGAATTCCTCCGCCGGTGACCTCCACCCCCACCCCCGTGAAGTGGGGTATCTTCAGGAAGACCAGCTTCTCGGTGTCGTTCTTGTAGCAGAGTCCTGATGAGAGGTCTGCATTGTTTTCAAGGCACAGTACCCCGGTGCCGTTCAGGTACGCCTCGTAATCGCCTTCCAGGTAATCGGAGTAGTCCGTGTCGTTCAGATCTTCCGTGGTGTTTTCGCTTGCGTTCCATATCACGTTGAAGTCGTTGTCGTAAAGCAGGTTTATGCCCACCGTTACGTTCAGTTCCTTCAGTGACTCGTCAAAAGGCATTCCTATTATGACCTCTTCGTATATTTCAGGCCCCTTGCTTCCGAACTTCCAGGCGGCTTCCAGCCCGCTTCCCGAGGCGTTCTGCGAGAAAGCCGCGTCCGGGGGACCCGAGGCGAGCAGGTCCGTATTGGCATAGTGTATGCTTATGTTGTTGTATTTTATCCTCATGCTTATGTCGCCGGAAAGTATCGCCTTGAGGGGCGAGAAGGAGTCCTTGTCTGCGCTGGTTAGCACGCAGTCCTCCCCTGGGAAGGGCACGTCGCATGTGGCGTTTGACTTGACAAAATCAACGAAAATGTCCATCGTGGCGTTGGGGTCGTCCGGGTCAAAGGTGTCAAACCTGGTAAGGGTTATATTGCACGTTCCCCCGGAGCAGGCAACGCCCCCTCCGCTACCCCCGCCAAGGGTGCTCGCCTTGACCGGGGTGGAAACAGGGGAATAGCTCTGGGAATACACGGTCAGTTTTTCTATGCCCTCCCCGTATATTACAGGAAGCTCAAACGCCCCTTCTTCCGAGTCGGTCATCCTGTCGTATTCATTCCCGTCTATCTCCATTTTCATCTCCACGAAAGAGTTTTCGGCGCTGAGGAGGGTGCCGTTCTCGTCCACAAGGTAAAACTGCACCGCGGTGGTATTGACAATATCAGTTTCGTTCCAGTCGCCTGAAACGTTGTACGAAGACAACGTTAAGTTTGTCCCGGTAATAAGTTTTTCCAGCGTGAAATTGTGCTCCGTTCCTCCCGTGAAGTTCTGACCCTCCGAGGAGAGCTTGTAGTAGTCCATGTAGTAATCGGTGTCTACCCTGGCGAAAGCCATCAGCATTATATCGGAATGGGCCTCGGTGGCAGGGAGGTGGATGGAGTACTCACCGGTTGACATGTTGTAATGGTCATCGTAAGTGCTGTTCGGGGGCCAGCGCATCATGTTTCCCATGTTGAAGGGGAGCGTGTCCTGGTCAAATATCATGTTTCCCGCGCCAAGAGTGTAGGGAACTATCCAGGCATCGTCAAAGGAGCCCGGAGTCTGGTTTATGTATCCGGTGAGCGGCGTTATGGTCATGTCGGAGCTTATCACCACGTCAACGAAGTAAGTTCCGTTGGTCGTGGTGCAGGTCGCGTTGACTCCCGTAGTGCTCAGGTTGTAGCCGGTGGAATTGCACTTGGAAGAGACGCCCTCAAAGTCAACATAAAGGGGGAAGGACGCCTCGGGAAAAACCATAAGCGAGTAGTTCCTCTGTAGCGGCGCGAAAAAATACCTCTCTGTACTTTCCATGTTGGAATGGTCGTTTGACACGGAATAACCGAGCTTCTTGTCCTTCAGCCCGTAGCCGTAGCCTATGTTGGTCCAGTTGAAGGCCTCGTCAGGGCATCCGCTCTCGTTGCACAGGCTCTCGTTTGCCGGGCCCGACTTGTAGTCGTATCCCTCCACCTGGACATGGAAGGTGACGGCCGGTTTCAAGTATATAATGGGGTCGTTCAGCCCCCATTCCGACCTCAGCTCGCTCTCCGGAAGCTCGGGCAGGCTCGGCCCCACGTACATCGCGTAGCGGTTCTGGGAGTCGTTGTATTTCGTGGCGCTCAGGCGGTAAAAAAGCCCGTCCATGTCTCCGGAACCCGGGCCTCCGGGGCCGTCCATCTCGGACTGGTTGAGGCCGGGCACGCCTGTTATGTTGAAAACCCCGTTTGAGTTCGTCTGACCGGAAAAGGTTCCCAAAACCACGTCTCCCTGCATGCTGAAGCTCACCACGTAAAGAGAGGCCGTGGAATTTTCCAGTGGGTCTCCGTTTATGTCGTAAACAGTTCCGTTGTACCAGAAAGTCACGGCGGTGAAAACCGTCAGGTTTACTTCGCTTGAACTGTTGTCATCGGCGTAAGCCAGGACCCGGAAAGTCTCCGAGCCCAGGCTGTCTGTTGACGTGACGTTTATAACAAAGTATTCGTAGCCTTCGCCGCAGAAGAACTCGTCCCCAACCGATTCCCACAGAACGTAACTGGACGTGTTGGAAAAGGTGTAGTTCCCGTCCGGAACCGTGGTCTGGTTGTGGCCCTGGAAGGTGAAGTTCTCCGGAAGGAATATCGTCAGGTTTTCCAGGCACGACTGGTCCCCGGCGCGCCTGTAAAGCGAGAAGTTCAGGAGCTTGTGGCTGTCCCGGATCACGTACGGCGAGACTATGGAAGACTGCCACATGTCCAGCCCGTCGTTCCAGTCATCCCCCATCTGCCCTATCTGGAAATCCACGTAGTTGTTGTGCATTATGTCGGAATCGTTCTCGCTGCTGGAGACCTGGGCATCGTTGCTTGTGAAGCCCTCCTCCACCGCGGTGAAGTTTATGTAAAGTATATAGCTCTCGTTGGTTGACAGGTTCCCGTGGCACGAGCTTATGTTTATGTCAACCCATCCTTCGTCCTCCGTTGCATTTCCGTTGAAGTACCCGTCCTCGGGGCAGCTTGACTCGTTGAACTGTATGTAGGTGGAGTTGAAGGAGTCAAAAACCCAGACGTTGTCATAGTCCTGCGGACCGTGGTTGGTCACGTTTACCTGGAAAGACACGGTGTCGTTTATCCCTATGTCGCCGTTGAGGCTGCTTTTTGAAACGGTCAGGTCCGAGCCGGCGGGAGTGGCATTGACCGTGAAGGTCCAGTTCGCCGCGGCCCATCCCGTGTTCGTGCCGTTGTTGTAGTCCACGCAGTACACGTTCCACTTGTAGGTTCCGTTTTCCGGATCCATGCCGTCCACCGAAGCGTTGCCCTGCACCCCCTCTATGCTGTGCCCTTCGTTGGACCAGTTGCCGCTTACGTTCCAGTACCGGCTGCAGTTGGCCTTCATGTTTACGCTGTAGTTCATGCTGAAGGGAGTGTCGTTTATGGTCATCCCGTTAGTCGGGTAAATTAGGGTGACGTTTATGGGCCCGCTCTGGGTTATGTTTATTTCCTCGCTCTCGTTTAGTAGGGACAGGAAAGGATTATAGCTCTCGTTAAACACCGAAACATCATTTATCGTGTCTCCGGGGTTGAGGGTGGAGAACTTTACCGTCACGTTGAATGACTCGTCGGAGGAAATGTTGAAAAACCATTTAATCCTGCCGGCCGTGGCGTTGAAATAGTCCGGACTCTGGCTGGCCCATGTGTAGTTTAGTGAAGACGTATTATATTCGTCCCCCAGGGAGAAATTGCTCAGTTCCGCGGTGCCGTTGTTCGTGACGTTGATCAGAAAGGTGGCGTTCTCTCCCAGCTGAACGGTTGAGTTGTAGGCCACTTTATCCAACACGAAGCTAACGTCTCCGCTGGTATAAACCGCGCTCAGGGAAAAAGAAGAAAAAAATGCCAAAGAAAAAACCAGAACAAGGGAAACAATAAGAACAGAAGCCAGAAGAGTTCCTTTTTTGTCCAAAACTCGCACCTCAGAATTTCTTGATAAAGGTTTTGACGGTACTATTTATAAACTTTTAGTTTTGTTTTTCAACTTTTTTTCTTTTTTCTCTTCTTTGTTCCCTTCTTAGCCCTTCTCATTCTCATGACTTCCTCTCTACCCATGGTGAAATGCTCCAGGGTCTTTTCTCCCTTATATAGAATCAGCATCAACACAACCAGAATAAGGATTAGAACCGTGAAATCCTGCGGGGTTTCCACCTCAACTTTTTCCTCGCCGAAGGGATTGTAGTTGTAATCCTCTGTCTTTGAAATATGCTCGTCCATCACGGCCGCGGCAAAAACAGGCAGCAGGAGAGCCAGAAACAAAAGGGGTATCAGCCTGAGCAACAATCTTTTCACCTGTTTATATTTTCCCTGGCTTATTTATATTGTTATTTCCCTGAAATTTTATATATAATTACCCGAAAAAATTATCATGAACCCCCTTTACATATTCGCGGCAGGGCTTCTCGGCGGCCTCATAAGGGGCCTTGTGGGTATAATCAAGCACGTCAAGAGTTCGCCCACCAAGAAAAAGAACCTGCGGAAGGACTACATGCTCGTCACGCTTGTTTCCTCGGGAGCCATAGGCCTGCTTGTGGGGCTTTTCATAATAGACGATTTGCGCTTTGCGCTGCTGGCCGGCTACGCGGGAACGGATTTCCTTGAGAGCCTTTTCAAGATAAAGATGGGGAAGAAGATATGGGAATGAAGTTTCTTCTTCTGGCCTTTCTTCTTCTGCTTCCCACGGCCCGGGCCGAAATAATTCTGGAAACCGAGGGGAACTGCGTGGACTACAACGTGAGCGTGATGGCGGAAGGTATTGAAGACGGCTGCTATGACGTGAAAATAGACAGTGCCGGGGGAAGGGTCGGGAAAATATACGACCCGGAGAAGGGCTGGAAATCCACCTTTTACTACGTGGAAGACGGGTTCTGCGTGAAGAACGGAACCTGCGAGAAGGAATTCATGCTGAGAGCCGAAACTTACAGGGATTTCAGCCTGGTGGCCACCCTGAGGTCCGGGTCAGGAAAGATTTCCTCCGAAAGCTGCGAAGTGGAGCAGAAATGCGCTAGTCTAGACCTGGCAAGCCTGGAATACTTCTTTCTCTTTGCCCTTGTGTCAGTCATGCTGCTCGTGATTTTGCTGGCCTTGTACGTCAAGAAAACAACACTCTAGTCACCACATCCTGCACCTGAAGCCGTGCTCGCCTATCAGGGGAACAAACCTGTATACCCCGGCGCTCCTAATTTCCCTGAGGCCCATCCTTGTCTTCTCATAAAGAGTCATCTGCTGCCTTCTCATGTCCCCCACCGGGGCCACCAGCTTCCCTCCTTCCAAGACCTGCCGCTCTATCGGGGGAGGTATCTTGGGAGCGGCGGCGGTTATTATCACCCTGTCAAAAGGGGCCTTGTCTTCCAGGCCCTTGCTTCCGTCGCCGTGGATTATTTCCACGTTTTTGAGCTTGGTTTTTTCCAGGTTCTTCCTGGCCATTTCCACAAGCTCGTCGTTTATGTCCACCGTAAAAACCTTTCCCTTGGGCCCCACCAGGTGTCCCAGGAGGGCGGCCTGCCAGCCGGAGCCTGCCCCGACTTCCAGAACCTTGTGGCCCCTGAAAACGCTCAGTAGCTCTGTCATAACTACCACGGTAAAAGGCTGGGAAATTGTCTGGCCGGAAGCGAGGGGAAGAGGATTGTCCTCGTAGGCCCTGTCCATGTACTCCTCAGGCACGAACCACTCCCTTGGTATGTTCCTGAGGGCCTCCTCAACCTCCTCGGTCCTGAGGACCTCGCACTTGAGTTTTTCTATCAAGTCGTGGTTTGTAGTCATGTTAAATAGTAGAACAAAAGAAAATAAAAAGGTGAGGGGCTTACTCTTACTCCTTTGTTTTTTTCGTACCCAGGCCTTTTCTTTTCCAGAAAAATACTGCTCCAGCCAGAGCCATAACAACCGCCAGGGCTCCCATTCCCACGGGAGAAGTTAGAAACCTTCCCGTGGCCGAGAAGTCAGATCCCTGGGCCTGCCCTCCTTCTTCGGAAACGCAGGGCTGGGTTTCAAAGGGCCTGTAAAGGTCTGTTCCGCACCCGTTTTCCTCGGTGCAGGTCCTGGTCTGCCTGCCATCCACGCAGGGACTCCATTCCGTGCAGGTCCATTTTTCCCTGCACTCTTCCTCCTCCTGCTCTTCCTGTTCCTCTTCTTCCTGTGCTATCGTTGTGGTAGTTTCATCGTCGCTTGAGCTGCCGCCGGAACCTCCCCCGCCTCCGGGGTCTTCATCCAGCGCAACGGAGAAGTCAATTCTTTCCACTCCGCCTTCCAGCACAGTTCCCGTCTCTTCCGTATCTGTTCCTTCCACAAAGAAATGAACGGTTTCACCCGGGCTCTGGTCCTGTACAACAAGGGAATATTCCCCGTCCATGGTGTCCGCGCTCTTCACGGCTTCCCCGTCCACCTTCGCGGTCACGGTCGTGCCGTCAGGCGCCGGGTTACCATTCACCGTAACGGTGCCCCAGAACTGCTGGGGCAGGGCGGGAGGCGCCAGAACCGAGGCGCTTAGAAATATTGTGAACAAAATTGCGGTAACAAAGCTTTTTTTCATTATTCCAACCCCCAACTGATTTTTCTAAATATTATGAACCGCTTAAAGTTAAATACCTATCCCTTTCCGGTAAAAATAAAAGAAAGGTTGGCGGTGAAACCGCCGTAATTTACTTTTCAAACCAGTCCAGAGGACAGTTTGTTGTATAGGCGTATATGCCGTCTTCCGTTGCGAAAATCCAGTATCCCGCTCCCGGATCCAGCTGGTCAAAGTAGTCGTATTCGTCCCACTGGTTCGGATTCCAAGGCTCCCAATAGGTCAGCAGCGAAGACCATCCTTTGTCCAGGTAGTCCTCTCCCAGGGAGAACAGCGCGCAGTATGCGTACTCTCCTTCCCTGTCAGGACCGTCGTATTCCATTATCTCGTTTTCCCAGTGGTCCTCGTTTCCGTAGTATCCTATCAGGTTCCAGCCATGCTTTACGTACTTGTCGGGCGGCGTCTGGCCCGGCATGAACAGGCTTCCGCCTATCTGCAGTACCGTGTCCTTGTCAGAGTGCACCCAGTATCCCCATCCGGGGTCCATTTCATCCAGAGTATCGGGCGCAGGTCCGGGCGTGTACACGTACCATTCGTCTTCAAAAGCGTCGTATGTCCACACGGCGTTTATGTCCTCTCCTATGTTCTCAAATGCCTCGTCTATGGAGTTGTCCAGCATGACGAAAGGCACTGAGATAAGGTTCCATTTCTTGTTTATCGTTATGTTGAACGTTGTCCCTGTTACCTTGAACATCTCCACGTCCACTGTTTCTCCCTTGTTTCCGAGCACATCCAGGCAGTAGTATTCAAGCTTGTGCTCCGTCTCCTCGTGGAAGTAGAAGTCTCCGCTCTCCATGCAACAGTAGCCGTCTCCGTACTTGTCGTAAGTTCCTCCCTCCACGTACTGGCTGCAGTACATTTCCGTGACGTCGTCCAGGTCCCATTCCACTTTGAAGCACACTTCCTTTTCCGGCACGGGATGCGGCTGGTCAAGGTCTGTGCATTCCAGTTCTATCGGTGTCAGCAGGGTCACTTTCCAGCACTCCAGGTCAGGGTTTTCCGGGTCGTTCCAGCACAGGTCCGAGATGTTGTAGTAGTACGCATCGCTTCCATCCCACTCGTCCTTGGGCTCTCCCACGGTCTTGTTCGGCTCCGGAGCGCTCGTGTCCACGTATACGCACTGCTTGTGCGTCCTGTTCTTTTCAACGTTGTCCTCAGCGTATATCTCTATCAGGTGGCAGGACTCCTCACCTATGGTGAAGTTGAAGCTTTCGCTTCCGTCCGTCCACTGGGTTTCTATTTCCGCGTCCTCGCAGTATGGCCCGGACTCGTTGTACTCACAGTATTCGTCCGCGACTAATCCGTACCTGTACTTGACTTCGCTGACTCCGGACGGGTGAGGCTGCACGTCGTCCCTTACCTCAACGTACACCGGGGTGTCGTCGTTTATCCAGGCCGGATGTACTTCCTGGTCAGGGAATATCGGCTGGCCGTATGTCTTGTATATATATGGCGCGGTCTTGTCTACGAAGAAGCACTGCCACTGCACGTCTTCCGTGTTTCCGAGCCTGTCTTCCGAGTAGAAGGCAAACACGTGGCAGGACTCCTCGTCCTTGTGTATTTCTCCCTCGTAAACTTCCCAGCCCTCGGGGTCCAGTTCCTCCGTGTCCCATTCCTCGCAGTTTTCCGGGCTCTGGCAGTAGTACCAGTCTTCTTCCTCCTCATAAACTATATTTTGCCAGTATGTTTCTTCAACTCCCACCGCGCATATCGGGCCTCCGTCTTCCGCGTCAAGCGTAATCCAGCTGTTCGTGTCCAGATACTCGGCTCCAGTCTGCTCGTTTAGGTAGTATGCCCCGTGGTAGGTCTTGTTTGTCACCGGGGCCACGGAATCCACCTTGAACAGTTCCAAGTCCGTGTCCGGTTCCATGTTTCCGAGCACGTCCCTGCAGTAAAACTCAAGCTCGTGCTCCGAATCTTCCTCAAATATTATTGTCCGCGGCGCGGGCAGGCAGCACCATCCTTCTTCCATTGTTCCCTGATACATCAGGCAGTACTCGTCCGTGATGTTTCCATACGGGTCCTCGTCCCATGTTATCTGGAAACAGGCCTCCTCGTTGTACACCGGATGGTCTCCCTGGTCCTCGCAGTCCAGGGTTACTTCGGTCACGTGGTCTCTTACCCACCAGCATTCCATGGGTTCTTCCCCGCCTTCCTCAAGCAGGCAGAGTGAAGAGCATCCGTCCCCGTTTTCCTGGTTTCCGTCGTCGCACTCTTCTCCCGGATCCAGCTCTCCGTTTCCGCACAGCAGGGTCTCGTTTATTTCCTCAAAGCAAGCCAGAGGCGCCACTATGAGTGCCGTGTCGTAAATGTAGTCTCCCGAATCCGCCGCCCTCAGGTTTACCGAGGACTGTGAACCCACGATTGCCAGGGTCTTCGTCCCGCTGTCGTCAGGCCCGTACGGAATTATCTCGGCCGTGCCGTTCCAGTCGTTTATTGATATGTCCACCGAAACGTTGGAAGTGAATATCTGCATCCAGTCGGTGAACGGCGAGCCAAGGTACTCGGGCCATTCCGAGGATACAGCCAGCACCACGCTGTCTGTTCCCGGAACAAAGTTTTCCAGTATCACGCAGTCGTAAGTCTGGTTACCGTCCGGGTTCAGTCCGCATCCCGGATTGTTCATGTCGGTGCTTATTGTACTGGATTGCTCAAGCGGGTCTCCTGAGGATAATATTAGTAAATAACCGCACCCTTCGTCCAGAAACTGAGAGTCGGCTCCCTGAGCTACCAGAGTGTCGTATGCGTACGGAGGCAGAGATGCCGAATCAACGTACGCGCACTGGCCTTCTCCCTGAGTTAAGTAGTCGCACGGATTTCCGCCGTTGCCCAGCGGGCCTTCGGGTTCTTCGCTGCAGTTTATCTTGGGCTCGCCCACGGTCTTGTTCCTCTCGGGCGGCGTGTTGTCCACGAAAACGCACTGCCACTTTATGTCCTCAAAGTTTCCAAGCTCGTCCGTGCTGTAGTATTCTATTATGTGGCAGGACTCCTCTGGTTTCGTGAACGGCTGCAAGTATTCATTCCAATTGCCCTCCGGATTCATGGGGTCCATGGGCTCCGCCGGATTCCACTGGTCGCATATTTCCTGGCTGTAGCAGTAATCCCAGTCCTCCTCGCTTTCCAGGAGTATGTTCTTCCAGAAAGTCTTGTAAACTCCCACCGCGCAGGACGTGTTCGCGGGATGGTCGTACGCATCCAGGTTCACAAAGGTCTGGCTGGTTATCCACTCCGGTGCCTCGCACGGGTCTCCGCAGTGGAGCGAGCCGTTGTACCACTTTGCTGTCTCAGGAGGCTGCGAATCCAGGTAGAACGTTTCCACGTCTTCCTCGCAGTTTCCCAGGGCGTCGCAACATTCCACGTGCAGTTCATGTTCCGTATCCTCGTAAAACTTTATGTCAAAGGATGTTCCCAGGTCGGTTTCTCCCTGCATTGGTTCTCCATCCAGCAGGTACCACCAGCTGCAGGTCAGGTCGTCCGCGGCGCATCCGTAAGTGTCGTTGTCGTAAGCCTCTATGTGGATGGTCGTGCCGTCTTCTCCGCAGTCCCAGTCCTTTATCCAGCACTCATCTCCGGGCTCCTCAGGCGGGCACTGCCCGTACTGGGGACCTTCCAGAGTCTTGTTTATTATGGGCGGCAATGAATCCACCCTGAAGTATTCCAAATCTATTTCGTTATCGTTTCCAAGCGCATCCCTGCAGTAGTATTCAAGGTCGTGCAGGGAATCTTCCTGGAATATTATTGTAAATGGCGAGTCTATGCAACACCAGTCATCTTCCTCCGGTCCCTGCATGGTTCCCTGATACATGTTGCAGTAGAATTCCGTCAGCCAGGGTTCCACGTCAAAGCTAACCCTGAAGCAGACCTCCTCGTGGTCCACCGGGTGCGGTTCCTGATCCGTGCAGGTAAGTCCTATCTCGGTCACATGGTCCTGTACCCACCAATCTTCTATAAGACTGCCTTCGTATCTTCCGGTGCACTGCCACTTGTTCCAGTCTTCCGGGTACTTGGCGAATTTCGTGTTGCCGCTGTTTCTCGCCCCGGCATGAACCGCCCAGTAGTAGTCGCCATCGTTAAGGTAACCCATGGGTATTTCTATGTGGAAATTCTCGTCTCCCGGGCTGCCTGTAACCACGAATCCGTCCGGAAGTTCCTGCCATTCAGCGCCTGACCAGCAACCTCCCGGTCCCACCGGCTTGTAGAAAGGTCCTGCATAGCCGTTGTCAGATCCCCAAGCCACCAGGAACTGGGTTTCCCCGTCGTCGGAGTTTGCAATCACCAGCTGGAACTCGGTGTGCGTGTAGTCGCCGTCAATTTCTATGTCCCACATGGCCTTCTCCCCGTCCCATGTCTCTTCCACAGTTCCTGTCGGGAAGTCTTCCATGTAGGGAACCAAATCATATATGGCCGAGTATTCCTCCGGGTCTCTCTCGCCGTAAAGCGGTATCTTCGGCTCGCCGATTTCCTTTTCTCCTACCGGCTCCGAGTTGTCCACGAAAACGCACTGCCACTTCACGTCCTCCGTGTTTCCCAGCTCGTCCACGCTGTAGTACTCTATTATGTGGCAGGACTGCTCTTCCTTGTAGAAGGGCTCGTCTTCGTAAAGCGTCCATTCTCCTTCACCGCCTTCCCACTCCATGCAGTTCGCGTAATCCTCACAGTATTGGTTCAGTTCTCCCGGGCCGTAATAAATGTTCCTGTACCACGTTTCCTCAACGCCTATGGCGCATATGTCTCCCCCGTCCACGGCGTCCAGAGCCACCGGGGTTGAGTTGGTTATCCAGTGCGGGTACTGGTCCTCAATTATCGGCTCAGGGAAATGCGGTTCTCCGTAGTTCTTGGTTGT
>CAZXFI010000014.1:0-19577 GCA_964640225.1 uncultured archaeon
GGCAGATAAAGACAGAGATGTATACCCACACATTCGTGCCTTTGTTTGACATTTCGGTAAATATGATAACTGAAATGGTCAAGCCCGGCGGAATAGTCAAGGCGGTTCTGAATATGCTGAACGTGGGAGGACCCAAGGCAAGAGTGGACGTGGCTGTTTTCTATTCCATAAAAGACAATCAAGGAAATCCGGTTATACAGGCTTCCGACACGTTTGCGGTAACAGACCAGAAGGAAAGGGAGCTTACCCTGTTCCTGCCTGAATATTCCGATCCCGGTATATACAACTTTGAGGCTCTGGTGTCCTATACAGGAAGGGAGGCAGTCTCTTCAAGACCTTTCAAGGTTGAGGGAGAGGAAGCAGTATTTCCCTTGGTATGGATACTCTTGTCAGTGGCTGTTTTAACCGCTTTAATGCTCATAGCAGTCTGGAGGACTAGAAGATGATGCCCATAGAAAATAAAATCGTTAAGTACCTGAAGAAGCACCAGGAAGGAACCATGATACTGGACCTTGCGGACGGAATAGGCGCTCACAGGCACACGGTTACAAAGTACGTTTACAGGCTGGAGGGTATGGGTTTGCTGAAAATTAGAAAAATAGGAATAGCCAAGCTTTGCTACCTTAAATGAGATCTGGCAAAGAAGGTGTCTACGTAAGAAGAATCGTACCCTCCTCTTTTTAGAGACTCCCTTAGCTCCTCCCTGTTGTATCCCTTGTTGATGTTTTCTTTCAGCCAGTTCTCTATGTTGACAGGTATTTCTTTCTCTGGCACGGAGGTCACAGAATTTTTTGGTTTTACCGGGGCAGGCTTCTCTATGACTTTGGTTTCCCTGGGTGTTTTTTCAAGCCTGTCAACCTTGTTTTTCAGGATTGCCAGCTCCTTTCTGAAACCGTTTATTTTGGTCACGTCAGACTTGGAATTTTTAACCAGTTTCTCTATTTCATCCATTTTGCCTTGAAGCTCCTTTCTCCAGGGGATTTCTTTTTTTGATTTCAAAAAATTCACGCCGCCGGATTTTGATACCATGTCCTCAAGAAAATCTTTAAGGTCGTAAACCTTGTCTTCAAGGTCCATCTTGTTGTTTTCAATTTGCTCTTTTATTTCTTTTTCCATTTGGTTCAGTTTTTCCTTTTCCACAAGTTTTTCCAGTTTTATTTCCGTCATGTCAACGGTCTTCATGAGCTCCTTTATCGTTTCGTCGTTCATCTCTATTTTGTCCATGGAGCTTCTGAAATCCTTTAGCCTGTTGTTGAGTTCCGAGAATATATTTTCAACTTTGCTTGCTATTCTTGAAGTATATTTTTTGTTTTCCTCTATCTGGGAGAATTTTTCGTTAATCTTTTCCGACATCTCAACCAGGTTTTCAAAGCTCTTGACTCTTTCCATTATGCCTTCCAGTTTTTTAATTGTATTTTTCATTTCTTTCTGTTTTGTGACAAGGCTTTCAATCTCTGCCTGGTTTTTTGCTATCTCCTCTTCCTTCTTTTCCAGCTCCTTCCTGAAATTTTCAGGCTCTATTTCCTCAAAGGCGTCGGTAACCCTCTTGGCCTGGGTTTCAATTTCATTCAAAGTCCGTTCCTTTTCCAGAATAGAGGACCTGAGCTCCCCTATTTCTTCCGAGAGGCTTGATATTCTTTCCTGGATGGACTTGTCAACCCCGTCCATCGCGCTTATCCGGCCTTCCATCCTTTCAATCTTCATCATTATCTGGTCCACTACGCTTGCCTGGCTTTTTCCATCCTTTTCTTTCGGGGCGGTTTCCTTGACTTCCTCCTCTTCTCCTACGCTCTCGTCTTCCTCTATGGATTCAAACTCATCAGGAGTTATTATATTTTCATCATAACTGACCGGGCCGCCTTCGCCGGTTGTTTTTTCCCTCACGATGCTTTGCTCCAAATCCTCTCCCTTTTTAAGCTCTTTTTTGGAGACCTTGTTTTCTTTGGCCTTGCCGGAGGCTATCTTGTCTTTTATTTTTCCCAGAAAACCCGGTTTCTTAGGTCCCGGTTTTTCTTGGGCATCGTCTTCCGGGACGCTCTGTTTCAGCTCGTCTTCCGAACCAATATCATTTTTTATTTTTTCCAGGTCTTCTTCAACATCTTTTTTTGCCAATCAAGCACCTCCAGTTAAATGTTTTTTGAGGGACGTTATATAAATTTTCGCCATCCTGAAATTACCAAGTTTCAGCTTGTCCTGGGCCAGCTTGAGCTCAAGTTTAACGTCAAACGTCTCCTTGCCCGCCTTTTCCATGTCCTCAATCTTTTTCTTCATTTCCTTGAGTTCTTTTGCAAATTCCCTGTATTCATCCAGCTCCTCGTTGGTTATCTTGTGCGGGTTGTGGTAAGTGGGCCTGAACTGCACGAAATAAGGCTTTCCGTCGTTGTACTTGGGGTTGTGAATCATGCCTACACCCAGGCCCTGCCTGGTTATCCTCTTGGCATACATCTCGCCGTATTTGTCCCTGGCCTTTTTTATGTCCTCAAGGCTTTTCGTGTTAAGCTGCACGTCAGTCAGAACGTTGCCGGAAACGGCTTCCTTGAAATCCGCAAGCACCTGAGAGCACATTATGAGTCCTATTCCCCATTTTCTGAACTCACGGCACGCCTTTTCCAGGGCCACGTAACCTCCCTTTCCTCCGTATTTTTCCAGGAGCCTGTGGACTTCGTCAAAGACCACTATCATTCTCAGCGTGGTGGATTCCTCCCAGTTTATCCTGAACATGGAGTTTATTATGTTTCTCACAGCCTCGTCAAACTCCTCGGGCTTGAGGCCGTTCAGAGTGAAAACGGTTATTTCCCCGGGGTTCATGAACTCCTTGAACTCTATCTTCTGCTTGGGGTCGCTCATCTCAAATATCATACCCTTGTAAGGCCTTACGCTGTTCACATCCATCCCGAATTTGGAGTAGTGTTTTAGCAGGTTTTCGTCCCTGCAACCTCTTACGAATCCCGTCCACTGGGCGGTGGGGTCAAACACTATGATAGGTATCTTTTGCTCAAGAGCTTCCTCAATTATTACAGAAGCACCCACGCTTTTTCCCGCGCCGGTTGCTCCCGCCACGAGGGCATGGGTGGTGAGGTCGTTGGGGTCCATCCAGGCCTTTATCCTGCTTCCCGCGAGTGTCCCTATCCAGAAAGACTTTTCAGTTTTCTGGGGTATCTTGTTCATGTTGACAGGGAAGATATACCTTCTCTTGGCTTCCTTACCAAGCTTCCAGCTCAGGTAGTACTTTCTTATGAATATGGTCGCTATAATTATGGACAGAATTAGCAGGGTGTAAACCAGGGTAACGCCCAGTGTCGTTGCAAGGAAAGGTTTTACTATCTCAAAGGTCTCCATGTCATTCACCGCTCTTCCGTCAGTTTCTGCCCATACTTCAAGGAGGTGTTCTCCGTCTTCCAGGCCGGTGCTGTTCAGGTCAATTCTTTTCGTGAAGGAAAGCATTTTTTCAAGGGTTACGTTCTCTTTTTCCTCCCTCACGGTATCGTCAGTTTCTCCGTCCTTTATTAAATATGTCAGGGTTAGTTTTAATTCTTTTTGTGTGCCCAGATTCCTCAGCTTGACCTGGAATTTCAGAGGTTCTTCAATCTCTATCCTGTTTTTTACAATGTCAACCTCAAGGGAAATCAGGCTGTCCGCGCTTGCCACAACTTTTATTGAGACTGGTATGACTTCTTTTTCTCCCTCCGCTTCCACCACAATCGTTCCGGTGTAGTAGCCCTCCTTTGTTGACTCAGGCACCGATACGGTCGCCTCCACCCTCTCGCTTTCCTCGGCTCCGAGGCTGAGCAGCATCTTTGAAAAGCTCAGATAGTCCTTTATGCTTCCGGTTATTGATATCTTGGGTTTTATCTGTTTCTGGAGCTTGTTGGTGATGTAAAGCCAGTATTCCTTGGTCTCCCCTTGGGTAATCGTAACGCTGCCCAGGTTGGTGTCCACCTCAAAGGACACAGGCCCGCCTTCCTCCTCCTCTTTCTCTTTGTCGCTGCTTCCCCCGCCTCCCCCGGGAGAAACCGTGGTTGTCACGTCCACCCCGCAGTTGTTCGGGTAGCAGCTCTCTGCCAGAACGTATGCTGAAGAAGGGGCGGTGGAAAACTTGAACAGGTTTGTGGTAAGGTTGTAGGGGCCCAGGCTGGTGTTGAAATGCGTGAAATCCCCGTTGCATGTTCTCAGGTAGTAATTCCAGTCAGCGCACACGAAAGCTTCCAGGTTTCCCTCTGTGTACTGGTGGGTTGACTCGGCCATGGCCTCCGTGTAATTGAGCGTGAAATCGGTGCTCTGGAAGCTCAAGTTCTCCGGCTCCACGACTATTCCCAGGAGCCTGTACTGCTTCCACGCGGTGTCCGGCAGCTCTATGTTTCCCACGTCGTCCGCCGTGTCGTTCGCGAAGTAGTCAAATTTGATGCAGTCCGTCACGTTTCCCGCTCCCGTGTCGTTGAACTGGTTCAGGGCAGTCTGGTTAAGGTCAACGCTCAGGAATTTTGCCTCCTGATTGAAAAGTTTGGCCTTTATGTCGTAAGACCTTTTATGGACTGAAAGGTTCATTTCCGAAGAGGAGTTTTCATGGAGCTTCCAGGCGGTGCCCGGCTTGTAGAAGCTCAGTTCCACATCCATGGGCGTTCCGTCCGGGTAGGTGAAGTTTGAATAAAACTGCATGGGCATGTAGATGTCAAAGTAGCGCATGGTGTAGTTCAGGCTGCTGTTGTAGTTTCCCGCGGGGTCCCTCAGGTGGACTATGACCTCGTAGTCCCCGACTATGGAGGTGTTCCATTTTGATATGTTGTATACATAGGTCCAGTAGCTCCCCGACTGGGTGAGGTTGCCAGTTTTCTGGCCTGCCGGGCCGGTTATGTTGATCCACCTTGTTGAGGGCGTGCCGTTGTTTTCCGTCAGGTTCACCCTTACGGTGAGGTTGCCCTCCTCTATTACGTAGTGAACGTTCTCGTCCCCCCCGTCCGCCTCCCCCGGAGTTGAATAGCCCTGGGGCACTATCTCTATATCCCATATTCTCGGAGCCCTTATGTCATCGTAAATAACGGCCTTCGTTTCCGTGTCGTTGAAGTCTATTGGAAGCGTCGTGTAATTTCCGGAAAGGATCAGGGTGTTGTTTATCGGGTTCCCGGGTATTTCGGGGGCGGTGCAGTTTATAACCCATCCGTAGCTCATTCCTGTTACGTTGGTGCTGTTGGTCACGGCGCACTCTTCCCCCCCTATCCAGGCCGTCCATGTAACGTTTTCCGTGAGCTCCTGACCTTCTCCCAGGGTGGCGTTGGCGTGTATTTCCACGTTGTCGCCGTCGCTTACCGAAGTGACGGGGACGGACTGGGTGGGGCTTATTAAGACAATCTCAAAATCGCTTATCATAAGGCTTCTTGTTATGTTTATCCACGCGGGTATCGCGGACGAGTTCTGGTTTTCCGTGGAGATGTTAAGGTAGTAGGTGCCCGCGTCACTGGACTCGGCGCCGGTTACGTTGTACGTTACGTTAAGGTAGGCCGATGACAGGGGTTCCACGTTAAAGGGAGAGGATGGCAGGGGAATTACAGAGCCGCTGTTGTTGAGGGTTATGTTGAAGAACTCCGAGCCGTTTGATTCCCGGGTTATGTTTACCGTGAGGTTGAAGGTTTTGTAGTTGGTTATGTTTACAATGGTGTAGTTTCCCACAGTGTTGCTGCTAAGGCCGACTATCCTCTGCGAGTCTGTAAGGGGGTCTATGCTCCAGTGCTGCTGGGTTACGGTTATGTTTATCATAAGGGAGTCGCTGCAGTTGTCGTAAATCCCGCTGCAGGCGCTGTTTTCCTCTGAAAGCAGGTAAGCCCAATAACTGTTGCCCATGTAGGACTGGTTTGAGGGCACTGAAACGGACATGTTTACAAGGCTCTGCCCGAGCCTCGTAATGTTGAGGCCTGTTTGGTTTATGTCTGTTCCGTTCAGGGCTATCCAGTTTTCTATAAGGGAGGCGTTGCCCCCGGAAAGCTCAAAAGTCACGTTGCCCAGTCCCGTGTTGCCGAAATCTTCCGCGGTAAAAGAGGAGTAAAGGGTGGCGCCGTAGGGTATTGTATAGTTGACAGAGTCCTCAACCAGGTTTAAAACGGTGGTGTTGGTCACGTTTATAACAACGCTCTTGTTCTCAAAGCCCGTGCCGTTCTCGTCCGGGTTGGCCCATATAAGGCTCACGTTCACCGTATTGTTCCCAAGTTCGGCAAGTCTGGATGTCGTAAATGTTATGTTTCCTGTGCAGTTTTCCCCTCCTGAGAGGTAGGTGCATACGTTAGAAAATCCTTCTATTCCCGTGGCGTTGTAACTGACTACCTTTATGCCGTACATCACTCCGGAGCCGATGTTGTTCACGGTTATGTTGAACACTCCAGTGTCGTTGTTCTGCTTGGTAAGGTTTTCGGCGATATCGTAGAGGGGAGTCACGTTAAGGGTGCCGTTGGTAACCGAGCTTTCAAATATAAGGCTCACGTTCATCTCGTTTTCCTCGGTCACGTTGTAATAAAGGTCAGGCGAGTCGCTTATGTTGCATTTTATTATGTGTAGGCCGTCGGTGCCTGTTGAATTCACCCAAACGTACTCGGCGTAGCCGTTCTCATCAGTCTGGCTGGAATTTATGTAGGAGCCGTTGTCGTAAAAATTCACGGTGAAGTTGTATACACCCTGGGAGGTGTTCTTGTCAAGGGCCCTGCAGGTCAGGTTGATGTCCACCCCGGTGAAGCAGCTGCTTCCTATACATTCCCCCGGAGTAACTGAGGTCGCGTTAAAATAGGAGACGTTTGCCAGGCCGAATATGCTTATATAGCTTTCGTTCTCCCTGGAAAGGTAATAACCCCCGCTGAGGTTCGCAAACACGGTGTAAGGCCCCACTCTTTTTGCCGCGGGCACCTGCCACGAGCTCTCGGTTGAATTGGCTAGCAAAGAGCTTATATTTTCCCTTCCCGTCAGGCTCCTGGAGTAGGGTGCGCCGGAGTCGTAGGAAACGCAGTTGCCTGAGGAATCCGACGGGCACAAGTAGTCTATGTATATGTGCGAAGCCTCAACCTCGTATCCGCCTGTGTTGTAGTCTTTTACTGTTATAGAAAGGTCTGTGGCAGAGGAGAACGACTCGTTGTAGCATAGAGTGTAATTCCATGTGGCCGAGGTGTTGGGAACGAGGTAGTGCGAAAGGTTGAGGTTGCAGGAGCCTCCTCCGGCGTAAACCTTCACGAAAGAGGTGTCGTTGTAAGTGCCCCAGGCCTTGTATTTCAGGTAGATGTAGTCGGAGCCCAGTTCGTTTCCCAGGCTCTGGTTCAGGTAGTTCGTGTCCCCGTAGGCAAACAGGTAGGCGGAGTAATTTTCCCCGTCGCTTTGGTTGACTATGCTGCACGCTTGCAAAGAACCGTCCAGGTAAGACTTGTTTGTATAAGCCCAGTATCCCAGTCCCCCGGACTCAAAGCCACTGTTTCTTACGTAACCCAGCGTGGCGTTCTGGAGGGTATCGTTGTTGAACACGTGGCAAGTCTTGTTCTCGTTTTCGGTAAGGTTTACCAGGAAGGTTATGTTTGACTCCGTATCCAGGTTTTGGCCCGAACTGAGAACCTGAACCGTAACGTCCGTTGCCCCGCACGTTACCTTCGTACTGTTGGAAGACCAGCTTGTCAGGTTGGCTCCGGAGTCCTGAAGCTCCTGTCCCGTGACCATCACTGGCATGTTGGTCCTGTTTTTTCCGGCGGTCTCGTTTATATCCACGGCAACATAGTCCTTGAAATCCATGTACCATCTGAACTGGTAGGCATTAAGGTCGCAGGTATCGCACGTGTCATTTATTGTGGCGTTCAGTCCTATTGTTTCTCCCCTGTAAAATGATTCCCCGCTGGGCGGTGATATTATTGTTATTCTGGGCTCGTCAACCAGTTCAACAATCTGGTCCGACCTGTTGCCCAGTATCGTGTAATTCAGGCTGTCGCTTCCTCCCAGGGTAACGTTAACTATGTAAGGCCCCAGAGTCTGGTAGGTGCAGTTCGGCGTCCACGAGTAGGCGCAGTAGCCGCTTGTGTTGACGGGAGTTGTGTT
Organism: uncultured archaeon; assembly: GCA_964640225.1. Taxonomy (GTDB): domain Archaea; phylum Aenigmatarchaeota; class Aenigmatarchaeia; order PWEA01; family JAGHBM01; genus JAGLWW01. The sequence continues at coordinate 8,053 of CAZXFI010000014.1, forward strand.
TAGATACGTGTTGTTGAAGTACCAGCTGCAGTTGTACAGGGAAGTGTTTACAGAGGAGCTGTCAACCGTGTTGTTGTATTCATCAACCAGCCGGGCCTCAAAGGAAATGGACTGGTTCCTTATGACGTTCTGGTAAGCCACAGGTTCGTTCAGGCTTACGTTCAGGTGGCCCTTTATTCTTATAGTGTAATTTTGCGGGTTGGTTGTGTTGTAAAAGCTTTCATTCAGGCTTACGTTCCAGGTCTGGAGACCAACCGAATAGCTTCCGTTGGGGTTGAAACTGTGATTGCAGTAACCGCTCGTGTTGGTGTAGGCAGAGTTGCCCCAGTCCCACGTACTGCCGTCAAGAGTTGTCCGGAAAGTGCACGTTTCAGATGTCCAGTTGGCATAGTCCGTGGAATCGTTCATGTACACCATGAGAGAAACGCTGGTGGTTCCGTACTCCCTGCTAACGTTGGTGTTGTTGCCCTGGACATGCTCCTGGCTCACGTTGTGCGCCTGCACGGTGAAATTATTCGGGTTCGTTGTGTTTCTGGCCGAATGGTAGATTTGAGAGGTGTTGCTCGCGTTGAAGTCAAAATATTCAAACTTGTAAAAGCCGGTGCCCACCCATATCTTGTTCGCGCTGACGTTGAAAGTGGCGTTGCCGCTACCCGACACGGTTTCCGTGTTTTCTCTTATCCAGCTACCGGTGAAGTTGCTGTAGACCCACAAAGTGACGTTCACTTCATCGGTTTCGTCGTCCTCCACGGTTGCGGTGAAGTTAAAGTACTGGCCCCATAGGCCGGTTGCCGGCGTGACGCCGGTAAAGGTTATGTTTGGCACAAGGTTCCTGGTCCCCCCCGCCTGGTAAACCACGGAACTTCCTGCCGAGGCGTTGGGCTGGGTCCAGTTGAAAAAATCGGGAACGCTGTTGGAATTGGTGTCATTGTAGCACGCGTAGAAGCCGTTCCCCACGTCCCCCATCGTGGGGCACTGGGTATCGGGGGTTATGTTATACTCAGAACCACTCCAGGTAACATTAAGGAAAACGTTGCCTTTGACTATCGTGTCGTCAATGGTGGTATTGGAGGTTATGTTGAAGAACTCCTGCTGGCTGGTGTTGCTCCATATCGTGATGTCTTTCATCCAGAATACGTTGTCCGTCCCCGTGGTGTTGTAGGGGTTACCCTCGTTCATTATCACGGGAATTCCCTTTGCCATCTGGTCGTTCCACAGCAGGTGATATGCGTAGGGGCTCTCTCCCGGAACTATTGTTATGTTTTCATCCGTTACATTACAATAGTTACCGCCGCTTACGGTGGCGTTGGAATAGGCCTTGTCCTTGAATCCGCATGAGACAGCGTCATTGTTTATTTTCATGTATTTTATTGTTATGTTCAGCGCCGGCTCCGTGTAGCTGACGTTTATGGCCTCGTTGACTATTGACTGGTTAACCCTGATGTTCCTGGTTTTTGCCCAGGCCGGGCTGACTGTCTGGTTGCGTATGTCCGCGGAGGCGTTGTAGGAGTAGCTTATGTTTATGTCGCTTACCTGCAGCCTTCCCTTGTGGGAGGAATAGGCCCTGAACGGGACAACGCATATCTCGCTCGTGCAGTTCCCCAGGAAATTCTGAAGCGGGGAAGTCAGGTTTGTGAGCACCTGCGAGTCCCGGAACTTGCCCGGTTTTTCCCAGACAAGGGTCTCGTTTACCGTGAAGTTCATATCCGTGGGAAAGTCGTCGTAGCTGGTTTTGTAAAAATAACCGCTGTTGCCGGTTCCCGTCACTCCAAGTATCTCGTTTACGTTGTTCCCTGTGTCCGGAGTGATGTTTCCTATGGCAACGCCCTGGACGTAGTCGCTAACAGAGTAGGACAGGATAAGCCCCCCGGTTGAGTTCAGTATTATTAATTCATTGATTACGTCATCACCCCCCGTGCCCACAACCACCTCGTTGCCGGGGCTTATGTCAACTACTTCTCCTATTTCCACCGACCTTCCGTAGTCGTTCAGGTCGTATTTCCAGAGAGGAGAGCCGTCGGAGGCGAAGGCGTAAACCTTGTAATCGGCGCTCACGGCCACAATTTCCTTTCCCGCATCCGCTGATATGTTTCCTATTTCCACGTCATAAACTGTTCCTCCCATGCTTGAGTTTGACCATATCGTGTTGAAGGAGCTTCCGTTGTAGTTCAGGAGCATCACCACGTTGTTTCCTGTCCCGCCGCATCCCACCGCTATTTCATTCCCCGGATTCGCGGATGTCGCGTCATCCACGTAAACTCCTTCAACCCCTGTTATTGAAGAACTGTTTCTCAAAAGGTCCAGCGTGGAGTTAAACAGGTACAAGTTGTCACCACCCGCCACTATCTCGTCACCCTGGTCCGATGTTATATTTCCGGCGTGCAGCGACCTCACGTACCCGACCATGTTGCTCTCCGTGAAATTGCCGGTGGAATTTATAACGTAAACGCCTGTGTTGGAACCTATTATTATTTCGTTCCCCTGGTCTGAAGTCAAATTATGAATTTCGGAATCGTAAACCATGTCCCCCGCGTCAAACCCCCATATAAACTCTTCGTCAGAAGTGTAGAGAATAAAGTTGTTTTCCGTGCCCGATATAATGGAGCAAATCCCTATTTCATTTCCGGGGTTTGAAGTCACGTTGCCGGTTGAAACGTCCTTTAAGTCCATGTTACCTATGTAAGTGCTGTTTACCAGTATAAGCCCGGTAAGATTGACGCTTGAACTGGAAACCGTGCTGTTCCTGGGCAGCTCTATCCAGAAAGTGTTGTTTGACTCCTCGTGGTATGTGTAAATATAAGAAGCCGGGTATCCGGTTTCGTTCAGTTCTCTTTGCTCGTAATCAAAAGTCTTATCGCTGAAATCCAGGTTAAAGCTCCTCTGGTCTGTGAACGGATGTGCGTCCGGCGGGTCAATGGCTTCCGTCAGGAAGGGAACTGCCAAAAATCCCATTAATAACACTAAAAGGATGTAAAATTTTGAAAATCTGGGGCGCATAAATAATTATACTTCTATTTATTAATATTATTTTTTTTATAAGAGGCGCCCTACTTCTTTATGGTCTTTATGACGTTCTTGAGCTCCGTTATTTCGTTTCTGAGCTCCCTCATTTCCTTGCTTAGAAGCACTTCTTCCTCGTCAAATTTCTTTGTTATTGACTTGAGTTGCCTGAATTCTATCTCCAGTATCACGAGGTATATCACAACCACTATACAGAAGATTACCAGCAGTTCAAGTATTGGAACGCTTATGCCGAATACATACATCATATCACCTGGCTTTTCATTTTAGCGCTTTTTTCAACGGATTTGAGCCTGTTGTAGGACAGGTATCCCATTATTATTATTACTATCATGAGGAGTATTGAGCCCCATGTCTGCGATAGCCCCCTCTCCCCTCCCGTAAGGAAGAACTGCCCCGTGCCGCTGGCAAGGGTGGCGAAATTTTCCCTGAATCTTGCCGTGGCCAGATACATGCCTGTCGGAGCCGATACGGGAAGGAAGTACTCCTCCGTTAATTCCGTCTTTTCCAAGGGTTCCATGCTACTTATCTTCAGGATGTCAGACTCTATCACGTCCATTCCCGGGGTGTATATCTCTATTTCCAGGTACGGGTAATAGACATCATCGCCGCCGTTTATAACCAGTATGTTGAGTCCCACGGGCGAGCCTACGGAAAACTCGTCCTTTTCCGGCGTGACTATTATAGTCGGATAGGACTGCTTGTATATTATGTTCACGGACTTCATTCCACCCGCTTCCAGGTCCCCGACTATTATCCTGCTGGAGTCCTTTCCCCCGCTGAATTGTAGCTCCCGGCCGAAGGAGTCCCTTGCCTGTATCAGGTCCTCATAGCCTATCGGAAGGTTCAAGGCAACGTTCTCGTATTTCTCCTTGGAAAAACTCTTGAGGAAAACGTCCATCATAACCTTAACTTTCTTCTGGGGAAGCTTTTCCAGGACTTCCACGTTCCTGTCAACCTCCAATATGGGCGGGGTTAGTATCCTTATTTCGTATCTTCTTGACTCAAACGGGTTCACCTTGCTTGTCCAAACCATCCTTTTCTGTCCGCTTTCTATTATGAAATCCACGTCCTCCTCTATTTTCTCCCCGTACTCGTTGTAGTAGCTCACGTAGCCGTTGTCCGTGTCCTCAAAAACGTTAACGCTGAACTTCGCCTCCGCGGGCCTGCTGTTGGGATTGTACGCCTCAAAGTCTTTCATCCACAGCACGGGCTTGTTCACAACGGCCCATTTTGCCTGGGAGAAGTCTTCCTCATCTATCTCAAGAGGCAACAGCGGGGCGGGTATGTCCACGTAAACGCTCCCGATTGCGGTGGTGCTGAAGTGCAGTCCTGTCTCGGGGTCAAATCCTGATATCACGGTTGGCAGCACGTAAGCTCCCGAGCTTGTTATGTTCATGGTGTATGTCACGTTTATCTTTTCCCCGTTGCCTAGGTCCCAGCCGCTTGAGGAGTTTTTCTTGAATTCAAAAACGTGAACTGTAAGGCCGTCCGGAAGGGTTGTGGTGCCGTTGTCTGTTATTATGAAGTCAACGTCAACCGTCTCGGTTCCCCAGCTGCATCCTCCCGTACAGTTCATCAGCCTAAGGGTTACTCCGGACTTGTAGTCGGCAAGCGTGCTCAGGTTGGTACCCTCCGGCACGTAATCAATGAACTTTATGTCGTTTATCCTGTCGTCAACGTCCGTTGACACGACCTCTACCAGTATCCCGCCGTCTATCCATCCAGGATGGTTCACGTCGCGGCCTATCAGTTCCTTCCAGCCTGAAAGGGATTTTCCGGCCAGCGACACCTGCTCCGAGTCAAAATTTTCCGTAATCGGTGTGCCGCTGTCAGTTTTCATGGTGCAGTTCCCGGTGAAGTTGTACACGTCGCCCGTGGTCATGCCGGAACTGGAACTTACCTTGAATGTGATGTTTATTTTTTCAGAATTTTTCAAAGTTTCTCCTATGGAAGAGCCTGATACATCGGATATGGTCACGTTAACCAGACCGTCGGTTCCCCCCGATGAATCGGGCTGGGTCACGGTTTTCGTGTAGTCGGAGCCCTCCGAAAGCGTGTTCCAGGAGCCGTCGTACCATGCGGAGACCACAAAGCTTGAGTCCTCGTGTATTACCCAGTTGCCGTGGTCGTCGTCGCCCGTGGTTCTTGCGGGCACCACGGAGAGTATTTCCACGAAATCCGCTCCGGAACTGTTGTGTCCCATCATGGTTGACACGTCCAAAACGGTTATGTTTTCCCCTCCCGTATCGGGATTCACAGCTCCGGTCAGGGTCTTGTCGTTTGAAAGGTCTATTTTGTAAAGATTCGTGAGGTCGTAAGTGGTGTTTATGTAACCGTAATAGCTCGTCGTGTTCCATTCCACGTGCCAAGTGAAAGACACGCCGTAATAAGGCTTGCTTGATTCCTGCTGGCTTGAGTTGAACCACTGCTGGTTTCCGGTCCATGCCGAGTCCGTGGTCCTGACTCTTCCGTCCGTCGGGGTCAGTATCGGGCCGCTTGCCCCGCTGAAATCCCCGCTCTGGTTTGCGGGTTCCATCGGGTCGCCGGTGGCCGGGTCTATCTCGTAGAGTGCCCACCCGGTGACGTTGTACCTTAGGTAGTCTCCTTGTCCGGGACTTTCTGTACCCATGTTTCTTATGTAGCCCCTGACGTTCCAGAAGCCTCCCGTGAGAGAAAGGTCTATGCCCTGCCTTATTGGTCCCCTGGAAAATCTGTCGGAGATGGTTCTTCCGGTTAAAGTATTGGTGTCATCATAATAGCCCGTGGTGTCTGTGTCGCTTCCGTCAAGGCTCATTGAGTTGCCGTTGAAGTTGGTCCCCTCGGTTATGGAAACGTTAAACCACACGTAGGCTGTCTCGCTCGTGCCGAGGTCGCCTGTCCACGTGACCTGGTCGTAATAGGTGTCCGAGTCCGTGTCAACCCTGGTTGCGCTTGCCCCGCCTGTCTGGCCCACGCTGTCCGTGACGCCAACGGCGTCGGGCACGCCGCCTGTCTGGTTGAACTGGATTGTGACGTTTACCCCGCTAAGCGTCTTGCTTGAACTGGGGTTTGTTATACTGAAGTTGAGAAGCAGCACGTTCTCGGAGTTCTGCGAGCCGTCAGGATATATGTTGTCCGCGTCGTAAAGGTCATATCCGCCCTGCCAGTTTGAAATGCTGCTGAGGTTAATCCTTATGTCAGGAGCTATGTCAGCCCTGTTTGACGCGTTTATCTCGTAGGCATCGTCGGGGTCCGAGTCGCTGGTGTTCACGTATATGCTCATCCTTTCGTAGGCTGTGGAGTTTCCCAGCGCCCCCTTGTAGGCCGTGACCTCTTCAAGGTTTGTGCCGCTGAGAGATGACAAGTTAACCCTTATGTACTGCAGTACGTCCGCGTTGTTTGGAGGCGCCACCTGGACGTACCCGTACCTGCACGGGTTGGCATAAGTAGGACATTTCCCGTAACCCGGGTCCCCGACCGCACTACCGTTTGATTCGTAGTGGGCCTGTACTTGCTCCACCAGGTAGGCTCTCGGGCCGGGAAGGGCTAGAGCCATTGATGGAAGCAGCAGAAAAACTAATGCGAATAGGGCTAAACATCTGTATTTCATTATGGGGGCACCTCCGAGTTTTATTAATTATATTTGTTCTTTCAATTATTTAAATATTGTCATTTTCCTGATATATATCTTTATCCCGCTCTTCTTCCTTCTCTTCTCGGGGTTCTTTGGGTTTCTTGATTTTAAACATGCTCTTTATTTTTTCCTTCAGCATATCCCTTTTCAGCTTCCTGAGTTCTTCCCTGAACTCATCCCTTTTCTTCTTTATCCTGCCGAAAGTGATGAGTATGAAAACCAGCAAAATAAGGAGAAGAAGGTTGTATCCCAATTCAAAAAGAAGCTCACCACCCCCAACCTGTATTTCCTTCTCGTCCGTCAGGACGGTTGCAAAGTCCTTCTTGAAGTTTGTTACAAGCATGTAGCTCCCCGGGACGAAGCTGTCAAGTCCCACGGATCTGTTGAATTCGTTTATGCTTCCTTTTTCTCCCTCCACGTCCATGGCGTCTCCGTAGTTTGTCTTTAGCCTGGGAACCGGGCCGATTACCTCCATTTCCACGTAACCGCTTTCCTCCTCTTCAGTGGGTATGACCAATATCTGCACATCCATAATGTCCATGTTGGTGAAGTTGTAGCCGTTGGTGGTGACTATCAGTATGGGAGGCTTCTGTATGTACCTGAGGTAGAAACTTTTGTTTTCCCCCGGGACCATATCCCCCATTATTATTGACGTCTCGTCTCCTTTGGGAACCAGCAGCTCAATTCCCTCGTGGTATATTATATTGTCCGCGGAATAGGGAAAGGGATAGGTAACGTTCTCGTACGTTTCAATGGCAAAATTCTTTATGGTTGAATTCATGTCAAAGGTTACCCAGGTCTCGTTTGAGAAAAGAGGGTCAATTGACTTGAGAGTTTCCAGCACGGGCGGGGTAAATGCCTGGAGGTAAAGCCTTTTTTCTTCTTTGGGCTCCAACCTGATGCCCCAGCTGACTTTGCTGCCTGGCATTACGTTAAGGTCCTTGCTTTCCCCGTCCTCCGTTATTATCTTGGCAGTCAGGGTATCTTTGAACACCTTTGAAACGTAGGATTCCTCCGCCGGGGCCTCGTTGGGGTTTTTTACCCTAATTTCCTTAATCCACATGACAGGGCTTCCCACCTCAGCTATTCCCTGCTCCCAACCTTCCTCAAAAAAACTGAACTTGCTTAATCTCACGTCAATCCTTATGAGGGAATGCACGGACTCCGTTACTATCTTGTCCCTGTAGTAGTTGTATCCCGAAGCCTCTGTGATAAGCTCGTTCAGGCCGTAAGGAAGCTCCGAGTCGTACTCTATTCTTGTTTTGTCCTGGTCGTAGAGATTCAGCCTCCCGTTGTCAATCAGAAAATCTATTGTATACTGGTTGTACCTCTTTTCGCCTACGGAAACCAGGCCCAGGTAATCAAGCCTGTAGTCTTGTCCCTGCGTAAGCTTTTCCCACTCGCCGTTTCTCATGAGCTCCAGCGAGGTTCTCTCCCTAAGCATGTTTCCGTTTTCCGGTATGAACACAGCCATGCCCATATCTCTAAGTCCTTTTGTCCCGGTGTCATAAATCCTGTAAAGAACCTTTACTTTTGCCAGGTTTCCGACTATCACGTATGCCTCCGCGTCCTCGGCCATTATCCACGCGTCTTCCCGGGATGGTCCTCCTCCGCCGCCTCCCGGCCCCTCACCGCCGCAGTCAACCCCGAGTATCTCCACGGTTTCCTCACCGACCGTGTAATCGGGCGTGCCGGATTCCGTGACAATTATGGCTTCGGTGGCGAGTGTGTAGTTAAGGTCCGAATCCTTGCAGGAACCTGAAATATCATATTCCACCAGGACTTCGTCGCCCTTTTGCATGGTCTGGCCTATGTCGGCCGAGGTGAAATAAACGTTAACGTATCCGTCCGTGGTGAGGGAGGAGCCCGATGAAAAGACATAAACCAGGCTTGTTATGTCGGTCTCGTTGCCCCCCGACCTGTAGAGAACCTGTATGTTGTCCAGGTTCCACGCAGTCTGCTGTCCCTCGTCGGAGAGATGAGGTATCGTGGAGTTAACCGAGACTTCAGTTACTTCAAGTAAAGAATCCCCTATATGGGTTACCCTGTCGCTGATGCTCAGTTTCCTGCCGTCCTGGTCGTTCTGCTCTATAACAGCGAACTTGCTAACCGAGGAATCTATCAGGTAAAGGTAAGGCATGTCAATGTCGCTGGTGGTGTCTCCCCGGTAAACCGAGCTGCCCCAGACAACCTCCCAGTCAAAAGAAGATGAGTAATAAAGCTTGTCCCCTCTTCCGGTGTCGTACCTGTCCGTGTAAATGGTCTCGCCGGGTCCCAGGGTTTGAGAAACGACTGAGCTGTCCAGGGGGGTTGTCTGGCCGACCTCGTAAAGGGCCCAGCTTTCAACTGAGTAGTCCAGGTTCCCGGTTTCGTGTGCTATGTTCTTCAAGAACCCCCTCAGGGACCATTGTCCCGCCCCAAGGTCGTTAAGCTCTATGCCTTCCCTTACGGGTCCCCTGGAAAACCTGTTCTTGAAGGTTATGCCGCTGAAGGTCTGGCTCTGCTGGTAGTATCCCTGGCATTCCCCGGCAAGGTCAAGGAAAGTGAAGCTGGTGTTGTCAAAATTCACGCCGGGCTCTATCTCACCCTCAAAGTTTATGGTGACCGTGCTTCCCGGCACAAGGTCTCCCACCCACTCAAGGCTTTCTTTAAACCCGTCCCCGTCGCTGTCCTGGCTGTCCAGAGAATCGTAGTATGTGGCGTTAAAAGACAAGATGTTGATGGCATCCGGGCCTATGGGACTCATATAGGCCTCAAAAAGCAATATAACGTTGTCCAGTCCAGTGCTGTAATCCGTGGATACGTTCATGGAGAAATCAAAAATATTGGAGCCGCTGTGCATGTCCAAGCCCCCGTTCCTGTTTGAATAGTCCATGGAAAGGTTTACAAGGGGGGATATTCCGCTGTCCAGCGTGTAGTAAAGGGATTCCTCGTCTTCCGTTGTGTTTACGTAGAGATAGGTCTTGTCCACCGTGTTGGGAGAAGCCGCGGTTGCCCTGTGGGCCCGCACGTCCCCGCTTCCTGGTATTAGCTGAAGATTGGTGCCTCCCGTTCCTGAAAGGTTAAGCTCCATGTACTGCAGCACGTCGCGGTTGTTGTTCACGACCACGCTTACCCTTCCTATTCTCTGCGGCTCGGTCTTTGCGGTGCCGTTCATGTAGAAATCCGTCGCAACGTTCTCGTCTATATGGGAGGTTGGGCTTCCCAGAGCCTGGGGAATTAACAGAATGAATATTATGAGGACTAGGAACTTCTTCATAATCTAAATAAGAAAAACTTTAAATAAAAACTTAAGGCCTTCAAGGCGCAGAGTCTTTCTGAAAAGAGGTTTTCCAGGAGATAAATCTTTTTATATAATAAAGTGTTAAAAAATTATACAAAGCGGTACAACTGCTTTGTACAAATATCTGGGACACCCTCTAACCCCCATCCTAGCTCACAATTACCCCCGATTATAAGGTAGCTTGCAATGACAGTAGCCAATGCTGAGAAGAAAATTCTGGATTATCTCAGCTCGGCCAAGCACGGCGACACTTTCACAGGAATAGCCAAGGCCATAGGAGTTCACAGGCACACCGCCACCAAATATATATACAAGCTTATAGGGGAGGGAAAGATAGTAACCAGGGGAATCAGCACGGCCAAGGTATGCTACCTGAAGGAAGGAGGTGAAAAGCCTTGAACAAGTCTCCCTTTTACTATAAGACTCCCTATTTGCTGAGGATCGTGGCCGTAGTCATGATATTCCTGGCTTCCGAAATCTTTGTAAGCTACCCGGGCATAACAGGCTTTATTTTTTGGGAAGACATTTATATTCAGGATATAGGCCTGGAAACAACTGAAAATTACGAACATGAATGGGTTCTAGAGAACTATCAGGAAAACGCGAAACTTTCTTACGTTAAGGCAAGCGGCCGCATATTCGGCGGCACGCCCGGATACGCAAGAACGTACCTAAAAACTGCTGACGGGAGAAGATTCCTGCTATTGAACCATTCCATAGCCCTCACGGAATACGGGCTTACGGGCTACCTGGTAGGCGACAACGCCACGACCACCCAGGAGACCACAACGACCGAGGAAACCACTACCACGGAGGAGACCACGACCACGGAAGCCACAACAACCACTGAAGAAACCACCTCTACACAGGACACAACAACCTCCGAGACCACCTCCACGGCTGAGACAACGTCCACGGCCACCACCACCGAGACCACCTCCACAACCAACACGACAACCACTGTAGGAAACGAGACCACTACCACATTTAACACAACGACTACTCAGAATACCACGACCACATTAGATAACCAGTCGACAACCACTTCGACAGATACAACAACCACGGAAGATTATCAGGAATGGCTTACAGTATATTTTGAAAGCGAATGCAGGAAGACTTGCGACCTAACTGTCGAAAATCTTACCGACAGTTCATACACGCTGGATATAGAACTGGAAAACGTAACCCTGGTTATAGAAGAGCTTATTTACAAGTTTGAAGAACCTTTCACCGCGGAGACTACTTCTTCAACCACTACAACAACGGTTCAGCCGGAACACGAGGCTGAAATAGACCCGAAAATAGAGGAAAAACTCAAAGAAAAGCAGGCCGTAAAGGTACTTATCAAGATAAAAAATGAAACCGCTTACCAGGGACTAAAGAAAGGAATTCTCAAAAAGATGGAAGGGATAGACAGGATTAACCTGCTGGCCGGGGACCTGGACAATCTTACGCTAAACCAGCTCAAGGGTCTCAGGGACATAGTGGAGATAAAGCTGGACGAGGAATTTGACCTGCTCCTGAGAGAGTCCCTCCCCCTGATAAACTGGAACAGGTCTTTGGAAGAACTGAATCTCACAGGAGAAGGGAAGTCCGTGTGCA
>CAZXFI010000015.1:0-11206 GCA_964640225.1 uncultured archaeon
TGGAGCCTTCGGAGGGATTCTCATTTTTCCCGTTGGAAAACACTTCGCGTTTTCAAGTTTTGGGAAATGCAAAAACCTTTTCTGAAAAGGGATTTGCTTTTGAACCCCCGACCTGCTGCTGTCTTTGTGCAACCGGGATTTATGACCCGTGCATGTACAAGGCAGCCGCTCTTCGCCGAGCCTTTCCGTTTTCACCGATTGCCCCAAAGTTTTCTTTCCCTTAAGGCTTTCTTTTGTGAAAAGAAAGGCTTACCGGCTGAGCTACGAAGGCATTCCGTAAAAATTCTTTGAATTTTTACTCCAGTAAAGGCGCACACTCCGTGCGCGCCGGCCTACTTCTATTAAAGGCTGTAGGATTTATTTAAACCTTTTTTTATTTAAAAATCCACTATATTTTAGCATGAAAGCCCCTTCGTCAGGCCAGGCCGCCATTGAGTACATGATGATTATAAGCATCACCATGATTATACTTGTGCCGCTGCTTTTCCTTGTCAATTCCTATATGTCCTACGGGAAGGACGAGCTGAAAATAAGCGCGCTTGAGGACAGCGTGCAGTCCCTGGCAGAGGCCTCGGACATGGTGTATTTCCAGGGCTACCCCGCGAGGATGTCCGTGAGCTTCTACGTTCCGGAAAGCGTGACATCGGCCGAGGCGGAGGACAACCTCATATCGGTGAGAATCAGAACCTCCTCGGGCACCACCGACGTTATCGCTATAACGCAGGCCAACCTTACCGGAACCCTGCCAACCAGCCCCGGGACATACAAGATAAAAATTCTGGCACAGGAGGATGGTCTCGTAAATGTCTCTTGCTAAATTTTGGGAACGAAGTTCCCAAATATCTGGAACTTCAGTTCCAAAAGCCCAGGTCAGCGCGGAATTTCTTATGCTGATAATACTGATGGTGCTTATATTCGTGGTTTACGTTCCCTTCCTCTGGAAGGAGCAGCTTGACATAGAGGAGGAAAGCGAGTACCTTATAGGGGAAAAAATAGCAATCTCCCTGAAAAAGGAAATAGACACCGCCGTGATGTTCGGACCGGGGTACAGGAGGAACTTCACTCTTCCGGAGAAAATAAGGGATTCCTATTACATCATAGCTATAGAGGACAAGATACTGAAGATAACATGGAAAAACAGGGCAACCCAGGAAAGCCTCATAGCCCACGAAATTTCAGGCACCCCGGGAACAGGGCGCAATACCATATCAAACCAGGACGATGTGATTGTATTTGAGTAAGGCCCAGATATTCAGCTCCGATTTCATGGTAGCCTCGGTAATATTCCTTCTAATCCTGGTTGTCACTCATGTTTACACTCAGAACATATACGAAAAGATAGACAGGCAGGAGAGCATGATATATTACGAGAGCCTGATATCAACCACCGATGTGCTGCTGCTTTACCCGGGGTATCCGGAGAAATGGAGCCAGGGAAACGTTGAAGTGCTCGGGATAGCCGAAAGGCCCAACTACATCAACAGCACCAAGATGGGAAGCATGATGAACATGACCGAGGACCGGATAAAGGAGCTGATGGGAATTGAGGGAAATAATTTTTATTTCACGGTTGAAAATGACACAGGCCTTGTTTTTGAGAAGGGAACCACCGCGTGGAACAACACCGATACGGTTTACATAATAAACAGAAATGCATTGATGGACGGAGCCTCCGTTAAAATAAGGTTTTTGGTGTGGTGAAATGAAAGGGCTGATATTCTATCTTGACGCGACGCTGGCACTGGTGCTTATGATAGCGGTGGTTGCCGGCATAGGCGTTTACTACACCATAGAGCCGGAGCTGGAGTACAGGACCATACAGGCCGAGGCCGAGGACCTTATGCAGCTCATGTCCCAGAAGATGAATGCCACGGAATTCGGGCTCCCGGACAACTACACCAACAAGACCTTCCTAGAGGCCGTGGGAACCCTCTGGGTTGAGGGAAACCAAAGCAAGGCAAGAGAAGTTGTCAACGACACCCTCGGGAACTTTGAAAGAAGGTGCCTGGAGCTGAGTTTTGAGGGAGACGTGATATACAACAGGACAGGGTGCGACGAGGAGGGCCACAACGTCGCGGTGTCAAACAGGGTTGCATCGGGATACGCCTCGGAAAAAAAGCCGGAAGGTTACATGGCCAGGGTAATCCTGAACAAACTCAAGCGGGTGGTTTCGGAGTACGTTTATTTCGGGGGTTACGTGGGGGACGGGAACATAACCAAGAACATGACGCTTATGTTCATAGAGAACGCGATGGACGCCAGGATGGAGCTTGACGCGGGCTCGGAATTTGAGCTCTACATAAACGGCGCTCCCTCCGGGACCTACTCCCCATCCCAGGCCAACATGACCTCGGATGTCTTCGTGATATGCAACCAGACCTACCAGACTGCCTACTGCGACAACTTCGGGGAGAACACCACCCTTGAGTTCAGGTTCCTGGGAAACAGGAGCTACATAGGCGGGGGAAACCTGAGGGTCCGTTACAACACCACGGAGTTTGAGGTGGAGGAGGAGCCGGACAGGCACGAGCTTCCGGGAATAGACGGGATAATAAACCTTTACTCCTCTTTTTACGTTCCCGGCGCAATACAGGAAATGGAAACTTTCCTTCACTACAGGAGCAACTTCACTATTTTCTTCAACATAGGAAACGTAACGCTTTACAACGGCTCCACCAACGAGGGGGAGGACATAAACGTCACTATAAGCAACACCGTGATGGAAAGCCTTCTGAATTCCGGGGGGCTGAACTACACCGAGCTTAGCAAAAAAACCGTGCCTGTGAGGCTGGGCATGCAAAACGTCTCATACTTGACTCTGGGCCAGGAGGAAGCGGATGTCTTCTCCGTAACTGACATATCGGGCAGCATGGGAGAGGATTACGGGGGATGCGACGTGCCCTACGACTGCGGCGACCCCAGGGTCTGCGGCTACGGTAGCTACGAGTGCCAGAACTACACGGTTCCGGACTGCGACCAGGCCTACTGCCACGGTTCCGACTGCTCGCAGTGGTGCTGCAACAGCGGCCCGTTCTGGGGCACATGCTGCGACGAAGACCAGGCCAGCTGCATCGCCTGCGGGGGCACGTGGAGCTGCGGGTGGCTCGGCTGCTCATGCAGCGGGGGCTCATGTACCAGCTATCAGGACTGCTGCGACAGCGACTGCTGCAACGCCAGCCAGTCCGACTGCCAGTACTGCGAGGGCAGCTGGATAACCCAGGACATGTGCGACAATCCCGAGAGCTACTGCGGGTCTACCCAGTCCCTGTGCCAGGACTGGTGCAACGGCACCTGGGCCCCGTCAGAATGCTACATAGAGAGGATAGACCTGGCAAAGGATGCCAACAACATATTCATAGACACCGTGCTCAACTACTCTGAAAACAGGGTGGGTCTGGTGGCCTACGAAACCGGGGTGGACAGCGGCGACTGCCACGACCTTTCAACGGACAACGTCTCCCTGAAGAGCAAGGTAAGCGAATGGGAAGCCGAGGGCTCCACCTGCATATGCTGCGGCATAAACGGCGCGGTGAGCAGGCTCCTGGCCCAGTCCGGGGAGGACAAGTTCAAGTCAATGGTGGTCATGAGCGACGGGGAGGCCAATGTAGGATGCGGCGGCGACCCCAAGGAAGACGCGGTGCACGCGGCCTGCGACGCGTGGAACGACCATGAAATAAAGGTTTATGCCATAGGATTCGGGCAGGGCGTGGATAACGTGACCCTGATGAACATCTCCGACTGCGGCCACGGGGAATACTATTACGCGGATGTGGACGATCTCGTGGACATATACAGGCTGGTGGCAAAGGAAATCATAAACGCAAGCTACGAGGCGCAGACGGTGGAGGTTTACGGAGGGGATTACGGGAACATAACGCTTTACCCGGACTCGTATATAGGATTCAACTACACCCCCGAAACAGGGCAGCCCGAATACGGGGAAATATCAATAACAGTGGAAAGCTCTAGGTTCGGCGGCTCTCCGGAAAGCCCGAAGAACGGCAGCTTCATGGTGCCGGACGGGACCAGGGCGCTTGACGCCAAGGTAACATCCTACTCCTCCGAGTACTGGACCGACCGGGCTCTTATATACAACGGCTCCTGGAAACACGTCTACAGGCTGTGGGATTACGGTGAGGATTATCAGGAACTCGGAGACCCCTACGCAATCTACATACCCCTTGAGTACGTCGGGAGCGGGGAAAACGAGGTGAGTATAGACACGGGAGCCACCCGGGAGAACACCACCGGGGGAAGCCCGGACAGCAGGGTGATATACACGCTGGCCGTGGAAATACTCACCAACTACACGGGAGTTTTCAACAAATCCGAAGGCTCGGCGAAGCAGGTGTACTACGACCTGAACCTGGACAAGGAGGACGAGGGCTACGTGGAGATACCGCTCGGCAACGACTCGGACCCCTGGGACCCCGAGCTGGATGCCGTGGACAACGCTCTGCTCACGCTCCTGGACAGGCTGAATTTCTACAACGACACGGGCACGGATGACGGGGACCAGGACAACCCCATAGACGTTTACCCCGGGGAGCTCTCCTTTGACATGATACCCATAGGAGGCGTGCCGTGGCTGTGGGGTCCGGGAATATTTACACTGAAGGTGTGGTAATGAAAAAAGGCGTTTTTTACTCCGTGCTCACCATAATAATACTGGTGCCAGTAATAGCACTTTCCTCAGTATACTCCGAAACGCTGAGGGGCTACGGGGTGGACATAGGCTCAAACGTGCGGCTGAAGAGCGGGCTTTACTTTCTTGACTCGGTCAACGAGGACTTTGAAAGGGCCGTGAGGATAGTCGGAAGGAGGAGCCTCACTGCCTGCATAAACCATATAGTCAACGAGGGGGAGGGCCTGGATTCCGCGGAAGATACCATACTGGAGCTTTTTGAAAACAGAACCATAAACGGCACGGTTTCCGAAATAATGGATTACAGTATTTATGACTGGATGAACAGGAGCGACGACGTTGCAATCAAGAGGGGCTTTGTGCTGGAGAGGGAAATCAGGAGCGTGGACGTCTCAATGGGAGACCCGTGGAACGTAATGTTCTCGCTGGAAATGCACGTAAAACTGAAAGACAGGCAAAACCTCTTTTCCTACGAAAAAAACCTGACCAAAAACGTATACGTGCCGATAGATGACCTGGAAGACCCTCTCTATACTATAGAAACGGACGGGAGAGTGGCAAGAAAGGTACACAAGCACGATGGGAACCTGACGGAAAGGGTCTTGACCGGCTCCGGGGGCAACGGGTGGGCCTCGGGCGTCAGCGTAAAAACAGGCGACCCGGGTTCCGTGAGTGGCAAGGATGAAAAAATCCTGGTGATAGAAAACGCGGACTCCTCCTTCTCAAGTTTCGCGGGAGTGGTGGCCGGCTCAAACACAACCTCCCTGGGAACGGCGTACGTGCTGGACAGCGGCTGGGACTCTGTTGCAAACAACACGAGAATGGTTGTGGAGGGGAGCGAAGGGGAAGTATGGGAAATAGAGAACCTCTACAGCCTGCACCAGAACAGGCTTTATATAGAAGGAGAGGGACCAAGCTTCCTGGACAGGCTTGAGGGCAAGCTCACCAACTCCTATCCGGACGCGGGGCTGGAATCTCTTGTAAACAAGGGAGACCACGAGGGCACTGGCTCCTACTACGAAGAAAGAAGCAACGTGGACTATATTTATTTCAATGGAAGTTCAAATAATTATATAGTAAAGGGCATGCCCTCAAAATTCAGGCTGGATGAAACCCACCTGGCAAGGTACGGAGTTGACAACACCCTCAGCTACTCGTGATGTTATGGAAAAACTTAAAAAGCTTTTTATAGAAACTGACGTGGACACCCTGATGAAAATCGTGGAAAAAAAAGGAAAAGTCACCATCGGCGAGTGCAGCAGGGAGCTGGAAGTTCCGGAAAAGGTTGTTGAGGAATGGGCCGAAACTCTGGCCGAAGACAACCTTCTGGAAATAGATTACGGCCTCAAGTACACCTTCCTGAAGGCGAAGAAGCTGACAAAAAAAGAGGGAACGGACGTCATGAAAAAGCTTGCAAAGGAGAAAAAGAGCATGAGCAGGGAGGAGAGGGAGCTCTTAAGAAAGGTGAAAAAACTGGAGAAAGAGCTTCACAGGGGCGAGTCTTTCGTACAAAGCCTGGAGAAAGGACTGGACAGAAAACTCAGTGACATAGAAAAGGAGTCAGAGGAGGTTGAATCCGGAAGCAGGGGCGAAATATCAAAGGAAATGTCCAGCATAAGGGAAACGGAAAAGCAGATAGAGGAGAAAATGAAGAACATCAAGGGAAAATTCCTTTCAGTAGGAGAAGGAATGAAAAACCTTGCCGGAGGCACCACCATAAATCTTGGCATGCAGGAAAAGGAGATAAAGGAGATAGAGGAAAGGATTGAAAGACTAAAGAAAAGCGGGAAGGCCCTGGAAAAAGTGGTGGATTTGCTTGAAAAAAAAGTTGAAAAATCCAAGCCCCGTAAAATTAAAAAGCTCAGGGACTACTTTTCCGGGCTGAAAACAAACGCGAAAAAGCTCCAGAAAAGGAAGGATGAGGCTGAGAAAAGAGCGAAAGAGCTGGAGAAGGGTATAAAATCAAAGAGGTGAATGCCTTGGCCAAAAAAACCGACAGTAATGAGAGCGTGAAAAAGAAATACGTTCTCACCGCGGACAACGTTAAGGCTGAAGTCAAAATAATACGCAAGCAGGAAGATTATGTTTCCAGGTACGCCATAAGCTATCCCGAGATAAAGGAAGCCACCTCCGTGATACTGGGCTCCATAAAGGAGGAACTTATAAGGTCCCTGGGAGTCAAGGGAAGCGAGATACTGGACCCGCAGATAATGGAAAAAATTAAGAAAGACTCCCTTAGCAAGTCAGAGGAACTCATAAAGAAGCACATACCCCACCTTTCCGGGGAAAAGAGAAAAATCCTTGCAGGGGAGCTTCTGCACGAAATGTTCGGCCTGGGGCCGATAGAGCTGCTTCTCAAGGACGACGACCTGGAGGAGATAGTTATAAACAACTCACTGGAGCCCCTGTGGGTTTACCACAAGGAGTTCGGGTGGCTCAAGAGCAACATCGTGCTGAAAAGCGAGGAAGAAACCTACAATTACGCCTCCATGATAGGAAGGAGGATAGGCAGGCAGATAACCAACCTGATGCCGCTCATGGACGCCCACCTGATAAGCGGGGACAGGGTGAACGCCACTCTCTTCCCTATATCCACCAAGGGGAACACTCTTACCATAAGAAAATTCGCGAGGAATCCCTGGACCATAATACACCTCATAGACCCCAAAGTGAACACCCTGTCAAAGGAAGTGGCCGCCCTGCTATGGCTGTGCATAGAGTATGAGATGAATATGATTATCGCCGGCGGGACCGCCTCGGGGAAGACCTCCCTGCTCAACGCCCTCACCCCTTTCATGCCTCCCACCAACAGGATAGTTTCCATAGAGGACACGAGGGAGCTGCAGCTCCCGGAGTTCCTGCACTGGATTCCCCTCAACACCAGGGAGCCCAATCCCGAGGGCAAGGGGGAGGTAAGCATGCTGGAGCTGATGGTAAACTCCCTGAGAATGAGGCCCGACAGGATTATAGTGGGCGAGATAAGAAGGCAGAGGCAGGCCGAGGTCCTGTTTGAGGCCATGCACACCGGGCATTCTGTTTACTCCACGCTCCATGCCAACACGGCAGACGAGGTAAGAAGGAGGATGGTGAACCCGCCCATCTCGCTTCCCGAGACCATGCTTGAGGCCCTCCACCTGACCTGCGTCCAATTCAGGCAGAGAAGGCTCGGCATAAGGAGGACCTTTGAGCTGGGGGAGATAGTCCCCACGAGAGGAATGGGAGGCAAGACAAAGGTTACAGTGAACGTGCTGTATACATGGAACCCGCGCACGGACAGGCTTGAGAAGATAAGGAAGAGCGCCAAGCTGAGCGACATAAGCATGAGGCTCGTGGAGGAGATACAGATGCACACGGGCATGTCGGAGATAGAGCTGGAGAACGACCTCAAGGAGAAGCAGGGCATCCTCCAGTGGGCCCTTGAAAACAACATAAAGACCGTGAACACCGTGGGCAAGGTCATGGCGGACTACTACAAGGACAAGAATTACATACTGGACCTGGTCAAAAAGAAAGAAAAGCCCCAGAAGATTTTTGAGAAGAAACTTCTTGATGAGATGAGAGCAAGAGGGCTTATAAAATGAGAGATTTTTATGAAAAAAATCCCCCTCATCCCCATGCCGCTCGGAAAGGCTCTGGCTATTTCAAGAAAATTCAGGTGGATAAGCCAGTCCCTGGCAAGAATTTTTCCCGGGCTCAGGAGAGACCTCTACCAGAGCGAGATTGACATAAAGCCCATAGATTACGTGGGCATAGCCTTCTTCACGGCCCTTTTTTACTCGGTGATGATGGGCGGCGTGGTCACTCTCAGCGCGCTTGTTTTTCTGAAAAATTTTGACCCCATAGGCATCCTTGTGGGCCTTATGTTCTTTTTCATATCCTTTTACTTCATAATTCTTTATCCCAGGGTTATAGTCAAGAAAAGGATAAAGATTCTTGAAAAAAACCTCCTCTTTGCGCTCAGGCACATTCTGATAGAGATAAAGAGCGGCATACCGCTTTTTGACGCCCTCGTGGGCGTGAGCAGCGGTTACGAGGAGCTATCGGGGGAGTTCATGAAAATAGTGAAAAACATAAACGCGGGCAAGAGCCAGATAGAGTCCCTGAACGAGGCCTCGGAAAGGAACCCCTCCCTTTACTTCAGGCGGGCGCTCTGGCAGATAGTTAACGCCATCAAGGCCGGCAGCGATATAGGAAAAACGCTGGAGGTAATAACCGAGAACCTGTCGGAGGAGCAGCTCAACCAGATAAAATCATACGGCCAGGAGCTGAACCCGTGGACCATGCTTTACATGATAGTGGCTGTAATAGCGCCGAGCCTGGGAGTGACCTTCCTTATAATACTTTCATCCTTTTCCGGCATAAACATACCGGAGATACTCTTTCCGGCAATACTGCTGGGCCTTTTCGTTTTCCAGGTGTTTTTCATAGGCTTCATAAAATCCAAGAGGCCCTCAATGGCGGTGTAAATGAGACGCATATACAAGGTAGTGGGAAAATTCGTTCCGTACAAGAACAGGCTTAACGACATACTTAGGTACGCGGGCATGGAGGACATCTCCTCGCTGGAATTTTCCGGGTTCATGTTCCTTTACAGCCTGATACTGGGAATAGGGGCCTTTGTCATGACCTTCCTTTTCTTTGATATCATGTTTGCGGGAGTCGCTGGAATTGCGGCCTTCGTGGCTTTCCAGACACTCCTTTACATACTCCTGGTCCTTGTAATGGACAGCAGGACAAGGCAGATAGAGGAGGTCCTGGCCGACGCCCTGCAGCTCATGTCCGCGAACGTCAGGGCGGGAATGACTCTGGACAGGGCAATCTGGCTGTCTGCAAGGCCCGAGTTCGGCCCGCTGGAAGACGAGATAAAGCAGTTCGGGAAGGAGGTTCTCGGGGGGGTTTCAATGGTGGAGGCCCTGAGGAACATAAAGAAAAGGGTTAACTCGGACCTGCTAAACAGGACGCTTAAGCTTATGGAGGAGGGTTTGAGGTCGGGAGGGGAGATGGCCAAGCTGCTTGACGAGACGGCCTCTGACATAAGAAAGATAAAGATAATGAGGAAGCAGGTTAAGAGCAACGTGATAATGTATTCAATGTTCATAATATTCGCATCAGTGCTGGGCGCGCCCCTGCTCTTCGCGGTTTCCGTGTATTTCATAGACATGATAGGCGGGTTCTGGGGCGACAAGACAGAGGAGGTTTCAAGCCACATGAGTTCGGGCTTCATGAAGATGACCGGGCCGCAGATAGAGGTGGCTGACATGATTCTTTTCTCGGTGGCCTGTATAATCCTGACAACGGTCTTTGGCTCGCTCATAATAGGGCTCATACAGACCGGGAAGGAAAAGAGAGGACTCAAGTACGTGCCCCTCCTGACAGGCTCCGCGGTTTTCATATTCTTCGCGGTCAGATACGTCATAACCTCGCTCTTCGGGAGTTTTCTGGGATTTTAAAGAAAAACTTTATAAATAAGCCCTCTCTAATTAATTCCAGGTGAAACAAAAATGCTAGGCAAAAAAGGTCAATCGGCCCTTGAATACCTGATGACTTACGGATGGGCTATATTGATAATAATAATAGTAGGAGGAGTTCTGTACTACTACGGCGTTTTCTCCCCTTCAAAGCTGGTTGGAGAAAGCAAAGTGGGATTCAGCAAGGTGCAAGTGGACACATGGGCAGTGGACCCGACAAATGACAACGTTTCCTTTATATTTGAGAACAGGGCAGGGAAGCAGATAACGATAACAAGTGTTGACGTCGGAGAGACTGATACAAACACTTCAATTGAAATGTCAGAGGGTTCAAAGAGTACCAGTTTCGTGTCTGTCAACTCGCCAAGCGTTGATTCGGGAGACGCGTACAGGTGGGACGTTACCATAAACTACTACCTGGAAGGCTACAACACAACGACGCTCACCAGCAGCGGGACTATCTCCGGAACAGCCTAAAACAAATAACAAAACCCCCTCTATTTTCTTCTATTTTTTTCCCTGTTAGTATTATTTATAAATAAGCGATTTCTAAATAAAATCAGGTGAAACTAAAGGTGTTTAAATGAGTGGAAAAAAAGGTCAATCGGCCCTTGAATACCTGATGACTTACGGATGGGCTATATTGATAATAATAATAGTAGGAGGAGTTCTGTACTACTACGGCGTTTTCTCCCCTTCAAAGCTGGTTGGAGAAAGCAAAGTGGGATTCAGCAAGGTGCAAGTGGACACATGGGCAGTGGACCCGACAAATGACAACGTTTCCTTTATATTTGAGAACAGGGCAGGGAAGCAGATAACGATAACAAGTGTTGACGTCGGAGAGACTGATACAAACACTTCAATTGAAATGTCAGAGGGTTCAAAGAGTACCAGTTTCGTGTCTGTCAACTCGCCAAGCGTTGATTCGGGAGACGCGTACAGGTGGGACGTTACCATAAACTACTACCTGACGGAATACGGAGCAGGCACGACCATTGCAAGTACAGGAACTATCTCCGGAACAGCCTAAAACCCCTTTCTGTTTTTTATTTTACTCAATCCTGTCTATGCCGTAATTGTTCCAGTTTATTTC
>CAZXFI010000015.1:11306-17093 GCA_964640225.1 uncultured archaeon
CCAGTTTATTTCCTTTTTGTTTCGTGGCCTGTTAAAATTGAATTTTACTCCGGGCAGGTTCTTCCTCTCGTTGTCTGAGATAACCATGTAACCCGTTTTTTCTCCCGAATTGAGCTTGATGTTGTACTTTCCGTCTTTTACTGTCATTTTTTTCACGTTGGCCTTGTCCATCTCCCTGAAAACGTCAGAAAGTTTCATTCTAGTCAATTCTTCCGTGTCTATCATGTTTTCACCCCTAAAAATCTAATTTATCCAGTTTATTTCTCATCCTGTAAGATTCCTCAATTCTTTCCCTGTTATTATCTATATACTCTCTAACCGCATTCTCAGCAATTTCCTGGTACGTGTCAAACTCGCCAAGCCTTATAAAACTATCCATTACGTTCAGATGCAGAACAGGCATGCGAACTGCCACCTGTTCATAAGAATCTTTTTCACCTTTTCCCATAACAACACCTTGTTACTATTAGGTAGTTATTCAGTATATATACTTTGCGGTGGCCTTTCCTATATAAAATCAGGCTTGCTTAAAGTTGTTATGAAGATAAAAGGCATGGATTTGGATACAAATGGGGTTTACGAGCCCAGGGAGGACAGCCTGCTTCTCGCGGAGGCTGTTGTAGAGGAAAAAACGGCCGGAGAAGTCCTTGATATGGGAACAGGCACCGGTATACAGGCATTAGTAGCCTCAAGAACGGCAAAGCGCGTAAAAGGCGTGGATATAAGCCAAAAAGCCGTTAAAACCGCGGAAACGAACGCAAAAAGAAACGGCATAAAAAACGCTTTTTTCAGGCAAAGCGACCTTTTCGGAAGCGTTTCAGGCCTTTTCGACGTTGTAATTTTCAACCCCCCTTATCTGCCTGAAAAACAGGGCCTTCACCAGGACTCGGAGCAGTGGGCGGGGGGCAGAACCGGAAGGGAAGTCATATCCAGGTTCGCCCGGAAGGCCGGCGACCACCTGAAGAAAGACGGGAAAATACTGGTGGCAATCTCCTCACTCACGGGCCTTGAGGAAACCAAAAATATTTTTGAAAAAAACGGCTTTTCCGCAAGTGTTCTGAAAGAAAAGAAAATACCATGGGAAAAACTGTACGTTCTGGGAATCAAAGCTTCTTCATTGCATCAAGGGCCGCCGTGACAAACGGGTAAACCGTCGGGGCCGGAGTAAGCTTCGGGTGGGTCGCTATCTGCAGCGTGACTATCTCGTTCATGGTCATGTTTTTCTCTATGGCCAGGTTTATCACGTTCACCATTTCCCCCACGGACTCGCCTCCGGCTATCTGCCCTCCCAGAAGAACCCCGCACCTGGAAAAAACAAGCTTCAGCGTGGTTTTCCTGGCTCCGGGAAGCTTTGCGGGATGCCTGTTCACGCATTCCGCGGTGCCCACTACCACTTCAAAGCCTTCCTCCCTGGCCGACTTCTCCGTTAGGCCGCTTGAGGCAAGGGCCAGCCCGTCCACGATTGTGGAATAACTAGCAATCGTGCCCTTGTTCTCCTTCACGATAGTGAGATTATAGAGGCTGCTTCCCGCAACTCTTGCCTCGGCCACCGCCGTGGAGGCCAGCATGACTCCGGTCCTTTTCCTGGTGAAGAAATCCTTCTCCTCGGTGCAGTCCCCCGCGGCAAAAACGTTCATGTCGCTGGTCCGCATGTACTCGTCCACCAGTATTCCTCCCCGCTCGCCCACATTTATGCCCCCGTTTTCCGCAAGCTCTGAATTCGGCCGGGCGCCTGTGCCTATAACGACAAGGTCCGCCTTTATCTCCGTTCCGTCCGCCAGTTTTACCGCTGCAACCCTTTTTCCGCCCAGGAATTCCTCGGCCTTTGTCTCTGTGAAAATATTAACATTCTTCTCTTTGAGTTTTTCCGTGACCATGGCCGAAAATTCTTTGTCAAAAGAGTGATAAAGGATACGGGAACTTTTCTCTATAAGGGAGACGCTCTTGTTAGATTTGGAAAACTCGTCCGCGAACTCCACGCCTATGAAGCCTCCCCCAACTATGGCTATGTTGCGGGCATTTTCAAAATCGTTTTTAAGATTTTTTAGGTGCTCAAACTCTTTCTCTATTGTATACACGCCCATCTTTTCGCAGCCCTTTATTGGAGGGCAAGTCGGCCTGGAACCCGTGGCAAGAATCAGCTTGTCGTATATAATTTTTGCGCCGTCACGTGTTGCCACAAACTTCTCTTTGGTGTCAAGCCCGGTAACCTCGTCAATTTTCAGGTCTATTTTGTTTTTTGCGAAAGGCTCCGGAAGAAGGTTTTGTTCCGGGGATTCCAGGGTGGTGAACATGTAAGGGATTCCGCAGGGTATGACTGGTTTTTTTGTTTTCCTTACGAGAAGTATTTTCTTTTCCGGATAATTGTGCCTCGCGGTGAGGGCGCTTATTATCCCGGAAGGCCCGCCGCCCACAACGACTATGTCATAATCCATGCTTAAAGGTAGAAGAACTTAATTTATAAAATTAGGTATTTATTATAAGGAATAAAACTATTAAACTCGGGATTGCCATGGGCATAATTTCCGTTAAGGACCTAAGGAAGCACTACAAGGACGTGAAGGCTGTTGACGGCGTGAGCTTTGACGTTCAAAAAGGCGAGATTTTCGGTTTTCTTGGCCCCAACGGAGCCGGCAAGACGACCACCATAAAGATGCTCGTCACCCTGCTCAGGCCTACCGGAGGAACGGCAACCGTGGCCGGGCATGAAATAGGCAAGGAGCCGGACAAGATAAGAAGGGACATAGGGATAATTTTCCAGACTCCCGCGCTTGACGACGACCTGACCGGGAGGGAAAACCTTGACTTCCACGCCAGGATGTACGGCCTTGGCAAAAAACAGAGAGAGGAAAAGATGAAAGAGGTCCTGGAAGTCGTTGATTTGAAGGACAAGGCCGACGTCTTCGTGAAAAACTATTCCGGCGGCATGAGGAGGAGGCTTGAGATAGCAAGGGGCCTGATGCACTCCCCCCGGATACTTTTCCTGGACGAGCCAACTCTCGGCCTGGACCCGCAGACAAGAAGGTCCATATGGGAGTACGTGAAAACCCTTAACAAAAAAGAGGGTATAACCGTTTTCCTTACCACACACTACATGGAGGAGGCCGAGTACCTGTGTGACAGGGTGGCTATAATTGATTTCGGAAAAATAATAATTCTGGACAGGCCTTCCAGGCTGAAGAGCAGAATCGGGAAAGGCATTATAAGCATGTCCTGCAGCAACGCCGGCATTCTTTCCTCAAAACTGAGGGGAGAAAAATGGGTTGAGAGCCTGAAAATGCACGATTCCATGATTACGGTCGGGGCAAGGGATATTGAAAAGAAGCTTCCCCTTGTCCTGAAAATCGCCGAAAAGAGCAAGGTAAAGATAGATTCCGTAAGCATAAGGAATCCTACCCTGGAGGACGTGTTCCTTTACTACACTGGAAGAAAGATAAGGGATGAGAAGGCCGGCTTGGCGGAACAGATGAAAAACAGGTTCAGGGGTCATTAGAAATGAACTTGCAGGCAGTTTACGTGATGTGGCTGAGGCAGATGAAGAGGTTCGTGAGGACCAAAAGCAGGATAATATCAAACATAATCCAGCCTTTCCTTTTCCTTTCCGTTCTGGGACTGGGGCTCGGAGGCATGTCGCTCTCCGGCATACCTTCCGGGATAAGCTACATAGACCTGCTTACTCCGGGAATAATAGCCATGTCCATAATTTTTCCCTCCGTGTTCGTGGGCATCTCCGTATTGTGGGACAGGCAGTTCGGCTTTTTGCAGGAGGTGCTCGTGGCTCCCGTGAGCAGGCTTTCCATAGTCCTTGGGAGAACGCTGGGGGGAGCAACCGTGGCCGTGATACAGGGAGTTACGGTTCTTTTGGTGGCCCTGCTTCTGGGAATAAGCATTGTTTTTTCTCCTTTGCTTGTTTTTTCCTTTGCCTTCATGCTCCTGATATCCTTCTTCGCTATAGGAATAGGGCTCGTGCTGGCTTCAAGGATGAAGAGCATAGAGGGCTTCCAGTTCATCGTCTCGCTCCTGATAATGCCCCTCGTATTCCTTTCGTCCCCGTTTTCAACACTGGACTCCCTTCCGGGCTGGCTGAGAAACGCGGCGTTTCTGAACCCAATAACCTACGGGGTGGACGGTCTCAGGGCAACGCTCGTTGGATACTCCTATTTTCCGGTTTACATTGACATGGCTTTGCTGTCACTTGTATCCCTGTTTGTGCTCGGGGCGGGCAGTTACCTGTTCAACAGGAGCGAGGCTTAATTTTTTCAACTTTAAGCACCATTATTTTATCATGCCCACGAATCTTCCCGCGGAATGGAACAAGTACTACGAGGCTTACCAGAAAGCCAGGACACCGAAAGAGAAGATAAAGGCCTTGGAGGAAGTGATGGCTCACACCCCGAAGAACAAGGCCACCGACAAGATAAGGGGCAGGTTCAAGAAAAAAATGGCCGAGCTCAGGAAGGAGGTGGGTAAAAAAGCCAAGACAAGCGGGGGCAGGTCTCTCTCTGTTCCGAAAGAAGGGGACGCGCAGGTCTCAATAATCGGACTTCCCAACTCTGGGAAATCCACCTTCCTCAGGAAATTCACCCGCTCCGAGCCCAGGACAGCCCCTTACCCCTTCACCACCACGGAGCCGGAGGTCGGCATGCTGGAATTTGAGGGAGTGAAGATACAACTGGTGGAAATACCCTCAATATTCACTCCCGAAGTTCTCTCAGTTGCCAGGACCTCGGATCTTGTGCTTTTTTTGATAGGAGAAACCCTGAGCAAAGGGGAGCAGCTTAAGGAGCTTCGCAAGATAAGACAGAGGGAAGGAATAGAAAATTGCGCTTTTGTTGAATCCTTCGTAACAAAGGAGGACCTGTTCTGTAAAATTTGGGAGAAACTGGGGCTTATCCGCATTTACACCAAGGAGCCGGGCAGGCCTGCGGGAAAGCCCATGGTCATGGAAAGGGGCTCCAAGGTAGAGGACGTGGCGCGCTCACTGCACAAAGACTTTTTCCGGTATTTTAAGTACGCTAAGATAACGGGCCCTTCCGCGGATTTCAAGGGCCAGCGCGTGGGCCTGGAGCACGAGCTCAGGGACAGGGACGTGGTGGAGATACACCTCAAGAAGTGAGTAGCTCTTTCAGAGAATTCAGAAGCTTTTCATGGGAAACGTAACGTACCGCCATGAACCCGAGCCGGCTGGCCGCCTTGACGTATCTCTCTATGTCATCCACGTAAACGCATTCTTCTGGCTTCAGGGAAAGCTTGCCCAGGCAGTCCTGGTATATTCTGGGGTCTGGCTTCTTGGCGCCGACCTGGAAGGAAAGGGTCACGGAATCAAAAAGGCTGTAAACAGGGTTTTTCATTATCTCGTACTGGTAGTCCCACTCGTTGGTGTTGGAAAGCAGGGCAATCTTGTAAATTCCCTTGAGCTCCCTTACCAGGTTTTCTGTGGTTTCTATCGGGATGAATATTCCGGTGAAGACCTTTATGAACCAGATTTTTTCCATGGAAACCCCGCACTCCTTTGAAATCGTGGTGAAAAACTCGTCCGAGGTAACCTGACCAGTCTCGTATTTTTCATTCAGGCCGGACTCAAAAATTATTTCATTTACTTCCGGAAGGGACCTGCCGGTGCTTTCGCTTATTTTCCTTAGGAGTATGCCGTTATCAAACTTCGCCATCACGTTCCCATAGTCAAATACTACCGCCTTTATCATGGAAATAATGAGAATAAAGATATATTTATTGGTGCCTGGGACGGGTTTTTCTTTCCCGTAGGGAAACGCATAGCGTTTCCAA
>CAZXFI010000016.1:0-16842 GCA_964640225.1 uncultured archaeon
ATAAGATTGTTTCTAGCAAATCTACAATAGTAGAAATTAAAGCATGCTTCTAGACCTTAACATCAGAATGCAAAGACTTAACATCTACAATAGTAGAAATTAAAGCATGCTTCTAGACCCATGGAATATGTAAGAGAGTACTTGGTATAATCTACAATAGTAGAAATTAAAGCATGCTTCTAGACGCTTGAATGCGTTCCCACGGACACCTATATCTACAATAGTAGAAATTAAAGCATGCTTCTAGACTTGACCAGCCCCAGGAATGCGATGTATCTACAATAGTAGAAATTAAAGCATGCTTCTAGACGTTGAAGACTGGGTTTACGGGCCCGCAACTATCTACAATAGTAGAAATTAAAGCATGCTTCTAGACTAAAATGTCGGCTCTAGTGACATTAGCGATCTACAATAGTAGAAATTAAAGCATGCTTCTAGACATATAGGTAAGGTGGTCGCTTGAATAAATCTACAATAGTAGAAATTAAAGCATGCTTCTAGACATATACACCTTAATTAAATCTTTAATATCTACAATAGTAGAAATTAAAGCATGCTTCTAGACCGGAACAGGGAAATCATAGACAGCGTTCCATCTACAATAGTAGAAATTAAAGCATGCTTCTAGACAGGTGGTCATTTGGGATATTTATAGCATTTTGCTTAATCTCCTCTAGCCTACATCATCTTAGACTTTCAACTCTAAAACTCATTTTTAACATAAATTGTTATTTCTGTTCTTTTTAAATCTTTCTTTAACGATGTTAGAGAGGCTAAAAGCAAAGAATTCATAGATATCAACGATACTGTCGTATAATATTAAGACTTGGGTTTGCAGATTTAATACATGAGCAGATCAGTTTCTTCATTTTTAGCGTAACCAAATCTTAAAATTTGGTTTTCTGCGGTTATTCTGAATATCAAAACGCTGTCACCCTGTCCAAATCGCTTCTCAAAACGATTTTTGATCTCTTCCTGCACTATTTCAAGGACTCTTTTGCTGTTCTTTATTTCATATACTGAATATTGAAGTCTTCTTCCGTGACTTAGGATAAATTTAGAAAATTCAGTTCTTAAGCGGTCTTCTTGAATATCATATGTTAAAATCATCATGTTTCTACCTATATGTTAAACACAGGAAAGCTGTCCATTCCTTTTCCTTTTATAAATGACCTGTAATATGACTGCATATACAAAAATATTTTTTCTTTATAACTAAGAATCTCTTTTAAAAACAATTGAGAATATTTTTTATTAAATTCTCTCTTTATATAAAACTGTCCATTTTTGAAATAAAAGTCGTCTTTATTTATCTGTTTCAGATTAAAACTTTTTCTTATACGGCGGTCAATAATGCACCTAAAAGGTTCTACCAAATCACAAACTAAAGATTTTCTTTGAAAAAAGAGCTTATGGTAAAAGCCGCAATAGGTGTCAAAGCCGTAAAGTTCCAGATTTGCTTCTATGAAATTAAACAGATAATAATAACCTATATCTAACAGCAAATTAAAAATATCATCTTTACATCTTGGCTTTCGGCTATTAAAATCTAAATTCTTAAAATATGTTTCAAAAAACAGTTTTGAAGCTGTCCCCTCAATCCCTAGCAACTCCTGGCTGCTTTGAATATGATTAATTTGTCTAAAAAGCTCTTTTATCTTTGATAGATTGTTCTTTTCCTTAATGGTTTTGTATCGCAATGAGTTCATTAAACTGATTTGGTTTTTGACTTTATTGCCGATTATGTGCTTAGCAATTTCTAGATCATTACTATTAGAATATTGTTTTTTTCTCAATAAAAAATTACCCTTATTGTCTGGAATGATACAAAAATAAGGTTTAAGATTATAATTGAGAAACATTATGGGAACTGCATATTTCTTTGCATTCTTTATCAGAACAGAAGTTATTGAGAATTCTCCTAAAATAAAAACCATAAAAATTTTGCTGCAAGGATGTTGAAGAACAATTTTATTGTTTTCATCAACAAGAACAAGGTTAGAATTTTTCAGTCTTAATTTTTTAGAGTTATCACTCTCAATGAAAAGCATTTGCTTGGCCATAAAATCGGGTCTGCTTAACATGTTTTTAATCTCCTTTATAGTAATCACATAATTCTTTATAGATGCACATCCTGCATTTATTGGGGGTTTGGGTAAAGTTTTTGTCTTCCAACGAAAACAGCTTAATTTTTGTTATAACTTCCTTTAATCTATGCTTTTCACTTTTTCCCGGCAATGCAACATCATAAATTTTGTTATCTGAAAGCGAATGAAACCGTATCTTTTTAACTACATAACCCATCTCTACCAAACAGAAATATTGCGCATAAATTTGCAGATAATATCCTTCATAAAGCTTTTTTATCTTATTTTTTCTTTCTGTAAGAATCCCCTTTTCAATGTCAAAAAGATCAATTTTACCACTCACACCCAGCTCTTCGCTGTAGATATATATCCCCTCAAGAATCATTTTTTTTGTTGAATATTTTTGCTTATCAATAGTCTTGTGGGCATTCTTTCCTTTTGTTTGATAAGTGGTATGGTAGAGCGTCTCATCAAAAGAGGAATATAAATTGTGAAAATAGATACTCCTCGGGCAGAAGATAAAGTCATTGAGGTTTGAGATGATTATATTTTGTTCCATTGCTCTGTACCCTCTTGGACAAATTGCAGCCACTCCTTGTTGCTGATAGCCAGTTTCAGTTTTTTCCAATCTTCACCTTCATGAGCATTGATTTGCTTCAACACCCATAAACCTTTTTTAGCAATATGATAGGCGCCATTTGCATCAGCATCTTTAGGTAAACTATCGCCTGCTTTTCTGCTATCGTAAAAGTTCCCTTTGCCATTCATCACAGGAGATACGAGGTAATCTGTTCCGCTGTTTGTGATGCTGTTACGCATTTGTACAGTGTACCTGAAGAGACCGAGTAGTTTTTCAAAGAATGTTTTCTCAGTTTGCGACAATATTTGCTTCTTCAGATTTTTTTCGTATTTAATTCCATGCTCCTTAAACAGTTTCTTAAACTCGTCAGAAAGAATTATTTCTTTGTTATCCCATTGGTTGTTTTTATCGGGATTTCTGAATGTTTTAATGCGGTTTCCGTGTGTACAAATAAGCCACTCTTGTTTTGTCTCATCTGCTTTGGAGTTAAATAAAGAATATTTTTTTACTTCAAACTCAAAATAATCTTTATCTGCGTTATAACTAATGTTTTCAAAATTATTAAAGAACGTTTTGGTCTTAACTACATTTTTATATTTGGTGTTAAACAGGTTGACAAATCCCGTTGTTGGATCTATCTTGCTGGTATTCCATGGAGGAACGTAAAATAAAAAACCGCTTTGCTTATAAAGTTTTTTAAAACTCTCAAACTTATTGGTCAGTTGCAAGGCCTTGTACAAACCACCTGTTTCGTTGTTTTCTTTGTCCTTGAAAACTAAATAATTAAGTTTATCGATGAGTTTCTTTTCCAATTTCTGATAGATTTGTTTCTCAACTTTGAACCGGCCGCGCTTGAAGCCGAAATTCAAGTCTTCCATTACCACGATGGCATTATACTCTACCATCATTTTTGAGATCTCATAAACTATCTGACTGATATATCCTTCTTTCAATTCTTTTATATTCTCTATAGTTCCCCAGTTTTTTCTGGCTTTGTCTCTTTCCTTTTCTCTCTGGTCAAGTAGTGTGTGGTAATCTGTCTTGATGTTGAATTTTTTATTGACGATAGTATTGAGTGATTTTTGCTGTAGAATATTCCCTTGCTGATCAATCAGAGTTAAGTAAATTAGGTGTCTCTCACCGCGATCTAAGCCAATAATATTTACATCAGGATTATCTTTAAGAAATTCCAAAACAGTATTGTTGATATATTGTGTCCCTGTTGCCTTGAAGTTTAGTGTAATTGGCACGTGAAATTGGAACTTATCTACAGTATAGCGCTTATCTTTAATAATGTCGTATTCAAAGATACTTTCTTTTTTTGGATTACTAGGATTTTTGTTTTTGATAGGCTTATTTGCTTCGTGAATTTTAGGATTTTCAATAGACTTTCTTCGGTAAAACATTTCAGCTCTCCCGTTGAGCTTATACACTACATTCTTCAGGTTTTCGGGATAAAATAAAGCTTTCCAGTACATAGTGTGTAGGTTAGGCTTACCTTTACTGTCCTTTGAAAAATCTTTGTTGTAAATTTGGAAGAGGTAGAGTTTTCCTTCGTTGATGAGCTGGTCGATGTAGTTTTCAGAAACATTTTGAAAAGTAATTTTATAACCCTGTTGCTCTACATCTATAAAGAATTGTCGGAGGCTTTCGTAGTCTTTACTTTTTTTGAAGTTGAAACCATATTCTTTATATTGAAAACCATCTTTTTCATATACCTTTAAAAAGTCTTTATAACAATCTATTATTTCCTCTCGATTATTCTTTACTTCATCTTCATTTATGATAATTTTTTCTTCATCATTTTTACAGTTTTTAGGGCAATTCCATCCTAGTTGAGTTGCTGTGCCAAAACATTTACGTACAAACGCACCGAAACCCATTGGTAATGCAATTTGCTTGTAATCCATTTTCTCAAAGCAATTTTTATCCTTTTTCACTTCAGGTAATTTCTTAAATACATCTTTATTGTCTTGGGGCATAATAGCCAAATAATACAAACCTTTTTTACGAAGTAAAACTGCCGTATTATCTTTTTCTTTATTAACATCCCAGCCTGAAAGGAGTGTGTTGTTCTCAAAATTCAACTTAAACTTCTCAATACTATACGGCTTTTGCGTGGCATAATTTCGAACCTTATTGTATAGGGGAATTAAAAGCTGCAGTTGGTCATACCTTGTCTGAAACTGACCGTAGAACACCTCATCCTTTTCCAGTGGGCTGTCGCTTGGCAATGATAGTGGTTTTACAAAGTGTAAAAACTCCATAAGACTGTCCAGAAAAGCTTTGATGTCATCTATTGTTTCCTCTTGGTACAGGCGCTTGTCTTTAGGATAATCGGTATTCAGGATACCTTTGATACAACTATATTTGGCTTCGATATTAGCAATCATATCAAATTCCTTATCGCTTTCTTCTTTTTTCTCTGCCTTAAAGTTAGTGTGAAAATAATCAGCTATGGGGTTTGTATTTTCCTGTAAATCT
Organism: uncultured archaeon; assembly: GCA_964640225.1. Lineage (GTDB taxonomy): Archaea > Aenigmatarchaeota > Aenigmatarchaeia > PWEA01 > JAGHBM01 > JAGLWW01. The sequence continues at coordinate 5,152 of CAZXFI010000016.1, forward strand.
TTCAGCGCTTCATTTTCATTTTTGTATTTAAAAAGTGCTTTTTCAATTTCATCAATAGAAAAATATGATTGCTTCAGGTACTTCTCTATGTCTTTTTCCTGTTTTTCGGAAAGCCTTTTTTTGCCGACTTTAATTGTTCGTGTATAGGTAAATTCCAATGCTGATTTTATTACGCTCCAATCGCCAAACAATGCCTTTGAAATATCAGATATCACTTTGCCATTGCGGACGTAAATCTTGCTCAAATCATATGCTTTGATATCTGCTAGCAGTTCTTTGACTTTCTTTAGTACATTTTCAGTCTCGTCTTTACCATCAGGCTTAAAGTCAATTAGGTTGGTTTTGTAGTACTCCTCAATAGCATCCAACACTTTTTGGCTCGCTGTACTATCAGGGTCATCCTCAAATTTTTCAGGCAAAAACGAAATGCTTTCCCGGTCGCTCAATATCTGCTTATATAACGGTTTGAGTTCGTGTATCCTGTCTTTTTTACCCTGTTTTTGGTTGTACAGGTTTATGTATTCATTCAGCCCCTGAATTTTCTTTTTGCCTTCTTCAGCAGTACGCCCGCCGATAATCAGATTATAAGAATCGATCTGCTTTTGAGTAAGCATTTTATTATAATAATACAACTCAAAGGCTTCATCAATGTTTTTAATGTCAAGATGTTTCTTTATTTTTTTGTACAAGGTAGTGCAGTTCTTATATATCTTAGGTATTGATTTAATCCTTTCAAAAACCTTGATGTTATCCAAGAATTTTGGTAAATTTTCATGTATCAATCGATAAGCGATAGCCGTGGATTGTTTTTTGTCAGTGTATATATTTTTTCTGTTCTCATGGAATCCTTGGAAGTATGTTGTGAATGTTTTGAAATCTTTATCAAAGAACACAAGGTGCTTTTTTTCCTCTTTTGATTTTTTATTCCATTCATCCAAATCCCCAATTATTTTTTTATTTGACTTTGATATAAACTCTTCCAGTAGTTTGGTGATCAATTCCTTCTTGAACATCTTTGAAAAGAAGCTTCCCCTTGTCCTGAATCCATCAGCGATCTCTTTCCTCAGTTCTGCCTGTTTTTTTTCAAATGCTTTCTTGAAGTTGTCCTCTTTCTTGCGTTCTGGAGATGCATTGTATAAATCGGCAAATTTCTTCAGTTTTGTTAATTTCACCTGCGACATCGCTATTTCTATGAAGTGTTTATGAAACTTGTCAATGGTTTTCTTCATATTCTTGTAACTTTCTGCCAATTGCTCGTCTTGATTGATTAGCCCCTTCTCCTCGATGTGCTCAAGCGTCTTCCCAATAGGTTTCAATTCAAACCGCAACGTTTTTTGCATGCTATACAGATTTGTAAATTTATCCCAACCGTTTTTTTTGTTCATGTTCTAACCTTCACAGGAACTCATATTTTTCCAGACAAAAGAGTTTTTTCAATTATTTTGTGCCTCACTCATCTTCTATGTAAATATTACATAAACAAGATTAAATTACTTTTGGATGCGATTTTATGCCCAAAACGGAGCTTGAAATCAAAGCCCAGATTGAAAAAGAGGTTTACGAAGCTTTTGAAGCTAAACTCAAGGTGTCTGGTTACAATTCCAAGGTTGAATGGTTGAGAGAGCAAATACGGAATTTCCTTGCAAAATAGATCGCATTAGTAAATCCCGTTTCCCTACCTTCTTTTTATCTATAAAGCTCTAATTTGCCTTCATAGACCGTCTTACTCATTGCGCATTGGCGCTGAGGAGGGGATTCGAACCCCCGCATGCACCTACTTGACGCAGACAGAGTCTGCGTCTGTTTGTAGCATACTAGCTTTCCAGGCTAGCGCCTATGGTCAAACTGGTTGCACGGATTTGCACGTACAAACCAATCTATGAACCGCTCGGCCACCTCAGCATAGATATAGATAACGTTTGTACAATTTATTTGTTTAGAAGGAGTCTAATCCGTAAGTTCAATGGAAATATTGATGTTGTCTGGGATGTTTATCCTCATTATGTAGCGCAGGGCCCTCTGGTTGGCCCCGACATCCATGAGCCTCTTGTGAATGCGCATCTCCCACTTGTCCCACGTGGCGTTTCCGTGTCCCGTGCCTGTTTTCTTCTGTTTCATGGTGGGAACAACCAGCCTTTTGGTGGGAAGGTAAATAGGACCTCTGACAGAAACCCCGAACTTGTCGGCAATTTCTCTTATCTGGCCGCAAATCTTGTTCAGATCATCGGGATTTGTGCCGGTCAGCTTTATTCTTGCCTTTTGCATGCATATCAACAGCGTATAGTTGCACAAATACATTTAAATACTTTTTATTAAATGAAAAATAAAAGAAAAAGAAAGGGAAATCCCTTTATTTTGCCGCTACTGGTGTTACTTCTATACACACGCCTGCCGCAACAGTCTGGCCCATGTCCCTGATAGCAAACCTGCTTAATTCAGGGAAGTCCTTGTTGTTTTCCACCACCATGGGCTTATTCGGCACGACTTTCACTATAGCAGCGTCGCCGGTCTTTATGAAGTCCGGATTTTCTTCCAGGGTTTCGCCTGTCTTAGGGTTTATCTTCTTCTCTATCTCCGTTATCTTACACGCTATCTGTGCCGTGTGGCAATGAAAAACAGGCGTATAACCCTTTGCTATCACGTTCGGGTGGTTCAGCACGATTATCTGCGCCTTGAATTCCTTGGCAATCGTTGCCGGTTTGTCCGGATGGCATGCAACGTCTCCCCTCTTCACGGCTTTCTTGTCCACTCCTCTGACGTTGAAACCTATGTTGTCGCCCGGTTTTGCTTCCGGTACCTCTTCATGGTGCATCTCTATGGATTTTACTTCCCCGTTAACGCCTGCCGGCAGGAAGATCAATTTGTCTCCCTTTTTTATTGAACCTGTTTCCACCCTTCCTACAGGTACTGTTCCCACGCCTGTTATCACGTAAACGTCCTGTATGGGAAGCCTCAAAGGCTTGTCTATGGGCTTTTCGGGCTCTGTAATGTCGTCAAGCGCTTCCAATATGGTCTTGCCGCTGTACCATTTGGTGTTTTCAGACTTGCTTGCTACGTTGTCTCCCTTGTACGCGGATACTGGTATGAAAGGCACCTTGCTGGCGTCGTAACCTATGGTTTTCAGTATCTTCGTCACTTCTTCCTTTACTTCGTTGTATCTCTTTTCTTCGTAGTTTACTGTGTCCATCTTGTTTACAGCCACTATCATCTGGTTTACTCCCAGAACCTTTGCCAGGTAAATGTGTTCCTTTGTCTGTTCCTGAGGACCTTCCTTTGCAGATACCGCCAAAATGGCCGCGTCTGCCTGAGAGGTTCCCGTAATCATGTTTTTCACGAAGTCCCTGTGTCCCGGAGCGTCTATAACTGTAAAATAATATTTGTCCGTGTCAAACCTCGTGTGCATTACGTCTATGGTAACCCCTCTTTCTCTTTCCTCCTTGAGCTTATCCATAACGAAAGCAAACTCAAAAGTCTCCTTTTTCAGTTCCTTTGCAAGGTCCTTAAGCTTTCTCATTTGTTCCTCTGGCAGGTTTTTGGTATCCCAAAGAAGTCTACCTACGAGAGTGCTTTTACCATGGTCTATATGACCTATAGTAACCAAATTCAAGTGAGGTTTATCTGCCATTCTTACACCTCCGATTTTTTTATCTAAATGATTTAGACACTAATTTGTAAGAAATATATATATAAATAGTTAATCTTCACCCTTTTAGAGCCTACTGGCAAAAAATCTCCTAAAATCAAGGAAAAGAGGCTTCCTATACTTTATTCCGGTTAATTTTGATGCAAGCTCGTAATAGCTTATTGCCGCCGGGGACACGTCCTGCAGGTCCACGAGAGGCCTTTTCCTGGCCAGGCTTCTCAACACGTTTTCATCCCATGGTATTTTTTTCAGTATTTTCACCCCGGTTATTGATTCTATCTCCTCTGCAGGTATTTCATAATCCTCGTACCTTACCGAATTAAGCACTATTCCGGCCACTTTTTTGCCCATATCCCTTGCCACCTCTATTGTTTTCATACAATCGGTTACATCGGGCAGATAAGGTCCTGTTACGACCAAAATCTTGTCGCAAGCGTTTATAACGTCCAAAGAATCCTTTCCCAGCCCCGGGGGAGAGTCTATGATTACTTTTGAGTCAAACATGCCAAACATGTCTTTAAGCTTTTCAGAATCCGTGTTTAGGTAATGAAGAGATATATGGGACGGAATGAACCTCAAACCGGTTTCATGTATGTGCAAAGCCTCAAAAAGCGGCATATCTTTCTCTATAGCCTCGTTAAGGGTCACGTGATAGTTTAAAACTCCCAGATGCATTCCAAAATTGGGATTTTTCACGTCCCCATCCAGTATAACCACGTTTTCCCCAAGCTTGTGCATGGCCATTCCGAGGTTTACCGTGGTGGTGGTCTTTCCCACACCCCCCTTGCCGGAAACCACGCCTATTATCTCCCTCATTCGGTTCCCTCCTTGATGGTATAGTACTTCTTTCTGCCCCTTTTCTCCCCAGCCAGAAGGTTTTCACCTTCCATGAACTTGAGATACTCGTTGGCCCTGCTCCTTGATATCCCAAGGGCTTTCCCCACTTCCGGAGAAGTCATTTTTCTTTCTTTCAATAGAAACGCTATCTGCTTTTTTCTTTCCGGGGCTATGCTCTTTTCCGCTTCTTTCTGGTTTTTTTCCATCAATTCAACCTTGTAGCCCAGTTCTTTCAGCTGCAGGAAAATTTCTTCCCTGTTATTTCTAAGCTTCATCCTCTTTGGCCTGCCTATCATATCCTTTATTTTAAGCAGGTCTTCAGAAATAATTATCTTGCCGCAGTTCTTCTCGCCCAATGAACACACCCATTTATTAGATGGATTAGCTTATTTAAAAAGATGTCGGTTTCTGTCGGCTGTTTACCGACATAAGATAAGGCAATCAGAGCAAACGGATTATCTACGAGGATTGCACTGCCTAGCAGTCTATCGACAATTTAACAAATGTTTATAAACCACTGCATTCTAAAAGTATTATACATATATGTACAACATTAAGGTCCTACATTAAAGTCCACCATTAAGGTATATATGCTAGGAACACCCCCTTTAAACCCCCAAATTCACCGGTGAATAACGCGATGATTTACCCCCAAATAGCAGCCAATCTAGCCATCAAATTCTCAGAGGTTTCCATATGGATTTAGAGTCAAAAATTCTGGGTTACCTGAAGAAGCACCCCGAAGGAATCATGATTCTGGACCTTGCGGACGCGGTGGGAGCCCACAGACATACGGTAACAAAGTACGTGTACAGGCTGGAGGGCAGGGGCTCGCTTAGCGTTAGGAAGATAGGCATAGCCAAGCTCTGCTACCTCAAGAGAGGTGCCGGAAAATGAGGCTATTGAAGGACCTGCTGATATTTCTTGCAGTATTTTCCCTAGGGGCTCTTGGTGTTTACATGGGCCTGGAGCAGGGAATAACCGGGCTCCTGGTTTCCGAGGAGTATACCCAGCAAATGGATTTGGAGTTCAGCGAATCTTTAAACCATACATGGGAACTGGAGGAATACAAAGGCGACACGGTTCTGACTTTCGTGAAAGCGACAGGGTACGTAACAGGCAACGAAACAGGCTATGCAAGGGTTTACCTGGTGAGCGGTGACAGGCGCTACCTGCTTTTAAACCATTCAATAATAAAAGAAAACGAAACAGGACTTACAGGTTATCTGGTAGGCGACAACGCCACGACCACCCAGGAAACCACCTCTACCGAGGAAACTACCACCACGGAAGCCACGACAACCACCGAGGTTACCACAACCCAGGACACGACAACCACTGAAGAAACCACCACCTCCGAGACCACGTCCACTGCAGACACCACCACAACTCAGGAAATAACCACCACCCAGGAAACAACAACCACCGTGGATAACGGGACCACTACCGTGAATACCACAACAAGCGTAAACACCACAACAACCATAGCCAATGAAACCACAACCACCCAGGAAACAACCACCTCAATCCCAGACAATCAAACAACCACGGTGAACACATCTACCACGGTCAACACCACAACCACATTAGACAACCAGACCACAGCAAACACTTCCACCACGGTCAACACAACCACTTCAGTCTCAGAAAACCAGACCGCCGTGAACACCACGACCACAATCCAGAACGCAACGCAGCCCGTTATTTACTTTGAGGACGAGTGCAGGGAGACCTGCAGCCTGACCTACGAGGAACTTACCCAGGATTCCTACCTACTGGAAACAGAAATTTCAGACGGCCTGATTATTCACATAAGCAGCATAAAGTACGGCCTTCACTCCCTTATAGAGGAACCAAACATAACGGAGGAGGAGCTCATTCAGGGTTACGTGGAGATAGGCCGGCCCGTCCAGTGGACCAAGAGAGTGGAACTGGACAAGGTGGCGGACGAGGTGACGGTAAAAATACACAGGCAGGCCGAAAACGTTGAAGTCACGAAGCTTGCCCCCAACAGGGAGCCGGTGAATGAAAGAAAACTCAAGGTAAAATGGAAGAACACCATGATTCCCTTGTCTGATGCGGCAACAATAACAGGCTACGCGGTGGGAGATATAGGGGAAGACGAGGAGCGCGAGCTTCTGATAGAGGAAAGGGGACAGGAATTCCTTGTGGAGTATGAGACGCCCGGGCCCCAGGTCAGGGAAACGCAAGTTTCTCCCTACAGGAAACAAATCACTGTAAGCTCAGAAGTCCACTACCAGAACATAATAGCCTACACTGAAATACCGGAGATAGTCACGACACAGGAGCTCGGGGCAATAAACCTTTACCGGCTGGAAAACGGGACAAGGCAGCCCGTGAACGATTTTGACTACATGGACGAGGACAACAACACCCTGATAGACAAGATACAGTGGGTTGTCCCGCACCTTTCCAACCAGACCTTTGAAATAGAGATAACCGTGCTAAACGTTCAGAGCTATCCCACGGTGGGGGGGAACTGGACCGTGATGTTCAATACAACAGGAGAGGCAAACCTGACCGTAACGGCGGTGGAGGGTACCACTTGGTCGGATTCCAACGAGGAACAGGACCTGGAATTCCTGGAATTGAAGTGTGGCTCACAAGTTCTGGATTACGAATGGCTTAACAACGGTCCTGAAAACTCCTCCGTTTTCATAGAAAACTACAGTTGCAACGAAACCGGTTCCGAAACAAGCAAAGTTCTTACCCCCGGAAAACATACCCTGAAATTCATTTTTGGCGGGGACGAGGCATATGCGTACAACGATGCTTTAGAGTGCGGGGCGTACATAAACTCTTCCGTTGTTCTGTCTGACAATACGACAGGTTGCAGTGGCACCATATTCTACATAAACTCGTCCGATATAACCCTGGATTGCAACGGGCATTACTTACAGAGCACAGGCTCCTACGGAATAAACAACACAGGGTTTGACAACGTCACAATAAAAAACTGCACAATAAACATGAGCACTTCATCCAGCACTGCAATATATTACGAAAAATCCGATAGCGGCAGAATAGAAAATAACGTAATTTACTCTGGAGGAGGCGATAGTGTCCTAAATTACGCGGGTCTGAAACTGTTCAAATCAAGCCAAAATCTTGTAAGTAATAACTACATTGAGGTTGATGATTCTTACGGCATAAATGTGATTTGTAGAGACTCCGACGACTCTTCAAACAACAATATAACAAACAATACCGTAAAGGCAGATAGCTATGGAATTGAACTCGTGTATTTTGACGGTAGTTGTAGCGCAGACTCAAATACAATTACCCATAACAACATAACAGTTAACAATGATTATGCAGTATGCCTGGAAGACAGCTATGAAAATATAGTATCTGGCAATAATATGACAGCAGGAGATGATTATGCTCTATACTCAGTTTCTTTTATTTCCGCTCCTGAAGGCAATTCGTTCATCGACAACAACCTAAAATCAAATGACTACGCAGTTTATTTAAGAGATTTCTATCCGCGTGTTACCAGTATAAACGGTGGTTCTATAAGTGCAGCATCCACACGGGATTACGTATTGAATCTGGATTCAGATACCATGGTGTCCTTTAAAAACACAAACTTCACGGCACCAAGGCAAATTTACTTCTATAACAATAACAGTCGGTTCAACTACAACAACGAGACCAGCGGGGGCATATGGCTGAACAGCTCCCCTAGCATTCAGTCCACGATAGAAAGGGAATTATTGAACATAAGCCAGACGCTCGTCAAGTGGAACGATACCAACACTAGCGGCTCTTCCGTCACAATAACCTACAACATAAGTGGCCTTCTCGCGGACACTTACTATGATGTTTACAACAACTCCGCGCTTGTATATACAAGACAGAGTGATTCCTTGGGCTTACTCAACTTCACCATAAACCTTTCCAGCGAGCACGAGATAAAGGTGGAGCACGCTCCGGTGCCGAAAATAATCAACTCCACCGACAACGCCACCGTAACAAGCAAGAATTCCGTTGTGAACTTTGAGACTTGGCTGAACCACACCTCCGGGAAAAGCATCAAGGTCTTGGTGGACGATAGCCTGGATTTCACGGACTGCAATTATTCCGTGACTTCGGGATGCCTCAACTACACGGGCACCACGGCCACAGGAAGTGAGCAGCAGGTGAACGTGACCTATGAAACACAGGATTCCGACATGGGAGATACAATAAACTGGTACGTGCAGGTGTGCGACGAATATGGCCTGTGCCAGCACAGCAGCACGAAAATACTTAGGCCGGACGGAGACTATGGCGGAAGCTCCTGGTCTCCGGGGGGAGACATTCCCGAGTCTACCCGTTGGGAAAGCGTGGACGAAGAAACAGCGGACGACAACACTACCTACGTTTATGGCGAAGACGGATCATCCGGGGCGATGTTCCCGGTTTCCTTTACCATAGAGGACACAGGCCTGGAAAGCCACATAAGGGTTTATACCTTTACCTATTATGCAAGGCATGTGGAATCTTCAGATACGACCGAAGTCAGGGAGTATGTTTACTGGGGAGACGGAAACGCTACCATGGTGGGCAGGCCGGTAAGCACCGTATGGGAAACCACCTACTACGCGTTTGATAGCGCGGGGGGAGGAAATTTGAAAGCCTGGGTAATTGACGGCGCCGTAATAGAATGGATTAGAAGGAGTGCGGGTGTCGGTAGCTGGGCCCGCCTGACGCAGGCCTATGCCGAAATAAACTATACTTCAGGGGGGACCTTTTCCGTAAACCCACAATGCGGGGAGTACATAAACTCCGACGCCACCCTGACGGACGACATAACCGGTTGCTCAGGTGCAATCCTTCACATAAACGCCTCGGACGTGACGCTGGACTGCAACGGGCACTATCTCCAAAGCACGGGCTCCTACGGGATAAACGTTACTAATCGAAACAATGTCACGGTAAAAAACTGCGAAATAAACCTGAGCGATTCTTCAAGCAACTATGGTATAAGGTACAACAGCGCAAACAACGGTTTAATAGAAAACAACACAATTACGGTTGGAAACTGGTTCGGCATAATTGTCCAATCCGGTGACAACAACACTATATCCGGCAATACCATAACAGCGGACGACAACGGGATTGAGCTTTATTCAGACTCGGACTACAACAAGCTTCTGGACAACTACGTAAAATCTCCTACAAACGCGATATTTCTCTACTCGGGCTGCGATTACAACAACATAACCGGGGGTTCCTACATATCGGACAGCGAGGATTATTATATAAGGCTCGTTGGCTCAACGAACATATTCCGCTCCACCAACTTCACCGCTCCCAGGGAAATATACTTCTGGGACACAAACAGCCGTTTCAACTACAACAACGAGACCAGCGGGGGAATATGGCTCAACACTTCCGTGAGCGTTCAGTCAATACTAGAGAGAGAGCTTACAAACTGGAACCAGACTCTTGTACAATGGAACGATACCAACGTCAGCGGCACGGGTATTACAGCAACCTACGATATGAGCGGACTGCAACCGAACGAATACTACAGCGTTTACAACAACTCCGCGCTTGTGGACACCCTGCAAACAGACTCCTCTGGAACCCTGCCCCAGTTCAGCATTCTTCTTGGCTCCGAGCACGAGATAAAGGTGGAAAAGGGCAGTTCGCCGAAATACTGGGACAACTCAACCAATTCCACCATGGCCGGGGAGCCTGTTGAGTTCAGGGTCAGGTGGACGGACGATTTCAACCTGAGCGGCTACATTTTCGGTATATGCAACAGGAGCTGCCTGAGAGACGAGAACCAGCAGCTCATGTACGAGAACCAGCCAAGTGAAAGCTCTTCCTATTATGACTGGTACAACACTTCATGGCAGGGGCAGAGCTTTACCGTGGGTTACTCGGGCAGTCAAATCAACGACAGCATAAACGTTACGAACGTAAGCGTCTATATGAGGAAGTGGGCGGGAAGCGGCGACGTGATTCTGGGCATAAGGGAAACCAACTCAACAGGCTACCCGGTTGGAAGCGACCTGACTAACGGCTCCAAGGACATGGCGGAAATGCCAACACAAAGCAGCAGCTGGATAACTTTTGAAATGGATAAATACGTGCTGGAAGCCGGAAAAAAATACGCGTTTTACATGAAATTTGCATCAAAGGATCCGAACAATAACATTGAGGTCAAAACAAACGGCTCAAATCCTTACGGCGGGGGAGAAAAGCTCACCTATTCGGTTTCTTCAGAGAATTGGGCAAAGACTGGTACCAATGACCTGTGCTTCAAGGTGTACGGCCTGCCGGTAATTTACAAGTTTGACAACTGGACGCCAATGACAGGAACAGGTAACTGGTCCAATGTCACCAAGACAATAAACGACACGCTGGGCGCCACGGTAAAATGGAAAGTCCGAGCAAACGACAGCTCCGACAACTGGAACGAGACTGAATCTAGCTTCCAGGCCATGGGATGTGGAGTTTACGTGAACAGGGACACCACCTTGGTGAACAACATAACCGGCTGCACCGGCACGATTCTTTACATAAACGCCTCGGATGTGACGCTAGACTGCAACGGGCATTACCTGCAGAGCACAGGCTCCTACGGCATAAACAACACGGGCTTTGACAACGTCACCGTGAAGAACTGCGAAATCAATATGAGTGAATTCACCAGCAGTTATGGAATTTATTATCGAAATGCAGATAACGGAACTATAGAGAATAATACGGTTACGTTATTATGTTTTGGTGGTATTAACCTTGAGTTAGGTTGTGATTATAATAACATAACAAATAACAAAGTAAATCTTCTTAGTGCTGGTTGCGGTCAACATGGCGTTTATTTAGGGACAAATGATAATTACAATACTATTACCAATAACAATATAATTGCAAACATGGAGGAAGGGCTCTATTTAAGAAGTGACCATAATACTATAATCAATAATACTATAGACGCTGGAAATTTAGCGATATACTTAGATTATGCTGATGACAACACTTTTATCAACAACAATGTAACTGCAGATAGCCGGGCAATTGGAGTGGGTCAAGATTCAACCAACAACAACTTTACAGGAGGTTCGTTCATAGCAGGCACCTGGGATTATTCCCTAAGTAATTGGGGCGATACTAACTTCTTTAGAAATACCAATTTTACTGCTGAAAGACAAATTTACTTTGGAGATACCACCAGCTGGTTCAACTACAACAAC
>CAZXFI010000017.1:0-13525 GCA_964640225.1 uncultured archaeon
ATCGTCACCGGTGCTCTCAAAGAATTCCACCTGGATTTTCCTTTCCATGCCGTGCTGGTAGGTGTAGGTCACTTCCCCGTTTATCACGAAGCTCTTCTGCTCCACCTGTATGTCCGGGACTTTGGAAAGGCATGTGGCCGTCATGGATTCCCCGGAGCCGATTTCCTCGGTGCCGTCCATATACTGCTTTATTCCCTCCAGCTTTTGGTCACCCGAGCCGCCCCTGGTACAGTAAGTCTCACTTCCTTCCAGGTCCGTAATCTCCACCCTGGCAAAAGTTATGTTAATCAAGGTTCCCGGCCCCTGGTTGCTAAGGTAGAGCAGAACGGGAACCCCCTGAATGTTGTCCACCACGGGCATCTCGTTCCTCATCAGTGCCAGGCCCATCCTCATCGGGCCGCCTGTGTCTTCGGTCACCTGCTCCTGCCTTGAAAGCTGGTCGTTCCTTGCCAGCTTGTAGTAATGTTCCTGGTCCATGACCATCACGTCAACCTGGCCCGTCACGTTCAGGTCGTAGCTTATGTTCGCGCCATAGGTTATGTAGTTGCCTCCTTTTATATCGTCCATGTCGACGTCGTAGTTTAGGACGTACTCCCTTATCTCTCCAGGAAGAAGCTTGCCTATTGAACACTTGGTAGCGGTTTTATCGCTTCCGCAAGTCATGGTTACGGAGCCCGCATCCGTGCCCTCGTCAGTTCCCTGGGCATAGACCGGGTCCATAGGAACTATGGTCACGTCCTTCGCGGTCTCCTTGCCCCTGTTCTCCACGGTCGCGATGACCATGAAGTGGTCCGTGTACTCGTCTATCTTGCCTGCCCCAATCGGGTCCAGCCTGGTGACTTCCACCGAGCGTATGCTTTCCTTGGTGGATGTCTGTGGCTGGTAGTCCTGATAGCAGGCCACGGGATTTATCAGGCACTGGTATCCCGAGCCGAGAGTGCTTATGGGCGAGCGCATGTTCTGCAGGAGCGGGCCGAATGTTGAGTCTATGCTGTAGTCAATGGTCGGCCACCAGTCACCGAAAACGGACTCTCCCATAAGGTCCGGATAAGCAATTGTTGTGGTCATAAGGGCTATAACAACTATGGGTATTCCTATCAGGGTTTTTACCCTGTCCACGGGAACCGCGGCCAGTATTCCCATGCCCACCACGAGCGCGAATACCACGAAGGCCACGAAGTCTCCCATCAGGGCAATTGAACCCAAAGCCAGGCCTATGCCGCCGCAGACCCCGAGTATCATTCCGTTGATGTTCCTCCCCAGCTTTGCCGCTATGAGAATTGAAAGTATCGCCATGCCTATTCCTAGAGCCACGGTCATCAGGCTTCCCCCGGCCGCGGCGGTTTCCATGTTAACGAAACCGAATGCTACCCCGAACAAAGAGAAAGCCAGGTAAATGGCGACTATGATTATTATAAGGTATACAATCCACTTGAAGATGTTGCCGAAACCTGCGCCCGGTATGATTTTCTGTAATCTTTTTGCAGCCCGCGTTCCCAAATTCTCAATTTCATTTAAAAATTTCTCGGCTGAATTGCCTGCTTTCGTCTCCGCGTAAGGTATCGTTAGGAAGAATCCCGCGGCTATCAGCAGCAAAGACAGGTAAAGAATCATGCTTCCGCTTGCCACGTCCCAGAATATGAACCCGAAGAATGCAACCATCAGGAATCCCAGCAAAGCGTTCAGGACCAGTAGCCCCACTTCCATGTCTGAAGAAGCGCTTCCGTAGGGATTGCTTATTATGGCGAAGGCCAGGACTATAAGGGGTATGAACTTGAGCAGAGGTGCCGGGCCGAATATGAAGAAGGTTCCCAAGGCTATGAATATGAACCCGCAGGTCCTGAAGAAGGCCTTTATATAGCCCATGTAATCCGAGGACACGACGCCGAAAGTCCCCCCTTCCACGTCCTGCCTCATGGCCTCTACTCTGTCTCCTACCATTCTGTGGGCTGCTTTTTTCGTTCCGGACTTGATTTTTCTGGGGGCTTTCTTGAACTTGTCCTTGATTTTATCCTTTATTTTCATGCAACCACTTTACATCTTGCTCAATCCCAGGAAAATTATGCCAACGCCAATCATCGTGGTGCCCAGAAGCCCGAAATCCGAGCCGAATATCATCGGTATGGCGAGGCCTATCAGGGCGGAAATTATTATCGTCATCATTGAGGAGTGGACTATGTCAGATATGGCGCTTTCCCCGCCGCCCCCGACTTTCTGCGTTTTCCCGCATGTGTTGCACTTCACCAGGCCGGGCTTTACCACGACCGTGTTGCTGGAACCGCAGTAGGAGCAAAGCAGTCCTGCAGGCTGGGGCGGGGTCTCCTCTCCCGGTTCTTCTTCCTCATCAGGCCTGAAGCGCGGTTTTGAAACCGGCCCGGGTTTTTCATAGGGGGCCAGCGACTTTTCGGCTGGAGGTAGAAGGGGTATGTCTTCTTGAGGCTCCTGTGGCGGCGTTTCGGTTTTTTCACTCTTTTTTCTGGTATAGAATACACCAGGCCTTGGCGTTCCCTCTCCACCAAAAATATTAGGTCTTCCCTGACCGAAAATTCTTGATTTCTTTTGCTCAAAAACTTCCGGAATATACAGACCGTTTTTTGAAAGTTCTGCCCTTAGTTTTTCCTTGAACCCTTCATACGTCACGGAATCCCTCTCGGCAGAATTAATGATTTTCATAATAGTCTCGTTGCCTGTAGGTTTGTCCGGATGATACCTTAAAGACAACCGCCTGTATAAAGCTTTTTTCTTGTCAGCCATATCTGCACCTGGGGATGTTCTGTTTAATTTTTTCAGTTTTGTTATATTTAAGGATTTTAGTTAAATATCACAGGTTTACACGGAAGTCCGTGATGGTGTAGCCGCCGGAGCCGGTTACGGAAAATATTATCTTGTTCTTGCCGGTTCCCGTGTAATCCCTGGGGAGGTCTATGGTGATTGTCTTGCCCTCGTCCAGTATTCCCTGCGCCACCAAGGAATGCCTGTCCCCGTCCGGGTCCTCTATCGTGGCCACCAGGGAGGTAGGCGTGCCGAAAACCTTTTCCACCTTGAACTTGATTTCTCCGGGAAGCTTGCTTCTCTGGGAACTTGAAAGGTCCAGCTCCATCACCAGCTCCTCGGAGGCCTCCCTGTCCCAGAATATGATTACCTTGGCGTCCCTTACCGTGAACTCCGTGTCCTTTTCCGACACCATCTCCACGGTGTTCTTTCCCTCTTTTACTATGTTACTGAACTCAATCCACTGGATTATATTCGGGGTGGCGTTGAAAACCAACTCCCCGTTCACTCTTACCAAGAGTCTTCCTGGGCCGTTTATCTCGTCAAAATTGAGGATTATCCTTCCCAAATTCACCGGGGTCTGCTCCTCCTTCACGTGGAAGTCAAAGCACTGGGAAACCTCCCCCATGAAGTCCGATTCCAGTTTCACGCTCTCCAACCGGTAAACGGTGGGGGCCCATATCCTCCAGCCGCTTGACTCCGCCGTGACAAGGAACTCGTTCCTCTCTGCGAAAAGAGTTTTGTTAAGAGAAACCTCAAAACTTTCGCCGGGGTTCAACAGGCCCGAGTAGATTTCTTCCCCGTTAAGCCCTACAATCAGCTTTCCGTAGAGGTTCGTGTCATCCGCCTTGCCGGAAAGCGCGGCGGTGGTCATTTTATTCAGCTCGTCCTGGGTCAATTCAAAAACTCTTGTGTATTCATTAGTGCTAAACAATCCGCTCTCCACTGCCAGGCTCTCCAGCTCTATGAAGGACTTTTCCGCGGTTATGTAGCTTACCTTGAAGGGTTTTGAGCTCAGGGTTATGTGCTTGAAATCCTCAACCTCCTTGTTCCCCACGAAGTTTCCTTCCGGGGCCTTTATTTCCGCTTCCGTGTCGTTCCTTGTGGAGGGCATGTACCTGTAGTCCGGCCCGCCGAGACCAGTAAAATCCATGTCTCCCATGGCCAGGTACAGGGCTGTGAAAACAAGGATTCCTATAATGAATACTTTGGTAAAATACGGGGTTTTTCCCATTGGGGGTGCCTCCTCTGCTTTATTTATTTTTAGAACAACTTCGTATAAATATATTGGAAAGGACCTGTAAAGGGTTTAGATAACCGAAAAAGTGGTTTTATGAAAATGCTTAAAAAAGACCTCAAGAGCGGGTTTTTAACCCTGAAACTGGAGAACCCGGACGACGCCTGGAAGCTGGAAAGCGTGCTGGAGGAGGGGGACCTTGTTAGCGGCCGCACTCTGCGCAGCACGGAAGTGCTGAGAGGCGACAAGAAGGAGAGAACCGGGAAAAAGCCGGTTTTCCTCAAGATTTCCCTTGAGAAAAAGGAGTTTCATGAGTACTCCGGAAAACTCAGGCTTATGGGGAAGGTGGTTGAGGGACCGGAAGAGGTGATAGGCTCTTACCACACATTCAGCGCCGAGGAAGGAAAGATAGTCACAATACAAAAAAACTGGAAAAAATGGCAGCTGGATAAAATCAGGAAGAGCATGGTAAAACAGCCGCGGATTCTTGTTTGCGTGATGGATGAAAGAGAAGCAACACTAGCTGAGGTAGGTGAAAGGGTGAGAATCCTGGCCGAGATAAGCAACAAGTCTGCGGGAAAGCAGTTCGGAGAATCCGATTCCGGGAGCTATTTCAGGGAAATCGTTTCCTTTCTCAATAACAAGTCCGCGGGAAGAGTGGTTATAGCCGGCCCGGGATTTGCAAAAGATGACTTGTACAAAAAAATAGAGGAAAAAGAAAAAAAATTGTTTGAAAAAACGATAACTGACTCGTGCTCCCATACAGGAGAAACCGGAATACAGGAACTGATAAAAAGGGGTGCGGTGGAAAGAGCGGGCAGGGAATCAAGGCTGAGCCGCGAAACCATGATGGTGGAGGAATTCCTTCAGGAACTTTCAAAGGACTCCGGCATGGCGGCTTACGGAAAAGAAGAAGTGGAAAAGGCTGTTGAGATGGGAGCGGCTGAAAGGCTTCTTGTATCGGAGCGGGAAGTCAAGAGGCATGAAAAACTTATGGAAAAGGCCGAGAAAAAGGGGGCGGCTGTAACTGTGATATCGGAGGAGCATGAATCCGGTCAGAAGCTTTCCAAATTGGGAGGTCTGGCGGCTTTTCTCAGGTTCAGAATACATTAGAACTCAACGTAAGCTTTTCTTTTCTTTTTCCTGACTATTCCCTCAATGGTTCCGGTTCCATCGTAGCCCGCGTGCCTGCAAAGTCCGTCTATCTCTCCCGTGGAATCCCTTATTTTGTAGCGGACCCTGTTCTCCTCCGGCAGGAACTCCGAGTCCTTCAGCTCTCCCTGAATCATTATTTTCTTTCCCACAAACGCTTCGGGGTTGGAGAGTATGTCCTTGACCTTGGTCATGGGCTTTGGCGGGGGCGGGGGAAGCCTTGTTATCTTTTCTGCTTTTCTGGGCCTGAAGTAAAACCAGACTCCGATTCCGGATATTATCACCAGGAAGGGCAATAGAAGGGACAGGTTAAACTCCTCCCCGGGAACTTCCTCGCAGTCCGAGGGACAGGTTTCCCTTTCTCCCTGCTCGCATATTCCGTTGCCGCAGACTGTTTCTTCTCCCGGACCCGGCGTACCCGGCTTGTCTTCCTCTGTTATTTCACCCTGTTTCCCGGCCACCGCGAAATAGGAGAAGCCGGGGAAAACAGACTTGTAATTCAGCCTGTCCGAAGTCTCGCTGACTTTGGTTATTTCCAGTTTCTTCCAGCCGTTCTCGTATTTCCAAAGGCTTATTGTCCCTATTGAATTCTCCTCAATCCAATCCTTCTTTACGGAGAAGTAAAGCGCAACGCTCTTTGTCCTGCCCTCAATGTTTTCCGTGTCTATTTTAAGGTAGTGGTAAACCACGTAGTCCCCGGACAGGGCCGGGACCTCCCACACGCTCCACGGGCTGAACCTTTCCATGATTATCTTGCCGTTGGTTATAATCTGGGAAGCGTAAATTACAATCTTGTACACCAGCCCGCTCCACTCGTCTATTTCCAGGATTTTTGAGGAATCCTTGCTTATGCCGAGCCCGCTTATCTCCACCTTGTTATCAGATACCTCTGTGGTGGAGGGCTTGGTTGCGCCTCCGCTGCCTCCTCCGCCCCCTCCGTCCACGGTCGTGGTGGTTGTCGTGGTGACCGAGGTATCGTAAAGTGTTACAGAAAGCGAGTTCTCCCCGAATGTAAGGTTGTGAAGCTGCGTGTACGTTGTGTAATTTTCCTTGGCTACGGTAAGGTTGTAGGAGCCCGCGTAAAGATGGGTGAAACTTGCCCATCCCGGGGTGCTGTTTGCCGTAAGGTTCTGGCCCTTGACGCTCTGGCCTATCTGCGAGCTTACGTAAAGCGTGACGTTTGCCTCCAAGTCCTGCGAATCCTGGTCCCTTACCGTTACGTTCAGTGAAAGCGGCGAAATCTGGGCCGAAACGTTCGTGCCGCTTTCCTCTATGGTTACGTCGTCCTCGTAAATTCCGTATCCCGTGGAGTTGCCGTCCAGCCTGTAAGTGTAATCATCCGTATATTCATCCGGAACAACGTTGCGGAAAACCACCATTCCGTTTGAGTCGGAAAGGTTGGTGAGGTAGGAGCCGTAGCCGTTCTGGGCTATTGAGCCCTGGAGAAGGCTCACGTTTATGTTTTCAAGCGGGTCAGTTTCGTTGGTAAGGTTGAACCGCACTTTCACGTCTTCCAGAGTTACCGTTTTGTTGTTCCCCGAATCACCGTCCTCCCCCAGCAAAGCCTCCGCGTCCTCCGTGGTGTTCCTGTAGCCAAGGAGGCCGAGCTGTGTTCCGTTGAAACTCAATGTGTAGTTTCCGTAAGGAACCTGTCTGAAAAGCACCATGCCGGAGGAATTGGTGGTGTTATGGAAAGTTTTGTTCTCGTTTTCCATATAAACGCTTAAACCTGAAAGAGCGGAAGAGCTTTCGTTCCGCACCACAACGAGGAACTGGGTCTCGTTGAACGTGTACTGGTAGGTGTTGTTCTCCCCTGGTATCACGTTAATCTCGGCTGTCTGGGAGCCCATGCCGTATATCCTTGAGAGATTTCCGGAAAAAGTAACGTTTTGCGCACCTCCCGATACCTTGTTGAAGAAAACATGGCCGTCCTGGGTCACATTCTCAAACCCGTCCAGGGTCACAGTTATGTTGTCCAGGGGCTCCGAGTCCTGGTTCACTATTGAAACGTTGACGTTGGTCTCATTCAGCCCTATGTTAAGGGAGTAGTTCTGGCCCTGCACCAGGTTCATATATTCCGAGTATACCCCGTATCCTATGTGGCTTCCGTTCACCGTTAGAACCCTTCCCCCGCTGGGCAGGAGGCAGCTCAGGGTGTTGCCGGAAAAGTCGCAGTAGTAATGGGAGGAGGAATAAACCGTGTCGCCCCATTTCACGGTCACGTTTTCCGTTATGTTGGAGCCCGTTACGTTCAGGTTCAGTATTGACCTTCCCAGGGGCGTGAGGTAATAGACAAGGCTTGTGTTGTCCGTGTATATGGTGTTGTTGTGTTCCAGCGAGAAATAATTGGTCCTATTAAGGAGTATGTCGTATGGGTAGTAGTCCGTATGGGAGCTAACGTTGAAGCCGAAGGCCCCGCTTGAATCCGTGTAGTCCCTGTAGGCCTCACAGTTTGAATAACCCCCGTAGCATTTCTTTGAGCGAAGGCTTATGTTAACTTTCTCCAGGTTCTTGTCTGTTATTACCTCCCTTACATGGCCGTTCACGTCCCCTGCTCCCTCCATGCTCTCGTTCAGCTCTTCGGCCCCGGCCTGGAACTCCTTACTGTACTCGTAGCCGGTTTCCCATCCCGTTCCCGTCACCTTCATGCAGTAGCTCATGGTTACGTCAAAGCCCCTCTGTTTGGGGCTTATTGTCATGGAATAGGAGCCGTTGCTTTCAGTTATGGTGGTGTACCTTATGTCTCCCGTGCAGCCCGATGAATAATACAAATCCACCCGCGAGTAAACGGGCTCGTAGTCCAGGTCAACCGGGTTCACGAAATTGGCGTCGTAAACCGTTCCCGTGAGGTTTGTCTTTCCCGTCAGGGGTACTTGTATACTGGGCCTCACGTAGGGGTTTGAGCTCAGCTCGTCGTCGTAAGTCCCGTTCCTTACGGTTCCCGTGTCGTTGTCGTCATGCTCGTAGTACCCGTAAGATTTGTTTGTCCTCACGAAATAGTTTGTCCTGCCGTCCACGTGTATCGTTGCCATTCCCGAGTTGTCTGTGGAGCCGTCCGAGGCCAGCGCGTATCCTATGGGAACCGAGTAGTTTGTTATCTTTCCGTAACCCGCGGCCTCGCCGTCAACTATGAAGTTGAAAAGCCTGTTGTTCAGGACGTTAAGCACCACCTGCCCGCTGCTGTTTGTGTAACCTTCAACCGTGGAATTGTCCGTCCTGTCCACGGCCGAGATTTTTACGTTTTCTATGGGAGAACCGGTGGAATTAAACACGGTGAAGAGCAGGGGCGGGTCGTCGGGGTCTCCCTGGTAGGGTGGATGGGAAGGTGGTTCTTCTGGGTCTATGGAAACCGTATTGTTCCTTCCGGACTGGGGTACTCCCAGAACGTAAGCGGTGCTGTTGAAGATTCCCGACTTGTTCACGGTTATGTTGTAGTCCCCCACAGGAACGTAGGAGAAAGTTACGTTGCCGTTTGAGTCCGTGGAGCCGTTCATGTCCTGGCCTTTTCCGTTCTGCTCCAGCTGCCCCGTGCCCAGGTTCAGAACGCTCACCGTGGCTCCCTCAACCGAACCGGATGAGTTGTAAACGTGAACCGTGAGCCTTGTTATGTTCACCAATGAAGTGAAGGCGTTCGTACCGTAGTCAACCGTGACGGAGGTGGAATTGGTTCCGTAGCCCTGCAGAGTTCCGTCCGTAAGCAGGGTGTGCTGTCCCGTGGTAACCTCGTAAAGGGTTGCATGGCCGGATGAAGTGGTGTTCACTATGGAGCCAATACTCACTATGACTCCGTCTTCGGCCAGGCCTCCTTCGGGGTCCCTTACCGTGACGTTGAGTATGTTGGGGGTCAGAACCACGGTTTCTTTATTGAGCGTGCCTTCCTCTATAGTGACCAGGCCGGACGACCAGTTGTAGCCTATTGAGTCCCCGTCCGCTGTCAGGTTGAAAATGCCGTAATAGTCCCCCAGGTCAAATGTAACACGCCCGTTTTCGTCCGTGTAGCCGTTTTCGTCGTAGGCGAAGGTGGAATTTTCCAGAGTAACATAGGTCCCGTTCAGGGGGCCACCTTCCGTATCCTGCACGGTGACCTGCAGCATAGTCTTGTTCAGGTAAAAGGTCTGCCACCAGATTGGGGAAGACTCAAAATAAAGAGTAACTGAGGTTGAAAATTCGGAATAATCGGTGTGGTTTATTGTTATGTTGTAGTCTCCGGGCTTTACCCTTGAGAAACTTGCCATTCCGGAAGAGTTTGTAAGCTGTGAAAGCGCGAGCCCTGCACCGGAAACCGCTACCTGGCTGCCGTTCCAGAAAGTGACGTTTGCATTCTCCACCAGCTGAGAGTCCTGATTCCTTACCAGTACGGTGGCCTGGGTCTGGTCCAGGGTGTATACCAGCACGGTTTCCTGGTTAGGTTCAACGAAGTAGTCCTGTGTCAGGTTGTACTCGTAGCCCAGGGAAGTTCCGTTTACCTTTATGTCGTAAATTGAAATCAGGTCCGTGAAATTGGCCCAGGCCCCGCTCGTCGTGTCCGAGAACTCCGTGCCGTTGTCCAGGGTTACGCTAACTCCGTCCAGCGGTTCCGTTGAATTCTGCACGTATATGCTCAGGTTTCCGGGGTAAGGACTGAGTATAACAGGTGTGAGGGTGAAGTTGTTCATAGTTCCCGGTGTTACGATATAACTGGTGCTGTTTATGTGGTAGTCTGTATGGTTCGCATAGAGCGTGTAGTTCCCTCCTATAATGTAGGTGAAGTTATACAGGCCCGAGCCGGTCTCGTTTGCCGTGTAATTTTGCGAGGTGGAATTTGCGGTCACTGTCGCGTTTTCCAGACCCGTTCCAACCGGGTTTTCCACCTTAACCGCTAAAACCGTCTTGTTCAGGTTGTAGGCCTCGTAACCTATGGGGAAGGAATAGGCCGTCCCTCCCTGGTCTATGGTTACGTTTTGGGAAGACAAACCGCAGCCCGTGAGGTTCCCGTCCAGTGTAAGGGTATGGTTCCCTACAGGCACGCGGCGGAAAAGCACGCTGCTGTTCCCGTCCGAGGTGGCCAGCGTGGTCCCGTTCAGAGTCACGTTTATACCGTCCCTCTGGAGGAAGCCGCATGTCACCGTTACGTTTACGGTGGTCTCGTTCAGGGTGTAGTTGAACTCCGTCTCGTTGTTGTAGTAGTACAGGCCTGCCTCAACGTTCGGAACGTTTCTCAGGAGCTCCTCGGCGTACTGGTCGTAGACGTGGATTTTTGCATAGGCATTCAATTCCACGGTTTCGGATATGGAGCCGGAGAAAACACCGAGGCTTTCCGAGGGATAGCCGTTTGAATTCACGATTATGTCATAGGTGTCGTCCTTTGCGTAGAAATTCACCTCCCCCTCCTGTTCTGTCGTCTGGCTGTATACGCACTCCTCCCCGCCCTGTTCCCTGAGGCATACCTGGGAATTTTCTATGGGGTCCCCGGAGAATCCGTCCTTTGTCTTCACGTAAACGCTTGTTTCGCCGAGCAGGTATATGTTCTCCGTCCTGTCCCAGGCGCCGGTGTCTCCCGAGTCGTAGGGGAAATATGAATCTTCCGAGAATTTTACAAACCTGTCATCATAGCCTGAAGCCGTTACTCTTATGTAATAATTGGTCTCCATCCCCAGGTCTATTGAATAGTAGCCTGATTCGTTTGTCGTGATTTTATACCAATTATAACGCTGGTCTGTGAAATCCAGTTCGGAGTTTGCCAGGTTTTCGTTGTTGTAAAAGTCGTAAACCCTTCCCTCCACGTGGGTGGCCCCCGTGAGGGTGACGTTTCCGGCCTGGGAAACCGTTTTCTGCTTGAAGCCGTCCTTGGTGAAAACTATGTTGTAGCTTATTATGGAAGAGGGTATCTGCATGGAGTAGAATCCGCCGGAATCCGTTTCAGTCTCGTAAACCTTTCCGCTTCCGGTTAATTTGACTTGCGCGTCTTCAAGTTCTTCCCACCAATATCTTGTCGGGTCCGTAACGGTTCCGTTTATCGCTGAGGAGCCGGTAAGAGTTATGGTTCCCAGGTTCTTGTAGCCGGAAACGACTGACTGGATATTTTTTGTCTGGTATCCTGTTTTCGTATAGCGCACGTTGTAGGTGTAGCCCGGCGAGACGTTTAATTCAAAATAACCGCTTGAATTGGTGGTTGTCGTGTAAACAAGGTCCCCGTAGCTGAACCTGACCGAGGCCCCGTTTATGTTTATGCTCTGGTTCTGGTAGTCCACCAACTTTCCGAACACGTAGGCCGTTCCCTCCATTTCTATGTTCCCGTAGTCGTGGCTCGTGTCGTAGGGCGTGGCGTCGGTGTAGGTGGTGTAGCCCGTTTTTGCCAGGCGGAGCGAGTAGTTGGTACCGTTTCTTATGTTTGCCGCGAAGTAGCCGGTGGAATTTGTTGTCTTCTGGTAAAGCGTTGAGCCGGAGGTGGCGTTTAGGATTTGCACGGTTGCGCCAGATATACCCACGGAAACGTTGCCCTTGTCCACCGCCCTGCCTTCCACTTCCGCGGTTCCCACCATGTTTACGTCGGTGCTCTGGGTGCCTCCGCTGTAAACCTCCTTGCTTTCATAGCCCGTGGCGTTGCAGTGTATGTAAAGCGAGAGGTCGGAAAGGGTTGAGGGGTAATAAATCTCGTAGTACCCGTTGGACAGTGAGGTGTCGTTGTAATAGTACACGGAGCTCCAGCCCAGCTTCTCTGTGTTGTTCTCGTCCCAGAGCTCCAGGAAGGCCCCTTCTATTCCCTGGGTGTTTTCCGAATCCCTTACGTACCCGTACATCCTACTGTCGCCCAGCATGGCGACCTGGACGTCTGTGTTGGAGCCCTCTGTCACGGTCAGGCCTGTTATGGAACTGTTGTCCGCGTAACCCGCGGCCTCCGCAAGGACGTCAAAAGAGCCTCCCGAAGGAATCTGAATCAGCACCATTCCTGAGGAATTGGTAGTTCCCGTTTCGTTCACGCTCCACATCACCGTGACGTTTGCTCCCGGTATTGACCTGCCGTTCCATTTGTCCGAAACTATGAAAGTAAAGGAGCCGTAGCCGCTCTGGTAAAGGGTTGCGTTTATTTCCGCGCTTCCTGTGTAGTTACCGTGGGTCTGGGTCACGTATCCGGAAGTGTTGAATTTCACATAATATGAAAAGTCTCCCGAAACCGCAAACGAGTAGTAGCCGGCGGAGTTTGACTGGGTTTCGTAAACAAGCGTGTCAGTGGAGTTGTCGTAAACATACACGTTTGCCACCAGCGGGTTGCCTGTTCCCATCTCCCTGACATAGCCCTGCAGGGTGGAATTGCCACTGATAATCGCGCTCCTTTCCTGGGAAAGCGTGAAGTTCTGCTCCGTGAGCGTGGAATTCTGCGCGTAGCCGTCCGCCGTTACCGTGAGATTCCACAGCAGCGTGGTGTCAAGCATTATTGTCGCGTTGCCGCTGGAATCGGTGGTGTTGGACGCGCTTGCGTAGGAGTTCGTAAGGTTAACCAAGGCCCCCTGTATGTCGCTTCCGCTTTCCGCGTCCTTCACGCTAACGGTTACGGGAGTGGAGCCCATCCTGAACAGAACCAGAGCCGAGTTTTCATTACCGAGGGTGTCATTGGACCACACGGTTATGTTGTGTTCTCCGTCCCCCAAAGAAGTTGCGTTGGAAAACTCCGTGCACCCTACACACCCGGTAAAATTGGTTCCATTCAAATCCAACTCCCACCAAGACACACTGGGATTGCTTTCCGTGAGCGTTACATTAAGCGTCGCATAAGAAACCATGGTATTGTTCTGCGGTTGGTTAATAGTTATCACGGGAGCCGTGTTGTCAACAGTTATTCCCGTGCTTACGTCAGAAACCACCTCGGTCACGTTGGTTGCGGTTGCGTTGAAATGCAGGCCTGTTCCGTCTTCTATCCCGGAACTGTTCCAAGGATAGGTGAACTCCGATTGCTGCGGAGTCGTGTTGGTCACCGTCGTTATGGCATACCAGGTGGCTCCCGTGTCATTGGACCAGTAAAAACTGGTGTTCAGGGCCCAGCCGCTTGTCGTTGCGTTAAGCGTGTAAATTCCGGAAATGTTTTCGCTGTTGGCCGGGGCGTTGAGCGTTGCGCCATCAAGGTTTGCCGAAGCCAGTATGCTCAACATGAGCAGGGCTAGTCCCAGGACTGCCATTCCAATGTTAGTCTTACTTAACTCTGTAGACATAGGCCTTGCCAACCTCCATTTTTTCCAGCTTTCCCTGATGGCGCATGCACTCCAGATATCCGGCGAGAAAGTCCCGTCTAACACCCAACCTGTCTGCTAAAGAAGAAACGGACATAAGTCCCCTGCTTAGTTCTTTAGTTATTCTGCTCTCCAGATCATCGGGGATGTCTTCTTTCAT
>CAZXFI010000017.1:13625-14726 GCA_964640225.1 uncultured archaeon
GACCATACCGGATTCATCATTGGGCCTTAAAATGTTGCTTTTTCAAGAATAAAAGTTTTCCGGCGAAACGAAGTTCCGCAAATTCTTGACAAAATTAGTTTCTTTTTCGTAAAACTCTTTTTCTTTTCTAAAGAAAAAGGTTTGGTGGACCCACCGGGATTTTCGGTGACAAACCGAAAAGCTTGCGAATCTTCGATTTGCCAGACTCGAACCCGGGATTTGTAGCCCTAAGGTCTCTACCAGTTTGTCCAATGGATGCCAAGGTTCCGCCAGAAGTTAGCGTCCTTCCACTAGACCATGGGCCCACATTAATTAAATTTATATAAAACCCTCTTTAAATATTATAAGTTTTAAAAAGTATTAAAACTTGACCAATCGGTGCGGTGCATGGATGTATCAATTCTCGTGGGAGGACAGGCCGGCGATGGAATAAAACAGTCCGGTGTCATAATGGCGAAAATATTCAACGAGCTTGGCTACCATGTTTTTGTTTACGACGACTACCAGTCCCTTGTCAGGGGCGGGCACAACTTCTCCATAGTAAGGGTTTCGGACCGGAAGGTCCGCGGCCACAACGAGCACGTGGACCTGCTCGTGGCCTTCAACCAGGACACGATAGAGAAGCATAAGTGGAGAGCAAAGGAGACAATATACGACTCGGACCATGTCAAGGCCGAGGGCACGGGAATAGCCGCGCAGAGCTGGGCAAGGGATAAGGGCTCCCACCTGCTGAGGAACTCCGTTTTCATGGGGGCCGTATGCAAGTACATGGGAGTGGAGCTTTCGGTGGCCGATAAAGTGGTCAAAGACTCCTTCCACAAGCTCATTGAAGAGAACCTGGAGGCCCTCAAGTTCGGCTACGACTCGGTGGAGAAAAAGCATGAATTCGGGAAAATAGGAAATCCCAGGAGAATAATCACGGGCAACGAGGCCATAGCGGAAGGCGCGGCGGCGGCGGGAATGAAGCTTTACATAGCTTATCCAATGACTCCGGCCTCGTCCATACTTCATTACCTGGCGGCCAACGGGAAAAAGCTTGGCGTGACCACGGTGCAGGAGGAGAACGAGATAGCCGTGGCCAACATGGCGGTGGGCTCCTGC
>CAZXFI010000017.1:14736-16045 GCA_964640225.1 uncultured archaeon
AACCATGGTAGGGACTTCAGGCGGGGGTTTCGCGCTCATGACCGAGACCGTGAGCCTGTGCGCCCAGAGCGAGACGCCTGTATTGTTCGTGGTCAGCCAGAGGGCCGGGCCAAGCACGGGGGTTCCAACGTACACCATGCAGGCCGACCTTAATTTCGTAAGAAACGCGGGGCACGGTGACGTAACCAGGATAGTCATAGCTCCCGGCGACGCCGAGGAGTCTTACATACTAACCGGAAAACTCATGAACCTGGCGTGGAAATACCAGGTTCCGGGTTTCCTGCTTGTGGACAAGCACATAAGCGAAAGCACCTTCTCCGCCGAACTTGGCGAGGTGAAGCCCGAGCAACCCAAGCTCTGGGACGGAAACGGGGAATACGATCGCTACAAACTAACGGAAGACGGGATTTCCCCGCTGGCTTTCCCGGGACAGGTCTTCACCTGTAAGGGAACCAGCTACGAGCATAATGAAAAAGGATTGACAGCGGAGGAAGACACCGGGATGATAAAAAAGATGCAGGAGAAGCGCCTGAAAAAAATGGAAGTCCTGAGGCAGGAGATGAAGAGCTGGGAAACAGTCAAGGTTTACGGAAATCCTAAATCTAAAGTCACTCTTTTGACGTGGGGCTCCACCAAGGGGGCCTGCATAGAGGTTGCGGAGGAGCTTGGACTGAAGGTCGTGCAGCCTCTTTTCCTTGACCCGATGCCGACCTGGGAGCTGGAGAAGCACCTGAAGGGAAGGGTCATAGCAGTTGAGGTAAACGCAACGGGACAGCTTGCCGATATTCTTGGCGTGAAGGAAAGGGTTCTCAAGTACGACTCAAGGCCCTTCACTCCCGAAGAACTGAAGGAAAAATTGGAGGGGATGCTGTGAACCTGGAAACCGAAATGAAAAACACTTGGTGCCCGGGATGCGGCCACTTCGGCATACTTGCCGCTGCCAAATCCGTCATAGGTGACCTGATTGAAGAGGGTAAGGTGAAGCACGAAAACGTTGCAATAGCCTCCGGTATAGGATGCCACGCGAAGATTGTGGATTACATAAACGTGAACAGCTTCTACTCAATACACGGCAGGGTGCCGCCCACCGTAAGCGGGATGAAAATCGCCAACCCTGAGCTCACTGTAATGGGATTCGCCGGCGACGGGGACGGATACGGCGAGGGCGTGGCCCACCTTGTTTTCTCCGCAAAGAGAAACATAGACGTGACCATGATAATTCACAACAACAGGATTTACGGCCTCACCACGGGGCAGTTTTCCCCCACCACGCCGCAGGGCCAGAAGACCAAGTCCACTCCTTACGGGA
>CAZXFI010000018.1:0-12634 GCA_964640225.1 uncultured archaeon
CCCAGAGGCAGATTTATTTCGGTCAGACAACCGACTGGTTCAACTACAACAACGATACCTCGGGCGGGGTGTGGTTGAATACCTCTTCAGGCAGCGGAATAACCATTATAAGGGAATTTTTGAACATGAGCCAGAATCTTTTGTATTGGAAAGACAACTCTTCCTCAGCCGCCACAGCCACCTACAACGTGAGCGGTTTGCTTCCGGATACCTATTATAATATTTACAATGATTCGGTGCTTGTAGATACCCTGAAAACAAATTCTTCGGGAACGCTTCCTTCATTTGATATATATCTGGGTTCGGAGCATGAGATAAAGCTGGAAAGGGATTCAATAGCCCCGAAGTACTGGGACAACTCAACAAATTCCACTCTTGCAGGAGAGCCTGTTCTTTTCAGCTTGAGGTGGACAGACAACGCCAACTTAAGCGGCTACATTTTCAGCCTTTGTAATGGGACATGGAACGGAACGGATTGCCCTTTAAAGGGGATTTCCCTGTCAGACAACGAGTCATTTGAAAGCGACTTGGGGAATTGGACCGACCAGGAAGGCATAGACCCGGATGCGGAATGCGACTGGATTAGGGATACTGACGGAACCACATCCATCGGGACAGGACCGCAGCCCCAGGGCAGCGCCGACGGCGCCGACGGCGAATATTACATATACGTGGAAACCTCAAGCGGACAAGGTTGCTATAACTCAGGAGAAGAAGCAATGGTGGTTTTTGACAGGGAAATAACTTTCGGAGGTAACTCGGGCGACAAGATAGACTTCTATGTTCACCAGTACGGTGACAACATGGGCACTTTGCATCTTGAACATAATTTAAGCGGTGAATGGGTGAGCATTTTCAACTGCACCAACGATAGCGACAGCTGGAATCTAAAAAGCATAGACCTTTCTGGTCTCTCGGGAAAGGGTCATCTCAGATTCAGGAACGTTGCTGCCGGAGGCTTTGAGGGAGATGTTGCCCTGGACGTACTGGATGTAAACATAGGAACTAGCGGAGACTGGCAGAACGACACTTGGAGCGTCTTCTCCTTCGGAGGAACGGAAGACTGGTCAAACGTTACCGGAACCATAAATTCAACCGTGGGGGGCAAAATAGCCTGGAGAGTTTATGCAAACGATTCGGAAAACAACTGGAACGTATCTGAAAACTACAGCTTCACTTCAACGAATCTGGCACCTCCCGGAATTTTCGTGCTCAATCCGGAGAACATGACATACAACTCGCTGCCGATAGACCTTAACGTGACGACAAACGAGACCGCGGAGTGGTGCGGCTGGAACCTCAACGACACGGGCTCCAACACCACGATGTCGGGCTCCGGCACGACCTGGTGGTCTTCCATATACTCGGCACAGGGCACGCACCGTCTCTACGTTTACTGCAACGATTCTTCGGGAGACATGGGAGTAAACTCAACGGTATGGTTTACTTTAGATTCTGAATACCCGAAAATATACTGGGAATATCCCACGCCTCCGGACGGGAACGTTACAAACAACGACTGGGTGGCTCTTAATACCACTATAACTGACAACCTGGGCAATACTTCCGCGTTGTTTAATTGGAACCACTCGCTAAGAGGCTACTGGTCTTTTGATTATTATAACGCCACGGGAGTTTATGACAACTCCTCTTACGGGAACTTCGGAGCCTTTGGAGGCAGCGGTCCGGACACCTACGACTTGACAACAGGAAAATATGGAAAGGGTCTGGAGCTTGACGGAACAGATGATTATGTTAACGCAAGCGATTCGGATGTACTGGATTTAACAAGTTTTTCCGTGGAATTATGGCTAAAGGCGAAATCCAACCGCGGTGTCAAAAGTGTTCTAAGCAAGGGAGGAAACTACCAGATAATCTGGGACAACAACACGGGAAAACTGAATTTTTATATTTCAAGGGGGGCCACAAGCATTGACGAAAAATGGTCGTTGGAAGGAGACGAGGAAGGCATTAACCTTGGCTGGTCAGTGTCCTCGGCGGGGGACGTCAACGGCGACGGCTACGACGACATAATTGTGGGAGCGCCCTATTACAACACTTCGCCTTCGGGAGACAGGGAGGGAAAGGCATGGGTTTATCTGGGAAACGCTACCGGAATTGAGGAAACACCGACATGGTCCAAAGAAGGGGACCAGTACCGGGCACAGTTCGGTTATTCTGTGTCCTCGGCGGGGGACGTCAACGGCGACGGCTACGACGACGTGCTGATAGGCGCAAGATGGTACGATAACGGACAGAGCAATGAGGGCAGGGCCTACGTTTTCTTGGGAAACGCAACAGGAGTGGAGGACAATGAGAACTGGACCGGAGAGCCCAATCAGGCTTCCGCGTATTATGGAGAGGCGGTATCCTCGGCAGGGGACGTCAACGGCGACGGCTACGACGACATAATCGTGGGAGCACCTCTTTACACCTATATGTTTTCAAATGAAGGCAGGGTTTACGTTTACCACGGAAGTTCCTCCGGAGTGGAGAGCTCCGCGAGCTGGACAGAGGAGTCGGGTCAGAGCAGCGCCCAGATGGGCAAGGGCCTTTCCTCGGCAGGGGACGTCAACGGCGACGGCTACGATGACGTGCTGGTGGCGGCCCCTTACTATGACAACGGGGAAACGGACGAAGGCAAGGCATGGGTTTATCTGGGCGGTTCAAGCGGTTTGGAGAGCACGGCAGTTTGGACTGGAGAATCTGACATGGAAGATTCATGGTACGGTCACTTTCCTTCCTCTGCGGGAGACGTCAACGGCGACGGCTACGATGACATAATAATAGGGGCGGAAGGCTATGAAAATCCAACCACTCTGGAAGGCAAGGCATGGGTTTACCTGGGAAACTCCACGGGAGTTGAAGACACTGAAGTATGGTCCAGGGAAGGAGGTTCATCATCCGCCCGTTTCGGGAATTCCGTGTCTGCAGGAGATGTCAACGGAGACGGCTATGACGACATTATAGTGGGCTCTTATCAGTATTTCAACGCCAGGGGCAGGTTTTATATTTTCCTGGGCCAATCATCTGGAGTAAGCACGGGTTACCTAACTTACAAGGAAGGCGAGCAGTACTATTGTCAATTCGGAAAGTCCGTCTCAACGGCAGGAGACGTCAACGGAGACGGCTACGACGACGTGCTGATAGGTGCCGACGAATATGACGGGGGCGAAGACAATGAAGGCAAAGTTTATGTCTACCTGAGCAACTCGTCCTTCTTTGTACAGGCGGATTTGCCCGCGGAAAACGAGTGGCATCACGTCGTCGGGATTTACAACGCTTCTTCACTGAACCTTTATCTTGATTCTGTTCTTGAAAGCTCAGCGTCCGTTTCAGTTACTCCGAGTACGAACAATGAGCCTCTCTTAATTGGAGGCAGAAAAAATGAGATTCTCGGATTTTTCGCTTCCGAAAGATTTTTCAACGGGACATTGGACGAGGTCCGCTTACACAATCGCGCGCTGAGCCCCCAGGAAATCAACGCCTCCTACCACAACAAAATTTACAGGCTGCACGCGAACATGACCTCGCTCGCGGACGGAATTTACGATTACGAGGCATGGGCTATTGACTCGGCCGGAAACATAAACAAGACCTCCAGGAATATAACGGTTGACTCCACCGATGCCCCGAAATACTGGGACGAATCAACCAATTCAACCCTTGCGGGAGAGCCAGTTCTTTTCAGTCTGAGGTGGACCGACACGGTCGGCCTGAGCTCCTACGTGTTCAGCCTGGACAACTGCACTAGTTCTTTCGTGAACGTAAGCACCGGCTCTCTCTCCAGTACGGAGGACTGGTCCAACGTAACGCAGGTTATAAACGAAACGGAAGGTTGTATAATAAGGTGGAAGGTTTATGCCAACGACACTGCGGACAACTGGAACGTCTCGGAGAACTACAGTTTTTCTGCCAGCAGCTCGGAGTGCGGCTCTTACTTAAACAGCGACACGTATATGGACAAGGATGTGGTCGGGTGCGAAGACACCGTATTTTACATAAACGCTTCTAACATAACCCTGGACTGCAATGGGCATTACTTACAGAGCGACGGGTCTTACGCCATAAACAGCACAGGCTTTGACAACGTGACCGTGAAGAACTGCAATATAAGCGTCAACTGGTACGGAATTTTCCTGAACAATTCAAACAACGGGACATTAGAAAACAACACCTTGGAATTAAGCGGTTACTATGGCATTTTCCTTTCAAACAGCTCTTTCAACAACATAACAGGCAACAGGCAAAATGTAAGCAACGGGGCAATTCATTTGGTTTCTAACTCTGGCAATAACAGAATCTTGGACAACAATATGACAGCGGAAGGTTCTTACGGTTTATGGATTGACACGAGCTCCAACAACACCATATCAGGCAACAACGCAACAGCAGACTGGTACGCAATTTATTCAACATCCAGCTCTTACAACAACTTCACAGGCAACAACCTGGTATCAACTTATTACTATGCGATTCGTCTAAGCTCGGGATACGAAAACAATTTGATTGACAACAACATAACGGGCAATAACTACGGAGTCTATATCTACAATAGTTACGGAAGCAGAATAGAGGGCGGCTCAATAAAAGCCAATACAAGGGATTATTACCTCAACGGCGCGGTTTCAAACAACTCTTTCCGCAACACAAACTTCACGGCTCCCAGAGAAATATACTTCTGGGATACAAACAGCTGGTTCAACTACAACAACGACTCCTCGGGCGGGGTATGGCTCAACTCGTCTTCCGATTCCAGCTACAGAACCGTGACCAGAGAGCTGTCAAACATAAACCAGACCCTCGTTCAGTGGAACGATTCCTCATCTTCTTCAATGACCGCGACCTACAAGATAAGCGGGCTTAAAGCAGATACTTATTACGATGTATTCAACGACTCAATTCTGTCTTATAAACTGCAGACAAACTCTTCAGGAAACCTTCCAAGCTTTGAAATTTACCTGAGCTCGGAGCACGAGGTAAAGGTACAGGAAGACAAGACGCCTCCTTCCATAAAAATACAAAGCCCCCAAAACGCAAGCTACGGATCCCTTCCCATAGATCTTAACGCAACAACTGATGAAAACGCAAGCTGGTGCGGCTGGAACCTCAACGGCACGGGCTCCAATGCAACAATGACCAACTCCTCGCCTACAAACTGGCATGATGCGATAGAAAGCTCAGCTGAGGGCACCCAGCACCTTTACGTTTACTGCAACGACTCCTCGGGAAACATGGGCTCCAATACATCGGTTTATTTCACTTACGATTTCACGTCCCCGAAGTACTGGGACAACTCAACCAACTCCACCCATGCAGGGAAGCCTGTTCTTTTCAGCTTGAGGTGGACTGACAATTCCGAACTCAACTCATACGTGTTCAGCCTGGACAACTGCACCGGTTCTTTCGTGAACGTCACGAACGGCTCTCTTTCCAGTACGGAGGACTGGTCCAACGTCACGGAGGCGGTAAACGGCACAATAGGTTGCACAATAAGATGGAAGGTTTACGCCAACGACTCTGCGGACAACTGGAACGTATCTGAAAACTACAGTTTTATAACAACGGACGGATACGAGCCTAAAATATACTGGGAGGACCCCACGCCCCCGGACGGGAACGTGACTGATAAAGATTGGGTTTACCTGAACACAACAATAACGGACGATTCAAATACATCGGCTTTTATAGACTGGAACTACGCCTTGGCCGGTTACTGGAGCTTTGAGTACTACAACGCCACGGGGGTTTATGACAACTCTTCTTACCAGAACTTCGGAACCTTTGGAGGTAGCGGTCCGGACGCCTCCGATTTGACAACAGGAAAATACGGAAAGGGTCTGGAGCTTGACGGGACAGACGATTACGTGGACTGCGGCAACGGTTCAAGCCTGGACATAGCCGGAGACCTGACTATAGAAGCATGGGTGTACCCCGTGGGTCCGGGAGACAGCAGCTATCCTAGAATAGTGGACAAGTCTGACGGAGTTGCAGCCTCGTCAGACGGTTACAAAATATATACGAGAAGCGCGTCCGGTTACACGTTAACACTGGCCGCGGGAGGGGCTTCACAGACTTCTACGGGAAGCTTGGATCTGGATGAGTGGAACTACATGGCTTTTGTTATCAACGGGACGTACTGGAAGCTGTTCTTAAACGGAAACTGGGAGGATTGGAGCGAAAGTGCCCTTCCAACATCCGTGACAAATAGCCTGAACATAGGGGATTCACCGGTTGACAGCAGGCATTTCAACGGAACAGTGGACGAAGTCCGCATACACGATCGCGCACTTTCAGCGCAGGAGATAAACGCCTCTTATAACAACAAAATACACCGGCTGGAAAACAACTTCACAAACTTGACATCGGGGCAGATTTACTATTATACGGCATGGGCCGTGGATTCCAACGGGAACATGAACTCGTCATCTAGGAACGTTTCCAGAAACGTGTCATGCTATATAGACAGTCCGAGTGTTCTGAATTCCAACCTTTACTGCGCTGAAAACCTTACCGTCACAAGCTCCGGAAGACTGGATACGCAGGGCTATAACGTCACCGTAGGAAATTATGCAAGCGTTTACGGAAACCTTTCGCCGAGTTCAAGCAACATAACCGCCGGCAGCGGATTGGTTTTGTACGCCGGAGGCATTGTTAACGGAGGCTCTGGCCCGCATGAATTTGGTTCTATTGTAATAAAAACAAGCGGAAGCTATACCGCCACTTCAGGGATAACCAAGATGAATGGAAATGTAACAAACGACGGAACCTTTACGCACAATTCAGGAACGGTAATAGTCGCGGAAAATGCAACCTTTGACATGGACACCACCGCGAACAGTCTTTACAACCTGACTGTGGAGGAAAACAAGAAGCTGACAATGGAAGGATACTTGAACGCAAAGGGAAGCTACAACATAAACGGTATCCTGGAAAACAATAATCTGATATATTACACGGGAACCAGCACGGACTGGTTATTTTTCGGCGACAACGGAAAATTTGAAGGTACGAACACCCTGGGGCTGGAGACAGGAGTTGACATAAACCTGCCCGAGATAACCCAGTCCCGCGGGCTTTACAGGCTTCAGGTGAGCTACGGAACAGACCGCAACGTTACGATGACAGGGAACATCTACGTCGGCGAGGACATGTTTGTTTCCCATTCCGGCGGGGATTACAACAGGGGGTTTGACACAAACGGTTACAATCTCACGGTGTCAGGAGACCTTTCAATAGG
Source organism: uncultured archaeon (assembly GCA_964640225.1). Taxonomy (GTDB): domain Archaea; phylum Aenigmatarchaeota; class Aenigmatarchaeia; order PWEA01; family JAGHBM01; genus JAGLWW01. Next base: position 7,241 of record CAZXFI010000018.1, read on the forward strand.
CCGTAAAGAAAACGGAACTCTTTACCTGGACTCCGGCACGCATTCAGTTGGTGGCGACGTTATCATTTACGGCAACGGCACGATTCACGGAGGCTCTTCCTACGTGTCCTTCGGTTCACTTAACATATCAGCGAGCGGAACTTACGAGGCAACCAGCGATACAACCGTTGTGAACGGTAACTGGAACAGCACCGGCGGAACTTTTACTCACAACAGCGGAAAAGTCCTGTTCTCCAGGTTCAGTTCGGATGCCACACTTGATGGGGACCCCGTATTTTACAGGGTGGAGTTTAACAACAGCGGGTATAACATAACAGCCTACAAGTTTGACGCCTCCGGCATGGCGGTTACCAACGGAAACGTTATACTAAGCGGAACTTCGGAAGGCGACATAGGAAGCTCTTCCATGAATTACACCCAGACCGGCGGGTCTTTGGATGATGTTGGCAGCACGGATTATATTGAAGTTTCAAACGTCAACATAACAGGGGGATATTTCTCTCCCCAGTGGTTTGATTACCACGGAAACATAAGCATAACCGGCGGCACAATTTACGGAGGCGTTTTCAGCGCAAAGGGAAGTTATCAGACCTTTTACACAACGGAAGAAACAAGGTTTTATTTTTACGTTAACGGCCTGAATACATACCTGAAACTTTTATCAGACGTTGACCTGAATGACAGGCCGGCCATAGTATACAATTACAACGACACTCTGGACCTGAACGGTTACAATCTCAGCACAAGTTACAGGGTAATGGCTACAAAATACTACGGCACAGACTCCTACAACCAGACCATACTTACGCCTTCCGGAAGCTCAATCAACACGGGCGAGCTTCTTGTGGGAACCGATGCGGGAGGAGGTCAGGGAAATATGGCCGTTGTGGGAACACCGGATTCCGGCTGGGTTCTTAACGCCAATGAGGTTATTGTGGACGGATTTTCCGGAGGGGTGCTGAATCTGCCCAGCGCTTCCGGCTCCGCTAACGTAACAGGAAAAGTTGAAATCAGGAATACGGGAGGGCCTAACAGTGGACTGGTTAACGGAAGCGACGGGGACTACCATTTCGGCCTTCTTAACATAACTTCAGGAGGGGAGTACAGCGCAACTTCAGGAAAGACAATCATGTATGGAAATTTCACAAACGGCGGAAATTTCACTCACAATGGCGGAACTGTGATAGTCGCGGAAAACGCCACATTTGATACAGGCGGCACGGGGGCCGGTCGTTTATTCTACAACCTCACGGTAAACGAAAACAAGAAACTGACAGCAGTTACAGACATGGCGGTGAGCAAGGGAAGCTATAACATAAACGGAATTCTTTACACCGATGACACTGTTTATTACACCGATTATTCCGGGGAATCGGGAGAGGACTGGCTGTTCTTCGGCTCCAACGGGAAATTTGAAGGCTCCCACACCCTGGCACCGGAAACAGGTATAAACGTAAACCTGCCCGAGATAACACAGTCCAGGGGCTTGTGGAATTTAAACGTAGGTTACGCTAGTGTAGACCACAATATAACGATGACAGGAAACGTTTTTGTAGGAAATGACTTGCACATTTACACCGGAGGCAGCAGCAAGTATTACAGGGCATTGGACACAAACGGTTTCAACCTTACCGTAACGGGAGACACGACCGTGGGAAATCTTGCAAACGGCGACATAATATACCTGGGAGCAGGAGTGCACAGTCTAACAGGGGACGTTGAAGTAAAAAACAACGGAACAATCTACTTGGAGGGAGACGGAACGTTAATAATGTCCGGTTCATTAAAACCGACCGGCAGCTTTTACGTGTTAAACGGCTCCGTGGTGAATGCCAGCGTGAACGGCACAAAATTCACACTGGATAACACGGAAAACGTGTCCGTTCACTACGTTCTAACGGAGCCTGGCACAAGCGGTTACTTCAACGTAAGCAAGTACGTGAACATAACCAACCTGACCTCTCCGGCCACCGCCGACCTGAACGTTTCTTACTCAGACGGCGACCTGGAAGGAAAAAATGAGTCAAAACTGAAAATGTACAGGCACGACGGGATTGACTGGAACCTGCTTTCCTCCGGGGTGGACACAGCAAACAACGTGGTGTATTCTTCCGGTGTTACCGAATTTTCCATATTCGCTCCCCTGGGAAAGTCAATACCGAAAATATACTGGGAGGACCCCACGCCCCCGGACGGGAACGTGACTTCAGACAACCATGTCTACCTGAACACCACCATAACGGACGACTACAACACCTCGGCTTTCTTTGACTGGAACCACTCGCTAAGAGGATACTGGTCTTTTGATTATTATAACGACAGTGGAGTTTATGACAACTCTTCTTACCAGAACTTCGGAACCTTCAACGGAGGATTGGAGCAGGACAACATAACTACAGGCGAGTACGGCAAAGCCCTGGAATTTGACGGAGACGGTGACTATGTTGATTGTGGAAACAACTCTAATCTGGAAATGAAGACAAATGACATTAGTATTACTGCTTGGATAAAACTTATTGATTCAACACCAGGTGTACATTTCGGTATAGTTACAAAAGGTGCCGGAAGTCCAACAGACGAAGGTTATGAATTTAGTTATAGTTCTAGTGGCCACGACCTTCATTTTTGGATTTCAAACGGTACAACAAGAATTTTACCCGATTCAGATGATAACCTTAATCTAAACGACAGCCAGTGGCACTTCGTTGCCGTTTCCGTAAACAGGAGCGGTAACGCTACTTTTTATGTTGACGGCGTTAGTGTTGGAACCGAGAGTGTTAGCAATTTTAATGGTGAAGATATAGATAATTCAGGAAGAAACCTTCATATCGGTAGATGGTTTGGTAATTATTTCAACGGCACCATAGATGAAGTCAGATTCTGGAACAGGGCCCTTTCGGACGAGGAAATCAACGCCTCTTATCACAACAAATTATACCGCCTGAAGCACAACTTCACCGGTCTTACAGACGGCATATACAACTACACCGCCTGGGCTATAAACACCCAGGGAGACATGAACACCTCTACTAGGTACGTGGAGATAGACTTTGTGCCGAACATATACTGGGAAGACCCCACGCCTCCGGACGGAAACGTTACAAGCAATGACTGGATGGCGTTTAACACGACCATTGAAGACAACACAAACACATCCGCTTTCATAGACTGGAACGGGTCTATGGTTGGCTACTGGTCTTTTGAGCACTACAATTCAACCTACGTAAAGGACAATTCAACCCACGGCAATGACGGCATTATAGATTTTCTGGGTAATTACAGCAGCGAGGCAAACGTTTCTGACACGAACGCAACCCAGTGCGTGGACAACGACACGCTGTATCATGTAAACGACTTTTACAATGGCTGGACTTTTGAAGTAACCTCTGGAATTGCCGCGGGAAACTCAACGAAAATAACTGATTACGAGTACAAGAATGAATCCTACAGGATTCTCTACTTTGAGGATGAGTTGACGGGATTTGCCCAGGGGGATTCATACAATCTGTATTATGACGTGTCAGGTCCCTTTTCCACGGATGGCAAGTACGGTTCGGCTTTCCACTTTGACGGAGGCAACGATTTTATTGAAGTTAGCGATAGCGATAACTTAGATACGCCGTCAGCCACGATTGATTTTTGGGTCAAACCTTACGAATGGGACGGTAGCGTGGTAAGAAAGTGGGGTTGGGGCGATCCGTGGACCGGTTATCATATAGACTTGGATGTTGACGGAAATATCAGGGCATCAATTGCCCATGACGACCACAACATCTCTTCCGTATACGCTCCGGTAAACTTGGACGAGTGGTCCCATATAACCGTGACAATCAACGACACCGCGCTCAAGATTTACAAGAACGGAACAGAAGAGGACATTCTTGACACTTCCGCACTTTCCTTACAGATGACTGGTAGCGCGGTTTTAGACATTGGCGGAGGCTCGGGGATGAGCGGTTTATACTTCAACGGAACAGTGGATGAAGTCCGCGTGCACAACCGCGTGCTTTCAGAGCAGGAAATCAACGCCTCCTATCACAACAAAATTTACAGGCTGCACGCGAACATGACCTCGCTCGCGGACGGAATTTACGATTACGAGGCATGGGCTATTGATACGGACGGAAACATGAACAAAACTGCAAGAAATATTACTATCAATTCAGCGGTACCGATAATAACTATAATTTCTCCCGAGAACGAATCATACAGTTCGCTCCCATTAAACCTGAACATAACCACGAACGAACCAGTATACTGGTGCGGCTGGAATCTCAACGGCACGGGCTCAAATGCCACCATGTCGGGCTCTTCCACGGAATGGCATGACGCGATAGAAAGCTCAGTTGAGGGCACACAGCACCTTTACGTTTACTGCAATGACTCAAACGGCATGGGGTCCAACACGAGCATTTACTTCACTTATGATATAACAAACCCGAGTATAATCTGGGAAGACCCCACTCCGGATGACGGAGAATTCAGAAACAAGGACTGGGTGGCGCTGAATACAACCATAACGGATAATCTGGGCAACACATCGGGATTTATAGACTGGAACCGCTCGCTGTTAGGCTACTGGGCTTTTGAGAACTACAATAACAGCGGGATTTACGGCAACTCCTCTTACGGTAATTTCGCAACATTCGGAGGAGGAGGGCCGGGTGTGTCTAACGTAAGAGCGGGAGAATACGGAATGGGTTTGGAATTTGACGGAAACAATGATTACCTTGATTTACCGAAAGACAACATGACGGCCGGAAAAAGCGAAATAACTCTTGAATTTTGGATAAATCCTGACGAGTGGGTATCAACCAACACTATATGGGACGAATGGAACAACAGCAACTACTGGCAGTTTACAATACGCTGTGGCAGCTGGTACACCCGTGACAGTTCAACCGGCACGACCGGTACCAAAAACAACGACCTGGCTTTGCCGACATTAACTCCAGGGGAATGGCATCACCTGGCTTTCGTGTACAGCGTGAATAAGAGTCTAAAGGCAATTTATCTGGACGGAAAGCTTAACGCATCAAACAGCACTTCTGTCGATGCTTTGACAAGCGACAGGGAAGGTGCCCGCGTTGGTTACGCCTCCGACGGGGCTAATTTTGACGGGAGAATTGATGAGGTTCGCTTACACAACCGCGTGCTTTCAGAGCAGGAGATAAACGCTTCCTACAACAACGGAATCCATAGGTTAAGAAGCAACTTAACGAATCTGGCAGACGGAAACTACGAATACGAGGCATGGGCCATTGACTCGGCCGGAAACATGATTTCGTCCTCCAGAAATGTCACCATAGATAACACGCCACCGAAAATATACTGGGAGGACCCCACGCCCCCGGACGGGAACGTGACTGATAAAGATTGGGTTTACCTGAACAC
>CAZXFI010000019.1:0-10707 GCA_964640225.1 uncultured archaeon
CTCCGAAGGCTCCAATATGCAACTTACACTCCCTCTTTCTCTTTAGTACCCATATTCAGGCGTTATAAACCTTTTCATTAAAATCAGCTATGGGCTCCTGAACTGCAAGTAAGAACCTCCACAGGGCTCCGCTATGCAACTTAATATCCCTTACCCCGATTTTGAAGAGCGGATTGCAAAGTTACTTTGAAATTTATTTATCCGTCTGGAACCCAAAATATTCATGAGCAATTATGCAAAGGGGGAGAGGGTTGCCATCTTCATAGACGGCAGCAACTTTTATCACAGCGTCAAGGACAGTTTTAATGTTCATGACACAATCGATGTTGGAGAAAGGGGATTTAGGAAAGTACTTGAATTTCTGCGAAATAAAAGGGTGCTTGTCGGAACGTTCTATTATAACGCTTCTCTGGACAGGAAATACAATGAAGATGTTTATTGGAAGCAACAGAAGTTCTTTTCCGACCTGAGAAAAATACCCGGCTTAAAGGTTATACTATGTAAGCTAAGGAAAATAAGAGAAGCCGGAGGAACCAAATATGCGGTCAAGGGCGATGACATAAATATAGCAGTAGACATGGTGAGCATGGCTTACGAGAATGCTTATGACACCGCAATACTGGTCAGCGGTGACGGCGATTTCGTTCCTGCCATAAAAGTAGTCCAGAAACTTGGCAAGAATGTGGAAAACGCCTATTTCAAGCTAACTAGGTCCGATTATCTCAGGCAGGTTTGCGACTTATCGGTTTCTCTGGACGGTATAATTGACGAATATTTAAAAGAAAATGGCCCAGCGTCGCTCAGGGACAAGCCCTGAAGCAAGGCTGGGGAGCATATAATTATAATTAAGCCCATAGCTTTATAAAACTTACTTTCGGTTATTTTTACTTATTTTCAGACAATATATAATTTTAACGAATTTATGTTTTGAAATTCATGATTTTAAGGGGTTAATTGAGAAAATTATTATCATATTTAATGGACTTAAGTACTTCATCCCAATGAATACCCAATATACATTTTACTCGGATTGATTACATTAATCGATTTCTTCACAAAAAAGCCATTTGAACATAGAGTTGCCGAATATATGAAAAAAACCGAACCTCTTATCGTGGAACAAAGGGAATATATCAACAAAGAAAGAGAAGAAAACAAAGAAAAAGAAAGAATCGTAAAAGAGTTGATAAATGAAGGTTTAATTTCCGAAGGAGAAATATACAAAAGAATAATGTCCAAAAGAATATTTTTCGTATTTACTTGGCAGCATAATCCTCCAAAGTTGGTTCAGGAAAAATACAAACAAATTTATAAGGGTATGAGTACTCAACCAGTAATAGATTTATTAGGCGATTTAGGATTTTCAAGACCGGGTCCAAACCAAAACTTTTTTGTTATACCGGAAGAAGATTTATCAAAAAAATTAAGAAGTGTAAAATCACTAGAAAGATTTATAACAAAAAGATTAAATGAGATATATAATAATATTAATAAAAATTTAGCCAAAAAATATGATTTTAGAAATAGTTTCATAATCTCAGTTTCTAACATATCCGATTTCTCGGTTAAACACATTTTGTATTCTTCTTTTTCTCCTAGATTTAAAGAAATGTTAATAAGAAAAATAAAACCAAAGGCAATTAGAAAAGAAATTGAAAACAAAAGACATAAAATAAAACAATTTGTCTCTAGATTGAGTATTGATTTGCTTATTAGAGATTTGCAACCTAAGACAAAGGAAAAAATATTGAATAAAGAAAAATTTATCAAGAAAAAGTTGGGAATAAAATTCTTTACCGATTATAGAAAATTTACTCGATATGAAATTAAAAATACACTGAACAAATTCTTAAATTCAAATCAAACTTCTGATATAGCTGATATTATTAAAAATGGTAGTGAAAACTATTATAATGTACTCAAAGAAATGGGAATAGACCTAGAAGAAGATTAATTAAATTCGATATTTTAATTTTTAAAGATTAATGTCCTAAATTATATTATGGCATATGATTTGATTTGGGAGAAACTTCTAGAAAGAGGAAGCCTGTTAGAACTTCAGACAGAAAACATCTTCTGAAATACCAGAATGGAAAATGCTGGAAATGCAAAAAATCATTCAAAACTATGAAAGTTAGAGCAGTATTACATCATAATTATCAGCACAGTAAACATGGCAGCGTGTATCTTATTCATTTTTTTCACCCTCTTTAACACATGAGCCAAGACAGCAGGATGACCCCGCTAATATTATTTTCTTTGCTTGATAAACTTAAAAAACTTGCCGGAAACAATAAAAAATCACCGGAATGCGTTTCCGGATTCAAAGCATCCCAAAGACCAGGCCGGCCGCCGTTGAGTAGATGACAACAAGCAATGCGTATGTGGCTGTTTTCTTGTTTCCCAGGACCCTTCTTATCACAAGTAGGTTCGGCAGGCTGAGGCTGGGTCCCGCCAAAAGCAATGCCAGAGCAGGTCCGGAATGCATGCCCTTGGCAATCAGCGCCTGAAGTATCGGTATCTCCGTGAGCGTGGAGAAGTACATGAAAGCGCCGAATACGGAGGCAACCAGGTTGCCGAAAACGGTGTTGCTTCCGACAGAGCCTTCAATCAATTCCTGCGGAAGAATGGGCATTATGAAACCGGCAACAAAAACTCCGATGAACAGGTATGGTATCAGCAGCTTTGAGAAGTTCCACGTCTCCCTGAGCCATTCCTTTGAAGTATCCCTCTGGATTTTTGTCAGAGCAATTGCGGCGGTCAGAAGGGCGAAGAATCCCATCATCCCGTATTTGAGGACAGCGCCTATCTGAAGCCCGTTCACCACCAGAATCATTACCATTGATGCGAAGAACAGAAGAAGCACCTTTCCGGAAACTTCAGTTTCTTTGCTCTTCTGGACAAACAGTTCCCCCTTTCCCTGCTTCTCCCTGAAAATAAATGCCATAGTTATGCCCACTACAATCGAAAGCAGGATAGCGGAGAGCATCCTTGCCAGCCCGATTTCATAGCCGAGGACGCTGAATGTAAGGAATATGGCCGCCACATTTATTGCGGGGCCTGAAAAAAGGAAGGTTACCGAGGGGCCCAATCCCGCACCCCTTTGCCTGATGCCGGCGAACAGGGGCAGTATGGTACACGAGCAGACGGCAAGGACGGCTCCGGAAACCGATGCTATGGAATAGGAGACCCATTTCTTCGCGTCCCTTCCGAGATATTTCAGCACGGCTTCCTTCTTAACAAAAACGCTTATGGCTCCCGCTATGAAGAAAGCCGGTAAAAGGCAGGTGAGTACGTGCTGTTGCGCGTATTCGTGCAGGAGCTGGAAACCGCTTATTATGGCGCCATTGACTGCTTCACTCCCGACCGGCATGAAGTACAACAACAGGAACACGGCTACGATTGTCAAAAAGGCGTTCTTGTCTTTCATGCAATCACTTGGAACTTTTCTTTATTATTTTTAGCAGCTCTTCGTCGCTCGGCATGCCCACGTGAACGGGTTCCCCGTCTATCAGCAGGGCGGGGCTTCCCATTATCCCCCTTTTCACGAGTTCATTCACATCCTTGACGTATTCTATCTCTGCATTTATCTTCCCGCTTTCCTTCAGCTTCTTTACCTTGTTGTAAAGCGCTTCGCAGGTCGGGCATCCCGAACCGATTATTTTTACTTTCATATTGGGTTACCTCCTTTTTTCCAATTCAGATCTTTTCATCTTCAATTTCTTTTTTACTTTCGGAAGAATTTTATTTTCCTTGACTATGTTTTGAGCTTTCTCACGTGTCTTGTCATTTTTTGCAAAACTTATTGCTTTTGCCGGACAAAGGTTTGAGCAAGTCTGGCATCCTACCAAACAATTATTTGGGTTGACTGCCTTGGACTTGTTTTTTTCATAATCAAATCTGTACACACCTCTTCCGCAGGTCATGAAACACAAGCCGCAGCCAGTGCATTTTTCCTCGTCTATTTCCGGATGCCAATCGATTTTATCCCTATCAATTCCTTGCCACTTTGAAAACTTATCTTCCATCATATCACCTCATATGAACAATAATACTAGGTAGTATATTCCAACGGCTATGAACACGGCCGACACGATCCTTCTCATCCATTTGTCTATTACACCGACCTTGTCCATGGCCGGGCCCAGTTTTGAGACGCTAAGACTCAGTATCAGGGAAAATACTATGACAGGCAAGCCCGTTGCGAAAGCGAAGATGGACGGTATGATTAAAGCGTCCGATGCCACGACCGCAAGAGGCAGGAGCATCCCGAAGAACAGGACTGCGCTGAACGGGCAGAAAGCCAGGGCGAATAAAGCCCCAAGGGCAAACGACCCGAACATCCCTTTGCTTACCAGGGATTCCTTGAGCCTGTTTATCCCCGTGCTACCGAGGGAAGGGAATCTTATCTTGCCGCTGAGTAAAACCCCTATGATTATTAAAATAGGTCCGAGTAGAATTTCCCCTCTGCTCTGAAGAACGAATGAAACAGACTGCGTGTTGATGCCTATCCACACTATCGCCGCGGCTATCCCGACGTAAGTGAGCGTCCTTCCGAGTGTGTAGGAGATTCCGAAGAGAAGTGTCTTTTTGTTCTCGCCCGCTTTCCTTGAGACGGCGGCGATTGCCGTTATGTTCGTCGCCATGGGGCACGGGCTCATGGCCATCATTAATCCTATGAAAAAAGCCGCCAGCGGTGCTATGCCGCTCGTACCCATTGCCTCCATGAAAGCCATTATGTCCATCATACTATCCCCTGAGTTTTTCCTCTATCACGCCTTTGATATACTCCCTGCACTTTTTCATGTCGCTTGTCTTGTACCACACGTTTATATTCTGCTCTTTTGAGAAGCCGCCGTCTTTGTCATAAACGCCTATCCATAGCGAGGAGCCTGTCGCACCGTACTTCCTAACAAGGTCCGTGTTTTCTGGCAATTCTCCGTTCACATGGTCAAAAACGACCAGGCCCGATTCCTTTTCCTCCTGAAAATACTCATCAATGGCGTCTTCCGCGCACTTGCCCACGTCAATGCAACTCTGGCACTGGTGGTTGCCGTGGAAATGGAACACTTCCACCTTCCCAACTTCCGAAGAGGCCGGAGCTACAGACATGCCCTGTTCTTGGTTGCTGTCAGCCGAACCGTTTTCATCAGGCCCTTCGCTTACGCAGCCCGAAGAAACCAGAACCGCTATAATAAAGAAAATAATTATTTTTTTCATTCAATTCCCTCCGTGCAGCAGGACTTTTTCAAAACCCCGCCTTTTACGCATCCTAGCGCCTTGAAAATATCACATATGATGCGGTTGTCAATCCGGTAAAAAATCTTCTTCCCGTCACGCCTTGACGCAAGGATGCCCCAGTTTTCCAGCTTGCCCAGTTGTATGGATACCGTTGACTGGGTTCTTTTTACATGCGGGTATATCTCGCATACGCATTTCTCCCCGTTTAGAAGCAATTCAACTATTTTTAACCGAGTTTCATCGCACAATGCCTTGAATATTTTCAATATTTCCTTTTCATTCATTTTCACACCCAAATTCAGTTCTATTTGATATATTGATACCTATCAATATTTAAACTTTTTGGTTTTGGTTAATTTTCATACAAAAAGTTGTAAAGCTCCATATTTCTCCCGACAGAACATAAGGCAAAGTTCAAGGCGAATGTCCCAATTTAGAGGCTTTTTCCAATATGGTTACCTCTGCATCGTTGTTCAATTCGAAAACGCGGGATGGCACCACGTTGCCGGCAATCATTACTTCTATAAACCTCAGCTTATTTTGTCCGCCGGATTTACGCAGTCGTTTGCTATGCATTGCTTTATTTTGTTTTCTATATCTGCTCCTGTTGTTTCGTCGCTTCCGTATCCAACAATAGGTTCAAAATCCCCGATGAATGTTGTCGGAACTCCGCGTGCCTGAATCCCATAAGCTTGCGCAACTTCCTGGAATATTTTTACATTGTCTGGATTTTTCCAGGTTTCAAAGGACTTTACTTCCAGCTCGGGATATTTCTGCTCCAGCTCTTCCAGGAACGGCTTTTCATGCTCGCAGTGCGGGCATCCGTCGCCCCAGAAAAAGTAAACAACGACCTTTTCGGGGTTATCTTCCAGGTCTCTTATGGCGTTTCCTGTCGGACTTGTGTCTTCACTCTCAGAGCCGTTTTCACCGGCTCCTATGCAACCCGAAACAAACACTACAAAAGATAGCAATAACACAACAGCCAGTGTTGCTTTATTTTTCATGTAAATTCAACCTCCTTTGGTTTTGAGTTTCGATACGGACTTTTCCCGTCAATTCTTGCCAGGAATACATACCGATTGTTTCTATAGAAAGTAACACCTTATAAATGCTCGTTTCAAAAAGTGAAATAACCCAAAATAACCCAGAAAGTGAGTGAAAATAAAGGGTTGGCACGGGTTTTTAAACTGAATACAAAAATACGCCCCTGAAGTATTTGACTTTCTTGTTGCCCTGAATTATTACGGCCAGTTCAAAATTATCTTTCCAGTCATCCCACGAAATTAAACTGATTTTTCCTTGGTTTATCTTCTCAGATAGTTTTTCTTTTGCCACATAATTGACATTTGCATTATTGGGAAGAATTTTATTTACTGCTGATTCTGGCAGATGGGTGTAAATCTCATTCCCGGACAACTCCGAATACCTGATAAATCTCTTCTCACTGGAAACCAAAGTATAACCCGATTCTACAATTCTTTCCTCGGTATTCCCGGGCAGTTCGGATTTTTTCGCTCTCCTACCAATCAGTGCCTTTTCGATATTTCCGGCTTCCAGAGCAGACAAAACCCCGGACGCGGAACCAAATCGTTTCAATTCATACTGACCGTCTTCGGAAATCGAAAGTGCTTCTTCCCGCATCGTAGGGCAATAACCCAGAACTATCTCTTCATTCTCACTCTCCGGTCCGATTGTATATCCCGTGAAGTTGGGCTTAACTACCAGAAGTGCCGAAAGCAGGAATATAGCAAATATTATTACAGCCGCCAATCCCTTCATATGTTTAATTGGTTTGGAAACATTTTTAAGTTTTCAAAAAATTTTCATGCGGCAAAAACGCGGTTTTTTATTATTTCACTTTTCCCTGTCATTTAAAAAATCTACCGTATTCCTGAATTCAACGGATTTGTGCGGCTCTATGTCAAAAAATACAAGCTCCTCGCATTCGCCGCATTCAACTACAGCCTCCCCGTATGGGCTGACAATTCTGCTGTTTCCAAAATAATTGAATTGCGAATCCGCACCGCATCTGTTGACCGCGACAGTCCACACCTGATTGTCCAGTGCCCGTGCGCTTGAGGCAATTTTCCATTGGGCCGAAAACGGTCTGGGCCAGTTGGCCGGTATGAAAATAATTTCAGCGCCGCGTACGGCCAGTTGCCGCGAAACTTCCGGAAATATGGTGTCGTAACAGACCATCATTCCAAGACGGCCGTAGTCCGTGGACATGCATCCGCACGTCTTGCCTCGGTCAACGGCATTTTTCTCATCCAGGAAAAGGTGGATTTTCCTGTGTTTTCCCGCGATTTCTCCTTTTGAATCTATGAAGATGCCGGTGTTGTAAAGTGTGTTGTTTTCCTTTTCAACCACTGAACCGACTATGGAAATATTGTTTTGCTTCGCAATTTTTCCCAGCTTTTTTGTTGTTTTTCCCGGGATTATTTCCGCCAGTTCACCGAACCTATTGAAAATACCGCCTGTTGTGAAGTATTCGGGAAAGCAGACAATATCGGCCTTTTTTCTGGCAGCCCTTGCCGCGTAGTCCTCGATTTTGTTCAGGTTTGCGTCTTTGTCCCCGGAAACAATGTCAATTTGCGCTATCGCTACCTTTATTTTCCTGTCCATGCGAAGCGCGGTCAGTATGTCGGATGAATTGAAGCCCATGACCTTAATATTTTTTTCCCTGAGGACTCTGTCAATTGAATCTGTCACGGATTTGGGGTTTTTAATGTTTTTGCCCAAAAGGGCATTTTCAACCGCAAATATTGACTCTTCGGGATGCATAAAAAAATCGCCGGTTATTTTGATGTCTTTTATGATGTTGTTTTCAGTTTCAAGGTCAATCCTCAAGAGTTTTCTTCCGGGGGCCTTGTAATCCAAGTGCTTTTTCATCTCAACCCCCTCCATTCTTCTGTGGAGTATTTTTCATCGCACAATTTTTTGGCAAGCTTTGATTCGTAATCCGTCATGCCGCTTTCTTCAAAACAAATGCCAAAAGTCTTCTCAAATCCCGACACAATTGCGTTGCTGAGTTTTTCCAGTTCCATTTCCCTGCCGAGTTCTTTTCTTATTGAGGTCACTCTTTTTTCTGCCGATTCAATCATTCTGTCTTTTATTTTTTCGTTCGGAACTTTAAGCAGGGAGAACATTTTTTTCAGGTCTACATCCATGAGTATTGTGCCGTGCTGCAAAACAATGCCGCCCTTTCTTGTCTGGGCATTGCCTGATATTTTTTTGCCGTTCACGATAATGTCGTTTATTGGCTTGAATTCTCCCGCGATTCCTACGGTTTTCAGCCCCACTGTCAATGCATTGCATACGGTCTTGTATGATTCAATTATGTCATTGGGGATGTTTTTTTCGGAAACAGCCATGGAGTATGTCAGTTCCCTGTCGTGGAAAACCGCTCCCCCGCCGCTATACCTTCTTACTATGTCAACGCCCATTTCTTTTGCCTTTTCCGCATCAACTTCCTGCTCCAGGCTCTGAAAATATCCAATTGAAAGGCAGGGAGGTTTCCAGGTAAAAAATCTCAGTGTGTTTGGAACCAGATTTTTTATTCGCGTGGTCATGACAGCCTCGTCTATTGCCATCTGCATCGGGCCGTTGGTTTCTATTGATTTAATAAGTCTCCATTTTTCCATTTTAATCACCGACCAATTCTATTTTAGTGCCGGAAGATGCCAGTACATCTTTTCCTGCAGCCAACTCAATATCAACCGAGTATGGTCCGGGATAAACTCCGCCGCAGCCGGAAGTGTAATGGGGGGTTTACCACGAATGTGATTTCATTCTCGCTGTTGTTGATATCAACGACTTTCGATTCATCAATATATGCATGGTTATACGGTTTAATTCCCGTCAATCGTCGCTGATAAACAAGTGTATGCATAAATCTTCAGTTTTTCCTCCGCTCCCGTTTTCTTTATTTGAGTCAGAAATCAAATCATTGCATCCGTTTTGAATGCATTCCTGTATATAGCTTTCCATTTCTGTGCCCATGTAGTCGGCGTATCCCACCCAGTTCCTCTCGCCTATGAACGTGGTGGGAACACCCCTTGCCTGTATCCCGTGGGCGGATGCCGCTTTCTGAAAAAGTTCTTCATTCTCCTTGTTATTCCAGGTTTCAAACATCAATATTTCTATATCATCTCCGTATTTTTGCTCCATCTCCTCGAGAAAAGTCTTTTCTTCAGCGCAGTGGGGACAGCCTTCTCCCCAGAAGAAATAAACCGTTACATTGTCTGTGCTTTCCTGTGCGTAGACGTTACCCGGGACTGTTGCCAGAAGCAAAACTATCATTATGGTCAATCCGTATGCTGCCTTTACCGTATCCGTATTTTTCATGAACTTCATTGTGCTGAAACCCCTTTTATACGTTAGTTTCAAAAAATAAAACCCGTTAATCCAGGAACAATTCTCTCAATTCGTCGTTTAATATTATTTTATTGGTCATGCCGTTTTTATCTTTTTTTATTATCCCTTTCGTCTCCATTTTTGAAACTAATCTGGATATTTTGACTTTGCTTAGATTGAGTGAGCTGGCAAGGGTGCTCTGGTTTGCCGTTCCCCCATTTTGAATAAGCTCTTTCAGAATTCCCGCATCATTCCTGTCCAAAACATCCAGTATTTTCATTATGTTTTTTTCAGTTTTTATCTTTTCTTTCATAAAGTTTTTGCTGATGATATAGTAAATTATCAGGCCCACGAACATTCCGAAAGAGGCGGTTGAAACCACCATAACCCACGGAGGCAACTGGCACCCGCAGGCAACTGAAAAATTTTCAGTGGCATAGAAAATTGAAAATGACGTTAAAAATATGAAAAAAGTTATGACTGCGAAAATGAGTACAACGGGCTTGAATTTGCTTTCTGCACCAACCATTATAAGACACCAATAATTTAAGACACTTATATACTTTTTTTGTCCCTTTTCTTATAAAACACTTTAATTTACATTTGTGAACACATTTGCCATTCATTAAGCAAAGCATACTTGCGATAGTTCGTAAATTTACATTACCAGTTCTACTCATATCTCAATGCATCAACTGGATTTAGTTTTGATGCTCTATAAGCTGGAATTGCTCCAGCAATCATTCCAATAATAACTGAAAACAATAAAGCTCCAATCACGAGTTCAGGAGTTATTGAAGTTGTCCCAAACATTCTGCTTGTCATCCCTTCACCATTAACACCCATAGAACCAATTAAGTTAGAACCAAAAACTCCGAATATAATCCCCCCAATTCCTCCAACAAGTCCAATCAATGCAGAATTTAGCAAAAAGATTAGAAGAATATCCTTATTTTTTGTTCCAATTGCCTTCATTATTCCTATCTCTTTTGTTTTCTCTAAAACAGAGGTAAACATGGTATTTGCTATTCCTACAGCCCCAACAATTAGAGAGATTACGGCAATAGCTGTAAGAAATAAGGTCATAGTACCCAATGTTTCACTAATTCT
>CAZXFI010000020.1:0-9341 GCA_964640225.1 uncultured archaeon
GCTTGATGAGGGACTGTACCACCTGGGCGGCTCGTTCTCCCTTGTTGTGAGCTGCATGGTGGCGTAATAGCTTGTAAGCGAGGCGTTGTAGTACCTTGACGAGTCGTTGGTTATGTTGCAGGTTATTGTTTCCGTGCCCAGGGAATTGTCGTTCCAGGTGAAGTTCGCCCAGCCGCTCTGGTTAGTCTGGACCACTCCCATGAGGTGGGTGGAGTTGTAGAAGCTCACGTTGTAGTTCTGTATCTGGAAGTTCGCGTCGTCCCTGAGCCTGCAGTAGAAAGTCACCTGGTCGCTCTGGTTTATCGTCAGCGTGGAGGGCTCTGAATCAGTTACTGACACTATCCCGTAAACGTCAAAAACAAGATATTCAAGGGTCCCGTTCCCGTTGTCGTTAAGGTCATATCCGTAAATTTTTGCCACGTGCCTGCCCCTGTCCCAGCTGCTGTTCGTCTGGAGGGTTGCGTTGGTCCAGCTCCCCGAGGGGGTTATTGTTTTGTTTACCAGCTGCTCCGTCACGTTGTATTCCAGGACAGACTGCCCCATTTCCTCGGTCCAGTTCGCGTAAACCGACACGGAGTTGCCCCTGAGAACTTCCGGTGGCGTGAGGTTGTAAGTCTCGTTGTAAAGCTTGGGAGGCTCATCCTCCGAGACTATTATTTTGAAAACAGAACTGTCGTTTTTCAGGAAGTCTGTGTCGTTTACCACGAACTCCACGCTCCTGTTTTCCGCGTAGCTCGTGTTTATTTCAATAACATAGTAGAATGTGGCGTTGGAGCCCACCTGCACGACGCCTCCCTGGTTAGTGTTCCACGTAACGTTTCCGTCAAACGAGCCACCCGCGAACTCCGTTCCGTTGTCGTACCATACGTCTGCCGGCGTCACGTTCCAGTTTTCCAGGAACCCGTGCCATATCTGGGAATCGGATATGTCCCACGGTGCTGCGCTCTGGTTCTCGTTCTCCAGAAGAAACTCAACCCTGTAAATTTTTTCCGTGTAAAGCTCAAATGTCTTGTTCGTGCCGTAATCCATTAACAGGCTTGTGTTGGTGTGCTTGTCACCAGCCTCGGTAACGTCGTAAATTGTTATGTTGCTCAGCTTGATCAGGGAGTCCGGGGGAGTTATGTTGAAGTTGTAGTAGCCTATGAAATAGGTTCCGTTTGAAGTCTCCAGTATGTTTCCTTCCGGGTCCGTGAGGGCTATCCATGCCCTGTATGTGTCGTTGTCGTTCCTGTCCGTGTTCCATTCCTCCCAGATTGTGTCAAGGTCAAGGTGGCCGAAGGAGGTTATGTTCCTTCTTGTCTGGGTTGATGTGTCATCCAGTATCACCTCCATGTCGTCCCAGCCCGTGTCCGTCTGCACCTGCACTTTCATGAGCAGGTAGCCCGACGTGTTCACGTCTATCCAGTTCAGGAAGCCGGGAGTCTTGTAGTTTTCCTGTCCCGCCTCCACGGTTATGCTCGACGCGCTCGCGGTTATCTCCCCGTAACCCGAGGAACCCACGTTTGAGTCCGTATAATAAAGGCGGTAGCTCTTTTCCTGGTAGGCGGAGAGCGTGACGTTGAAAACAACCGTGGCGTTGGTGTAGTAGTTTCCATCATATGTAGCGTTCTTTACCCAGGAATGAACCTGGATTCCCGTTGAATTGTAAATCCTGACGGAGTTGTTGTAGGCGTGGTGATACGGGAATGTCACGTTTATCTCAACGGGCTCCTGGCTCCTGGGCGTCCCGCTTTCCTCGGTCACGTTGATTTCTTTCCTGTACACCCAGGATGGGTTAAGCCAGTCGTCAAACCTTTCTTCCAGGCCCACATCCTCGTTCGGCCCGTAGGAGTCCTCCTCGGTCTCTATCCTTATTATGCCGGAAGCCTCCAGTTCAAACTCATAATCCCCGCTGCTTATGGAGTTGCCTACGGTGTCGTTGGCCCACACGTAATACGTGTAGGTGCCCAGCTCCCATGTGTGGTTGAACTCCCCCCTGTACGGGGCTCCCTGCGCCTCGCCGTAGCTCAGCAGGCCGTCCGTCTGCGAGTAATGGTCCGCCTTCACCCATGCCTGCGACCGCGTTGCGTTGGAATAGCGGATTTCATCCATTGTGCCGTTTAGGTTGTTCATATAACCGTCCCCTATCATGAAGGGGTCGGTGCCCTTGGCGGGCTGCCTGTCCGAGGGATAAGTGTCGCTGTTTGCCGGGCTGCCGTCAAGATAGGACTGCATCGCCCTGGTGGTGACATTCCTTGATATGCACACGTGGTACCAGGTTCCGTCCTGGAAGGTGCCCCCGCCCAGCGCTGTCCATGAGTAATAGCTGCTGCCCGTGCCGTGGTAGTAGCTCAGGCTTCTCCCGGGCTCCTGCGTCAGGGTGAACTCGTCCATGTAGTCCTTGCCCAGGGGATTCTTCCTGCTGCTGGAAACGCTCTCCGGCCTGACCCAGTAGCATATTGTCATGCTCCCGTTGACCTGCATGGTGGGGTCGTTGCCGCAGTTCAGGTCGTCGTCTATTCCGTCCAGCTCGTCCGCCCCGTCAACCATTCCGGTTACGTTTTCATCGCCGTCATACCCATTCTGGGAGCAGTTGTTCCCGTACTGGGTGGAGTCGTAGCGTGTTCCCGTGCTCTCCTGCAGGTGCTGCACCATAACGTATTTGGAATTCCAAACCCCACTGGCGTTCTGCCCGTCCTCAGCTTCGCTGTTCCCGTAGTACATCCAGAAAGTGGTATTGTAAGAGCTGGACACGATGGGGATGCGGACCCAGACGTAGGAATCGCCGGACTTGTCCCAGGACTCTATTTCATAAGGCAGTTTAGTGGTGTTGTCGGAAGCCACGAACCTCATATCCTCCCCGTTGGCCACGAATCTGGAATAGTCTATTTTTGAAGAGTTCAGCTTCACCAGCGCGGGGAAGTCCTCCAGGTCCTCGTCTACCCTGTTGCTGTCCACGGTAATTTCCTTTCTGTAACTCCAGGAACCGTTCCACCATGTTTCATCCGTGTAGTTCTCCATTTCAATCCAGTGCTCCGCGGCGCCCGGTGTCTCCACGTGGCTCCTTACGGATTCCACGCCGTCCTGGTCCAGCACGCGGGCCGTGACGTTGACGGGGTACCCGTAGCCAGCCACGGATGGCACGGTCCCCACGTCAGTGATTTGCGGGTTGTCGTGCACGGTCAGGTTTGTGTAGTTGTAAGAGGCAAAGGTAAAGCAGGGGCTTCCTGTCTGTGTGTGGTTTATATTAACGGTGTAGTTTCCTATGGAGAGGCCCAGCGGTATCTGGTGGTAGGCGGTGGCCACTCCGGAACTGTTTGTCAGCGCAGAGTCTATGTATTCGTCCTCAAAGTAGAAGCTTACATACTCGCCTGTAACCGGCCCGCCGGTATCGTTGTAGACAAGCTTTCCCGTGAGCTTCACGGTTTCCCCTAGATTCGGAGTGCTGTCGTTGCTCCAAGGCTCTATGATTCTCGTCTGGCCCCATACTTCTATTTCGGGCTTGTTCAGGTCGTCAAAGCCGTTTGACGAGGAGGACTTGAGGGTAACTACGTTAGAGCCCAGGGCCGAGCCGCTGCCCACGCTGACAGTCATGTTGTTCCACCCGATTTCCGAGGGGCTTATGTTGCCAAGGAACACGTTCAGCACGCCGCTGGTGTTGGTCCACCCCGAGGGCAGTGTGTAATTGAGCCACACATTGGTTATGTTGCCGCTTCCCAGAGTGTTGTTTACGTAGGTTGTGAGGTTCACGGAGTAGCTCCTGGTGGCGTTGTCCGGGTAATTGTAAGGGACTATCTGCAGTCCGGGAGACCTTACCTGAAGAATCTGGCTTCCCAGTTCGTGCCATTCCCTGGTTTCCATTCCGGGGTTAACGTAAGTGAGGTTTCCGGTTATGTTGTAATCGTCCACGGGAGTGGACATGTTGGTGGTTATAAGGAAGGACGCTTCCCACCAGTTTCCGCTGGCGTCGGAATCGTAGTCCAGAAGTCCGTCAGTCTGCGAATAATGGTCGGCCTTTATCCAGGCCTCGCTCCTGGTCACGTTGGAGTATCTTATTTCATCCATCATACCGTTGTAGTTTTGCTCGTAAGCGTCGCCTATCATGAAGGGATAGGAGCCCTGGGTCGGCGGCTGGGAGCTGGGGTAAGTGCTTGTCCTGTTCAGGCTCCCGTTGACGAAGGATTTCATACCCCTGTCTGTAATGTTTCTGGTCACGCATACGTGATACAGCTCGTCGTCCACGAGAGTTCCCCCGGCCAAGGCGCCCCACGCGTAATAGTTGGACCTCGTGGTGCCGTGGTAATAGCTCAGGGAACCTGAAGTCTCCTGGGTGAAAACGAACTCGTCCCCGTAGTCCTTTCCCAGCGGGTTCTGCCTGCCGCTGCCCACGTTTCCAGGATTAACCCAGAAGCATATGGTCATGCTCCCGTCAACCTGCAGGCTGGGGTCGTTGCCGCAGTCTATGTCATCGTCTGTCCCGTCCAGCTCGTCCGCCCCGTCCACGGGTCCTTCGGCGCTCGTGTTGCCGTTGCCGTTGTTGTCATCCCACGTGCCGTCGTTCCCGTACCGGGTGGAATCGTAATGGATTCCTCCGTCCGACGGATTTTCGTTCAAATGCTGGACCAGCACGTAGTCCGGGTCCCAGACTCCGGAAGCGTTCTGTCCGTCCTCCGCCCCGCTGTTCCCGTAGTACATCCAGAAGCTTGTGTTGGTCGTGCTGTAAACGTAAGGCAACGCAACCCATACGTAGGAGTCTCCCGTTTCGTCCCATAACTCTATCTCGTGCGGGAGCTGGGTGGCGTTGTCCGAAGCCACGAACCTAAGGTCCTGCCCGCTGTCTTGCGTTTTGCCGTAATTTATCCTGGTTGAGTTCAGCTTCACCAGCGCGGGGAAGTCCTCCAGGTCCTCGTCTATCCTGTCGCTATCTATTGTCAATTCCTTCCTGTACCTCCAGGAGTCGTTCCACCAGTCAAATCCCTTCTGCACGCTACCTGCAACACAAGACTGGCCGGACTGGCCGGTAAGGTTGCAGGAGCAGTTTATTCCAAGCGCGTCGGGGCAGTTTATGGTAACGTTGACATCAGTCACATTAGCGCTCCACGGGTTTATCACGGTGAAATTGTATACGGAGCTGTTACCCCTGTAAATCTGGGCGGGGTCAAGGGAGGAGAATACCTTGTTCTTCAGGTTGTGCACGGTAAACGCAAAGGAAGTGTTGAACGATGCGTTTGCGTTTTCCGCCTCCATTGTTATGTTCCAGTTGAAGGTGTAGGTTCCAGTGGTGGCGTTTTCCGGAACGTTGTATCCGGAAGTTGAATTGTCAAAAGTGGCAAAGCAGTAGCTGCCTTCGGTTATGTTGTAGCACTGCTTGGTCTCATCCGGTCCCCACCACACCTTCTGCCCGTCCTTGAGTATGTTAAGGGTGAGGTTCGCGTCTATGGCGTCCGACTGCAGGCTTTGTATGGTTATGTCCATCCACGCTATGTTGTCCCCGACCTCGTACTCGTTTATTGAATAATTGTAAAGGTTCTCGTGAGTCACGTCAGTTATGTTGAATATGGGAGAAACTATCTGAAACTCATCCGTGTCCATGAGGTACGCCCCGTCATCGTTCTGTAGCATATCCCCTTTGTAGTCGGCAAAGTAAGCGATAATCCTGTAGTCTCCGGCGGGCTCCATTCCCGTGTTCCACCCGCTTCCCTCCCCGGGCCCGTTCCATATTGGGGCCAAGTCAAGGTAGTTTGCGCCGCTCACGTTCCTCTTTTTGCCGTAACCCACGTCATTTACCACGATGTCTATGGTGTTCCAGGTGACGCCGGTTTTTTTCTGGGCTTTCATAACGAGATAGCCTGTCGCATCCGTGGATCCCTTGTTCCTGAGCATGGAGCCTGAAAACTCCTCGCTGCCGGTGGTCTCCACGCTCGGCTGGGCCCTTATATATTTTCTCCCCTTTACCCAGTCCACGCTGACGTCGTCATCATCCCCGCTGTTCCTTATCACGTAAGGCAGGTCGTAGCTGTCGTGTGCCGCGCCGCTGTAGGTTCTTCCAGAGCCCCCGTCAAAGAACCATTCTATGTGCCCGTCGGTCCATTCTATCCTGTAGGTGTGATACTGGTCGTCAAGGTTTATCTGCCCGTTGAGGCCTATTGCGTCGGTTCCCATCCTCTGGTATGCATTGTTGCCGGAGGAGAAAAGTATCCAGTCCCCGCTCTCCACTGCCGGGCCTCCTATCCATCCCCACCAGGTGTACGCGTTTCCCGCGGGGTTCCAGTGCACTGATGCCTCAAACACAGTCTTCGGGTAATCGGTTTTAGTGCCTATGCCCTCCGCGGCATCCAGGATTACCGCTCCTCCGGCCACGTGCGGGGAGCCGGCCGTGTCCCATACTCCCGTGTCCAGCCCGTCGCTGAAGTCGTCCCAGAAAAGGTATATTGCAGAGCGGTTTTGGTCCGGGTCGGGGGAATTCTGATTCCCGTAATACAGCCAGTAGTTGTCGTCAAAGCCGGAGCCTGTTATGTTTTCCTGGCAGGCAAACCAAATCTCGGCGGTGGTTGAATTCAGGGAAGTCTCGTTTACCCAGTCCAGAACCACCCAGTCCGCGGAGGTGCTGTTGTACCACACCACCCGCAGGTCTTTTCCGGATTCCATCAGCTTGCCTCCTTCCATAAGGCTTTGCGTGTCAATGGATAGGTTAAGGGAGTAGCCTTCCTCCAGGACCAGCGAATCGTTGTTGTTGGTGACATTGATTCTCTGTCTGTAGTCCCAGGTGCCGTTCCACCAATCGGATACGGCGCTGCTCAAGTTCACTTCCCGGTTTACCCCGTAGGAGGAATTTAACGTGGACGCGTAAAGGTCCCCGTCAAATACCACGCTAAAGTTTGCAGGCCCTTCCGTGGCGTTTATGCCGTTGGTGTTGTTGGCGAATACGGTGACGTTGTGCGTGCCCCACTGCCAGGTGTCAGTGAAGTTGTAATCATAAATGTCCGGGGTGCTGTTGGTCATGACAAAGTTTGCCGTGGTTTCGTTCGGGTAAGTTACCCAGGCCTCTACCGTGTCCACCCCGTCTTCGTTGGTCACGTTGGCGCTTATTATCACTCCGTGGCCGTAGCCCACTTCTTGTGGCGTCAGGGTAACGTTCGTTATCTCGGGCGGGGCGGTTACCTCAAACGATTTCTGCGAGCTTGCCTGTGACTCGTATCCTGTTTTCTCCCCGTAACACTTCCAGTAAATCGTGCCGGATTCCGAGGGTTCGTAATGCACTTCGTAGCGCGAGGAGGTGGAGTTGTACAGGTCGGCCGTGTAGTTGGTAAGGCCGGACTTGTTTATCTCAAAGGTCACGTTGGCGCTGAGGACGTCCTGGCCGTTTTTAGCTCTCTCGTAGTCGCACCAGAGCGTGACATTCTGGCCAACCACCGCCTGCCCCGCAACCTTTCCCGCGGATATCTGGGTTTGGGCAAGCTGCACGGTGAAGTTCATGAGGCCGGTCACGTTTCCAAGCCCGTTCGTGTCGTTGGCGTAAATCCTCCAGAAGACGTTCGTTCCCACGGTAACCGACTCGTTCTGCCACTCAAACTCCGTTGTTGTTGGCCCCTGCCCGCTGAGGTCTACGGGGGAGGAGTAAACCGTCTTGTTTTTCCACTCCCCTGTCTCGTTGGTTTCAAGCCATGCCCAGTCAAGGTTGGCGTTGTCAGTCCAGGTGGCCTTGAGTTCCATGGTTTCCCCTGTTTCCGGCTTTTCCTCTATGTAGCCCTTGACGTTCTGCTCCTGGTTGGACCATTTGGGAGCTTGGCTGTCCAGCAGCACGGTAAGGGTCCGGTTGGCCCAGTTGTTTTCGGTTTCATTGTAGTAGAGCGAAGAGCTGTCCGTGATGTTGCACGTTATGTTGTAGACGCCCACTATGGACTCGGTGAACGATTTCTTTGCCCAGCCGCTTGAGTTGGTGAGGCCGGTGCCTAGGGGGGTCCCGTTCTTGAAGAAGCTTACAGTGTAGCCGCTTATCGGCTGCAGGGAATCCTGGTCCCTGACCCTGCAGTACATGGTGGCGGACTGGG
This sequence comes from uncultured archaeon, assembly GCA_964640225.1. Classification (GTDB taxonomy): domain Archaea; phylum Aenigmatarchaeota; class Aenigmatarchaeia; order PWEA01; family JAGHBM01; genus JAGLWW01. Next base: position 8,031 of record CAZXFI010000020.1, read on the forward strand.
TCTGGTAAATAACAGAGCTGGAGATGGAGGACTCGTTTATCTCGGACCTGCCCCACACGTTTATGCTCCTCTGCTCCGAGTCCGAATAGTAGTACTGCTTGTAGACTGTCAGTGTCAGGGTCTCCGGTCCTGTTGAATGCCCCGCGGGTATCTGCCAGCTTGTGTTTTCCCCGGAGGCAACGAGGCCGGTTGTGTTGGTCCAGTTGGCGCTCACGCTTATTTTCTGCCCCAGGTCGTCCCCGGTGGTTGAGTTGAGGCTTGCCGTGTCAAGCTTAGTGTACGGGGAGCCGGCCTGGGGGGTTATTATAGTGGCGTTGAGGGAACCGTATATGGTTAGGGTCTCCGAATCAGTTTCCGGATTGTTTTCCTTCGTGTAGTAATCCAAGGAGCTGTCTATCTTGCACGTGACCTCCTCCGGCCCCACTTCGTAGGAGGAGGAGTCCCAGTAGTAGGTGGCATAACCCTGCGAGTCCGTTGTGTTGGAGCCTATGACGTCAAATACCCCGTCGTAAAAACCCACTGTATACCCCTGTATTCCCTGTCCGCTGTCCTTGTCCGTTACCCTGCACCTGAGCTTTATGGTTCCTCGGGGTTGCGCTCCGCTGGGGGAAATCCAGCCAATTTTTGATATTCCGTAGACGTCAAACTCCAGGTATTCCAGGGTGTTGTTCATATTCCCGAAAGAGTCGTTCGCGTATATCTTGGCTACGTGCTTCCCTGCAACCCAGTTAGCCGCCGTGTTTATGGTGTAATTGGTCCAGTTGCCAGGGTAGGATTCGTTGTCGGCTCCGTACTGCCCAAGGGAGGAGCCGGTGGAGTTGTATTCTACGTAAGAGTAGGCCGGGGTTTCGTTCCACCTTGCGTAAACCAGAAGCGGGTCGCCCTTGTATACAAGGGTGTCGTTTATGCCGTATATGCCGTTGTAAAGCTTCGGCGCCTCAACGTCTTCCCCGGGCCATGCCACCCTGACGGATTCGTTCCTGCTGTCCTGCTCGGAGGCGTTGTACCAGAGCGTGGAGTTGCCCCCTATGTGGCACTGAAGCTGGAAGGTCCCGTTGGCGTTCATGGTGAAGTTCCAGCGCGCCCAACCGCTGCCGTTGGTCAGGTTGGAGCCGAGGGTGTGGGTCCCGTTGTAAAAGCTCACCAGGTAACCAGATATGCCTGAAGAGGTATTTGAGTCCTCCACCTTGCATCTCATCAAGGTGCTGTTGCCCACGTATATAGGGTCGTTGCTCAGTGTACTTTCAGTAACCGAGGCCCAGCCCCACACCTCCACCGTGTAGTTGCCGGTGGCGTTCTGGTTGTCAAAAT
>CAZXFI010000021.1:0-8873 GCA_964640225.1 uncultured archaeon
TGAGCCATATACCACTAGAGGACTGGTTATTGTAGTTGAACCAGCTTGTGGTGTCGTAGAAGTGAATTTCTCTGGGGGCCGTGAAATTTGTATTTCTAAAGGAGTTATTGGAGCCTGTATCATAGAGGAAATAATCTTCCATAGGAGCCCTTATTGAACCTCCAGTTATCGTGTTGTTGAAAGTTTCGGATAATATTATTGCGTTTATGTTTGCTGTCGCGTTGTTGTTGGAAATAGTATTGTGACTGCTCGTGTCTATGGCGATTGCGCCATCACTGTTTGATGTTGCGTTGTTGTTGGAAATAGTATTGTAATCAGGACCAAGTATCCTTATCGCATAATCCAAAACTTCTGTTTCTACTGTATTATTTATAATGGAATTATGGACATAACTTCCCCATAGGTAGAGTGTACGCGCACGTGCCTTTAAAATGTTGTTAGTTATGTTGTTGTAAGAGCCCTCAATGTAAATCGCATAGTAACCTCCTGCAGTTACGTTATTGTTGGATATTGAATTGCTATTACTTGAATCTAGGTGAATTGTATAGTAACTTCCTGTGGATGTATTTGATATCACGTCATTGCTTGTTATATTATTGAAATCGCTTGATATAACATATATTCCTTCATCGTCATTTACTCTTACTGTGTTGTTTTCTATTGTGCCGTTGTCTGAATTAATCCAATAAATTCCGCTATCAGAACCCGAGCCGCTTATGTTTATCTCGCAGTCCTTTACTGTGACGTTAGTGAAACCTGTGTTGTTTATTCCGTAGGAGCCCGTGCTCTGGAGATAGTGCCCGTCGCAGTCCAGCGTCACGTCTGAAGCGTTTATGTATAGGATTGTGCCTGCGCAGCCGGTTATATTTTCGGTTAGATTGGTGTCCTCAGTGATATAGGAGCCGCAGTTTATCCCTGTTTCCACGGTAACGTTTCTGGAGGATGAGTTCATGTTCCCTGCGGAGTCTATCGCCCACGCAGTGTAGTCGTATGTGCCTTCTGAGAGGGAGGTGAAATTATGGTAAAGCCTATACAAGCCGTTGTTGTAGGAGGCGTTGATTTCCTCTTCCGATAGGACCCTTCTGTACAACCTGACTTCATCTATATCTATCTCTAAGTAATCGCCCTCTGGAAACTTGTTTATTCTAAAATCATGGTTTTTTATATCCCCTATATGGCTTATTGATTTTGTGCATATTTTGTTCAAATTGGAATATAGTGTGCCGTTTACATCCCTGTCTGCAGAAAAAACAAGGTAGTACCATTTGTTCAATTCGGGAACAATTGTGGAATAACACTGTACATTATTGGAGTCTGATAAATTTGTTCCGTTTGCTATGTAATACCTTAAATCATAAGTAGAGCCTAAACCCAGTTCATAGCCGTAGTACCTGCCGTCACCGCTCTTGTTAATGGTACCGATAAAATCTGTATTAGTGTTTTTGGGGTAAGACTTGAACTTTACCCAAAGAGTCAAAGTAAAATCTGTATCCGAACCGAAATCAAAAATGCTACTGTTGCTGAAATTAATATAATCGTATGTATCGTTATCCAAACTTATCGCGTTTCCGTATTTTCCTGCAGTTATGTTGTTCTCATCTAATCCTCCATTGAATAATCCAAAGTTGTCATAGGAGGAGTTGTCATAAATCCCTGTTGCATTGTAATGCTCAAAGCTCCAGTATCCCACCAGGCTGTGATTCCAGTCAAAGAACGCGGATGTGTTTAATTCGTCTGTTATGGTTGTGTTTAGTGCCACCCAGTTTTTGGTGGTTACGTTGCCGTCCGGGGGCGTGGGGTCCTCCCAGTATATTTTTGGCGGGGTATTGTCTATTGTGACGTTCCTGCTTGAAGAATTCATGTTCCCTGCCTGATCTATAGCCCACGCGGTGTAGTCGTAGGTTCCGTCAGACAAATCCGTGAAGTTGTTTTCAAGGCGATAAATTCCGTTGTTGTAGGAGGCGTTGATTTCCTCGGGGCTAAGGACACGATTGTAGATGCGGACTTCGTCTATGGTGCCGTTGAAAGACCTGGCAGTGGCCAAATTATCTCCTATTAGCAGGGAAACGTTGCTATGGTCTTCCAAACCGCCTTCCGGCGTGCCGCCTACCTGACCTATGCTCTGGTTTTCCCCGTTTATGTATATCCTAAGAGCACCTGTGTCCCCGTCGTAAGTTGCCGCGACATGCTGCCATGTGTCAAGTGAAATTGAATTTTCCTCCGAGTAAGCCCTGCAGCCTGCCGTGCACTCATCTCCGGTGTAAACGTTAAAAACTATGCTGTGGTTTGAGTACTGAGCGGACAGATTGTTGTGCAAATAAAACAGAATTTTTTCCTTATCAATGACCCTGCCATAGCCGTTGTCCCCGTCATCTCCCCAGTCCCTTGGTTTTATCCATGCCTCAACAGTAATCTTGTCGCTAATGCTGTTCAGGCTGCTCTCGTTCCCGCAGTCAACATGGTCGTTATTTCCGTCAAAATCCAGCCCCTGTCCATACTTTGAATTTACCAAGTTTCCGGTTCCCATGCCCCCGTAGAATACTCCGAAATTGTCGTATGTGGAGTTGTCATAAACGCCCGTCCCGTTGTAGTATTCAAAGCTCCAGTAGCCTTTTAGCGAGTAATTCCAGTCTATGAGGGCTGATGTGTTCAGCTCGTCTTCCACGGTTGTGTTCAGGTAAACATGAGCGTCTGAAGTGACGTTCCCGTCCGGGGGAGTGGGGTCCTCCCAGTATATTTTCGGGGCGGTTTCATCCTTTTCCACCTTTATTTCGTGCTCTGAATCCATATGTATAGTGAAATAAGGCAGTACTCCCGATGAATATGTTTTCAGGGCGTAAGCCAGAACGGAATCGTTGTAGATTAAATAGTAAGTTTCGTTTTCTAAACCGCTTATGTTGTATTTCGCGGTTGAAGGACTGGGCACGCTATCGTTCCACTGAATCAGGGATTGGTTCCAGTAAGTTAGTTTTCTGGACATGGTGCCGAAAGAGCCTTTTGAGCTGTTCAGCCACAAGTCACCGGAAGACTGGTTGTTGTAGTTGAACCAGTCCGAGGAGAGGTCAAATGTTATTGCCCTGGAAACTGTGAAATTTGTGTTCCTGAAAGACGTTGAACTCACGTTCCTTATGTAGTAGTCGTTGCCGCTTGAACTGACGGAACCCCCTGTTACCGTGTTGTTGAAGCTGTCCATGATGCGCAAGGCCCATTGATTGTTGCTTTTGATTGTATTTTCTGTAAAATTGTTGTTGTGGGAGCCCACCTGAACCAGAAGCGAATAATAATCTCCAGCCGTCAGATTGTTGCCGATTACCGTGTTGTTTTTTGAATCATACTGAATCTGAAGCGCGGTGTCGTCGTTGGCTGTCAACGTGTTTTCTGTAACGTTGTTTCCGTCCGAGCCGTACAAAAGAGAAACTGAATAGTCGTCCGTGGTTATGTTGTTGCTTTCTATTTTCCCGAAATCGGCTCCGCTGAAAAGAATCCCGTACCTGCCGTTTGAACCGCTCATGTTCACTGTGCAGTTCCTTATCGTGACGTTGTTAAAGCCTGTGTTGTTTATTCCGCTGTATGACGAGCCTCCGCTGCTCTGCAGGTAGTGGTTATTGCAATCTAACGTCACGTCTGAGGCATTTATGTAAAGGATAGTGCCGGTGCAGCCGGTTATATCCTTGGTCAGGTTCAGGTCCTCGTTTATGTAATAACTACAACCTATATAATCGTTGCTCAGGGGCAGGCGGTCCACAAAAATAGAGCAGTTCACCCCGGGCTCGCACCAGGTGTCGTTGTATACGTCCCATACTTCATCACAGAAGCCGTCCGTGTCCCCATCATCGCAAGTGTCAGAGTACCCGTTTCCAGTGGAGTTGGTCCAGTAGTTTCCGCCTATGTAATCCGGCTGTAAGCCCGGTAGTCCGGAAACTCTCGTGCCGGTCTGGTTTGTGGTGTTGAAATAGCTCGGATTTGTTATATCCGAATCTATCCTTACATTGCCGTATGTTCCGGTGTTGTTTAAAAGGCAGTTGAATATTTTATTGTATTCAGGCTTTGCTGAAAAAGGACTGGACAACCTTATTCCTGAAAGAGTATTATTTTGTATTATTGAGTTTTTGACTATATTGCTGTCAGAACCGCTACTTAAAAGAACACCATATTCGTTGTATTTGGCGGTGATATTGGTTACATTGTTTGAGTCGGAATATGAAAAAGACGAGCCATATTTATTTTTATTTGCAGTTGTATTTGCAATAAAATTTAAATTGGAATAGGAAAAAGCTATTCCATAATAGGAGTTGTAACTTGTATTTACATCTGTAAAATTGTTTTCATGTGATGTTACGACATATATGCCTTCCCACATATTGTTTGTCGCGGTTATGTTGGTGATTGTGTTATTATTGGACGAAACTAGATATATTCCCACGTCAAAATCTTTTACATAACAGTCCTTTATCGTGTTGTAGTTGGAGCCGTCTCCTGTGTCATTAAGATATATTCCATAACTATTGGCACTAAAAGGACCGTCTATTACGTTCCCGTCGCAGTCCAGCGTTATGTTGTCCTTGCCGTTAAAATCTATGCAAACCTGCCCGTTTACGCTTTCATTTAGCTTCAAAGTTCCTCCTGCGCATATTTCTTGTATCTTGTCACTGCAGTCGTTGCAGCCGTTGCAAGTGGCATTCATGAGGCAGTATCCATCGCTCAGCGGAAGGTAATCGTAGGCAACGCTGGTTCCGTTGGTCAGGTTGTAGGCGTCGTCGCAGAAGCCGTCATGGTCTATGTCCTCGCACGTATCGGAGAAGCCGTTGCCGGTGGAGTTGGTCCAGTAGTTTCCGCCTATGAACAAGCCGTCCTCATAGATTCGCGTTCCGGTTTGATTGGTGGTATTGAAGTAATTCGTCAGTCCGGAATCTATTCTCGCATTGCCGTATGTACCGGAGTTGTTGAAGAGGCAGTTCCAGAATGTGTTGTTTTCCGGTTCAAACGTGCTCACAGTATCTAAATAAATTCCTGCTAAAGTATTATCCCGGAAAACTGAATCATATATGATGTTGTCCCCCGACGTGTATTGAAGGTGAATGCCATATCCATTTCCTATAGAAGTTATATTAGTTAAGTTACAGCCAGAAGACTTTGTATGCAGACCTTCATTTGTATTGTATGCTAATGTAAAATTTTCTAAAATACAGAATGATGATCCGGACATATACATTCCATTATTATTACCAATTAGTTCTATATTAGTAAAGTTAGACGAATCCACATTGTCCAAATATATACCATAATCACCATTATTTGATATTATATTATTCAAGGTATTTGATTCCGAATTAAGGAAATATATGCTCTCATCAGAAGAATTATAAACTGATATATTATTCAAGGTACAAAAATCCCCAACCAAATTAAACCCATCAGAAGAACTATTAACTACGGTTACATTTGTTATGGTATTACCATCTGCTTGAACTCCCGCAATGCCAAATTGATTGTATTTGGCTACAACGTTTGATATATTGGTTGTTTTTGTGTAAAAAAGGTATATGCCATAATAACTGTTTGATGAATTTATGCCATCTATGTTTGCGTCATCGGTTTTTGCAAGATAAACACCATTATTTTTAATTGTGGGTGAGCTTTCTATTGTTATGTTCGTCACATTAGAACCATCAGCATTACACAAAAATAACTGAGATAGAACTTTGTCATGAATTTCAGATCCACTTGTATTATAATACTCTATTGAATTTCCACCGGATCCAGTCACGTTATAGAGATAATTATCACAATCAGATACAAAAAATGCGTTAGTATAAAAATCTAAAATATTATTATCATATAATTTAGAATTTAGAACTTTGTTTTTTCCTGAATAACGAAATCTTATACCATAATTCGGGCTTGAATAAGATATTGTGTTATTTATCGTGTTTCCATCAGAATATCTGGTATATATATTCGCTTGGTCCCAATCAGTGATATTGCAATTTTTTATTGTTATGTTTGTTGTCTCCTCGCTTTCGCGGTAAACAAAAACTCCGTACACCTCGTTGTCGTCTCCCTGTATCAGGTGGTTCTGCCCGTCAAAGGTCACGTTGTTCGCGGAAATGTTTATGCAGTAGGAACGGAAACCAGGTGAAGCTGGGGTTATGTCCTGAATCAGGTAGTAGGTCCCGGGGTCGGTGATGTTGGTGCAGTCGGTTATAGTGTTCGCACAACCGTCGCTAAGCGGCAGGTAGTCACAGTTGCTTGAGTCGCATCCGGAGGTGTCGTTTTCCACATCATAGACCTGGTCGCAGAAACCGTCCCGGTCCGTATCCGTGCACGTATCGGAGAATCCGTTGCCCGTGGAGTTGGTCCAGTAATTGCCGCCGATATAGTTTCCCTCGCTGTAAATTCGAGTCCCGGTCTGGTTGGTGGCGTTCCAGGAATTGTTGTATATGGTTGGGTTGAAATCAACGTTATCTGAGTTATTGAGCAAACAATTGTATATTCTATTTGCTCCGGAACTTCCCGCATCGTCCAAGTAAATACCAATATTTGTGCTGTTTTCAATTATAGAATTTGTTATGTTGTTTTTATACGAATTGTTTATTACAATACCATTCAAATTATATCTTGATTTAATGTTTGTAAGATTGTTTGAGTCTCCTCCTATGAAATATATGCCGGACTGTCCATTATATGAAGAAGTCATGTTTTCTATTGTATTACCATCAGCGTAATATATCCGAATTCCGTGCTTTTCATTCTCCAATAGAGATATGTTTTTGAATATATTGTAATAGGAAAAATGCCACAAATCGGCACCATACTGGTTGTTATTATTTGCCGTTATCGATGTGAAATTGTTGTGGTCTGAAGTATCAATCCACATTCCGTAGTTGTTTTCACTTGTGTTGATATTTGTAAATGAATTCCAGTGAGAATACTCTACCCATATACCATCATTTGAATTGTTAATTGTATTTACTTTTGTAAAGTTGTTCGAATCCGCATAATTAAGGTGGATACCAAAACCGCTTTTGGTTATATTTATATTCAACAAATTATTTGATGATGATGATGACAAACGAATCCCCCGGCTGAAGTTAGTTATTATGCAGTTTTTTAATGTATTGTTGTTGGACCCGTCTCCCGTACTATCAAAATGAATACCATAACTGGAATCCTGTCCGCTTATCTCGTTTTCACCGCAGTCAAAGGTGACGTTGTCAGCTCCGTTGAATTCTATGCAGTGGCCGGAATGGTCGCTCACCGGCGTATCCAATGTCAGTGTTCCCCCATCGCACATAAGTTGTATTTTGTCGTTGCAATCTGAACAATTGGAACAGGTCGCGGTCTGATAGCAAAAACTGTCGCTCAGGGGCAGGTAATCGCAGGCAACGCTGGTTCCGTTGGTCAGGTTGTAGGCGTCGTCGCAGAAGCCGTCATGGTCTATGTCCTCGCACGTATCGGAGAAGCCGTTGCCGGTGGAGTTGGTCCAGTAGTTTCCTCCTATCCAAAGACCGTTGCCGTGTATTCGCGTGCCGGTCTGGTTTGTGGTGTTAACGTAGTTTTCATTGGTTATCCCGTCTTCTATAAAGAGATTCCTCGTGTTGTTCAGGAGGCAGTTGAAAATCTGGTTGTACTCCGGGTCGTCAGCCGCCTCCTCGTCCAAATATATCCCGGCTTCGCTGTTATTCTGGAAAACCGAGTTCCTGATTATATTGCTGTCTGCCTGCCTGCGAATTTGAATTCCGTAATCATTATTGTTGGCAGTCACGTTGGTGAATATATTTGAACTGGAATACCTGGCAAAAATGCCTATTTGGTTGTTTGACGAGTTTATGTTCGTAAAGTTGGAATTTGTATTGGTCTGCAGGAAAAGGGCGTTGTTTTTCAGGGTAGGGGAGCCGTCTATGGTTACGTTGGTTATGTTTGACCCGTCAGCGTCGCATAGCACCAGCTGGGAGATAGTCTGGTCCGAAAGCGTAACAGAGTAATTGTAATACTTTATCGGTCTGTCCCCGGAACCTGTTACGTTATCCACGTAATGGTCGCACTGGGACATTGAGTTCGTGGCTACATATAAGTCGTAAGCAGAATTTTCAGACAAAGTTGAATCCGTTATGTCGCTGTATTTGGAAAAAAGCAGGTAAAGGCCGTAACCGTTTGAATTTGAAGTCACGTTGGTGATGTTGTTGTAGTCAGAATAAAGCGTCCTAATGCCTTCGTCTGGACTGGAATAGAAAGTGGAATTTTCTATTTTGTTCCCGCTCGCGTTGTAGAAAATCAGGTTAGCCAAGTTCCAGTCAGATACGTTGCAGTTCCTTACAGTAATGTTTGAAGTCTCGTGGTTTGGACGGTAGGCGTATATGCCGTAAATGCTCACGTCATTTCCCTGTACGACATGCCCCTGGCAATCCAGAACCACGTTGTTGGCCGAAACATTTATGCAGTAGGAACCGAAATTGGGCGAGGCAGGAGTTATGCTCTGGTTGAGGCGGTAGCTTCCGGAAGAGGTTATGTCTGTGCAGTCGCTTATGACGTTTTCGGCTTCAACTTTTATCTCGTGCTCGGAGCCCAGAGAGATTTTAAAAGAGGGAAGAACACCGTTGGAGTCTGTTTGCAGGGTGTCCACAAGCTCAGAGTTGTTGTAAATACTATAGAATGTTTCATCTACTAAACCGCTTATGTTGTAGGTTGCGACCACGCCCGCAACGCTGGTGTTGGTGTCGTTCCAATGGACAAGGTTCTGAGTCCAGGAAGTGAGCTCTCTTTCCAGTGTTGCCTGTTTGTTTACAGAAGTGTTCAGCCATATTCCTCCGATGGTTTCGTTGTTGTAGTTGAACCAGCTGGTGGTATCTCCAAAGTAAATTTGTCTTTCAGCA
>CAZXFI010000022.1:0-7611 GCA_964640225.1 uncultured archaeon
ACGGGCAACAAGACCATGGAGCCCTACGACTACTCGTGGTACGGAGAGGCTGGAGAAAACAACTACACCCCCGGAACTTTTGAGATATTGTCATCTTATGTTTCAGTTTACAATTACAGCGGAATAAGCAGCCCCAGCAGTTCCCACACGGCTTGGGACGGTTACAATGACAGCCTGTCTCCGGATCTGGACTTCACCCCTGTAACCGAATTTGTCGGTCGTGAATATTCCTACGTTTCTGCCTTGGGAGGCTCTGTTGCAAGCTACACGGTTCCCGAGGGCACATTAACTGACCCCAGGAGATACGCAATACACAAGTTCCAGTTCAACATATCGGAAAACGAGAATGCAATAAATTCCATAAAATTTTTCTGGAACGGAACCGGAGGAAAATATACAAGCGCTACGGGACAGTATCAAACTTCGGTCAACATTTCTATTTGGGACGGCAAGGACTGGGAGGATTTAACAAACTGCTACGCAGAACCTTCCAACGGAGGATACTCTTACTGCTACCTGAACAAAACACTGACATCAAACCTAGGCAATTATATTGATGAAAACAAAAATCTTTTCATAAAGGCACAGGAGCAGTACGGAAGAACCGGGGGTGATGCCGGTTCAACGGCGGATATAACCACGGATTTCATAAAAGTTGAAATAAACTACACATATCCGTACTGCAACGATTATATAAACTCGGACATAACCCTTGACCACGACATAACCGGCTGCATAGAAACGTTGTTAAACGTAAACGCTTCTGACATAACCCTGGATTGCAACGGTCATTCTCTGCAGAGTAGCGGAGGTTCCTCCTACAGGGGCATAAACAACACTGGGTTTGACAACGTCACGATAAAGAACTGCATAATAAACATGAGCAGCGTAACCGGTCGCTACGGCATTTACTATAATGGAGTGGACAACGGAACGATTTTCAACAACACGATTTACACCGGCGATTATTACGGAATTTATATTTTAAACAGCGGCTCCAATTTCAACATAACCTATAACGACATAACCGTAGATGACGATTATGGAATCTCTTTCAATTCCAAGGGGAGCTCCAACAACAACGTAGCCCACAACAATGTTACTGTAACGGACAACTACGGCTTAATGATTTACCACATATACAATTCCAACATAACAAACAACATAATAACCGCCGATGACTACGCGCTTTACGCCTACAACAACTCCAACAACAAGTTTAAAGGAGGCTCTGTACAGGCTTCCAGTACAAACGATTATCGCATCTACAGCGTAGGTTCCACCAATTCCTTCAGGGACACCAACTTCACCGCCCCGAGGCAGGTTTATTTCGGTCAGACAACCGACTGGTTTAATTACAACAATTATACAACGGAGGGCGTGTGGCTTAACACATCCCTTAGCTCCAACTTCATAACCATAACAAGGGAACTCCTAAGCTATAACCAGACAGATGTGGAATGGAACGATTCCTCATCCTCATCAGTGACAGCAACCTATAACATAAGCGGTCTGCTTCCGGGCAGGTACTATAACGTTTACAACGATTCAGTCCTGGCTTACAACCTGCAGGCAAGTTCTTCCGGTTTTCTGAGCTTTACGATTTACCTTTCATCGGAGCACAACATAAAGGTGGAAAAAGACGATAATATTTACTTCGGCTACAAACTTTTACAGGAAGGCTTGTGCGGATACGCGGGAACGGACGACACTTTCATAGCGGACGGCGCCTCTGTGGAACCTCCTCCTGAAGACACGAACTACGAAAACGACACGGACAATATTTTCGTTTATTTGAAGAATATTGGAGTAGGGAGTGAAACAATGAACAGGCGGGGCCTTGTCTTCTTCAACATTTCCTCGCTTTCCAACCAATCCAACGTGACTTTCGGAAACCTGAGCATGTACCTTTACGAGACAAGCGCAAACTCTTTGGCCGTTACCGCCCACGAAATCACCAACAACTGGCTCGTGGACGAGGTCACGTGGAACAGCAGGTGGACCGGCCAGTCCTGGGATTCGGCAGGCGGCGACTTCAACTCAACACAGACTGACAGCATTTCCGTGGGAACAACACAGGGATGGTACGGCTGGGAAATAACTCCGGACGTTCAATCATGGGTAAACGGAGCAGAAAATAACGGCACTTACTTCAAGCCAAACACCATTTCATTGAGTACTTATGAAAAAAAATTCAGGGACGACAGGAACGGCACCCACAGCCCCAAGCTTGAAGTCAATTTCACGATGAAAAACCAGACGTGGCTGATGAACACAAACAACACCCTGCTTAACCTGACCCAGTTCTTCTTTGACGGCGACTGCGACGACCTTAACTACACATACGACATAACAGGAACCAACATAACCGTGGAGATAAACAACGACACAGGTTTCGTTACCCTGGCGCCGGACATAGGATGGCACGGAACGGAAAATGTGGTTTTCACCGCGACTGACGGATTATACACAGAAAACAGCAACAATATTACCCTTAACGTTACGCCCTGCGGGGCATACGTGAATTCTGACTGCAACATTGAGGGCAATATAACCGGTTGCACCGGAACAATTCTCTACATAAACTCCTCTGACGTGACGCTGGACTGCCAGGGCCACCACCTCCAGAGCACGGGAGACTACGGAATAAGGAACGACGGTTTTGACAATGTCACGGTGAAAAACTGCATTGTGAACCTGAGCGAATCCGGCGGGGACAGGGGCATTTACTTCAACGGGGCAGATTTCGGAAGAATAGAAAACAACACAGTCTGGGTGGGGAACACGTACGCGGTATGGTTCCAGAGCAGCTTAAACGGCACGATTTCCGGAAACAACCTTACCGCGGGAGCAACAGGGGCCCTTCTCATATTTTCGTCCAGCGCCAACAACACGGTTTACAACAACAACCTAACCGCGAATCAGTACTCCCTTTATATGCATTCAAGCACGGAGAACAACCTGACCGACAACGAAATAATTTCAATCACACAGCAGGGTGTACGCATTTACCAGTCCTATGACAACTCCATAACAGGGGGCTCCGTCAGGGCGGGAAGCAGCGACTATTACCTACAGAGCGCGGCGGGCAACAACGTATTCCGCGCCACCAACTTCACAGGACAAAGGGAGATATACTTTTCCGATTCAAGCAGCTGGTTCAACTACAATAACCAGACCTCCGGGGGAATATGGCTCAACTCGTCCATAGATACGAATGGAAGGGCCCTGATAAGAGAACTGGTAAACTGGGATCAGACTCTTGTCCAGTGGAACGAGTCCGCGGACGATTCTGTGGAAAATTCCATAACAGCAACCTACAACATAAGCGGTCTGCTCGCGGACTCGTCCTACAGGGTTTACAACAACTCCCACCTGGTGCAGACTTTGGAAACGGATTCTTCGGGAGTTTTGGAGCAGTTTACGATAGTCCATAACATCAGCCAGAAGAACATAACCGTGGAGTTCAACAACAGGCCTTATTTCGGCTACGAACTTCTCCAGGAAGGTTTGGACAATTACGCGGGAACGGACGACACCTTCATAGCAAACGGCAACAACGGGGAACCGGCGCCCCAGGATACCAACTACGAAAACGACACGGACAATATCTACGTCTATTACTCGGGAATGGGAGCGGTGGGCTCTACAATGAACAGGCGGGGCCTTGTCTTCTTCAACCTTTCCTCGTTTTCCAACCAGTCGGAGATGACTAGTTCCGAATTAAGCATGTACCTGTATTACGCCAGCGGTTCTGCCATAAGCGTTTCGGCCAATACAATTACAAACAGCTGGCTGGTGGACGAGGTAACTTGGAACAACAGGTTTAGTGGAAACGGGGGAGAGTGGAACAGTCCCGGAGGCGACTACAACTCAACCCAAACAGACAGCATTTCCGTGGGAACAACACAGGGATGGTACGGCTGGGACATAAATTCTGACTTAAACAAGTGGGTTCAGGAAAAACAGGAAAATTACGGTACTTTGTTTAAAATGGGGGTAGTTGACTTAAACACCTATCACCGCAAGTTCCGCGACGACAGGAACGGCACCTACAGCCCCAGGCTTGAGACAAACTTCACGATAAAGGACCAGCAGTGGTTGGTTAACACAAACAACACACTTATAAACCTGACAAAATTTTTCTTTGACTCTGACGAAGAGGACCTAAATTACACGTATGACATAACCGGGACCAACATAACCGTGGAGATAAACAACGACACCGGCCTCGTTACCCTGGCGCCGGACAACGGCTGGAGAGGCACGGAGTACGTGGTCTTTTATGCCACTGACGGGTCTCCGGAAATAGAGAGCAACAACGTTACGCTGACAGTGAACGACTGCGGGGCCTATGTGAATTCCGACACGACCCTAAGTTACAACATAACCAACTGTGACGGAACAATACTTTACATAAATTCTTCAGACATAACTTTGGACTGCAACGGGCACTACCTGCAGAGTTCCGGTTCCCACGGAATAAACGTTTCTTATCAAAACAACGTCACGGTTGAAAACTGCATAATAAACATGACCGGCGAGGGAAGCGATTACGGGATTTATTACAGCGAGGCGGAGAACGGCACCATAGAGGACAACACAGTCACCGTGGAAGATTTTTACGGGATAATGTTGTCAAACAGCTCCTATTCTAACGTCACAAACAACAACGCATATGCGGACTGGTATGCAATCCTGACTTCGGATTCAAACCAAAATTGTATCATAAACAACACGCTCTCCGCTGACAGCCGCTACGGGATAAGAGTGAGCTCGGGCTCGTTCCTCAACATCTCTGACAACAACATCACCACGGACCTTTACGGTATTTTCCTGGTTTCAAATTTCAACACAACCGTTTACAACAACAACCTGACAGTTAGCAGTTCTTACGCGATAGATATTATATCTGATTCTTACAACAACACGATTTCCAACAACATGATTAATTTGGACGGGGATTACGGCATAAAACTTGATTCAAGCCCGGATAATATTATAAGTAATAACAACGTGACCGCAGACTACTATTCACTGATTGCTTTTTCAAGTTATTACAATAAAATAAACAGCAACAATTTGACGGCGACGGCCAATTATTCGCTTTATCTTAACTCCAGTTCTTACAACAACTTCACGGGCAATGAATTAACGGCCAATAATTACGGCCTTTATCTGGATTCCAGCTCCCTTAACACATTCAAAGAAAACAATTTGAATTCATACAACGATTACGGAGTGTACCTTTACAACAGCTCTCTAAACAATTTCACAGGAGGCTCCATAAGGGCCAACAGTTACGACTATCTCATCCGGGAAGCCGATTCCACGAATTTCTTTGTAGGCACGAACTTCACTTCTCCGAGGGAAATATATTTCTACGACACGGACAGCTGGTTTAACTATGGTAACAGCACGTCAGAAGAAATATGGGTAAACGCTTCTGCAAGTGCCCAGTCCAATATTGAACGAGAGCTGGCAGACTGGAACCAGACTCTCCTTCAGTGGAACGAAACGGAAACGGGCGGGTCCGGAGTAACGATGACCTACAACATAAGCGGACTGCTTCCGGGCAAAACTTACAACGTTTACAACAACTCCGTGCTAGCCTACGTACTAGAAACAGATGAAAACGGGGTTCTGCCCTCGTTTGAAATATACTTGGGCTCGGAGCATGAGATAAAGGTCAAATATAAGACGACTCCGGTTTTCGGGCACAGGCTTTACCAGGAAGGCAGGGACGGGTACGCGGGAACCGACGACACTTACATTCAAGTACAGGGTTTCGGAAACGAGGATGACACGAATTATGAAAACAGCAGCAATGAAATAAAAATCCGTTCCGATACTATAATTCCTTCAAGTGCGTCAAGAGGTCTGGTCAAATTCAATTTACCGACATTCTCCAACCAGTCCAACGTGACTCTCGGAAACCTGAGCATGTACGCCTTCTTCTGCTCTTTCGGTACCGATGACATCAGGGCATACATTATTACCAACAGCTGGCTTGTGGACGAGGTCACATGGAACAGCAGGTGGACCGGGCAATCCTGGGATTCTACCGGCGGTGACTACAACTCAACGATGACCACCAGTACTTCTGTGGGCTCCGCCAACAAATGGTACGGCTGGAACATGACAAAAGATGTCCAGAAATGGTTTGAAGGGTACGAGAACAACGGAACTTTGTTCATTACCGATCAACCGGGGGCAGTAACTCAGATAACCAGGGAATTCAGGGACGACAGGAACGGCACCTACAGCCCCAAACTTGAGGTGAACTTCACGATAAAGGACCAGAGCTGGTTTATGAACACGAACAATAGTATGATAAACCTTACGCAGTTCTTCTTTGACGACGATGGGGAGGACATGAACTACACCCACGAAATAACCGGGACCAACATAACCGTGGAGATAAACAACGACACGGGCACGGTTAACTTGGTTCCGAGTAATGGATGGCACGGGACGGAACACGTGGTCTTCACGGCGACTGACGGGGAGAACAGCACGGAAAGCAACAATGCAACCCTGAACGTAATGCCTGACTGCGGGGCTTACGTGAATTCGGACACAATTTTGTTGTCAGACATAGTAAACTGCACCGGAACTATTCTCTACATAAATGCATCTAATGTCACTTTAGATTGTGATAATCACTACCTCCAAAGCAATGGCTCCTACGGGATAAACAACACGGGATTTGACAACGTTACTATAAGGAACTGTAGAGTAAACATGAGCGACTTGGCAAGCACGTACGGAATTAATTTTGACGATTCAAACAGTTCCAAAATAATAAACAACACGGTCTACGTTGGATACAGGTACGCTGCATCCCTTTACAGTAGCGGTTCATACTTCAACGTGAGCGACAACAGCTTTGATGCAGAAGACAGGTATGGTTTGTATTTCCACGAAGGTTCTTCATCTTATTTGAAAAATAACGACATAAGCGCAGCGGATTACGGCATACTTCTTATGAGTGTTTCTGACACAGAAATTTCCGATATGAGCGTAAAGGTAGAAAATTACGGGATACACGTATATGACGGCTCCGGCAACAGCATCGTAGGGGGTTCAATATGGGCAAGCAACGCCCAGGATTACAGGATGTGGGATTCCGGTTCCACACATTCCTTCAGGGACACGAACTTCACCGCCCAGAGGCAGATTTACTTTTACGATACGGATACGTGGTTCAACTACAACAACGAAACCTCCGGTGGCGTGTGGCTGAACACATCTTTAAGTTCAAACGTAATTTTGAGCAGAGAGCTTGTTTCTATGGAGCAAAACCTGGTCCAGTGGAACGATACCTCCCCCAGCACGATAGCCACGTACAACATAAGCGGTCTGCTTTCCGAAAAGTACTACAACATTTACAACAACTCACAGCTCTTTGAGACGCTGAAAACGGATTCAAGCGGAGTTCTCCCAAGCTTCACGATAAGCCATGACGGCTCGGAGCACAACGTGAGCGTGGAGAAGACATGGAGCTGCGGAGATTATATAAATGAAGATACGCTTTTGGACCACAATATAACCGACTGCACCGGCACGATTCTCCATGTAAACAATTCAGACGTCACTTTAGACTGCAAC
>CAZXFI010000023.1:0-7215 GCA_964640225.1 uncultured archaeon
CTGAGACTCACTTCACCACAGGAGGTTTAGTTATATCAGGAGAATTTCACGGAGAAGACTCTGACAACAACCCTTACGGGTACGGCGTGGACAGCACAGAGAGCAAGGTAAAGGCCCACGTGGAAAACGGCATAATAGAATACCAGTTCAAGAAGAACGACAACTATGAGCCCATGTACGGAGATGCAGGCCAGGAATCTTACACATGGATAAACACTTTGGGAACAGGAGACCTTGCGTGGAGAACCACTTCAAACTATGCGCAGATGAGAAACTCAAACTACGGATGGCAGGCAAACGACCAGATAAAGGCTACAGGACAGCATGAGATATATCACTCTTTCAGCATAAATGAAAACGAGGGAGCAGATATGTACGTGCTTGCAGACGCAAACACGGAAATAACAGACATGTGCGAAGACCACTGGGGTTCATCCTACAAGTTCGGCAAGGGCTGCGGATGCTACACGAACGCAAACGTTGAAATAACAGGCGGTTCGGGAAGCTTTGATATGAACGCATACGCGGACAACCAGATAACCACAGACACAGGAATAACAGTGTCCGGTCCGGGCTCGCACTACAACGTGCACGCTGACTTCGGTACAGGATTCCAGTTCAGCAACTTTGCGCTGGAAGGAAACTAAAAAAACAGACTTTTCGGGCGAAAGCCCGCCTTTCCTTTTATTTTTTTCGGAGAGGGAGAAAACAAAGATATAAATACTTTTGTATTTACTATATAGTTATAAAATAAGTGGGGGTTGAAAATGAGAGAAAAAATCTTGTACGTTTTCTTCATATCAATTATTATTTTGTCCGGTTTTTCCCTGGCGGACGCCAACGTGACCACAAACGTGGAGACAACGGGAGTGGTGCATTCCACGCACGACGTAAGGACCGATGACGAAGTCTACGTATACATAAACGGCGTGGACTGGAGCGGCCTGCCCTATTACATAACAGAAAGCGAGGACAAGTGGAACGACAACGGGCTTGACGCGAACGACCTGGCCGAGCTTTTGGAAAAGATAGAGGGCTACAGGGCCGGGCAGAACGTTGAAATTTCACAGGACGAATACGACGTGCTGATGTCGCTTCTGTCATTGTCGGGCATGGAAATAACCGACTTCTACAACTCACAAATTTCCCCTGTCCTGAACGAGCACTACGGCATGATTCAGGAGGCCTTCTACAACATAGAGACGTTTCACATGACTATGGAGAAGCTTTACCCTGACGTTTACTGCGAGTCAAGGCAGGAAGTCATGAAGAAATACGGCCTCAAAAGCGTCAAGTGCGGCCTCCACTCCAAGCAGTGCTACAACGGGAATTACTACCCGCACGAGGGCGGCCTGGACTACTGTGTTTACACGGATGACGAGAATCGCGCGGAGGAGGGCCTTGGAATAAGAATGAAGGACATGGAAATTTATGACAGCGAGGAGCAGAGCCTCACGACTTTCAGGATAGACCTGTTCAACCAGGGTGAGGAGACGCTGAACCCTGTGCTGAAAGTGGACATAAAGAAGTGGGAAAACACGCTGGGCCACTTTGAGCAGGAACTTGGAGAGGTGGAGCAGGGCGGCTCCAGAACCTACTACGTGGCATGGGACAACTCGGAGCTAAAGCCGGGTGATTACACCGCAAGGGCCACGGTTTACCTGGGAAGGAAGGAGATACTAAAGGACATAGACTTCACGATTCTCAGGGAAGGTTCCCTGGCAAAGAACGGGGAGATAGTTTCCCTGGAACTCAAGGGCGAGCCCCTTACCTATCAGGAAATAGCCATAGAAACGATGATAAAGAACCACGGAACCGTTCCCACGGTGTTCCAGGTAACCGGAGAGGTTTACAGGGACGGGGAGAAGCTGGAAACCATAGAGAGCGGAAAAGTCATGATAAAACCCGGGGAAACCGGCCCGCTTAACATGGGCTACAGGGTTCCGGATCTGGGAGAATACGAGGTAATCGCAAAATCAAACGACAACATGGAAGACATGCTGGTTTTTGAGGCGGTTCCCTCAACCCTTACCGGAAGGTTCCTAAGTTCACCTGGAGGGGCCGTGCTGGGAATGCTTTTCATACTGGCGGTGGCGCTTTACGGACTGAGATTTTCCTACCGCAAGATAAGCAAAAAGGGCACAGTGGAACTGGTGAGGCCTCTGAGGAACACATACAAGCCGGCAGCCCCGGTCAAGACCGCAAGGAAAAAAACAGCAAAAACCACAAAGAAAACCTCTAGGAAAAAGACCGCGAAAAAGAAAACAGCCGCAAGAAAGAAGCCCAGGAAAACCGCAGTGAAAAAGGCCTCAAGAAAGAAGTGAACTCCGGGAACTGGTATAAATACTTTCCCGCAAAGCTTAATTATTACAAAAACAAAATATAGGTGTGTTGGGGTTGAAAAACAAAATTATCCTGCTTATAATAACAACATTAGTATTTTCTTTGTTTTCAGGAGTGGCTTTTTCCGGGGATTTGGACTCGGACCCGGACTACATTGAAATTGAGCTTAACGGAGACAGGAACCCCATGGGTTGTTCTCCACCGGGTTGTCCGCCGACTTCCACCACAACCGTGGAAACAACCACCACCGTAATCGGCGAGGAGCCGGACATGGAGGTGGACAAGTCCGCGGACCCGGATTCGTTCTCCATTTGTTCCCAGACCACCGTAAATCTTACCGTAACGGGAACGGGAGACCCTTACGTTTCTTACTTCCCTGTTGACCTCATGTTCGTGATGGACAGGTCGGGAAGCATGTCCGGCCAGAAGATAGTGGCCGCAAAAACAGCCGCAAACACTTTCGTGGACCTGATGGACGACTCAAGGGACAGGGCAGGCTTGTCATCCTTCGCAACCGGGGCCAGTCTTGACCAGGGGCTCACGTTCAACCACCAGGATGTGAAAGATGCGATAAACGCCATGTACGCCTACGGCTGGACTAATATGGAGGCGGGACTGGATGTGGCAAACGACGAACTCACGGACAACGGAAGGGGCGAGGCTGTCTGGGTTGAGATTCTCCTGAGCGACGGGTACGAGAACTACGGGAGCGACGCCATGGATGCCGCGCAGGACGCGGCTGCGGCAGGAATAACGATTTACACCATAGGCCTGGGCCCGAGCGTGGACGAGGACCTGCTCCAGGACATAGCCGACACCACCGGAGGGGACTACTACTACGCGCCGGACAGCTCCGCGCTGGAGGCGATATACGTGCAGATTTCCGAGGAAGTGCTTAACGTGGCAGGATTGGACGTGGTGGTCACGGACATAATACCGGACCACGCGGAATACGTGCCTGGAAGCCTGTTCACAACCTCTCCAGAAGGATGCTCTTATTCCGGCGGCACCATAACTTGCGAGCTGGGCGACGTGTCCATAGGCGAGAGCGAAACCGTGACTTTTAACCTGGTTTTCACCGAGTCAGGCACGCTCACGACTAACGTTTATCCCGATTCTGGAATATCCTACACAGACTACGAAGGAGAAGAGCAGTTCAAGCCTTTTCCGCTGACGGAAGTTGAGGTAGTTGCCTGTGATGATGAAACGTACTGCAACGGCGGGGAGTACTGCCTTGGGGGCGACTGCGTTGCGGGAGACCCGCCCGACTGCTCCTACCTGGACGACCAGTGCAACGAGGGCTACTGCGACGAGGGTTCGGATTCTTGCGAACAGTCCCCGATAAACGAGGGTTTGCCCTGCGACGACGAACTTTACTGCAATGTGGGAGAGACCTGCCAGGGCGGGGACTGCACCGGGGGCTCTACAAGAGACTGCTCCTTTTACAACATACTCGTGGAGGAATGTTTCTATATACCGGATGACATAGATTTCACTTTTGATTATTACCTTTTCCAGTCAGTCTGTAACGAACAGGAGGACGAGTGCACCGAGGCTCCGATTGGCTGGGAAAGCCTGATAACCCACGACTGCGACATTGATGAGTGCGAAGCGGAGTGCGAAGAGGGGGACCTGTCCCTGTGCACGGACACGGAGACTTGCGAAGATCCCTACCTGAAGACAAGAACTGCGGAAGATTGCAGCGGCTTTTGCGAATGCGTTTACAGCAACTGGTCCCAGGGGGAATGCGACGTGGGCTGCGGCGCTTTCTGCGAGGACGACGAGGTCTGCGAAGAGAAATGCGCGGGCGATGTCTACTATTACAACGGAGACTGCGGGGAAGACTGCGACTGCCACTACGACACGGAAGACTGCGACCAGTACGACGGGATAAAGGACCAGGAAACCAGGTGGGTGGAAATAGACCAGTGCAACGAGAAGGAGCAGGTCAGGTACTACTACGAGGATTACGCATGCTCTAGCCCTTCGGGATGCGTTCTTTTTGACAGCTGGTACACAGAATGGGAGGACACCGGAGAGACCCGGCACAAGCCCGACGGAACCGAATGCGACGACGGGCTTTACTGCACCGTGGAGGACCAGTGCACCCAGGGAGACTGCTCCGGCATCGCGAGGGACTGCTCCGGCTTTGACGTGCTGGTGGAGGAATGTTTTTACGTGCCTGACGGCATAGACTTTACCTGGGATTTTTACGATTTTGACTCGGTTTGCGACGAAGACAGGGACGAGTGCACAGAAGCACCTGTTGGCTGGGAAAACCTGATAACCCACGACTGCGACATAGAGGAGTGCGAAGCGGAGTGCGAAGAGGGGGATTTGGATCTGTGCACGGACACGGAAAGATGCGAAGGCCCGAAGATGGAAACAAGGGCAGCGGAGAGCTGCAGTGGCTTTTGCGAATGCGTTTACGGCGACTGGTCAGAGGGCTCCTGCGACTCTGAGTGCGGGGCCCAGTGCGAGACAGGGGAGGACTGCGAGTCCGGCGTGTGCCTTGACGACTGCACCTGCCAGCCCCCGTGCGAGATAACACTGGATTCATACTCATGCGAATACGACTATGAGCGCGGCCTTTGGGTGGTGAACGGAACCGCTTCCTGGTCAGGGGGTGACCATGCGCACCTGGAAATACACTGCGACATAGACGGGCCTTTCTACTACTCGCCTTTCACCAGGTCAAAGAATCTTTCCTATGCGGGTACCTACTCTATAAGGGGCCTGGTTCACGATTACTACAACAACATGCTCTGCTACACGCCTTACGAGTACGTGGACTGTGAACCTGTAACGACTACCACCACCGAGGAAACCACCACAATAGAGACTACAACCACTTCAAACACCACTACAACGGTGGAAACCACAACCACCATGGACACCACCACCACAACCAACACAACCACGACTGTGAACACCACGACTACCGTGGACACGACAACAACCGTGGAGGAGGACTCGGACGAGGACGGAGTCCCGGATTCGCAGGACAACTGCCCTTCCACTTACAATCCGGACCAGCTTGATGTGGACGAGGACGGGGTGGGAGACGTGTGCGATAATTGCCCCGAGAATTACAATCCCGAACAGGAAGACTACGACCAGGATGGCATGGGGGATACGTGCGACGAAGACGACGACAACGACGGCTCCCCGGACGGGGAAGACTGTGACGACCAGGATTCTGAGGTCTACCCGGGAGCAGATGAGCTCTGCGACGGAAAGGACAACGACTGTGACGGGGATATAGACGAAGGCTGCGGGGGCGGCGGAAGCCCCGGTGGCGGAAGTTCCAGTGGTGGTGACGTGGAACTGGAGTGCGGCAACGAGATATGCGAGACCGGGGAGGACTTCTGCAACTGCCCGGAAGACTGCGAGCCGGAACTGGAGTGCGGCACATGCGAGCAGAATGTCTGCAAGCTGCGCTGCGAGACCTGCACCTACGAGGAGGAAGTGTGCGAGCCCGTGGCGGACTGCTGCGGCAACGGAGTGTGCGAAGATAGCGAAGCTTACTCAAGCTGCCCGGAAGATTGCGAACCCGTGGTGGGATTCGAGGAGAACGGAACTGACGGCGAAATAAAACTGGAAGATAAGGAAACTCCGCAGGGCGCGACCGGACTGGTAATCGGCTCGCCTGCAATCTGGGCTGTCCCGATATTTTTCCTGATTATTTTTGTGCTGTTCCTGCTGATATGGAAAAAGAAATGGATATTCGGCGAAGGCAGGGAAAAGAAAAGCGCCATGAAAACCGAGGACCTTTCTACTTTCTTTTTGTAATCTTTCCGCGGAATTTTGTTTAATTTTTTTTCAGGCCTGAAAGAAAGATTTAAACTTATATTTATATTAGTATCTTCCCACTGGAAAGTGACACGATACTATTATTTATATCTAGCAGTCTAAAAACAGATTAAGTAAATTTTTAATAAGTGTAGGGGTGGTAATTGGTGAATTTTTTAACGAACTTTAAATCTAAAAACATTTTTTTCTGCATTCTGCTGTTTGCTTTCATACTTTCACTCGCTAGCGGTAGCTCTGCAGTTATGGCCGCGCATGACGCGGACGTGGAGCTTTATCCGGAATGGTCTCCGGCAAACTCCGACGTGAATTACACCGCTGAATTCTGTGCGGTGGATCTTGAAGGAGAAGTAATTATAAACGAGGTAAGAATATACAAGAACCATGACGGTTCCATCTACTACACTAATTTTCAATGCGATGAAAAACCCGGCTGGGAACTGCTTTTCATAGGAAGCTATCCCGCCTGCTTCTACGTTGCAAATGAATCATCACCATATTACAATCCCATTGATGTTGAAGAGGAGTGTCAGAATTTCACCTTTTCCGCCCACAGCCCGGGTCCCGAATACTGCGACTTGGAATGGAAATTTGAAACAAGGGACACTGACGAGTACTGGCAGTTTCATTATGACACAACCAGCGTTGACGACATAAAACCGATGTTAATCAAGACCGTGGGAAGCCCCAAGGTAGAGGGCGACGGCTTTCACTGGTGGATAACACAGAACACAGACATAACTCTGGAAGTATATGACCAGGGAGAGTGCGGTATAAGCGGTATTAACTACTGCGAATATAGGTACGACGTTGACGGAATTGAAGAACTGCCTTGGACCGAGATAGACTGGGATTCCGAAGACGAGATAGGAGGAGTTATGCATTATTACTACACCTTTAACTTCGGGGAAGAATCTGAGCACTTCCTTGAGGTAAGGTGCTACGACATAGCGGGAAACATGGTGTACCTGAACGAGACAGACAGAGTGGACACCACGGAACCGGAGACAACCAAGAACTACGGAGAACCGCATTTCCCTGAGCCGATAATTGAGGACCAGT
>CAZXFI010000024.1:0-5776 GCA_964640225.1 uncultured archaeon
AGCTGGTCATTTCAGCAATTTCTGGATGCTGATTTTTTGTAAGGCAGAACACTCCATCATCTGCAAAAACAAGCTTTGTCTCTAAGTCCATGCCTGCAAAAGCTATGCCTGCTCTCAATGCTTCTGCTGCAAAAACGCTTCCAAAGGGAGCCTTATTAACTAATAATAATACTTTTTTCATTTTGACACCTCATATGCTTACGAATTTGTCGCATTCTTTGATTAAGTCTGCAAGCCCAGGAAGACCTTCAAGCTCTCCTTTTTCTATAAGCTGGTCTCTTTTTATCCCTCTATATTGGACACAGACTCCGCAAATCTTTATTTCAACTCCTAATTTTGTCAATTCATCAAACTTTTTTGCTAGGTTTCTTTCGCTGCCAGAGTTTATTTCTTTGTTTGCTGCAATGACACTGTCAACATAAAGAAATATCTTGACTTCATGCTTCTTTTCCAGTGCAGTCTTTGCTAACTTATAAGCTGTATCCACATCCTGATAAGTATATGGTGGTCTTACAAGCATTAATCCTAACTTCATTGTTTTTCACCTCTCATAAACATAAAATATGCTGCTGTCCATCCTCCAAGTACAATAAAGGTTCCTGCTACGATGCTGCTTACAGCTAATTGCGGGACACCACTTAAGATGTGACCAATGTTGCATCCGTCAGCAATTATTGCGCCTAATCCAAGAAGTATTCCTCCAAAAAATGCCTGTAAGCCCATCTTTAATGGAGGCGCTCTTATCTTGAATTCATTAGCGATTAAAGCTGCAATAAATGCTCCCATTATTAAGCCAATAACCTCAAAAGATTCCCAAGTTAGGAAGTTTTGACCAGCAACTACAGACTTTACCATTGTCTCAAACCCCATTGTGATTCCTAAGGGGTAATTTCTTCCTGAAAATGAAGAGAATATAAATGCTAATATTCCAATAATGCCTATTGTTATTCCTGTGGCTTTCCAGTTCCAGCCTGATTTGAATATCTTGTCAGATACAGATTTGTTAGTATCTGATGATGAAACTTCCTTTTGCTTAAACAAAAAGTATAATCCAATGATAGATATTAATATGACAAATATCCATTCAGGAATTCCTGTGACTGAAGATAAGGTGATTTTTCCTAAATCCTGTTGCGGTATTATTTTAGTGATGTCTGACAAAAATCCATCTTTTGCAAAATAAGCCGTAGATGCAAACGCTACCAATGCTATCATTGAGGCAACCATGCCTTCGCCTACTCGATAAGCTGTTCCACTAGCGCATCCTCCTGCAATGACCATCCCGATACCAAAAATAAATCCTCCTATGATTGCACCCAATATAAAAAATGATTTCGGAGCAAGAGCTATAATTCCTAAGTATGAAAGGACATGAAATCCAATCAGTTCAACAATTAATGCTAAAAAAACTGCTTTTAGCAAAGTAAAATCTTTAAACACTAAGGGATCACGAAATGCTGAATTCATACAGAACCTGCCTTTTTGCAAGGCAAACCCAAATAATAATCCAATTACTAATCCTGATATGATCCCAAAGAGTTCTATCATTTACTTCACCTTAATTAACATCCTATGTTCAGGTCCATTTATTTTTTCAACACTTAAAACCTTATGCCCTTCTTTTTCTGCATTTCTTGGAATCCTCTCCAATGAAAGAGGATAATCTGTCAAAACTTCAAGAATCTCGCCCGATTTCATCTCCTTTAATTTTTTTCTTGTTTTAATATCTGGATAAGGGCATATTTCGCCTCTTACATCAATTGTAGCATTTGGTTTTTCAGTCATTTCGCATCACCTCAGTTTAATTTATCTCCTGGATTTACACACCCAATATCAATGCAGGATTTTATCTTTGCTTCCATTTCTTGACCCATATAATCAGCATAGCCGACCCAATACTTATCTCCAATGAATGTTGTCGGAACTCCTTGTGCTGTTGTGCCGTATGCTTTAGCAACATCATTGAACAGCCTTGTATTATCTGGATTCTTCCAAGTCTCAAACATTTTAATTTCTATATCAGGGTACTTCTCTTACATATCTTCAAGAAAAGGCTTTTCAGTAGCACAATGAGGACAGCCATCTCCCCAGAAGAAATAAATTGTTGTTTTGTCAGGGTTATCATTTACATCTGCAACAGTGTTTCCTGTCGTACTTGATTGTGGTGAAGTTGAGCATCCTGCGAGTGCAATTATTGTTATTATTAGTACAATTAAATATGTTGATTGCAGCTTCATTTTATTTTTCCCTCATAAAAGTTTTCTGCCTCTTTTGAGCTCATCAACGCTTCTGCCTCTTTTGGATTGTCAAGCTTTACTTTCATTATCCAACTCTTGTAAGGCTCCTTATTTATTTTGGATGGCTCGTCAAAAAGAGAATCATTCACTTCTATAATTTCCCCACTTACAGGACTAGAAAGATGCCCCGACCATTTTACTGCTTCTACTGAAACATAATTCTCTCCCGGTTTGATCTTTCTGCCTTTATCTGGCAGTTTGATAAACACAAATTCCTTAACTTTTTTAACAGCAGGCTCTACAATCCCAACAACAGCATTTTCACCCTCAATCCTTACCCATGAATAATCCTTATTATATTTGAGATCATTTGGTATTTTCATTGTCTTTACCTCCATTTTTGTCCTCTTCTTTATTCTTCTTTATTTTCTTTGTAAAAAAGATAATAACTCCTGCAGTTGTTAATGTAGCAGCCATCAGCCCTACTGAAACAAATATGTTGTTTAGCAGAGCAGGGTTTATCAATAAAATAGACCCTAAGCAGAGCATCATCATACCTGAAATGAGCTTTAAAATCTGGCCTTGCCATTCTGTAAGCTTTTTAGCTCCTAATGTAATGACAAACATAAGCACTATAATTAGCAAAGGGATTATATATACAAGATTGTACAGGGCTAGATAAAAGTAGTATTGACCTGTTGAGATTCCATTAAGCGTCAAGATTCTTGTAAAGACCATTGGGAATCCTGCAGTGCATAAAAGCTCATAGCTGTTTGCAGCAATAGCCAAAATAATTGTACCGAGCATCATTGACCAAAGAGAATCTGCTTTAAGAAGATTTCTCATTCTTTGGAATAATTTAGGTTTTGCCTTGTCAGAGATTGTAAGGCTGACTCCTCCTTTCTTAAAGAAGAAAAAATCTTTTATATTAATTGCTGCAACTATTAAAGCTATTATTCCTGCAATAGTGGTTATTATCATCAATTGCCCAATCAATAGGAAAAGATTAAGCCATGCTGCCATAAACAAAAAGTAAATTAAAGCAGAGAAGAAAACAAATGTAAAACCTATAATTAGCATTCTCTTCCTATCCTTTGCATATATAAGCATGCTTAACAGGAAGAATAAAACAAAAAATGCGCAAGGATTAAAGCTGTCAAGCCCTGCAAGAATTATTGTAAATAATGGCATGGACATATTAGCAGTATCAATCTTTCCCAGAATAGGCAGGTTAACAACAGAGCTTTCTTCAGGAGTAATATCTTTTGGTTGAGGAGGGTATGGAGTTAAACTCGCAATTTTTGTTGCGGGACAAACACAGCCTGTTTCCTTACATCTGTCTATCTCTGAGTCGATATTGTCTCTTATGGCAGTTTCACCCAGCAAATACCTGTCTCCTATAAACACGACTGGAAACCCTCCGTCAGAAATTGAATATACCTCTTTGAAATGCTCATATAACTCTTTTTCATCTTCAACAGAGATGTCATGAACCTTTAATTCTATTTCTTGATTCTTAGCTGAAGATTCAAGGAAAGGTATTGTTGAACTGCACTGTGCACAATTTCCTATAATAAATGCATGAATACAGATTGTTTCTGGGACTTGATTAATTAGGTTCTCAGAATCTCCTTCTTCACTAATCTCTGGCTTAGTTTCTTGAATGGCTCTGTGAGCAGATGAGATGCTGCCTTCTTCAAGCACATCTTCAGGATTTATACAGTTGTTTTCAAGGCAGTATTTTATTTTGCTTTCCATCTCATCTCCCATGTAGTCTGCATAGCCAACCCATACTTTATCATCGATGAATGTTGTCGGAACTCCTTGTGCTGTTGTGCCGTATGCTTTAGCGACATCAGAAAATAATTTAGCATTATCCGGATTCTTCCATGTCTCAAACATCTTTATCTCAATTTCAGGATACTTCTGCTGCATCTCTTCAAGGAAAGGTTTCTCAGCAGCACAATGAGGACAGCCGTCACCCCAAAAGAAATAAACTGTTACTTCTGATGAAGGATCAGTTTGCGCTGATGCCAAAGACATAAGCGTCATTGTAAATAAAGCTAAAATAAACAGCATAATTACCTGTTTTTTCATTAATTTCATTACTCACACCTTATTATTGAAAACATCGTTATTGAAAAATCACACTTATTTTATAGTCTGAAATAGCTTATAAAGGTTCTTTTCAAAAAATGAAATAACCCTTTGAAACCGTTTCATATTATGAAAATTTCCTTGAGATCCTCATTAAGAATTATTGTATTAGTCATGCCATTCTTTACTTTGCGTACAATACCTTTGGATTCGAGAGTTGAAAGCCTCCTATGGAGTTTAACAGCATCAATATTAGTTTTACTACTTAGAGTATTTTGAGCAATCTCTCCTTTATTTTCAATTATTGATAAAATTATGGTTTTCTCTTCCTGATCTAAAAAATTTAATGTTTTTTCAACATTGCTAAATACTTTTTCCTTTTCTTTAGAAAAAGATTTTGACAGGAAATAATAAACCAAGATTCCAACAAATACTCCTAAAGAAGTCAGTATAGCAATAACTAAAGGTAAAGAGATTTTACAGCTACAGGACAGACCATATTGCTCTTTAATAAAGTAAATCGCCGAAGATACAATAAATATGAACACCATTATCACTGCTACAGCAAGCAATATATTATGTAAATCTTTACTATCATGTATTTTACTGGAGTTCATTTTATCATCAGTTTCATAAGTTTGTTCTTCATTTCCTTGTTTTTAATACCATAAATAACATTCTTTCCATCTCTTCGTGATTGAAGAATTCCTAAGTTTGTTAGTTTTGTTAAGTGCATAGATGTGTTGCTTTGAGTTCTTCCTATTAGTTTAGATATTTCACAAACAAATTTCTCACCGTTAAGAAGAATTTCAACAATCATATATCTTGATTCTTCACTTAGAGCTTTTAGAAATTTAAGATTATTTTCAAGATGCATATCAGTGAGTGCTGATATGATAATATATAAAGTTTACTGTTTTAGTGACATATTTCCCTCAAAAGTAAAAGCCCCTCTATTTTCTTTTTTAGAAATACTCAGAAATAAAATATTTCTGGCACCCTGAAAATTTCTAATTTTCATGGAAAAGAAACAAAAAAGCCCCTCCCCTAAAAAAGTAAAAAAAGATTGTCCCCCTCGATTCTTGTTCTCTATATATCACATTCGCTCATTTGATAGAACGCCACTAAAAATTACTCTGCGGTTTGCTTCGATCTACAATAGTAGAAATTAAAGCATGCTTCTAGACGTAGTGTTCCTACATACTTACCCAAAGATCTACAATAGTAGAAATTAAAGCATGCTTCTAGACTTGCGTGGCAGGTATAAGTTCTGCACCCAATCTACAATAGTAGAAATTAAAGCATGCTTCTAGACATGTCATCCCATGTCGTGACATTATAGTATCTACAATAGTAGAAATTAAAGCATGCTTCTAGACATAACAACATAAGATTGTTTCTAGCAAATCTACAATAGTAGAAATTAAAGCATGCTTCTAGAC
>CAZXFI010000025.1:0-4723 GCA_964640225.1 uncultured archaeon
TTACTTCATAGGGGCTAAATTTGAAAATAATCTGAAAAAATGTGATCATTTTATTCAGGCTGACTGGGTTATTCTTGATCTGGATAATTGCATTAATTCACCGGGTGATCAGGACAGGATCAGGAAAATGCTGAAAAACGACAAACGGATCGCGCTTCTGTTTGTCTCGCCTGGTGGGAATGGTATTAAACTGGTTTTTAGAATAAAAACACCCATTACTAACACCCAGCAATTTAGCAATTTTTATACTGCTTTCACCGCCAGATTTGCCCGGAAATACAAGTTGGAAGATGTGCTTGATTTCACAACAAAAGATGCAACAAGGGTTTGCTTTTTGTCAGTTGATAAAGACGCTTTTGTAAATGAACAGTGCAAAGCAGTTGATCCTGCGGATTATATATCTCAGTATGATTTACTAAATACAAACATGGAAATTCAGGATAAAAGTAAAAACCAGGAGGGTAAACTAACAGATGAAATATATACGGAGATTCTGCAGAAATTAAATCCCAAAACAAACAAACGGAAGCCTGAGGTTTACGTGCCGGAAGCACTTCAGGCTGTTGTTGAACCCATTATCAAACAAGCAGGGAAACTTGGAATTTTTGTCGATAATCATATTGATATCCAATATGGCAAACAGATTACCTTTAAAATGGAAAATGTATTTAGCCAGATAAATTTGTACTATGGCAAAAGCGGTTTTAGCGTTGTAATAACTGCCAAAAACGGTTCCGATCGTAAGTTTGGAGAATTATGCAAGGCATTGATAGAAAATGTATTGTATTTACCTAAAAACAAAGCACGAAAAAAAACTGCTTGTATTGAAAGAATCACAAGGTTGGCTACCCGCGATATTTCGCTAAACTAATTTTACGGCCAATGGCTAAAAGAAAAAAACTAAGTTTTTATCAAAAGGTACTAAGAATAAAACAGGCAGGTCTTGGTACGGGATGTGAATTAAGTTATGTTAATGTAGAACGCCAGGGCCTGTCTATTGATGAAAAACAAAAACTTATGGAAGAATTCATGGCTACAATGAAGAGAAAAAGATCAGACGAAGTGTATGCATTTATTCTGTATGATATTGAAAACGATAAAATACGTACACATGTAGCAAAGTATTTGATCCGGAATTCATGTACAAGAGTACAAAAGTCGGTTTTCATTGCCGGTTTGAAAAGAAAAAAGTACATGGAAATATTCAATACCTTAAAAGAGATTAATGCCATGTACGACAATCATGATAGTATTTTCTTTATACCGGTAGGTGAAGACATCCTGAACAAAATGAAAATGCTGGGGCGGAACGTGGATTTTGAACTTGTCGTGTATCCTGGCAGCACCCTGGTTATCTGACTTGTTTCGCTAATCAATATTTTTTAAAAAATAGAAGCATTAAAAAAATAATCTTATATATTTGTATAAATTATTTAACAAAAAGGGTTCTTGGAAAGGATGTAAAATGAAAGAAAATTTGTTGTATCTTTGCACCCCTCTAAAAAATAAGGTTTTTTGGAGGTTTTTGATTGAAATTTTGCATAGAACAAGGTTTAGTTTCAACATTTTCAGGCCTTTATAAAATGTGCTGTCAGAGACTATCTTCCATTACAACAAGGATTAAGACCAACAATCAGCAGGATGATCCAGATCCAGGAAGCCAGTCAGAGACTATCTTCCATTACAACAAGGATTAAGACATCTTTTTTCAAAATTGTCACTTGATGTGGTAGTGTCAGAGACTATCTTCCATTACAACAAGGATTAAGACTAATACAAGGCCGACACCAAATAGATGTCATACCCTTCGTCAGAGACTATCTTCCATTACAACAAGGATTAAGACTTGTGAGGCTTTTTTTGACAGTTTGCTAATGTCCAGTCAGAGACTATCTTCCACTACAACAAGGATTAAGACCTTCAGTCTCTTCTTATGTCCACGAGCCCTTTACACGTCAGAGACTATCTTCCACTACAACAAGGATTAAGACTGTCGAACGTCGTTTTTTCCCAAATTTTCTCCGACGTCAGAGACTATCTTCCACTACAACAAGGATTTTCGTGAGACTAAGGCTTTGCGAGCATGCGAAGCAAAGCCTTTAGTCGAACAATCCCGATGAGGTACGAAATCGGGAAAGACGGGGGTGGAAACTGGAAATTGGAAATTAGAAATTTGGAAGCCAAAGAACTATCAAGGAAAGTTTGTAATTTAGTAGTACATTCCACTACAACAAGGATTAATACCCGAGTACACAAGCACGCCGGCAACGAAATACTCGTTAAGTCAGAGATTATCTTCCTCTAAAATCCATACGGACTCCCTTTGTTGCAAGGATTGATGGTTGTTTTTTATCACTCGGTTTTTCATTACCTGATTAGCTTTCCAGCCTGCGCTGAAGTTATGAGCGGCAAAGCACTACATTCCAAATGAACTTTTATGGATAGCCGGAATTTAATAATGTTCCTGTTCAAAATATGTCTGAATAATGCAAATAGGCTGCATTTTGACAATGTAAATTTGATTGTTAAGCATTCAAAAATACCATGGCACAGGAAAACAAATACAATATAGCAGGCGAACTTAATAAGGGAACCAATTTTAAAATTATAATCCAAACACGGGATGGGGAATTTGCCGAATTCGGAAAGGAATTACTGAGCCAATTGATTAACTTTTCAATTTCACTCTCGGTAGATGAAAAAAAAGCCGTTTTCAGGGCCATCAATGAAGGCAGGTTATACAAAGATTCTTTAATGGAATTAGCCGGTATCTACCTGGAAGAGATCAGTAAATTCACTGAGCTATCCGTAACAATGCACAAGGACACCTTGAAACTGATCAGCAAGCAGGAAGGAGAAATAAGGTTTCTGGATGATCTTAAAGGATTTTTAAAGAAAATCAACATTCAAAGCAGGGATTTGTAAAATTCATTATTCAATCCGTTTTACGGGAATGAGGGTTTTTTCTCCGTGCAGGTTCTTCACTTTGTTTTGAGGTCATGCATTCTCCATTGATTTATCGCCATATGCTTCCAGGGATTTACCCAAATTATCCTTTATTTTTTTTACCAGGCCCAACGGACTTTCAACTTTTATATCCTTGCCAAAGCCAAGTATCCATGTAATTAGCTCGGGACTTTCTTTCAGGTAATATTTGAACCAGGTAAAGCCTGGGGTTTCCTTAATGACCTGCTGGCTGTGATGAAGGGGTTTGGTTTTTACGTATTTGGCCCTTATGCTTTTTATTCTGAGTATGGTTTCTTCCGGTTTTCTGGCTTTGTAATTTGTAACACCGTAAATATCCCTGAAATAGTTTTTAAGTTCTTCTTTATCCGGTTCTTTATAATCCAGGCTTGTTGTATGTAAATCCTCTATCCTGTCAAGGGCATAAATTTCATTTCTTCTTAGTTTCTGGTTATAACCGAATACAAACCATCGCCTGTTATATTCCTTTAAAACATAAGGATGCAGGTTATGGTATTTTTTTGTATCGGTATTAAAGGGGGCATATTCAATCATCACCACCTGCTTTCCCCTGATAGCATCACGCAATTTGCCCATGTGTTCGATACCTTTATAATCAGGCACAACATCAAGCTGTATTTCTGAGAAATCGGAAAGATTGATACTCTCCTCAATTTTATAGATAATGCTCTCTGCCCCGGTAAAATACCTGAATCCCCGGAATTGCTTTAATATGCTGATTGCTTCGGTTAATGAATCAATTTCAGTTGATGACAAAGGGGAGTTTTTAATGGTATACTCAGGGTCACTATAGTAATAACCTCTTCCTCTTATATTTTTTATCGGGGCAAAATATTTCAAATCTGCATCCTCTTTCATTCTGAACAAATCTTCTCTGATGGTACGTTCACTTATGGGCATGTCTATTCTATCACTTATCCTTGCAATCAATTTATCGATTGTCCAGTATCCTGCACTGAGGCATTCATCGATAATATGGTAACGACTCCATTGCTTTTTATTAGCTGACATATTTAAAGAATTATTTTTTTTCAAATGTAATAATTAATTATATTTGCGTAGGTTAAGAAGTAAAAAACACAAAATGTTTAACTTGAAACAAAAAATGTTGTATATTTGCACCCCTCTAAAAAATACCGTTTTTTGGAGATTTTCAGATAAAAATGTGATGAAAACAAGGGATAATTACAACAATTTCAGGTTTTTACAGAAAGTGCTGTCAGAGACTATCTTCCACTACAACAAGGATTAAGACTCGTCACATTCGGCAGATGTCGAGATCGTCGGCATGGTCAGAGACTATCTTCCACTACAACAAGGATTAAGACTTTCCGCCCAGAGGACATTCAGGTCATTGTCCCAACGTCAGAGACTATCTTCCACTACAACAAGGATTAAGACCTTCATTCAAAATATTTGCACCTGCTTCGATGGTCAGTCAGAGACTATCTTCCACTACAACAAGGATTAAGACCCAAGAGAACAAGAGTCTCAGGGCTACTTGCAAACGGTCAGAGACTATCTTCCACTACAACAAGGATTTTCAATGAAACCAGGATTTGATAAGCTGACCGAAGGGAAGCGTAATCAAATCCCATGGTTGAATTAATCCCGCTGAGCGTAGCGAAAGCGGGAAAGACTTTTCGTTTATTAAAATTTATTAAATTTGAAATAAGTGTGGGTAACCAACATTCCACTACAACCCCGCTTAACAAAATCTAATGTTTTCAATACTTCA
>CAZXFI010000026.1:0-4708 GCA_964640225.1 uncultured archaeon
TGTCAAAGGTTCCGCTTTCCCCGGCTTCCGCCAGCTTTTCGGTGAAGTTTATTTCTTCCACAATAATTGTGTCGTTTCTTGTCAAGACAGGGTCAGCATCCACCCTGATTCTGTAGCCCCACCCGCTGTCCCACCATTCCGCTATGCTGGCGTTCTCGCCCGGTGTGGTCAGGTTTACCTCGGACCTGGGCAGGTAGGAATCCTGCAAGGTCTTCACGTCAGCGTAACCTTCCGCGCTAACGTTGAAGGTCTCGGCGGAGCTCTGGTTCTCGTTTGAGGCGGTGTCGTTGGCCCACACGTAAAAGGAGTATGTTCCGTGCTCCCATGTGTTGTTGAATTCTCCGCGGTATGGTATGCCGGGTTTGTTTTCCTCATTTTTAAAAGTCAAAAGGTTGTTTGACGTTGAATAGAAAGTCGCATTAATCCAGGCGTCGGACCGGGTCACGTTGGATATCCTGACCTCGTCCACGTTCCCGTTCAAATAATAGGTAGAAGAACTTCCGAATCTACCAATTCTCCTATCGCTGAAAGAACTCGTAAGCGTCCCGGTGACGAACTGCTCCCCGGCATAATCCCCGTCTATGAAGCTTCTTTTTAAGGAGCCGTTGTAGGTGAAGCCTATAAAATGCCATTCACCGTCCATGAGACCGGAACCGTCGTTTTGGACAAACCTCCCGTTTGACGTGTAAACACCCGTTCTTATGGCGCCGCTTGACTGGGGTATGCTGATTTCCAGCTCCTGACCCCCGAAAACTATGTGATAGCTTCCGGGAGGGTTTCCGTTGGATTTGAACCAAGCGAAGGCGGAAAACTCGTTGGTGTAACCCACGTCATTGGGCAGGTCAATGTAATCGTTGCCGTCAAACAAGTCCGTGCCGTCAACCTTCCCCGTGTAATCCATGTTGCTCTCAGGACTCATTGTCGCTTCGGCGTCATTGCCGTTTGAAGTGGAGTCAAGGTGGTCGTTGTAGCTTCCCGTGGTTTTGGAAGTTTCGCTCAAATGATGGACCATTTTGTAGTTTTCATCCCAGACTCCGGTCACGTTCTGCCCGTCCTCCGCCGCGCTGTTCCCGTAGTACATCCAGAGACTTGTGTTAGTCGTGTTGTAAACGTAAGGAACGCGGACCCACACAAAAGATTCTCCCGATTCGTCCCATTTTTCTATCTCATGGGGCAGTTCAGTTTCATTTATTGACGCCAAAAACCTTATGTCCTCCCCGCTGTCCCGGGTTTTTTTGTAGTCAATTATTGTTGAATCAATTTTTATAAGGACAGGAAAATCAGCTAAGTCTTCGTTAATCTTGCCGCCATCTATTACCAATTCCCTCCTGTATACCCACGAATAATTCCACCAGTCATCTGCTGAAGTATAGTTATGCATTTCAATCTGGTAGTTACTCCCCAACGGAGTCTGTACGTTAGCCTTGACCGCGTCAATCCCGTCCAGGTCCGTGACCCTTGCTGTTATGTTTACCGGGTAGCCGTAGCCCACGGTTTCAGGAACAGAGGCGACATCTGTTATTGAAGGAAAATCATACACGGTTATATTGCTTGAATTCCATGAAGAAAGCGTATAAAAGGGGGTTCCAGTCAAGTCATGCGTCATGTTTATTGTGTGCAGACCCAGGTAGAGCGTGTCAGGCAGTTCGTATATCATTTCTGCATGTCCCGAAGAATTTGTCTGGGCGCTGCCGATGTAGTCGTCGTTGTCATAGAATTTGACATATCCCCCCTGAATAGGGTTTCCGCTGTCCTTAAAGATTAGTTTTGACGCTATTTTTATCGCTTCTCCTTTGGCGGGGTTCGTATCGTTTATATAGGGGTCTGTGACCTCGGTTTCTCCCCATAACGTGATGTATTGCGTATTGATATCATAATATCCGTTGGACGATGCGGAATCCATTTCCACCGCGCTAGAACCCAGCGATGACCCCGAAGTTGCATTTATTGTTATGTTGTTCCATCCCAATTCCGACGGCGTGAGATTACCGAGAGACTTGTTGATTGTACCGCTTATTACTTCCCATCCGGAAGGCAGTGTGTAATTAAGCCACACATCCGTGACGTTGCCGCTGCTAAGCGTATTATTCACGTAGGCGGTTAGATTCAACTCGTAGCTTCTGTTAAATGAAGAAGGGAAATTATACGGAAAAATTTCAAGTCCGGGAGACCTTACTTGAAGTGTCTGGGTTTGCGTATAGTGCCATTCCCGAATTTCTGTACCCGGATTTGCGTATGTCAAATTTGCCGTTATGTTATAATCGTTAACGCTTGTTGATGAATTGGTATCTACAATAAATTCTGCCGAAAGGGAGTTTCCCAGTTCTTCCTCTCCGTAATACAACAGGTCATCCTTAACCGAATAGAAAGTCGCATTAATCCAGGCGTCGGACCGGGTCACGTTGGATATCCTGACCTCGTCCACGTTCCCGTTCAAATAATAGGTAGAAGAACTTCCGAATCTACCAATTCTCCTATCGCTGAAAGAACTCGTAAGCGTCCCGGTGACGAACTGC
Source organism: uncultured archaeon (assembly GCA_964640225.1). Taxonomy (GTDB): domain Archaea; phylum Aenigmatarchaeota; class Aenigmatarchaeia; order PWEA01; family JAGHBM01; genus JAGLWW01. Next base: position 2,517 of record CAZXFI010000026.1, read on the forward strand.
TCCCCGGCATAATCCCCGTCTATGAAGCTTCTTTTTAAGGAGCCGTTGTAGGTGAAGCCTATAAAATGCCATTCACCGTCCATGAGACCGGAACCGTCGTTTTGGACAAACCTCCCGTTTGACGTGTAAACACCCGTTCTTATGGCGCCGCTTGACTGGGGTATGCTGATTTCCAGCTCCTGACCCCCGAAAACTATGTGATAGCTTCCGGGAGGGTTTCCGTTGGATTTGAACCAAGCGAAGGCGGAAAACTCGTTGGTGTAACCCACGTCATTGGGCAGGTCAATGTAATCGTTGCCGTCAAACAAGTCCGTGCCGTCAACCTTCCCCGTGTAATCCATGTTGCTCTCAGGACTCATTGTCGCTTCGGCGTCATTGCCGTTTGAAGTGGAGTCAAGGTGGTCGTTGTAGCTTCCCGTGGTTTTGGAAGTTTCGCTCAAATGATGGACCATTTTGTAGTTTTCATCCCAGACTCCGGTCACGTTCTGCCCGTCCTCCGCCGCGCTGTTCCCGTAGTACATCCAGAGACTTGTGTTAGTCGTGTTGTAAACGTAAGGAACGCGGACCCACACAAAAGATTCTCCCGATTCGTCCCATAACTCTATCTCGTGCGGGAGCTGGGTGGCGTTGTCCGAAGCCACGAACCTAAGGTCCTGCCCGCTGTCTTGTATTTTTGAATAGTCAATCCTCGTGGAGTTTAGTTTTACCAGCACGGGAAAATCTTCTAGTTCTTCGTTTATTCTCCCGCTATTTACGTTTAATTCTTTCCTGTATTTCCAGGAAGAATCCCACCAGCCCGAAAATTTTCCCTTTACATTTCCGAGTGAACATGTGCCGTCTGACTGACCGTAACAAGTGCAGTTGAATCCCAGGGCTCCAGGGCAGTTTATGGTCACGTTTGCGTCAGTCAGGTTCTCGCTCCACGGGTTTGTTACAGTGAAAATGTAGGTGGAATTCTCTCCCACGTATATTTTCCCCGGGTCTATTAATGAATCCAGTCCGTTCTTCACGTTGTGTACGGTGAAACTCTCGGAACTGTTCACCGTGGCGTTGGCGTTTTTGGCCTTGAGCGAGATGTTCCAGTTGAAGGTGTAGGTTCCAGTAGTGGCGTTTTCCGGGATGCCGTATCCGTAGGAGGAGTTGTCAAACCTCTTCACGCAGTACTCGTCCTGCTCCAGGTTCCCACATTCCATGGTCTCGTCCGGTCCCCACCACACCTTCTGCCCGTCCTTCAGCACGCTCAGGGTTATGTTGGCCTCCAGCGCCTCGGTCTGGAAGTTCTGTATGGTTATGTTTATCCAGTCCAGCGTATCCCCCACCTCGTATTCGTTTATCCCTTCCTCGTAAAGGTTCTCGTGGGTGACGTTGGTAAGGACGAGCTCGGCTTCCAGTATGGTAAAGTTGTAAGTTGCTATCATGTTCTCACCGTCCTTGTCTTTCAGCGCGTCTCCGTAAGGGTCCACAAGACCGGAGTAGACCCTGTAAAGCCCGGGCTCGTTGTCGCTGGTGTTCCATGCCCCGTTGTCGTACCATGTCTGGTTTAGGAGTACCGAACTTAACGCGGGAACCGTTCTCGGGTTGGGCGGGGACAGGTCGTTGACTATCGGGAACCCGATGTTCTTCCATGTGGAGTCGTTAAGGAACTGCACCCTCATTATGAGGTATCCGGTTGAGTTCGCCGTGCCTATGTTCTTTATCCTGGAGCTGCCGTAGTACCTGTCCTGGGTCTCGCCTACGGTTGTGTCAGGCATGTTGCTGAGCTCCTCCCAGCCGGTGTCCGGGTCGTGCCACGTGTTCCACACCTTAACCTCGTACTCCTCGCCCGGCTGAAGCGTTATTCCCGTTCCGTTTCCCCATATGAGGTAGGGCCCGTTCCATGTGTTTGTGGGGTCGTCCATGTCCGGCATCACCGGGGGCAGGGCTTCGGAGCCCGTGGCCCAGTTATAATATCTCCCAAGATAAATCTTTCCGGGAAGCGAGCCGTTGACGTACACGTGCCCCAATTCCAACCCGGAAATCCTTTCCCTTGCGGTCCAGTATTCGCTGAGGCCGGTTACCTCTGTTTCAGTGTTCGTGACCACGGGGTTCCCTCCCGAATCCGGGTAAACGTGGTCGTAGAACTGGTTTCCGTTTTCCTGGTCGTACCTCATTGTGTGGAACTCCAGGTCTATGGCCGCGCTGTCCACGTTTTT
>CAZXFI010000027.1:0-4215 GCA_964640225.1 uncultured archaeon
CATTTTAATTTATTTTTCTTTGCTAATTTAGTTGCTTTTTTGTTGTCTTCTTTTTTTGTTCTAGAATTTTTAGTTTCGATAAAATCCATTTTATTTAGAATATGTTTGTCTTCTATTTTTTTTATATCGTGATTTTTATATGGATGAGGAAGTACAGTATAACCATTTTGATTTTTTATTTCTTTTAGAACGGATGATATTTTTCTGGATATTATCTTTTTTTTCAACGGAAAACCAATTATATCCCCAATATCTGTTTTCACTTCCTCGCCTATAATTATTTGAATTTTTTCACCGTATTTTTCTTTTGCATACATTTTCGCTTCAACAGCACCTTTTATAGATTCATGATCTGTTATTATTGCGCAGTCTACACCATTTTTTAATAAATAATCTACAATTTTTTTAGGATTTAAATTAGAATCATAAGAGTGTTTTGTGTGTATATGAAAAATTATTTTCTTATTTTTTAATTTTTCCATGCGGAAGCCTCTCATCTTTTTTAATTTTATACAACAGATGAAACATATTATGAACATTAACAAAAGGATCATCATAGTATATGTTTTGATGTATTTTTTTCTTTTTTCTCCAATTCTCAAATTTCTCTTTCTCATCTTTACTAGATTGTCTAAGCCACATTATATCATATGGTAATGTCCACCTGAAATAAACGTTTTTTTTATACCCTTGGAATTTGGGTATTTTTTCTCCTTTCGCCATAAGATAATCCAGATAAGGGAAATTTACTCCACATCTTAAACTGAGTTCAAGTGATCCCCAGAATTTTGGATTTATTTCTATTAATTTAAGTTTACCTGTCTCTCTTTCTCTTTTGAATTCAACCATTGCAACTCCATGCCAATTTAGTTTTCTTAGTGTTTTTATACCAAGTTCCTTCAAATCATCTTCATATACGCTTTTGGCTAAGGTACTTGCTCCACCGGTTATTGGGTATTCGTGTATTCTTTTATGCATGAAGTATGCTTTACATTTTCCCTCGTTGAAAAGTGCATAAAAACCTGTCCCTGGACCCTTTATGTACTCCTGAATTACTACCATTTTTTTATTATTATTTTTCTTCGCAAAATTATATTTTTCAATCAAATCTTTTTTGTTGTTACAATAACCAACGCTTTTTATATTCCCACCCTTTATTACACACGGAAATACCATTTTTTTAATTATTTCCTCTATTTTATTTTCTTCCATATAGTATGTTTTTGGAATAGGTATTCCAATTTCTTCAGCAAATTTAAGTGTTAATTTTTTATCTTCAGCGATTTTCATCGATTCGTAATCCACCACAGGTAAATTAACTTTTTCGGATAAATCTTTTTTGTGTTTTGAAAAAAAACTACAGTTTTTAAGTCCTATTGGAAGAAGAACATCTATATTATTTTCTAATACCATTTTTTTTATGTGTTTCATGTATTTTTCATCGGAAGTTTTTTTTAATAAAAACCTCTTTTTAACAAACCTCGAAAAATATGCAGGACTATTGAATATGGATGGGAATAAAATACCAGTTTTGATATTTTTTTTGTTCAAATATCTTAAGGCAGAATAAGTGTGTTTATAATTACCATCGGTCAATAAAACATCAATTCTCATTTAACTTTACCTCATAAAAACAAAAGGCTCCAATATACTTAAAAATAAAAAAATCACTCAAATTTAAGCCAATTTTTTTCATAATTTTTAGAGGCAAAAAATAAACACTCCCCAATATTCTTATTTTAAACCCACTATCCTTGAAAATTTTTTTTACTCTCCAAAAAGGAAATTTGCAGTGATTATCAACTTCGGAGAAAATTAGTTTATTTTTAATTAAATCTTTGATCAACTTTAAAAAGAAATTTATCGAAAAGGCGTTAGGCATAGAAATAATTATACTACCATTTTCTTTGATAATATTTTTAAAATTATTTATAATTTTATTATAGTCATCGAGATGTTCTATAACCTCGGAACAAAATATTACATCATATTTTTTATTTAGGCTTATGTTTTCTGCATCCATTAAAAAATAATTTATTTTTAAATTGTATTTTTTAGCTCTGTCAACAGCTTCTTTTAGGTCTTTTTTATCGAAAGCATCAACAAGAAAGCCCTTTTTAGAAAATAACAAATCGTACAAACCCCTACCGCAACCCACATCCAACAAGTTCTTGTTTTTATAATTTTTTTTATTGAAAATATTTTTAAATGTGAAAAATACTCTTAGCCTGTGATGTACACTATGTCTTGGATAAGTATATTTCACCTTATTCATTAAATTTTTAATAAAATCTTCCATTAAACCAACCTAGTCAATGTCTTTAAAAAAGTTATTAAATCTCTTTCTAACAAAAGTTTTCTCTTCGTGGCATTTCTGGCAAATTTCTTTAAATGTGCCTTTCTGCCATAAATTTAAAAAATATTTTTTTCTTTCAAGTGCTTGTTTTAGATCATCTTTTTTAGCATTACCTAAAATTAAATCCGCGTTATAGTCAACGCAACATGGAACAATTCTGCCATCTGATAATACTAAGAGGTGATTTTTCAGTAGGTCTTTGCATATTTTTTTGGGGCTCAAATTATGTTTTTGAAAAGTTATTAGCGGTTGCACATGAAATTTAGAGACATATGGTTTAAATAATTCTATAATTTTTTTGTATTCTTCTGGTTTATCTCCTTTTGTTATTATAGTATTAATTTCTATAGGAAAATTACTATTATCTTTCAAAACTTCTATAATTTTTTCTTTCCACTCTTCAAATGATATTTTTCTCATTTCATCATACTTTATGTCACAACTTATAGTTATAGCATCCAGACCAGATTTTCTTAATTTATGAAACATATTTTTATCTAGCAACAAACCATTTGTAACAAAACCTACTTTTTTAATATCCAGCGACTTTAGATACTTTATTATATCAGTTATCTCGGGGTTCATTAGGGGTTCACCCCAATTACTTAGAGAAATTGATTTTATTTTAAGTGAGTTATTTTTCATTATTTTTTTTACGTCTTTTAGAGAAAGGAATTTGTTTTTTCTTTCAATTTTTTCTTGACCAAGTGGACACATTTTGCACCTTAAATTACATATACTTGATATTTCCAAATGTAAAGTAAATGGCATTATTTTAAGTATTTTCATCAATCTATTTGATTCAAATAAAAACGGACGCATAATATTTTTGATTTTTTTCTTGATATTGTTTTTAATTAATAAACTTCTAACCATTTTTTTCACCATTTTTGTACAGGTCATTGAGAGTCATAAACAAAGCACCACGTTTTTTACACTCTTTTATTATATCTTTATATACCTTTATTCTTTCCGGACATTCTTTTTCGTTAAATTTTGACTGGTGCCAGTTTATTGTTAAAACGGCCCCGTGCCTTTCGGCAGTTTTGATAATGCTCATATATTCGTTTTTTACGTTTTTTTTGTTAAATAAGCATACATCCATTATAGTTAGTGGTATTACGATAAATTTTCTATTTTTTAAGGGGCGAAAGGGTTTGTATTTTTTATTTTTCCACCCTAAGCCTCTGGTAAAACCGAAAGAGGAGTCGTACTTGAACCCGGCCTCGGACTGCATTTTCCACGTATTTTCATTTAAATTGAGGTAATGTTGTCTTATTCCTATAACCTTATGTCCTAATATTTTTTCCAATTGTTTTTTCTCTTTTTTTAAGAGTTCCAGACTTTTATAAGAATTATAAGAGCCGTGCAAACCGATTTCCCAGCCCCCCACGTCAAGTTTTTTTATAATTTTCTCCACCCGGTCCTCGTTTATCTTATATCTTCCCAGAGACAGTTTCCAGTTTTTCGGTTTAAAAGGATTGAATTTGATAGATTCATTCAAAAAGAATAAAGTAGACCTTACTCTGTACTTTCTTTCAACTTTCATCATTTTTTCAAAGTTCCAGTACGGTTTTTCCCTAGATAAAAAAGATTTTATGTGGTAAAAATCCATGGTTTTTGCAAAATGGGTAAAATATTGGTAAGTTTTCTTTATTCTATCCACGTCATGAGTTAGGCAAACTATAAAATTTCCGTTAGAATGTATAGATTTCATAATATATTAATAATCAGAGGATAATTTATTTAAAGTGGATATAGTATGATTACGGTAAATCTTATCATATTTTTGGTTTCCTTTTTTGTATGTTTCATAGTCACAAGATTTCTCATAAAGAAATTCAAAAAGAAGGGTGCCA
>CAZXFI010000028.1:0-3261 GCA_964640225.1 uncultured archaeon
GTGTTCACGGTAGTGGTCTGGTTTCCCGCGGTTGTTGTTGTTTCCTGGGTTGTTGTGGTGTTGGCTGTGGACGTTGTCTCAGCCGTGGAGGTGGTCTCGGAGGTTGTGGTGTCCTGCGTAGAGGTGGTTTCTTCAGTGGTTGTTGTGGCTTCCGTGGTCGTGGTATCCTCTGTGGTGGTCGTCTCCTCGGTAGAGGTGGTCTCCTGGGTGGTTGTGGCGTTGTCGCCTACCAGATAGCCCGTGAGTCCAGTGCCGCTCTCATTTACTATGGAATGGTTTATAATCAGATAGCGCTTGTCCCCGCTCACCAGGTAAATCCTTGCATAACCAGTCTCATTGCCTGTTACGTATCCTGTTGCCTTCAGTGATTTTAGGGTTGTATTCTCTCTGTAAGACTCCATAACCCAGTTATAGCTTCCATCTCCCTCTATTTCAAGATCCAGCTCCTGTGTGTAAACTTCCTCTCCTAAAAAGAACCCTGTAATATCCTCGGTATAATTTCCATAATTACCGAGAATAGCCAACACTAATAAAAATGATAAAATCATTGAAATTCTTATTAGTTTCACTTTTTTACACCTTTTTTCAGGTAGCAGAGCTTGGCTATGCCTATTTTCCTAACGCTAAGTAATAACCTGCCTTCCAGTCTGTACACGTACTTTGTTACCGTATGTCTGTGGGCTCCCACCGCGTCCGCAAGGTCCAGAATCATGATTCCTTCCGGGTGCTTCTTCAGATACTGCATAATTTTTTTCTCTATTTTTTCCATGTTATCAACCTTGTACATATGTGTACACCATATGTGTATATCATCTCCTCGTCCTCCAGACTGCCACCAAGATTGCAGCCACTAATACAATTATTATTAATAGTATCCAGACGACAGGCAGTTCCCCCTCGCCCTTTACTTCAAAAGTATCCGTAGTCATTGCCTCCCTGCCCGTGTAAGTAACAAAGGATTCAAAAGTGTACATCCCTGGTTTCAAATTGCCAGGAATGTCTATGGAAAGCTCTCTTATCTCCTCTGCAATAACCGCAAAAGTTTCGCTTCTTTCGTTAACAACTTCTCCGGACATTGTTTTTATGGAATAAGTATTGAACACGTCCACCTTAGCCCTGGGACCTCCCACATTGGTAAGTTTTAAAATGGCTTTAACCGGCTCCCCGGGTTCAATTTTCTTTGTTGTCACGCTCAAAGAAACGTCAAAGCTGGGTATGCTTGTGTCCGCGTACATCTCTGTTCTTATGTGCTTCTGGTAAGCCGGGTCAAACCCGGATATTATCGCGGGGAGGGTCCACTGACCTCCGCCCAAGACGCTGACGTTGTACTCTATTGTTATGTTCTCCCTGTCATGCAGGTACGTGTCCCATTTGGGGGTTGAGGCGTAGGTGAAGTTGTATAAATAGATGAAAACCTGCGAGCCGTCGGGCAGCACGTCCAGGGAGAAGTTCTCCACCAGGTAGTCCGTTCCGTTCACCAGGTTCTGGGTTCCCTGGCTCACGTTCTCGTAGGTTACGGTCATGTTGTCTTCGGTTAGCTTGGAAGAACCCGGAGGAATATAATCAGCTATCAGTATGTTTCCCACGGGTCCTCCCCTTGCCTCCAGGAATATGCGGAAGGTTATGAATTGCGGATTGCTTAAGTCAGGTATGTAGAAATCCTTCCATCCCCTAAGGAGCGTCTCCGCTGCGGTTATGTTGAACTGCTCCTGGGATGACTTTTCGTTGCTGTTAACATCCAGGGCTGTGGCGTTGGTCCACATAGTTCTGAAATCTTCGGGCTCCATCTCGGAAGAGTTCATCACGTAGTTGAGCCGTATCGTGTCGTTCTCCTGTATGTACTGACCCAAGGATTCGTTGGTCACATTAACCCAGACAATCTTGTTCTGCCCCCCTCCTGGGTCCGTCACGGATATGTCCGCGCCGTCCGTTATGTTGACCGGGCTCTGCCCGTATTCCACGTAGTAAACCGTTACGCCTGAAGCGGAAGGTTCCTCAAAGTCATAAGGCACGTCATCCGTTACGTTCACATGGGTTACACCCAAGGAAGTTTTGTTCACCTTGACGTCGGTGGTGACGTTCACGCTTTCTGATTCCCTTGCCACTATCTGGCTGGGGATGAACTGCTTGGTTATCTGGATTTCCATTGTGGAGACTGTGAACCATTCCTCCGCGGAGCCCATGTTTCCCAGCGAATCGTTGCAGTAGAAAATAACGTGGTAGGAGCCGTCCTCCAGGGTGCCGTTCAGGTGGTAGAAATGCGTTGAGGAATCGTTGCTCATCGTCACGTTGGCTCCGCCCAGGGAATAACCGCACCAGTCTCCCTGCTCGTTCAGGCTGACATTGAACCAAATGGAAGAGTTGGGATAGGTTATGTTCTCCGGGCTTTCTATGGTTATGTTCGGACCGGTCGTGTCTACGGTGACGTTCCTCTCGGATGTTGCATTCATGTTTCCGGCCTGGTCTATTGCCCATGCCTCGTAATCGTAGGTTCCGTCCTGGAGGGAGGTTATGTTCGCGTGAAGCCTGTAAACCTTGTTGTGATAAGAAGCGTTTATTTCCTCGGGGCTAAGGGCGCGGTTGTGTACCACGATTTCATCAAGCGTGCCGTTGAACTGGAATATGTCCTCGGTCGTGTTGGCTCCGGTTTCCAGGGTCGTGCCCCCGCTTGAGCCTATCTGTATGTCCCCGGTGTGCTGACCCATCTGGGACGCGTTGCCGCTGCCTATCTCCGCTCCGTTCAGGTAGCCCCTGAATTTGTCATCTTCTACCGTGCCCGTGCCGTTGTCCAGAACGAGCGCGGCGTGGTACCAGGTGTCCGCGGATATGGTCTGGTTGAACCAGTGGCTCCATACAGGCAAGTTGCTCCATCCCCCTATGAAGACTTTGCTGCCGTTTACGTAGAAGTTGAATCCCTTCAGCCCCGCCCCTTCCTCAAACAGGACCTGGGTTTTGTCCACCTGATTTGCCCTGAACCACAGGGATATGGTCCTGTCCTCGTGGGTTCCCAGGTTTATCTGATCGGTGTTCTGCACCTCTATCTTGTCGTCCGTTCCGTCAAATTCTATTCCTTTCCCGTACTTCGCCGCCGTTGTGTTGGTTGCGTTGGGTCCGTTTGTTCCGAAAGATGCAAAGTTTTCGTGGGTGGAGTTGTCATATATTCCCGTTTCATTGTACCAGTCAAATGCCCAGTACGCGCCCAGGCTGTGGTTCCAGTCAAAGAAAGCCGAGGTGTTGTAGTCGTCCGTTATGGTGGTGTTC
>CAZXFI010000029.1:0-3208 GCA_964640225.1 uncultured archaeon
AGGCATGGACTTAGAGACAAAGCTTGTTTTTGCAGATGATGGGGTGTTCTGCCTTACCAAAAATCAGCATCCAGAAATTGCTGAAATGACCAGCTTAACAGAAGGGTTTAGCAATGCTGAAGAGTTCGGACTAAAAATATTTGCTAATACTGAATCTTTATCTGAGAGAAATATTACAAACGATAGTTTGATTGAAGTAAAACAAGCAACCATTCAACAAATAAGGGGTTTCATCGATGAAGCTGAAACAATCATTAATTTTTGAGGTGAAAAAATGGTGTTATTCATAATAAAAAAATCCGTACTGACTGGAGAACCCAGCATGATTAAGTATTTGAATCCTAAAGACAAGGTACTGCTAATACAGGACGGTGTGCTGATATTAAATAAGGGCGAGTCAGGTATTCAAACTTTTAAGGAAAAAGGGGCTGAAATATTAGCATTAAAAGAAGATTTAGAGCTTCGAGGAATCCAGAACAATGCTAAGGTCAAGCTTATTGATTATCCAGGATTTGTTGAACTGATAGAAAATGAGAAGGTGTTTTCTTAAAGATGCTTATGCTAAAAAATATCAAGATTCCTGAATTTAATAGAGAAGAATATGTGAAAACAAAGGTGCTAATTGAACAGAATAATCTGACAACTGTATGTATTGAGGCGAATTGCCCTAATAGGTATGAGTGCTTTTCAAAAAAGACTGCTACATTCATGATACTTGGTGATACTTGCACAAGACACTGTCTTTACTGCAACATCAAAAGTGGCATACCCACTAAAGTTGATGCTGATGAGCCAGCTAAGATAGCAAAAGCAATCAAGAAGCTTAACTTGAAATACGCAGTGATAACTTGTGTCACAAGGGATGACCTTCCTGATGGTGGTGCAGGACAATTCGTTAATACGATAAAGGAAATCAGAAAGCTAAATCCTGATTGCAAGATTGAAGTTTTGATTTCAGACCTTAATGGAAATTGGAATTCACTAAAAGAAATAATAATTGATGCAAAGCCAGATGTATTAAATCACAACATCGAAACTGTAAGGGAATTGTTTCCTAAATTAAGGCCAAAAGGAAATTATAATATGTCCTTAATGCTCTTAAAAAAAGCAAAGGGATTTAATCCTGATATGAAAATAAAGTCGGGCTTTATGCTCGGCTTTGGAGAAGAAATGAGCCAGATTCTCCATACCCTAATTGATATAAAAGATGCTGGGTGTGATGTTGTTACAATCGGACAATATTTGCAGCCAAGCAAAAAACATTTTGATATGAAGAAGCAGTACACTATTGAAGAGTTTAAGGAGATTGAAGATAAAGCTAAAGAATTGGGCATAAAACAGGTTGTTGCAGGACCTTTGGTTAGGAGCTCATACAAAGCTAGCGAGTGTTACAATGAAAACTTGGAGACTTATTAAAACAATTGAGACAAACGGCGCTATGCAGATGGCAATAGATGAAGCCATATTAACTTTTAGGATTAAGAATAGTGTTCCAAATACCTTGCGATTTTTCACATGGAATCCTGCGTGCCTGACAATTGGCTATTTCCAGTCTCTTGAGAAGGAAGTCGATGTTAAGAATGCAAAAATAGAAGGGGTGGATATCGTAAGGAGATATACTGGAGGAGGAGCGGTCTTCCATGATAAGGAATTGACTTATTCCTTAGCAATCTCTGAAGATGACGTTTCGGAGGATATTATTGCATCCTATCACAAAATATGCTCTGCCATAATAAAAGGTTTAGAATATTTGCATATCAATTCTGAATTTAAGCAGATAAATGATATCATCGCCAATGGAAAAAAGATTTCTGGAAATGCCCAGACAAGAAAAGAAGGAGTTGTCTTGCAGCATGGAACCATTCTGATTGATGTAGACATAAAAAAGATGTTTTCTCTCCTAAAAGTGCCTGATGAGAAAATAAAGAACAAGATGATTAAAGCTGTTGAAGAAAGAGTATCTTCATTAAAAAAGGAGCTAGGAAGAGATGTGTCTGTTTATGAATTGAGAGATTTTTTAATAAAAGGTTTTGAAGAAGTTTTTGAAGTCAGGTTTGAAGAATCAGAATTGACTGATGGGGAAAAGATGTTGGCTGAAAAGCTATGCAAAGAAAAGTATTCAACAAAAGAATGGAGAGAGCTTAGATGATACAGGACATTGATTACAAAGTTCCCGATGGAAAATTGCTAAGAATACAAGCAGAGCTAGATGATGAACGTATCAGTTCCATAAAGATATCTGGCGATTTTTTCATTCATCCAGAACACACAATAATAAGGATTGAGAAACTTCTTGCTGGAGCCAAAATACAGGATGTAGCCCACAAGCTTGATAAGTTTATCAAGGAAAAGAAAATAACTTTACTAGGATTTAATTCTTCTGATTTGGCTGATGCATTAGAGAGGATGAGAAAATGAATAGGCTATTTGTACTAATTTTCATCGTGTCGATAATTGCTTTGTTTACCACAGGGTGTTCTATAAAGGATGATAACATTCAAAATACTGAAGAAGTGATTATTGAAAATCAACCCATAAAACTAGGATATTGCCCAACAATGGTAGAAATAGCAAAAATGATTCAAGAAAAAAATCAACATGTTTCTTTAGTTCCTTATGATTTTACAGCCCAAGCGCTTCAGTCATTAAACAAAAAAGAAGTTGATGTTGTTCTGGTTGGAAGAATTGCAGAAAATAATGAATTAGGGGAAGTGTTTGAAAAACGATTAAAAGATGGATTGACTCTCGTAGGAAGAGAAAAAATGCTCATAAGGATGGATGACTTACAAAAGAGCAGAATCCACACTTATGTAACTAAAGAGCAGGCACAAGAATATATTCCAAATACAGATAAGATTATTTATCATGATTCATTCGAGTCTGCAATCAAAGAGGGAATCAATGATGCTGTACTTATTAAATGGTCAGATTTTTCAGATGATTTTGAGTTAATCATTCCTGTGGATGAGAACATGAATAAGATTGAAAAATTTAGAATACCTGTACTTTATTCTTATAACAAAGAAAATATTACAAAACCTTGAGGTTTGAAAATGGATGAGAAATTTTCAACTCAAAGTTTGTTGATAGAAACAAAATATATATTAGGACTAAAAGCCCCCTCTTAATAAATTTCTTTTACGAAGTAAAAGTCAATATGTGCGTAGCACCTGGACTCCCCCTCTTTTGCTTCTTTTTCTAAAAGAAG
>CAZXFI010000030.1:0-3137 GCA_964640225.1 uncultured archaeon
TGACGCGGATGCATAGCAACGCGGATGAACACGGATAAGAAAATATTGAAAAAAAAATCAGCGAAAATCAGCGTTCGGAGATCAGCGTTATCCGCGTTCTATTAAAGAAGGAACGCCCCTGCCCTCGGCAGGCAAGTACCATCATGGGAACAATGGATATCGAATTCATACCGGTAAAAAATGGCAAAGAAGCTGTTAATACTTGTCAGCCGGGGTCATTGTTTCAGCACTTTTGCTGAATAACTTCCTTTTTGTGTTTGTATATTGATAAAATAGAGTCCCTGATAAAAGTGTATTCCGGAAAACTGTCGCTCCGGTCTTTCTATTGCATCGTTGTTGTGTTGGCAACATAGGATCAATCATTGCAAACCAGCTTTCAAAATAATTCCCGTTTTCTTAAAATAATGGTTTAATGTAACTCCTTTTGTGTTGATTATTTAACTTTGCAAAAAAGTAATTTGTTAATATAATCAACTATAACACGTGAACATTTTATATTATAATGATCTAAAATGGTCGAAGGTACAGCAACAATTTGATAAAACTATCGGTTTTTTACAAAACGATAACTTTAAGTCGGCTGAGATAAAAAAACTTACCAATACCGGCTATTACAGAGCCAGGCTCGACTATGAAAACCGCTTGTTGTTTAAATTCGCAAAATATAAAGATCAAACGCATATTCTTTTGCTTGAAGTGATCTATAATCACGAATACGATAAATCAAGATTTCTCAGGGGGGCAAAAATTGATGAAAATAAACTATTGCCGGTTGAACAGAAAGAAAAAGTTATCGCAGAAGATGCCGATGTTTTATCGTATGTAAATACCGGCACCAGGCAATTTCATCTGCTTGATAAAGTGCTGTCGTTTGATGATACCCAGGAAGAACTGTTCAACATAAAACCCCCTGTAATTATCATTGGTTCGGCAGGCAGCGGAAAAACCGTATTGACTCTTGAGAAACTTAAATTACTCAGGGGGAATATTTTATATGTTACTTTATCACCCTTCCTTGCAGAGAATTCCTTCAGGCTATATTATTCGAATAATTATGACAACAACAAACAGGATATAGAATTCCTTTCATTTGGCGAATTCTTAAACACACTGCATTTTGTTCCCGGCCGGGAACTGGATTATAAAGCTTTTGAATCCTGGTTGCAACCACGAAAACATGCCTTTGGAATTAAGAACAGCTACAAATTATTCGAAGAATTCAGGGGGGTGGTCACCGGTGTGGATGTTACAAAAAAACACCTCAACAAACAAGATTATCTGAATCTTGGAGTCAGGCAATCCATTTATCTTGACAATGAACGGGAAAAGGTATATGAAGTTTTTGAGCGCTACCTCCAGTTTCTGAAGGAATCAGAATACTATGATATTAATATGATTTCTTTTGATTGGCTTCAATATGCCAAACAACACTTTGATTTTATTGTAATAGATGAAGTTCAGGACCTTACCAATATACAGTTATACCTTATTTTGCAGACACTAAAATCACCCGGCAATTTCATACTTTGTGGCGACTCAAACCAGATTGTCCATCCTAATTTCTTTTCCTGGGAACATATTAAAACCATGTTTTATAAACACGGAGATTCCGGAAGCGATGTCAGGATTTTACACACAAACTTCCGAAACTCACCTGAAATAACCAAAATTGGCAATACCCTGCTGAAAATCAAGAATGCAAGATTCGGTTCAATTGATAAAGAAAGCACATACCTGATCGATTCGGTTTCGGAAAATGAGGGTGAGGTGTTATTTTACAAAGACACACACTCGATAAGGAAACAAATAAACGATAAAACCGGAAGGTCAACAAATTATGCTGTTTTGGTAATGAAAACCGAAGATAAAGCGGATGCCAGAAAAACATTCAAAACCCCACTGGTCTTTTCAATTCACGAGGCCAAAGGGCTTGAATATGAAAATATTATTCTCTTGAATTTTATCAGCAACAACGCTGGTGAATTCAGGGATATTTGTGCATCAATATCCATGGAACAAATCAGCGATAGCAGCTACAGTTATTTCAGGGGAAAAGATAAAAAAGATAAGTCGCTGGACGCCTATAAGTTTTATATCAATTCGTTGTATGTTGCAGTAACCCGTTCAATACGCCGGTTGTACGTACTTGAAAAATCAGAAAAGCATGATATTCTCGGCTTGCTCAACCTGGTTGAAACAAAAAAGGAATTAAACATCAAAGAAGATATTTCCTCACTTGAAGATTGGACGAGAGAGGCCGGCAAGCTTGAAAAGCAGGGCAAACAGGAGCAGGCAGAAGATGTCAGGAAAACAATGCTGAAAGTTGAAAAACCTGATTGGGAACCCATAACACCTGATAACCTCGACGAATTGAAACAGGAAGCATTGAATCCTGAACATTACAACAAAAAAGCAAAAGATAAATTATTTGCATATTCGTTATTATACAACGATTTGGATAGTATAGAAGAACTATCGGAGTTAAAATACCGTAAAGCTGATAATTACGAGAAAGAAAGGATGTCTGTGTCCCGTAAGTATTATCAGCATTATCAAAGCGACAATGTTTCGGGGGTGGAGAGAAACATTAGAAAATACGGGGCAGATTATCGCGACCAGTTCAATATGACACCGATGCTTGCTGCTGCATACAACGCCAGCGTTAACATATTGAAAATGCTGAAAGAATACAATGCCAACCCTAATGTTACGGATAATAATGGAAAAAGCCCTATACAGATTGCATTGTCACAATCTTGGTTTTCAGACCAATACAAAGCAAAACTAGATGAACTCTACAGCATTTTCCTCTCAGACAATGTAAAGATAAAAGTTGACGACAGATTGATTAAAATTGATAACCACAAGATCGAATATTTCCTGTTGAATTTCTTTATTGCGTTACAAAGTATCCTGGTTAAGAAGAAAAAACATCGTTGGGAACCCGACGGGGTAGCGGCATCAGATATAGAGGAGGTAGTTGCCGAATATCCTGATACGGTTTTGCCCGATTACAGAAAAAAACGCAGCTATATATCTGCCAACCTGGCCAAAAATGAAATTGACAGCAGCAATCCATGGAACAGAAAGCTTTTTATACGCGTTGAAAGAGGTTATTATGTATTAAACCCCGGACT
>CAZXFI010000031.1:0-3107 GCA_964640225.1 uncultured archaeon
GTTGCAGTCTAAAGTGACGTCTGAATTGTTTACATGGAGAATCGTGCCGGTGCAGCCGGTTATGTCGTTGTTCAGATTCAAGTCTTCATTCACGTAATAACCGCAGGGCACGGTTGTCTGGAAGCTGGAATAAGACACGTTCCAGTTATCTTCCGTATCGTTTGCGTAAACTTTCCATTGAATCGTGCAACCGGCTGTTGAATTCACTAACTGCGTGACGTTGGACCAGTCCTCCGTACTGGAGAGAGAGCCGGTGCTTACGTTCACGAAAGAACTAGTGCAGTTGTCCAGGCTGAACACGTAGGAGCTCAGCCCCAGGTTGTCTGTCCATCTCAGCCTGAACTCAACAGGCTCTCCCGCAAGCGTGGAGTTGGTGGAGTTGTCCCAGTACTTTGGGGCTTCGCAGTTCTCGTTGTCGCATGTTCCTCCCGTGGTTCCCGAGCATCCGGACTGTGCCTGCTCGCAGTCACACGTAGTTCCGGATGAGCCGTCCTGTGGATTAGTTGGGCAGTAGTCTGTTTCGTCCTTGCACGAACCGCCTCCGTCGCATTTTGCATCATCCGAAGCCGTGTCATTCATGTAGTAGCACGTAAGCGTGTCCCAGCCCCAGTAGTAAGGAGTTGGAGCATCCCCGTCGCACTCCACAAGACCGCACTGGCCGAAATAATCCTGGTCCTCGTCCTGAAAGTCACATCCTCCGGATCCGTTGCACTCCATGCAGGTGGCAACGCACTGGTTGCTTCCCACGGTGTCCTGGGTGTGCGCTGCCATGTTGGCGCAGGAAAGGTCACCGGTTCCCGCGGGGCACTCCTGACAACCCGGACACGAGGCCTCCTGACCTTCCGAATCCCCGGATTGCCACGTTCCGGCCCCGTCGCAGTAGTACTTGACCGTGACGTTGCCGTACTCGTCGCACTGGTTCGTCGGGGAGCCGCACTGGGAGTTTGAATCCTGACCCGTGCAGAGCCAGTCGGAGTTACTCTGGTCTCCCAGCTCATAGGAACCATACCCCTGGTGATCCGCAACGTTTTCCGAACAATTCCTTCCGCTGGCAGCACAGTAGTAGCTTTCCATTACCGTATCAATTTCTATTCTGCAATTGTTGTAAATGCACTGGGAATCTCCCGAACATGACTGGCCCTCGTCGCTGTCACAGTTCCCGCTTCCGTCACACAGGCAGTCGCTGCTTTCGCAACCCGTTGAGCCCGTGCATTCCCCCGCATCGGCGGTGTCTATGGCCACGTTATCCGTGCAGGCTGGAGTATCTCCCGTGCCGGAGGAACACACCTTGCAGACAGCACAGGTGGCATCCTCTCCCTGGGAGTCCCCGCTTACCCAGTCATCCGAGCCGTCGCAGTACTTGCTTCCGTACTCGTGGCAGGCATTTGTTGAGTTGCATTCCTGTCCTCCCAAGTCATTTCCCTTGCATATGTGGTACTTGAAGTTAAATGAATGGAACCACTCGTCTCCAGTATCATATCCTGTGGATGAACCTGTAAGAGAGCATTCCTTACCGGAAGGCGCGCAATAGCTGGACGAATCGTAGGCGTTTATTGACCTGACGCAGTTGTTTGAGTCGCACTGGTGGTCCGCGGTGCACGACTCCCCGTTTGGATTTTCGTACGCTATGGACAGATAGGGGTCGTAAGAGGTTCCGCTGTATTCACTGGCTCGGTAATAGGCAGCGTAGCAAAAACCGGAACTTGATTCAATGCTATCCCTTATAACCCAGCCGTAATTGTTTATGGAACTGTCCACCATGTCCTGCGTGCTGTCCGTGACATCCCAGTCCACCCAAACGCCCACGCTGGAAGGCACGGTGATGCCGTCTTCTATGCTTCCGTAGGAAGGCGCGTTGTTCCAGGTTAAAGTGCTTTCGCTCCAGTCGGAGCCTGTTATTATGCGGCAATGATGTGTGCGTCCTTCCGGGTTCCTGCCGTATAGAATATGATAATACCAGTCATAGTAATAGAAGTACATGGTGGCGGAGACTATGTCAGAACCTGATGGTATGTCTGACAGGGAGAATTTTACATAGACCCTGTTCCTGTAATCTATTCTGCTGTCCACTATCAAGTCGTTGTTGTTGTGCGTATCGGAAGGTTCCAATTCATGCGTGTAAGCATCGTGATTGGGATATTTAGTTGAAGAAAGGTCCGTCAGGTTAAAATCTCCGTACCCTTCCGTTTGCCTGTACCACGAGTAGTCGTAGGGCTCCATGGTCTTGTTGTTAATAAGGGCGCTGTATAGGTCCAGTCTTGAAATATTAAGCCTAAGGGTGGCGTTGTAGCGGTAGGAAACCGGCACGCCCGTGCTTCTCAGCCTGTATTTGAGTTCTTCGGTATTCAGGCTTTCTTTCTCCAGTATCAGAAGGGAGGAAGCTGAAACGTGTGGAGCAGAATAGGAAGTTCCTATACACGAGCCGAGGCTTGTTTTGATTCCCACTCCCGGGGCAAGCATGTCCAGGGTGGGGTTCACCGAGGTGAAAGGGGCCATCCTGTCTTCACCGTACATGGCCCCCACGGAGAACACCTTGGAGCCACAGGCCGGAGCCCTCAGCGTCTTCTCTGCGTTGTTTCCTGAGGCCGCAACCACGAATATTCCCTGGTCGAATGCCTGGTTGCTCATGTTGGCCACCAGGTTGGAGTCACAGAATCCGTCGTACAGGCCGGAGCCTATTGAGAAGCTTATCACGTCGGGCTCCTGGTCTATGCACCACTGCAGACCCGCCAGCACGTCGGACTCGTAGCCTGTTCTCCCCTCCATGACCTTCGCCACAAGAAGTTCCGCTTCGGGGGCTATGGTTTTTATTATCTCTGCCACGCGAGTTCCGTGGCCGTTTTTATCGTCCGGAACTGTATCGTTTTCCAAAAAGTCATAGCCATAGGAATAGTTCACTATAGGGGAAACGACTCCCGTGTCAATAATGCAAATCTTTTTTTCCTCGCCCGTCAGACCGAACTCACTGACTGATTTGTTCCATCCTATCAAAGGAAGAGACTCGCTCAAGAGCAGGTCAAATTCCTCGTCCAGCCTTATCTCTATGACTTCGGTGGAGTTCTTTATCTGGTCCAGGGTAGTCCTGTTTATCACTCCGGACACGAAAT
>CAZXFI010000032.1:0-1843 GCA_964640225.1 uncultured archaeon
GAACTCCACTGTTTGTTCCTTGAGATTCATCTTCAATATACAAACCATAAAAACTTGTAGAAGCTGTTCCATTATTCTTCATTCCTAACCTTAACACATAAGCATCTGTTACTGTTCCTACATCATTGTATGCTGTAATGTTTGCTCCATAAATTGCTGAAATTGTTCCACCAGAAACATCTTGTTTTGCTTGACAATCAATACCTCTAATAAAATAACCTGCTGCATGTCCCCCAACTTCATTAACAATATTAATTTTTAAAGCTTGGTCACGAGAATCACCATTTACTACAACAGCAGTAGGTCGTTCTAAATCAATGTCTATTCCTCTTGTTTTAACTCCACCAGCTGAACCAGTTGAATCTAAAGTACCTTCTAATAAAAAATACTTTTCATAACCAGTAGTCACATCATTTCTTGCTGCTGTATTGCTTTGTTGTCCAATAATAGTTAAATTATCTGTTACAGCATCTCCAAAAGAAAAATTTCCTTGAACAGTTAAATTACCTTCAAGAGTTACAGCATTATCTATTGTCATGTCTCCAGTAGTATAAGGCGGCGCACTTGGATTTCCATTCATTTTTATTGTCATATCAATTCCTCCAATTAAATTTAATAAAAAACCCCAAAACTTTATGTTTTGAGGTCTCTTAGTTTCCCTTGAGCAGCAAAGTGATTGCAAATTAATTCTCCCATGAAATAATACATGGCTTTTTGCTGCAAAGCACCTAACTCCAAAAACTTGTCTTTAGCTTCAAAATACATAACAGGTTTAGCAACCTTCATGTGCAATCTTGGCCCTAAAGTTCCAGCAGGAGTTGAATCCAAAAAATACATTCTGGAAATTGTATCCGAAGCAACATTCTTAGAAACAAACATTGGCACTCCATAAATTGTAGCAACATTTAATCCAACTTCAGTTCCTTCAGCTGTTTCAACTCCATTCATTGTTTGCTTGACTTTCAATTGACTCATTGGATTCATATACCTTGCTTGATCAGCATACAAGCTTTGAGTTTTACTTCTAGTGTCATAACCAGTTAAAATCAAGTTAGTGTTTCCTCCGTTTTCGCCAATAGTAGCAAACATGTCTCTAATTAAAGCGTCAGTTAAACTTCTATCTACCCCGCTAGCGTGTGAAACATAAGCGTCTGTCCAACTATCTGAAGCATCTCTGTCTTGAGAATAAATATCTAAGTCTCCAGCAGTTTGACCTACACCTGCAATTTCAGAATAACTTCCACAAACTCTATCTAATGACTCAATATTATTGTCAGCTAAAGTATCGTTATCAGTTAACAGCATTTTGTTTACATGTTCAGCAAACTCCATAGCCCAATAACTTCTTAAGTCATCCATTGTACCCCAGTTATCGTCTCCATTAATTCCAGATAAATATTCCTGTTTAGTTGAAACATTAAATGGAATATGCACTTCTTTTGGTTTAGTTGAAATTTCTGCAATTGTAGGCTTTAAAGTGTCTCCAATTGAACCATTTTCAGCTGTACCACCAGTAACTGTAGCAGAACCTCTAGCAGTAATTGCTCTCCAACCACTTCTATTCCATACAGTTTTAGGCAATAAACCAAAAGCATTAGACTCTAAATTTAATTGACTCCATGCTTCAGCTCCAAAATTCGGATTATAAACTCCAGTTGTAGTAGTTAAAACAGGAGCATCAGTTTTCTGAATATACTTAGCTCCAGCATCCGAATAATACAAAGTAAGCATATCTTCTATTGTTTTGATTTGCATTTTCATTCCTCCTTAATAACCTAAAATTTTCTTTATTTCAGCATCCCTTGAAGACAATTCTTTTTCTTTTGCTTTCTGAAAATCAAAC
>CAZXFI010000032.1:1853-2664 GCA_964640225.1 uncultured archaeon
GTTTTAGATATTTTTTTACTTCTTTGAGAAATTCTTTAGCAATTTTCAAAGCATAATCTTTTTCATGTGCTTCTTCTTGCATGACTGCAGGCCTTCCCATTGAATGCTTTTCAAAGTATTTGCTTACTTCAGATTGCACTGCTTTGAGAATTTCTTTTTTTGCAGGCATGATTTTTTCTGGTTCTTTAGCTTGATCTGGTTTAACTGGTTCAACTTCTTTTTTTTCTTCTTCAGTTTCTTCTTCGTCTTGTGATTCTATTTCTGTAGGTTTTTCTTCTTGCATTGCATTAGCAACAAAAGCTTCAATTTTAGAAAGTCTTGCAGTTAAATCAGCTATTTTAGCTTCCAAACCGTTTTCAGAAGGTGCTTCCACAGGAACTTCTTCTTGTTTTTTTTCTTCTTCAGTTTCTTCTTTTGGTTTCTTTTCTTGTGATTCTTTTGGTTCCTTTGGTTTTTCTTCCGGTTTCTTTTCTTCTTGTTTTTTCATCTCAATTCCTCCAATTGATTTTCCTTCAATTTCGTGATAAATTTTACCACAATAAGATTCAGGATCACGTTTATCTTGATTTCTTTTAACACAATCATCAAAATTCTTATAATCCCCCATTGGTTTTCTTAATTCGCTTTTAGCCAAATAATTCACTTTAGTAAACACAGCAAAAGAATTAGAAGGAGTATCAACAACACTTCCTTCATATAAAGCCTTCAAAACAGGAGTTTTTTCTCCATTTTCATTTAATTTTTCAAGAGCTTCTCCTCCAATACTTAAACCTTTTCTTTTACCATTTTTAATTTCCTTCCAAACTTCATG
>CAZXFI010000033.1:0-2573 GCA_964640225.1 uncultured archaeon
AACGCTATTTAAAGTCATTACAGAAACAAAATAAACTCAAACGCATCGGCCCCGCCAAAGGAGGGCATTGGGAAGTAGTTGATGAATGAAAACATAAATAGCAAGGTTATGGGTAAAAAAGTTACACAGAGTCACACAGAGGAAAGCACAGAGTCACACAGAGTAAAAAAAAACACCGTGAAACTCCGTGAAAAACACCGTGAAACTCTGTGAAACTAAAACAAAACAAATTAGATCAATTAGATTAATTCGATGACAAAAAGTTACACAGAGTCACACAGAGGAAAGCACAGAGTCACACAGAGGAAATAATAACTCTGTGAAACACCGTGCAAAACACCGTGAAACTCTGTGAAACAAGATACAAAAATGAGCTTCAGTGCATTAAAAGAAATCATCAGGAAAGGCGAAAGCGAAACCCTCGAATTCAAATCCAATTTCGGGAATGAAGCTATTGAAACCCTGGTAGCATTTTCGAATACCAAAGGCGGCCAGGTAATCATTGGAATAACCCCCCAAAATGAAATTACCGGCGTTAAAATAAACCCGGAAACACTCCAAAATTGGGTTAATGAGATTAAAAACAAAACGGCCCCCAATATTATTCCTGATATTGAATGATTTACTGAGGAATCAAAAAATTACCAGTGCCTGAGTTTAAAAATATTTCCGATGGATTCCAGGTAACGGTATTTGATTCAGATCAGAATGTCGGTAAAGATGTCGGTAAAGATGTTACTGATTTGCAAAGGAAAATTCAGGATTACATGAAAAATGATCCTTTCATCACAATACCTGAACTCGCAAAATTGATGAATGTCACCAACAGGACCGTTGAAAGAAATATTGCAATACTTAAAGAAAAAGGAATTATCAGGAGATATGGCAGACGAAAAGATGGTAAATGGATAGTTTACAACGAGTAATGATTATTTTATGCCAAACGTATCAGACAAAGTCGTGACAATAACAAAGAAAGAAGAAGACAGAAACCAGTTACACAGAGTACCACAGAGATAAAAAACACTGTGAAACACCGTGTAAAACACCGTGTAACTCTGTGAAACTAAAACACTGTGCAACTAAAAAACAACTAAAACAAAACAAATTAGATCAATTAGCTTAATTCGATGACAAAAAATAAGATGAATAAAGTTGCGTTAATAACCGGCATAACCGGACAGGACGGTGCCTACCTGGCAGAGTTGCTCATAGAGAAGGGATACATCGTACACGGGCTTAAAAGGAGAAGTTCCCTTTTTAACACCGAAAGGATAGATCATCTTTACCAGGACCCGCATAAAGAAAACAGAAACTTCATCTTGCACTACGGAGATATGACCGATTCCACCAACCTCATAAGGATCATACAGGAAGTGCAACCGGATGAAATATACAACCTTGCCGCTCAATCTCATGTGAAAGTCAGTTTTGAAACCCCTGAATATACCGCCAATGCCGATGCTGTGGGCGCACTGAGAATACTGGAAGCGATCAAGCTGCTTGGATTGAAAGAAAAAACCAAATTTTACCAGGCCAGTACCTCCGAACTTTATGGTTTGGTGCAGGAGGTACCTCAGACTGAAAAAACACCATTTTATCCCCGCTCCCCTTATGGTGTTGCCAAGTTGTATGCTTACTGGATCACAGTGAACTATCGTGAAGCCTATGGGCTGCATGCAAGCAACGGCATCCTTTTCAACCACGAATCTCCCATGCGCGGTGAAACCTTTGTTACGCGCAAAATAACAAGAGCCGCCGCCAGAATCGCACTGGGCATGCAGGACAAACTGTACCTTGGTAATCTTTCAGCCAAACGTGATTGGGGACACGCCAAAGATTATGTAGAAGCCATGTGGCTGATGATGCAACAAGATGAGCCTGATGATTATGTAATTGCAACCGGCATTACCACAGAAGTAAGGGAGTTTGTGCGCATGGCTTTTGCTGAATTGGGAATAGAAATTGAGTTTATTGGGGAGGGCGTTGATGAGATTGGAAAGATAAAAAAAATCCGCAACAAAGAATTTAATCTGGAAAAAGGAAGTATAGTAGTAGTTGTTGATCCAAGATACTTCAGACCCACAGAGGTTGAAATATTAATTGGTGATCCTGCCAAAGCAAAAAATAAACTCAGGTGGCAACCCAGGTATAGCTTGCCTGAATTAATCAAAGACATGGTCACATTCGACATGGAATTGATGAAAAGAGAAAAGCATATAGAAGACGGGGGGTTTAGGACGTTGAATTATTTTGAGTAAGTTATGAAGAGGGATGGAGGGATGGAGAGAAAGAGTGATGGAGAGAAGGAGAGAAGGGGAGAAAGAGAGAGGGAGAGAAGGAGAGATTGAGGGAATGAAGGATTTGTTAAAATAACATATTTATGGATGAAATCAGGAAGCATAGTGATTTGAGGGTATATACACTTTCATTTGAAACCGGAATGGAAGTGTTCAGAACAACGAAACTTTTTCCGAAAGAGGAAAAATATTCATTAACTGACCAAATTAGAAGATCATCAAGATCTGTTTCCGGAAACATTGCCGAAGCCTGGAGAAAAAGAAAATACCCGA
>CAZXFI010000034.1:0-2437 GCA_964640225.1 uncultured archaeon
ACGGAATGTTCCACCAGGCTGTAGGTCTCTGTGCCGCTGCCGAAACTCTGGTACAGGCCAGTTGAATAATTATTTACGTTACAGTAACTTATTTTGAGACCTCTATAGGAACCAAGGTTTAGGCCGTATCCGCTTTCGTTTCCAATTATTTTGCTTCCGTTACAGTTCAGAGTGACGTTATTGTCCTGGAACAAAACGCTTCCGTTTTTGTAGTCAAGCTGGTCCATCACAACCACTGTCTGGTTCCAGGTGGCATTTCCTACGCCGTGGACTATGGTTTCATAGTCACAAGACCCGCTCTGGCATACTGTTATTATCTGGTTCGTGCTGCTACCCGGGCAACTGTTGTCACAGGAAGCTCCCGAAGCCTTGTCACAGGTCATGTTGTTGAAAATATTTGAATCTGAATCTTCCACATCGTAGTACAAGAAGCTGTCTTCCCTGTAATTGTTGCAGAAACTTGAGTCATTGACTTGGTTCCCAGTGCAATCACTGAATACGAAATTTATTCCCTCCTTTCCGCTGTTTGAAGCGTTTACTTCAATCAAGTCGTTGTTCCTGGATGATGTGCCGAAAGCCAGCCCATAATCTGTGTTGTTATTACACGTTACGTTTATGAATACGTTATAATCGGAAAAATACCACACAGAAAAACCATATTTGTTGTAATTCGCGGTCACGTTGGTGAAATAGTTGACACGTGCCTCGTAAAGATTGAAACCGTAATCACCGTTGTAGTTGGCGGTCACGTTGGTGAAATAGTTGTGCTCGCTAAGAGAATTCTCGGCTGATTCAAGAAGGTAGAATCCGTCGTCTGTGTTGTTGTTTGAAGTCACGTTGGTGAAGTTAATTGCCTCAACAAGTTTTAAATAAACCCCGTCATTTGTGTTGTTTGCGAAAACTGAATGCTCCACCAGACTGTATGTCTCTGTCCCGCTGCCGAAACTCTGGTACAGGCCAGTTGAATAGTTTCTGAAAGTGCAGTTTCCCAGGGTAACATATGTTTTGTCCTGAAGGTTTATTCCGTAGTTGCTTCCGTTTCCTATGAACTCTGCCTGGTTGCAGTTTATTTTTATTGACGAGGTGTTTACATACAGTGCTGAAGGTGAAGAGTTGAACCTGTATGTTCCGGGGCAAAAGGTCATGTTGTTGTTTATGTACATCCCGTCCGTCGGAATTGTGCAGGTCACGTTGGTTAAAGGAAGGTAGTCCACGTTATTGGAGCAGTTCAAGCCGGGCTCGCACCACGTGTCGTTGTATACGTCCCATACTTCATCGCAGAAACCATCGTAGTCATCATCATCGCACGTGTCAGAGTAGCCGTTTCCGGTGGAGTTGGTCCAGTAGTTTCCACCTATATTCGTACCTGAAGAATAAATCCGCGAGCCGGTCTGGTTGGTTGTGTTCCAATTATTGGAGCCAACCGAACCGGTAAAGTTTACGTTTACTGAATTGTTGAATAAGTTGTTGTAAATTTTGAAAGAATCAACTTCGTTGTAAAATCTTATGCCGTATCTATTCACTCCCTCTATTACATTGCCATGTATGTTTATATTGACGTAGGGTTGTCCGACTGAATAACTAAACCCTATGCCGTCCCAGGTGCTATTTTTTATTATGTTACCCGAAAAATTTAGATTTGTTAGGTCGGGATTTGAAGAAAACCCGTAACCGCAGTTTGTCATATTATTGTTTATTATTGTTATGTTTTCTTTGGGATTTGTGGTAGCCAGCCATATTGCAGGGTTGCTGACCCCTGTTAAATTATTGTTTTCTACAAGAGAGTTGTTTCCCTGAATCATTATTCCTTCGTATCCGGATTGGGTGTATGTTATTTTATTATTTCTTATTGTTATCCCGTTCCCCGAGAAAAGAATGGAATAATAAACAGTTGAGTTTATGAAATTATTTTCTATCAAACCGCCTTCCTGGTCGGAAAAATAAATACCATAAGTATAATCTTTGACAGTGCAATTTTTTACGCTGGAATTGTTTTTTCCGTTGTTGTAGACTCCATAAGAACCGGTTGAATCGTCCCCCTGTAATACAGTCCCGTTACATTCTAACGTTACTTCTGTGGAATTTATGATTACTACACCATTGTCACCACTGCTGTCATTTAAGTAATATGTGCCTGGACAAAGAATCAAATCGCTGTTTACGTAAAGGTTTTCATAAGGAACCGTGCAGTAATATTCCACTTTTATCTCGTGCTCTGAGCCTAAATATATGCCAAATGAAGGAAGAGTTCCCTCTAGGTTTGTTTCTAGCGTGTTTACAAGAACAGAGTTATTATACACCCTGTATCTGGTACTTGGGTACAAACCGCTTACGTTGTAGGTTGCCGTTACATCGGTCCCGCTTGTGTTTGTGTCGTTCCACTCAACCAGGGACTGGTTTAAATTGACCAGTTCTCTTTTAATGTTGGATTGGGAGC
>CAZXFI010000035.1:0-2378 GCA_964640225.1 uncultured archaeon
TGTTAAATACAATAAAATTCCCATTTCTCAACGGTAAAGTTGGGGAGTTCCGGTGCTACGCACATATTGGCTCACTTCGTTCGATATTTATTTGTAGAAGGGGGAGTTCTTTAATTTAAGGGGGGAGTTCCTAGTCCTAACGGACATCTAGTCTTTTACTTTGAAAAAGATTTTTGAAGGGATAAAAAATATGATATAGAAAGATTTATTAGTATGTTCCTATGTAATATATAATTGGATAATAAATGACCTCTATTAACAAAATTGGGATTAAAATATATGAAGGATCCACCACTAATTTGATTAATGTTAAAAAAACGATGGATAATTCTTTTGATTTTGAAAATATCCCTTTAGTAAATGATACCCTCTTAAGTGATAAACTCAAAGATTTGAAAAAACTTAATCAACCAATTTATGTATGGGCGGGAGTAGCAAGAGTAAGGATAGAGGTAGGGGATAAAATTGTTTTTGTAAACTTAAACAGAGATAATCCTAATAATAAAAGTATTGTAGCGTACATTTTTACCTTAGTGGATAAAGCCTATGACCGTAATTCTGAAATTCATAAATATGTTGGTTGGAAGGGGCAAAATTGGGAAAATGTTGTTTTTTTGAAAGATAAAAAAATCGTTACGCTCGATAACCAAGATTTTAATGAAATTAAAAAATTGACTGGAGCTTATTACAATTCTTCAAGAGGATTTGCAGGTTGGAAACAGCAAAAATACACTCTTTATCGTTCTGAAAAAGAGGAATTCTTAAAGATTATCCAAATATTCTAATTGCCCTGTTATTATTCAAATTTATCTGCTTGATGTGATACTCCTTTTAATGAATAGACGGAACTCCCCCTAAAACTTTAGTCTGCCTCTGGCAGAATCTATTGGAAATGGAAATTTTACTCTGCGGACGCAGGTTTTCCGGACTCCGTAACGGAAAACGTATTTAACAGGGCTTAAAGGGTTCGAAACGACCGCTTCGCTATTTTGCCAAGCAAAATTCGTTTCTCTCCCAAATTTTTTCCTGCGGAAAAAACTTCCCTTAAGCCCGATGTTAAATACAATAAAATTTCCATTTCTTTTTTTTGTTTTTTGGGAGTTCCGGTGCTCCGCACATATTGGCTCACAACTTCGTTGTTCGATATTTATTAGTAGAAAGGGGAGTTCTTTAATTTAAGAGGGGAGTTCCTAGTCCTAACGGACATCTACGCTCACAACTTTGTTGCTCGAAAATTTATTTTTTTAGAAGGGGGTGAGAAAACCATAATTCTTAATTTAATATAACATTTTATTCTTGATTTAGATAAGCATTGCAATGTTTGAAGAATGTTTTTGCATTTTTTAATGATTCATTTGCAGGTTCTATATTTGCCTGTGAAATTGTGTTATATGTGAAATCTCCTCGTTTCTTTTTTTCTGATTTGAATATCTGCAATAGACTTTCTGCTTTTACAATTATTTTTTTGTAAATCATTAATAATTTCATATCTAATATGCCTGAATCAATAAATTCTTTTTTGAAAGCATCTAGTGTTTTTCTATGTGCTTCTGGAGCTTTTGTATCTATTCCTTTTGTTAAAAGCATTGCTTTTGCAGAATAGAATATAGAATAATAACAATGACTAATTACTCCGCTGTAAAATGTTTCATCTTCTGGAATATCAAACTCATTAAGTAGTTTAGTTCCTGATGATTTTAAAAGTAGTACTCCCATATTCATCTCTGTTCTTGCTCGTTTTAAATATAATTCAACCTTTGAATCCATTTTGAAGACCTCTTAATAATATTTTATAGTATGAGCTTATTCCATGCATTATGATATGATTTTTTGCACATTCTTTGCCAAAATTAAATTCTTTATTTATTAGCATCTGATAAAATTCTTCTTCTGTAAAAACAAATCCATGAACTTCGGGAATGGTTAATTCTCCTTCTTTTAATGCTATTTCAAAAGGTTTTTTGCTAGTTTCTGGAATGATTATTGCAATATCTAAATCAGAATCTTTAGTTTGCTTGTTTTTTGCATAGCTTCCAGTTATTAATAATGTATAAAATGAAGTTTTGATTTTACTTTCGATTTGTTGGATGACTTTGCTTGGTATTTGTTTGTTTTTTTGCTTTAGAACGGTTTCTGCTAAGATAAAATGATCCAATTCCTTAGTATTTTCATTAATCTTGTATATGTTTGTATTTCCTCGTTTTTCTTTTTTTAGGATTGTTTTGGAAAATTTTTCTAAAGCTTCATAGACATAATGATGAGATTTATTTTTCGTTACTGTTTTTATCTCAGTTAAAGTAAAATCTTTCCATGGTTCTTTAATAAAGGGTATGAGTAATTCTATCTCTTTCTTTAATTGTCCACTATTATGGATAGAA
>CAZXFI010000036.1:0-2336 GCA_964640225.1 uncultured archaeon
CGAGGAAAGCGAAGCCGAGAGATGAGCCTGTCCTAACGCCAGAAAGGGTCAATCGTTGTATAGTCAACTCAAATCTGATATAATTCCTTTTACTTGAGCCTTTAAAATTGGTAGATCTTCAATAGCAACCTTCCAGACCATTGCATATGTTATACCAAAGTATTCATGAACCAGTATATCACGCATTCCAGCGATTTCCCTCCAGGGTATTTGGTTATACATTTCTCTTATTTCCAATGGAATATGTTTGGCTGCTTCTCCAATAATTTGTATCCTTCTCAATATAGCATCTTGTTTTTCAGAATTAACATAAAACTCCGCTTCAGATAAATGTTCCATATATTCCTGAATTAATTCGATGGAATCAATGATGTCATTCAGGTATATTATTATATCTCGTTTTGCAACCATTCTCAAATTAAAGATAATTGATCAGACAGAATATGCTTTCTTAATTCAGGCTTTAATGCTGATTTTTCAATTAAATCGACTTTTCGATGAAGTGCATCTTCCAATTCAATCTTTATCCTGGCGAATGTTAACAAACTGATTGGCTTGGCAATAGTGATAACAATATCAATATCACTGTTTTCATTCTCCTCACCTCTTGCATAGGAACCTACCAATAGTGCTTCTGAGATTTCATATTTTCTAAGGATGGGTAATATCCTGGTTTTTATGTCGAGCATGTGGTTGTTTTCTCTAAATGTACGGATTTATGTGATTTGTTTGTTGTTTCTTGTTTGTTGTTTGTTGTTTGTTGTTTCTTGTTTGTTGTTTCTTGTTTGTTGTTTGTTGTTTCTTGTTTGTTGTTTCTTGTTTGTTGTTTCTTGTTATTTGAATTTGATGCCGCGATAGCCTGATTTTTTGAGGTAGGCTATTAGTGCGCCAATCTTGTTTGCGATTTCGTAAGTCTTATCACAAAGAACCTGATGCTCCTCTTTTGAGATATAACACCGATCGAATATCCTGTGTAACTGTGAACGGGCTTCTCCGGCAGAGCCTTTTGAAATGCTTAGAAAATTAATAAATTCTTTTGTTCCATCCCTATCGAAGCCTTCTGCGATATTGTCCATAATGCTACCTGAAGATCTATTGATCTGGTCTTTTAGTGCATAATCAGTTTTTAAACCATCGTATTGCAGTATTTTGAAGATGTCCTGGCAGAATGATCTGGCGAGTTGCCAGCAATCGATGTCTTCGAAGGTTTTCCAGGTGGGCATTTTTTTTTGTTGTTTGTTGTTTGTTGTTTCTTGTTTCTTGTTTCTTGTTTCTTGTTTAGGGTTCCAGGTTTGAAAAATGACTTATCATGAATACGGTTGACAAAAAGTAGTTTACTTTGTTGCTAATTGGGGTCAACTCAATATGCTATTTGGGCAATTCCTTTAATATCAATTTAGGATCGATTTCTATTTTTTAAAAGGCGAACCATTTCTTTCCAAGATCCTTTAAAGAAGCTCCGATATGGTAAATGTCTTTGTGGTCAACAATTAAAAAGCGATCATGCGATTTATTAAAGATATTCACATCAATGGCCGGATACTGTTGGTTATGCTTTTTCAGATCGGTATCAAATTGTTTAGAGATTTTACCCTGTAGCCAACAGACAATATCATATCGAGGTTGTAATGTTCTACCTGGTAGGTCTTTCCATCTGCGGCAGTTGTCGCAAATTTTGCGATAACTGGAATAGATTTCAATTCTTCCCTTAGTGCATTATTGATATGCTTTCCGATTGTTTTTACATCTCTACTAAACAGATCGGCCATTTGTTGCCGGTTAAGCCAAACAGTATCATCAACCAGTTTCACTTCAATCTGGAAATCTGAATGTTCTGATTTTTCTTTATAGATGATTATTTCGGCTTTATCCATGGATGTTTGTTATTCGTTGTTTGTTGTTCCTTGTTTCTTGTTTGTTGTTTCTTGTTCCTTGTTTAGGGTTTAGTGTAAATCTCAAATTACTAATAACTCATCGACAATCGGGTAATTAGCTTTTTAGGGGTTAGGGATTGGGAGTTAGGGATTAGGGGCGCTATTTGCATTTTTTTTTGCTCATCTCTCATCTCTCATCTCTCATCTCTCACCGCTCATCTCTCATGCTGCTGGACACTGGATGATTCTGCAATGTCATCCTGAGCGCAGCCGAAGGGCTTTTTTCTTTTGTTTCACAGTGTTTCACAGTGTTTTTCAAAGAGTATCACGATGGACTTTTTACTCTGTGTAACTCTGTGCTGTACTCTGTGTGACTCTGTGTAACTTTTTTGTCATCTAATTAATCTAATTGATCTAATTTGTTTTGTTTACCCCCTGTTGAAATTATTTTAAAAAGATTTC
>CAZXFI010000037.1:0-2325 GCA_964640225.1 uncultured archaeon
AAGAGCTGCGGCCAGTTGCTAAAAGGCTTCTGGATTCAATCTCGGATGAGGTTGAGGAATACAGGAAAGAATTAACATACCCGGACCAAAAGAGTAGTCCTTAATTCCATCAATAAAATTGAGAGTTGTAAGATTTATATAAGCTGAATTAAAATATATTAATAAAAGAATTAAAGGTAAAAATATGGATGTTCAGGAGGCTATAAGATTATACAAATCTGTAGGAAATAGAAATGCAGATTTTTTGTTTAAATGGCTTTATAAAACATATCAGGATATTTATCTCCCTTGTATAGACATGACGTTCAAAGAGAGGTTAGCGGAAGATAAAACTAAACTGACTATATTTGACGTCCTTGGTGACGATTTGTCGGATAATCCTAAAATGTTGAACATAGCAAGATTAAAGAAATTTATACAAATCCCATGGAATTTTAAAAACAAGCAAAAAAATCCATATTTGGAGGTAGCGAGAAAAATATGGAAAGATTGCATAAGGTCCGTAAAAACTTATCCTGGATTTGTAGACATTAAAAGGATGTTTTACTTTGATTTAAAACAGGTTTTATCTTCGATGGAATACAGTTCTCTTGTAAATACTGACATGGTAAACAATTCGATAGAGATGAAAATTTTTCCACCACACGGTTGCATGGTCATGCTGCATTGCGATATGGATTTAATGTGCTCTCCAAAATTTGACAAGAAAGACATTGGAAATATGAGGGCGATGTTCTTTTTAGCTCAAAAAGTATCTCACATAGGAAACGTACTTAATACATACCCGAGAGAATTTGAAGAACAGGATATGTCGTGCCCTTTGATATCGCTTGCTCTGAGAAAGGGCATGATAACAAAAGATGACCTCGGAAAAGAATATCTGTTGCCGAAAATAAGAAAGCTGGAGCCCATATTTAAGATAGAGGCAAAAAATTATATAAAAATGATTAAAAGTTACGAAAATAAAATCAAAAGCGTTGATGTCGTTGGCTTTTCAGAGTCTCTGAATGTTCTTCTATCAAAGTTCATGGAAAGGGGACAGTATTGGAAATCAAACAGGAGTTAGTTGCCTTCTAATCTCTTTGTTTTTCAGATTGAATTTATTTTTCGGCTGGGCTAAAAATTCACAAAACTTGTCTCCCTTCGCCATGCATTTTATTTCAACCACATCCACATCTTTATCAAAAAACACGCATGATGCACCCGCAAACCAGCCTCTCGGTATCTGATCAATTGCATGATCTGATGCGCCGTATACTTTGGAAATGGCACTGTCATAGACTCGGTATACCATGGTGGACTCCTTGACATTCCATCTTATTACCTTCATTCTACCGTTTCCTGCAAGAGTAAATGTCTTTTCCCCCCATGTTGTCTGCTCTTTAATTGTGTCCATTTTATACAATTTAAAAATTCTTCTTATCCATTCTGCACCTGATTCCTTGGCCCCGTAATAAAAAATATTCTCTTTTCCAATCTTCTCAAGTAGTTTCTGGATTTCAACTATGGTGAGAACTGGAACCATCAAGCCGTTTTGACCAAAAAGAGTTATGTACCCTTCCTCTAACCTGAATTGTTTATGAGCCAACAGTTCTAAAATAGCTTTGAACATTATTTATATTTAGGTTTTCAGGCTTTAAATTTTTCACTTTCCTTAATTACTATGCCGTTTTTGTCAATTTCAAATGGTACGAAATCTTCCTCATGTTTTGTTTCTCTTAATTTTACAATTTTTAGACTTCTGAAATTTCCTGCGCCTATGCCCAGATAATGCATTTTTATCAGACCGTCGGCAACAAATTCGGCTACGCCATACCTTGAAAAGTCCATGTCCTGGGATTCGGCTGTTAGCAATGTGGTCAGTTCCAAATCCTTGAAATAATCAATGATCTGGTACATCATTCTTCGTATAATGGCTTCTGTTGGAGGGTAAAATCCAAAACGTTTTTCAATCACGCCCGTTGGCAGGTCTTTTATCAACGAACTGTAGGTAGTTGCAAAAATTTCTATGGAAGATAAAGAATCAACAACCAGCCGCTTTGCCTTTATTTTCTTTGCATTTTCCTTAATCATTTTCAGTATGTCTGTGATGTCCCTTGTATTTTTAATTCTCAATATTACGGCATTTTTTTCTTTTTCCAGTTTGTCAAAATCCATTCCTAACTGTTTCACGGATGCTTTTAACTCCTCCGGTTCTTGTTCAAAAGAAATATAAATTCCAGGTTCGCCCTTCTTTGCTCCGTTGTAAATATACTGTAAGGCAAAAGTTGTTTTACCCGTTCCGGGAGCGCCTGAAACAAGGGTAACGGAATTCTTTGGAAAACC
>CAZXFI010000038.1:0-2312 GCA_964640225.1 uncultured archaeon
TAATGTTTCCCGCTTGGGTGAAGACTTCCGGGGCCAACAACCTGGGTCCCCACGAATTGAAGGTCAAAAAGACTCTGCCCGTTTTCTTTTATTCTCTTGCTTTTCAAATCCTTGCATATATAATAGAAATGCGGAAGGCCCTTCCCACCGCTTTTAACGGTAAATGTGTTGGGCAATCTTTTCCTCACGACTTTTTCAATTTCTTTCTTGTCAGCGTCTATGACCACCAAATCCCCATAACCGCAAACGACTCCGTAGTTCTCGGCCCATTTTTTGAATTTAGGGTCGTTCCATTTGTAATTGGCGGTGTTCGGCCAGTCTCTCTCAAAGGGACCTTTCTGTCCTTTCTTGATTTTAACAAACCTAAATTCTTTTTTTTGTAATTGAGGTGGGATTTTCACTTATTACACCCCCGATTAATTAAATGGCAACGCCGAGCTTCTCTTTTTAATTTTTGTATATAGTTTTTCGAGAGAATTGTATTGGCGTATTGAACGATCTTGTACAGTTCCCCTTGATTGAAAGGAACGATGTCGTATCCAGTTTTATCAAAACCTGAATCTGAGTTGTGACAATGCGGGGCCCTATGGTCTTTCATATTTCCATGCCTATGCCATCTCTTGCAGAACGGACACCACACGACCAAATTAGCACCTTCAGCAAAACCTTTGAGAACCGGAAAATTTCTATTTTCCTTTTTCATTTTTAATCACCTCATAGTAAGTTGCCTTTTGTACTGTTGCGACCTTAATTTCCCCGTATTTTTTAAGGCTTTTACATATCCTGGAGACGTGAGTTTCGCTAAGTTCGTGACCTAAAGAATTCAAAATTTCCGTAAGGAGCCTAGTCGTTAATGGTATACCAATTTTACTTAGAATTTGAACCACTATTTCATCATTCCTTAATGTGGGGTCTGTTTTAAAATTATCAATTACTAACATCTATTGCACCATTAAAATGACGGCCGTTATCCCCGGCCCGACTTTCCTTTTCTAATTCTTTTTTGGCTTCTCTATCAACCCATGCCAGTGCCTGTTCAAGCGTAAAATTTGAAAACTTAGTCACGGCTTATCCTCTCCAGCTGGTCAATTTGTTCAATGATACCACGTCGAACAATTTCTGCGACTTTAAGTCCGTGAACTTTTCCGACCTCTTCGAGTTTTGTTTTCATTTTAGGATTGACGACAACATTTATTCTATTTTTCAAATACCTCACCTATAATCTTAATATATCCAATTGTATTTATATTTAACCCATAATCTTAACATTTTAGTAAGATTTTAGGTGAAATTTTACGTTTGTTTTATATTCTTGACGAAAAAATAATTTACTATGGAAACAAGTATTAAGGAAATTTATGATTCCAAGATGGTTGTTAGAATAATGATTCTTGTAATGAAAGGAAAATACCCAGCTGAAATATCCAAGGATTTTAATGTCACTGAGCAAACAGTTTCCAAATATTTAAGTGATTTAAAAAAAGTCAATTTAATTAAAGGTAAAAAAGAAGGAAGAAAAATAAATTATTCTATTTCAAGAGAGGGGTTGGGGAGATTATGGAAAAAATTAATTGAAGATTATATAGAAGATTATTCAAATTTTTTGAAGAATTCTTCAGAAGAAGCCAGGAAAGAATACAAAACATGGTATTCTAATTATATTAAAAAACACCCCAAGGAAAAGGAAAAGAATTTTCAGCTTTGGTTAGATAAAAAGACTACCAAATCAAAAAAGATTATAAAGGCTTTATCCAATAACCCTATTTTCATAGATGTATTAATTAAATTTATTGAAGAATATACCTCAAAAAGACTGGAAGAAAACTACGGAAGCTTAAAAACAATTATGGTTGATTGGTTTGTGAATTCTTTGAATATTTTTTATAAAGACACTGGGATTAATTCCCCCAAGATAAAAACAAAAAGTGTAAGAGAACTTGTTGATAATTTAAAAGAATTGGTTTCATGTACCCCAGCAGTTTTTGATACACCCGGAAGTACATTGAACATTATATTAGAAGATATTGATAGAGAAATAAACATTAATCCCTGAGTTCCAGATTACCGGACTTGTTGATCCTTACTTCTATATCCTGGCCTTTTTTCCAACCTTTGGCCAGTACAAGGGTCTTTGGTATTGTTAAAAGGTATTGTTTCTCGCTTGATTGCTGAAGTTTCGGCATAAAGTTATTAATACTTAGAATACTATTTATAACACACATAAATGGTTCAGTTGTATAGACACCAACCATAAACAATACAACCCCGTCCCAGGCACCAATAAATATATCTTTATTCTCATTATTTCCATG
>CAZXFI010000039.1:0-2264 GCA_964640225.1 uncultured archaeon
TGAAAAATACCTTCCCCCGGTGATTCTCTGAAAGCAGAAAGAAATATTGTGATGACTTCTGATGATATTTTATCTGCGGTACTCGGGCTAAACCCTGCGTTCCTCAGACAGAAGTGGTATCCGCCCGATAGTACACCCCGCGGCCGTCGTGGCCTTGGTCTTTACATAATACGCAACTATGTGCCCATTTGCGCATCCGGCGCATGGGTCACCCTTCGGCACATAGTTGGTATTATGCAAACTACGGGCGGAATGGAATCGTATCAACCCGCCCACCCCGCATGACCGCTCCAGGACATTTTTGGGGATGTCCTTCCGCTTGGCGTAGCAGGTAGGCCCCTTCCGCCCTTCCAAGGGCTCCCGAGAAGAATCAATCAGATAGGCGGGAGCGTAATTCCGATTTTATTCAGCCCGTCATCGACACGCTTGCGCCATCCTTTGGGAAAACTGTTGTACAGATCATGCAGGTGCTTGACGTGTGGTTCTTTGTCCTCAAAGTAAACGAGCATGCCCCGGGCGGTCTCGCTGTCCTTCTGGGCTTTCTCCGGATTACGACGCAAACAGCACACTATCAACTTGTGAAGAGTAAACGCTTCCGGTTCCGGGATATTGAGCGTCAGGTCTTCGTATGCTATGACCATCCGGTGATCCAGAGGTATTGACATGTATCGCAACTCCTGGGCGGTAATGCCGAGTTGTCTGAACCGGTAAACATCTTCGCCGGGTTTTGCGCCGGGGTTGGTGAGAAACTCGAACTTCAAATCCGGATGCGTGAACCTGTAAAGACCGGAAGTAAAATCGACTTCAATGGCAAAGTCATTTTTCTCCATTATTCCGGAGATGCTTACCTGTTTGTCTTTGGGTAAGCGCTTGGGTATCAACATATCGGCATCCATGGTTCTTGCCGCGGGAATCTCGACCGGGTTGCCGTAAATGTGACGGTAAAAGTTCTGACACCAGCTGCCGACCAGCACAAAATGCCGGAGAATATCCACTTTCTGCATGTCCCGCAGGACTGCGAGGAGTAAATCAAATTTTTCCACGGAGTACCTTCTTTACGTCTTTGAGGTTGCGGTGTATGTCTTTGAGCAGGCTTTCGTATCGTCTCCGACGTTCAACCTGTTCAAGAATTTTCTTTGCCTGTTCGGAATCAACCGGCCCGATGTAATCATATACCACCTTTGACCCATCACGGCGTGCCAGGTAGAGATAGTCACCGTTGCGGATATGCTTTACCTGCGGCGACCCTTGCGGCATCTGCTCAATGTTATGCCGGTATGCCTGGTCGGCTTCAATAAGCCGTTCGTATTCTTCTTTCATTACATGAAAAATAGTGCTCATGGCATAGAATCCTTGTTAACCAACACAATGTTAATATAGCGCATATTGTTGGGTAACGCAAGAAAAACGATGGGAGCCACTGAGAGGGGCGGAAGGGCTATGACTCGATGCGAGCGACATCCTCAAAAAATGTCAGCGAGCCAACCGCAGTGTAATGGGTCGGGCGGGGTGATACGATGAAAACCCGCATTGCGCACAATTGCCCAAACGGGTGAAGCACCGCAGGTATTTGCGAAGCGGACACCCTTTGTCAATTGTGCGTCTGTGCGGATACCTTATATGCCCGAACGGCTATGGAGTGGGTTATCAATGAGATTACGCCGCTCGGAATCAGCGGCGGCTACTGTTTTTCTTTGTTCGTTTTATTCTTGGCTGCCCAAGCCTCCACCATTTCTATAGCATGCTTCTGCTTACTCGGTGGGAGCTTTTGCAAGTTCTCGATGTGCTGGCGGTACAGCGGTTTTATGTCATCTTCGATTTTTTTAAAAACGCTTTCACCAAGCAAATAGCTGGCTGTTACATTAAGTGCCTTGGCGATATCTTCGAGTATCTCCAAGGACGGCCCCGGATAGGTTCCCTCATACCGCGAAATCATTCTCTTCGATAAACCGACCTTCTGTCCAAGCTCTTCCTGACTTAATCCTTTTGCCTTTCGTGCACGATAGAGGCGCTCGCCGAATGCTGACCTTTTTACATCTGTATGTTTTTGCCCCCTTGGGGGACCTGGCTTTTTCTTCTTCATGAAGAAAAGATACAATGTACTTGCAAAAAAGAGGACAAATAATGTATTTATAGAGTGCAGTAAGAAAAACCTTGACCGATTTTTTAAAGCTGAATCAGAAACAAAAAAGGCCGCTCCGAACTCCCTGGAAAGAAACCGGATACGGCCAATAAACCAAACGCCCATAAAAGGCGGCTTGATG
>CAZXFI010000040.1:0-2204 GCA_964640225.1 uncultured archaeon
GGATAAAAAAAGGGTGAAAGATGTCCTTAACGATAGAAAAGAAAAAAGATTTAATTGAACAGCATAAGATACATGAAAAAGATACCGGTTCAGCCCGGCTTTTTCACAGGCTTTCCGGAAAGTCGGTTCATGCATCAGCGGGGAGCAGGATGCGACCACCACCCGGTTCAGGCCTTTTTCTTTGATGTCCTTTATAATTAAATCCTGCCCCGGCTCCGAGCACATAAACTTATAATCACGGACGGCTTCAACGCCGTCCAGCCCTGTCATGTCATCCCGGTTTTTTTCCACGTCAACCGTTCCTGCGATATTAGAGCCGCAATGGCAGATGTAAACTCCGATACGAACGTCTTGGCTTTTGTCCGTCATTTTGCTTCCTCCGCAGCGGTTTGGGTGTATTCAAAGGGAATAAGAGTCCGGTTCAATCCCAGTTCCTTGGGTTTTCCTGCCAATGCCAGCCCCACCGCCTGGGTGAGTGTGTGGCTGGAGCGATGATGCCGGGCTTCCTCGGTGGTCAAGACACCCTGCTCCACCAGCTCGGCGGCCACGTTCTGATCGCGGCTCCAGGGCTCCATGGAGCCCGTGTGCGGACGAATGCGGTAGCAGCGTGAATCGCCCACGTGGCAGAGATGCATCTGCGCGCCGGAGAAGACCACCATGGTGCAGGTGCTGCCCATCCCCACCAGACCGTGACGCTGGGCCAGCTCGAAGACCGCCTGGTTGGCCGACTCGACCAGCCCGCTCAGAAACGGGGGAACGTCCGCGATCGGTCCGCCGGGCAGCGCGCCGGCCACGGTCTTCACGATCACCTGGCTGGCTTGGCCCCCCCCGGGCGGGCCGCCCATGCCGTCGGCGACCAGCGCCATGAGCCGCAGGTCACCGCTCCCCTCCCCGTCCGCATCCACTTCGAGCGCGACCGCGTCACCGCGGACGGGAGCCGATCCCTCTTCGGCCGGCAGCACCTCGGCCCGTCCGGCGACCCAAAGCAAGGTGGCATCCTGGTTCTCGGGGCGCACGGTCCCCCGATCGCAAGCCATGCCCCACGCTAGGTTCCATCGCTCCACGGTGCCGTTGTGTCCTTCCCCCGGCGCGCCCCGGACTACCGATCCAGATCGTCCTCTTCGTCGTCGTACTCCTCGTCGTCGAAATCGTCCTCTTCCTCGTCGTCGTCGTCGTCCTCGTCGAGATCGTCGTCCAGGTCGTCGTAATCGTCGT
Organism: uncultured archaeon; assembly: GCA_964640225.1. Lineage (GTDB taxonomy): Archaea > Aenigmatarchaeota > Aenigmatarchaeia > PWEA01 > JAGHBM01 > JAGLWW01. Next base: position 1,216 of record CAZXFI010000040.1, read on the forward strand.
ATTCGTCGTCCAGATCGTCATCCAGGTCTTCTTCTTCGAGATCGTCGTCGAAATCGTCGTCTAGATCATCGTCGTCATCGTCGAGCAGGTCGTCATCCAAGTCATCATCGTCCGCTTCGAAATCGATATCGTCGTCATCGTCGTAGTCCTCGTCGTCTTCCTCTTCTTCGAATTCCGAATCGTCGTAGTCGTCATACTCGTCGTCATCCCGGAGGTAGATCCTCTCTTCCGGATGCGGCCCCATGTCCTAATCCTCCTGGCTGGCTCCTGCGCGCCTCTCCAATCCAATACCCCCGCGAACCTCCCCATCTTTGGGGGTGGCCCCCGGTCATGGCAAGCGCGATTTAAGGGAAGTGCGCACGGGGCTGTCAAACAAAAAAACGCCGCGCGCTTGCAGACCACCGCCGGGTGTCCGTAGAATGGAATCTCGTGCGTTGGCGTGGGTATAGCGCCCGAAGGGACCTGCCTGCAAGACCCTTGCCGTAGGAGGGATCGGCGTGAGCACGCACAGCGAATCCGCGCTCCTTTTCGCCACGGACCGCGCAACGGGACGCGCGAGAGGGGCGCCCCTGCGCGTCGCCCTGCGGACCGGACTGCTCGCCGTCGGTCTGTGGGCGGCCGCGCCGGCCGCTCAGGCCTTTTACGAGGACGCGGCGGTGCGCGCCATCCTCTTCAGCCGCGAGACGGCCGACACGCTGGGCAGCGCGGTGGTCGTGCTCGCCCACCAGACCGATCTCAGCATGAACGGCAACGGCCGGCGCTCGACCGAGGAGCACTGGATCTGGTACGTCGCCGATCCCGGCGATCCCGCCTGCGCCGCGGTGAAGCAGCCGCGCATCGTGATCGATCGGACCATGGAGAGCTTCGGGTTGCGCCGCTGCCGGATCTACCGGGGCGACGACACGCTCGCCGTGGAAGAGGGGCATTGGGAGCTCACCGAGCCGCAGGGCTGGCCCGAGGGCGGCGCCGATCCCTATCGCGAGATGACG
>CAZXFI010000041.1:0-615 GCA_964640225.1 uncultured archaeon
CCGATTACCGCGGCGAATGCCTCGCCGGAATTGATCCCGAACACCGCCACCGCCTTTGACCGGTAGAGTAGGGAGGGCAGAACCCTCCCCCTCGTCAAACCGGACAGGCGGATTTCCCGCATCCGGCTTTCCTGTGAACTTCACTAAAAGGCACACGCAGGTAGTCAGCGTATGGAGAATTTACAAATATATCAACCCCAATTCCTTGAGGTGTTTGTAAAAACTCGTCCCTTTCGGAGGCCGAAAGGGTCGCTGACTGCGCCGTTGCAGGTGCTTGATAAGCCTGGCGCGAACGTACCAGTTCATCGCTCGCTTTGCCTGCCGGGGATAGCCAAAAGAGAAATATTCAGACCATCCGCGCAGCTGCCGATTAACGACTCCTATCAGGGTCGGCACGGGCACATGGCTCTGATGGCTGCTGATCATGCCCCGAAGCGTTTCACGCTCCTTTTTCAACGCCTTCTTCGAGGGGGTGACATTCAGGTACTTAAAACCGCGCCCTTTCAGGTCCCGGTCATATCTGAATGTGAAACCCAGGAAGTCCAGGCTTGCGCCGGGTTCTCGAAGGTCAACCACCTTCGTTTTGTCCCGATTGATCTCCAAGCCCAACCAGGT
>CAZXFI010000041.1:625-2172 GCA_964640225.1 uncultured archaeon
TTCAATATAGGCCTGCAACTGCGCCCCTTGGTAACGAGCCAGAACCACAAAGTCGTCCGCGTAGCGGACAATTCGAGCTTTGGCCCAGGCAGCAGGACCACTGGCGGAGTGGAAAACCTTCTCAAACCAGTGGAGATATATGTTGGCCAGAAGTGGCGAGATCACTCCGCCTTGCGGCGTACCCTTCTTGTTCCGAGTGACTTTCTTTCCACCTCCGCAGCCCGCTTCTACTACCGGCGCCTGAAGCCACAGTCGAATCAGCTTCAGCACCGAGCGGTCCACAATCCGCATCCTCACACACTTCATCAGTTTGTCATGCGGGATCGTATCGAAGTACCCTCTCAGGTCAGCGTCGTAGACGGCATTAAGCCCCATCTTGAGATCCTTGCGAATCTCGTTAAGGGCATCGTGGGCCGAACGGTTGGGTCGAAACCCGTACGAACAGTCCAGAAAGTCCGCCTCAAAAATTGGTTCCATAACCAGCAGAGCCGCCGTTTGAACCACACGGTCCCGAATGGTGGGAATGCCCAGTGGGCGTTTACGACCATCCGGTTTGGGTATCAATACCCGACGCACTGCCGACGGCCGGTAAGTCTTGCTTCTCAGGCTTTCCTGAATTTCATCCAGGAATCCTTCGACGCCTTCGGGGCTACCCTCAATATCCTCGAAGGTAACTCCGTCTATACCGGCTCCACCTTTGTTGGCCAAAGCAATTTCATACGCACTGCTCAGCACATCACGCCGATAAATCCGATCATAGAGAGCATAAAATCGAAACTTCGGCTCCAGCTTCGCCTTCCGGTAAAGCTTCTGTCTCAAAGTAGTGAGTTTGTCCGGCAACCGGATCTTCTTGACATGGGCACCTTGCCACACGTTCAGAATTCCCCAGATTGTCAGTTGTTCCGTAATGGGACTTTTGTCCAAGCGGCACACTCCTCTTCTCACTCAGCATGTTCACAGCAAGGCCCCTTTGCTCCACCATGTTTCCATGGTTTCCTCGCTACTACGGGCCTCTCCGACTCCCAGCCGCGGCAGACCTCCCGGTTATGTATTCCCGGTCATCCTTCGGCTCCTTCACCGGGCCGCAGTGGGTCTCCCAGGTTCCTCGGTGCATCTTTCCGCGCGCGCTCTTCCCAACCACCCCGGGGTGCCCTGCAGGTGCATATACCCATTACTTCCCCACAGGTATCAGGCTTCGTCATCTTCGGCAGCTTGGCCACACCCAATGAGCGTATCGAGGCCGAATCGGATTCACTTTCGTTAGGGCTCACGCGTTCGCGGTCCACAGGGTTCAACTGCTTCGCAATCCGGATAGTGCCGGATTACCGGTCCGCTTCCCATGTTCGGTTACCCTCCCACAGGGGACCGCCGCTACATGGCGAACGGGCAATTACCATCACTGGCACTTTCAGCCAGCAAGATGCACCAGGCTTAGCCTGGCGCTCCAAAGATCGCAAAGGTAACTTATTAAAATTAAAATTAGAAAGTTTTTTCTCTGCGTCTCTGCGTCTCTGCGCGAAAACATACTTTCAATAATTAACACGATA
>CAZXFI010000042.1:0-312 GCA_964640225.1 uncultured archaeon
TCTTATTGTAGTGTTAATCATATATAAACCTTTCCTTGGAAAAATCAACCTTTTTTAACTTCACCACCGAAAATAAGATTATGGCCAGAGCGAACCAAACCAAACCAAACCAAAAAATGAGCAAAGAGCACGAGAGAGCCGTGAAGACCGTGGCCAAGGGCGCGGGAATTGCTTTCTTCGGGTTGTTCTTGGGCAAGCTCTTCGCCTATCTCACCCGCGTATTTATCGCAAGAACGATGGGCCCGGAGGCGTACGGCCTGATATCCATAGGTCTGGCCATAGTAAGCATTCTTGCCACTCTGGCACTGCTTG
>CAZXFI010000042.1:322-2122 GCA_964640225.1 uncultured archaeon
ACCAGGGCCTTACCCGTTTCATCGCTTTCTACCTTGGCAAGAAAAAACCGGGCAAGGTCAAGGGAGGAATAAAGAGCGCCTTTAAAATAAGCCTCCCGCTGAGCATACTTTTGGCAGCAATTCTTTTCATTTTTTCTCCCCACGTGGCTTCTTTCTTCTCTAAACCGGATTTAACTCCTATAATTCAGATATTGTCTTTCTCTCTACCGTTTTTCACTATAATGACCCTATCTCATTCAACTTTACTTGGTTTCAAGATGGTTAAACAAAAAATATATGCCGTGGAAATAGGCAAAAACTTATCAACTTTTCTTTTCATCGCAATTTTTTTCTTCATGGGCTTTGGACTTTTAGGAGTAACAACGGGATTTGTTTTAGGTTTTTTGATTTCATCTTTTATAGGGCTTTATTATCTAAAAAATATGGTTCATCCTAAAATTAAAAAAATAAAAACCACGTTAGTAACAAGGGAGCTTATACTATTTTCTTGGCCTCTTTTAATGGTAGCCACACTGAGTTTAGTATTATCTTGGACAGATGTACTTATGTTGGGTTATTTTACTACAGCAACTAATGTTGGTATTTATGAGGTTACATTGAATACTGTTATTTTATTATCCTTTGTTTTACAGGCCTTTAGATTTATAATCATACCGGTGATTTCAGGATTTTACTCCCAAAGAAGAATATCAGAGATAAGGAAAATTTATAAAACTTCAACAAGATGGATTTTTTCCATTGTTTTTCCATTGTTTTTGATTTTGTTTTTATTTCCAGACAATATATTGAATATTTTATTCGGAAAAGAATTTATTGCAGGCTCTGCCTCGCTAATGATATTGTCACTGGGATTTTTATTTGACGTTTCCGTGGGCCCCACTAAACAAACTATAATATCTATAGGAAAAACGAAAATAATTTTTTATCTCACTTTAATAGCATCAATTTTAAATTTAGTTCTGAATTTTATCTTAATACAGATTTACGGAATTTCCGGAGCGGCGATTGCGTTTTCAATATCTCTTATAGTGTTGAATCTTTCTTCAATTCTATATCTTCATAAAAAAATAAAACTACAACCTTACGATAAAAGTTATTTGAAGCCGTTTTTTTCTTCTGTTACATCAGTTTTAATTGTTTATTTTTTAGCCAAAAAAATATTTGGTTTAAATACATGGAATTTGATAATGGCTTTTCTGTTGTTTTTACTTATTAACTCTATTTTTTTGCTTTTGTCAAAAAGCTTGGAAAAAGAGGACATTTTGATTCTAAAATCAATAGAGAAAAAGACGGGGATTGATGTAAGTCTATTGAAAAAACTAATCAAAAAATTTATTTAATTTAGATAACCCAATGATTCCAATCTTTCTTTTATTTTTTCTTCAAAATTTTTATTTTTTCTATTTTTCTTCAACATTTTTTTATAATTACTTTTTTTTGCGCCTTTACTTTTTATTATAAGCCACGGTATTTCTCTACATTCTTTATAACTATAACCATGCCCCCATCTACCACTTTCACCCAGCATTTCACCATGGTCTGCTGTTATTATGTATTTTCCTGGTAAATTTTCTGTTAGTTCTTTAACTTTTTTTAAAACCAAATTAAGATCTTTTTCATAAGCATTCCTTATCCCCTCTTTTCCAAATTCTTCAAAAAGTCTTCTCCATCTCACGGGAGGCAAACCCAAAATAGAATCAATTTTCCACATAAGTTCGTCGTTTTTTATTATATTTTTCATTATATTCCTAATTTTAATTAATGTTCTAAAAAACAAACTTTTCTTTTTCTTTAATATAG
>CAZXFI010000043.1:0-1992 GCA_964640225.1 uncultured archaeon
TCCAGCCGCGGAGCAGGGTCTCGGCGGCGGTTATGTTGAACTGCTCCTGGGCTGATTTCTGATTTTCTTCGGAATTTATTATCGTGGCGTTGACCCAAATTGCCCTGGTTTCATCGGGCTCCATCTCGGAAGAGTTCATGAAGTAGTTCAGCCGTATCGTGTCGTTTTCCTCTACTTCAATCCCTGTTGACTCTGTTGACACGTTAACTGATATTATCTTGTTCTGCCCTCCTCCGGGGTCCGTGACGGATATGTCAGAATCTGGGGTTATGTCTGCAATGTCTCCCAAATATTCCACAACGTAAACATAGACTTCCGATTCATCCGGCTCTTCAAAATCGTAAGGAACCTCATCTTTTATGTTTACTTGGGTTATGCTGCTGCCGGTCTTGTTTATCTTTACATCCGTGGTCACGTTTAATTCTTCCACTTCCCTTGCCACGATTATTGAGGGCAGGAAAGTTTTTGTTATCTGCATGTCCATGGTGAATATGGTGAACCATTCCTCCGCGGAGCCCATGTTTCCCAGCGAATCGTTGCAGTAGAAAATAACGTGGTAGGAGCCGTCCTCCAGGGTGCCGTTCAGGTGGTAGAAATGCGTTGAGGAATCGTTGCTCATCGTCACGTTGGCTCCGCCCAGGGAATACCCGCACCACTCGCCCTGCTCGCTCAGGCTCACGTTGAACCATATTGTCCTGTTGGGATAGGTTGTGTTCTCCGGGCTTTCTATGGTTATGTTGGGGCCGGTCGTGTCCACGGTCACGTTCCTCTCGGATGTTGCATTCATGTTTCCGGCCTGGTCTATTGCCCATGCCTCGTAATCGTAGGTTCCGTCCTGGAGGGAGGTCATGTTTGTATATAACCTGTGGATTCCGTTGTTGTAGGAGGCGTTTATTTCCTCGGGGCTAAGGGCGCGGTTGTGCACACGGACCTCGTCTATGGTGCCGTTGAAATAAGTGGGCTGGGTTATTGAAACCTGTTTTCGGGATATTTGTAAGTTAAAATTATTGGACGTGTCTCCATCGTACTTGCTTATGTCTACCTTTTTGTCAATTTTTCCGTCAACGTAATAAATGCAGTTAACGTTCCTGTCAAAAACCGCTGCAAGATAATGCCAAATTCCATCGTTAATTGTTTCAGAACCATCGCCCAAATTACGCTCGCTCCCGTCTGCCAGGATAACCTTTAGTTTGGTATTATTAATTCCCAGAACATATCCGCGCTGAGGATTCCACTCGGAATTGTATTTTTCTATTATGTACCTATCGCTTCTAGTTTCCGTTGTTTTAACCCAGGCCTCCACCGTGAAGTCCCCGGTACCGAAATCCAAACTGCCGTCCCCGGGGTCTTCTATATCAGCATAGTCGTTTTTCCCGTCAAATTCCAGGGCTTTGCCGTACTCGCCTGTAGTTATGTTGTCCTGCTCCAATCCTCCGTTGAAGGTCCCGAAGTTCTGGTAAGAAGAGTTGTCATAAACTCCACTGTCATTATAATAATCAAAGGACCAGTACCCTCTTAGCGAGTGGTTCCAGTCTATCAATGCTGAAGTGTTAAGGTCGTCCGTTATAGTGGTGTTCAGGTAGATGTGCGTGTCTGAAGTAACGTTCCCGTCCGGCGGGGTTGGGTCTTCCCAGTATATTTTCGGGGCAGTCTCGTCCTTTTCCACCTTTATTTCTTGTTCAGTGTTGTCATGTTCTATCGTAAAGTCGGGTAAAACTCCGCTTGAATCCGTTTTCAGCGTCTCAAAGAGCTGTGAGTTGTTGTAAATGTTGTAGTACTTTTCGGAAAGCAGACCGCTTATGTTGTACGTGGCTTCCATGGCTGCGGAAGATGACTCGTTCCACTGGACCAGGTTTTGAGTCCAGGATGTTATTTCCCTGGTTAAAGTTCTGCCGCTGGTATCCGAGGAAGTGTTGAGCCACACCCCGCCCGAGGAGTCGTTGTTGTAGTTGAACCAGTCGGTTGTCTGACCGAAATAAATCTGCCTCTGGG
>CAZXFI010000044.1:0-1953 GCA_964640225.1 uncultured archaeon
GCTTGATGAGGGACTGTACCACCTGGGCGGCTCGTTCTCCCTTGTTGTGAGCTGCTTTGTCGCGTAATTGTTCTCGTTCACGTGGTAGTACAAAGAGGCGTTCTCGCTTATGTTGCATCTTATTGTCTCCACACCGAGCTGGTTGCTGGTGAAGTTCAGGAAAGTCCATCCGGTTGAGTTGGTTGTGTTGGTGCCCAGAAGGTGGGTGGAGTTGTAGAAACTGACCAGATAGCCTCCAAGAGGCTGGCTGTTGTTGGTAGTGTCCCTCACCCTGCATGACATTTTGGATGATTCTCCCGGGAAAATTGTGGAGGGATTAAGCGAGGAGGAGTAGACCTCGGCCACGCCCCATACCGTGAAGTTGAGATACTGCAGCGTGCCGTTCTCATTCTCGTTCAGGTCGCTGGCGTAAACCTTGGCCGCGTGCTCTCCCAGAAGCCAGAACTGGTTCGTGCTTATGGTATGGTTGGTCCAGTTGTACGGGTTCGGGCTGGGCAGGTTCATGTCCTCCGTGACGAAGTTTGGGGTGGTGGAGTTGAATTCTGCGTAGGCCGAGCTTATCTCCTCGTCCCACCTTCCGTATATTCCAATGGAAGAGCCCCTGTCTATGCTTTCCGCTGAAAGGCCGTAAATGTTGTTGTAAAGTTTCGGGGCTTCCGTTTCCGTCAGGATTACCTTGAAAGTGGAGTTGTCATATTCTATGAAGTTCAGGTCGTCTATAAGCAGCCTTACCTTGTAGTCTCCCTGGCTGCTGTTGGTGATGTTTACTATGTAGGAAAAGGTGCCGTTTTTCCCTATCTCTATTTTTCCTCCAAGTGTGGTGTTCCATGAGACGTTGCCGTTGAACAGGCCTCCGGTAAAGTTCATGGAGTCGTTCTCATACCAAATCTCGCCGGTGTTCACAACCCAGGAGCTGTTCAGGAAGTTGTGGGAAATGTTCGCGTCGCTAATGTTCCAGTCAGCCGTGCTGGAGCCTTCATTTTCCAGGGTCACCTCCATCCTGTAAAGGTTCTCCGTGAAAACCGTGAAGGTGGCGTTTGTCCCGTATCCGGTAAGGTTTGTCTTGTCGTTGAACTTGTCCTGCGAGTCCGTGACCTTGTAAACCGTGATGTTCTTGACGCTTATTATGCTCGGCGGGGGGAGCAGTTCAAACTCGTAAGTTCCTATGAAATACCCCCCTGAATCTTTTTCCAGCGCGCTGCCGCTGGGATCCGAGAACTGGGCGTAAATCCTGTAGGTCTTGTTTTCCAGCCTGTCCGTGTTCCATGCCCCTTTCCCGTACCATATGTCATCTATTCTAAGGTAGTCCAGAGAGGACACGTTTCTCACGTTTGAATCGCCGGTGTCGTCAACCACAGTCTCCAAGTCAGACCAGCCCCCGCCGTTCTCTTCCTGTACCTTAACTATGAGGTATCCCTTTATGTCCGTGTTTCCCACGTCCACAATACTTGAGGCCATGTCTCCCTGCTTTTCAGTTGAGCCTGTAGTAGTTTCAGGCATGTTGCTGAGCTCCTCCCAGCCGGTGTCCGGGTCGTGCCACGTGTTCCACACCTTAACCTCGTACTCCTCGCCCGGCTGAAGCGTTATTCCCGTTCCGTTTCCCCATATGAGGTAGGGCCCGTTCCATGTGTCTATGGGCTCGGAATCCATTACGGGAGTCACCGGAGGCAGGGCTTCGGAGCCGCTGGTCCAGCCGTTGTATTCCACCAGGTAAATTTTGCCCGGTATTGATTCGTTTGCATAGACGTGGCCGATGTATACTCCGGATGAGGCGTTCCTCGCGGTCCACTGCTCGCTAAGCCCGGTAACTTCTGTCTCCACTGATGTGGTGTTGGGGTTTCCTCCCGAGTCCGGGTATATGTGGGTGTATGTGTTTGAATCTTCGTCAGGGTCGTCCCGGTCGTACCTCATTGTGTGGAACTCCAGGTCTATGGCCGCGCTGTCCACGTTTTT
>CAZXFI010000045.1:0-1250 GCA_964640225.1 uncultured archaeon
CGACTTTACCTTACCATGCGCTGCGCAAGGCCTGGCGTCTGACCAGGCAGGTATTGGAGAAAGCGGGTTGAATATTCTACAACTCAGCACCCAGGATCTTGGCGGCGGCGCGGAAAAGGTGGCCTGGAATCTGTTCCAAACCTATCGTGTACGAGGACACCAGAGCCATCTTGCTGTGGGACGCAAACGCACGGACGACGTCGGTGTGCTGGAAATCCCCCGCCCCGATCGGAAACCAACCTGGGCGCGCCTCTGCTGGGTGCTTCATGGACGGCTTGCACCGCTGGAGACCCGTGTGCGTGGCGTGTGGCGGCTGCGCTATTGGCTGCGCCTACTGGCCCAGGGTAAACCGATGTGGGATCGCGAGCGCGGGCGTGAGGATTTCAACTTCCCCGGTAGCCGTCAACTGCTTGGACTTCCCCCGAAAGAGCCGGATATCGTTCACGCCCACAACCTGCACGGCGGCTATTTCGACCTGCGGTTCTTGCCGGTATTGAGTTGTAAGGTTCCTGTCGTAATGACCTTACACGATGAATGGACCTACACTGGACATTGTGCGTATACCCTGGGGTGTGAGCGATGGCAACACGGCTGCGGCGAGTGCCCAGATTTAACTATCTACCCTGCTATTAAGCAAGACGCGACGGCCTGGAATTGGCGGCGCAAGCAGCGGATTTATCGCCGGTCGCGCTTATACGTTGCCACGCCCAGTGCCTGGTTGCTGGAACGAGTAGAGCAGTCTATGCTGCAACCCGTTGAAGGGCGGGTTATTCATAACGGCGTGGATTTGACCGTGTACCATCCTGCTGATCGGTACAAAGTGCGTACGGAACTGGGGCTGCCTGTAGATGCCGTGATCCTGCTCTTCGCAGCGCATAACGTCAAGAGCCGTTTCAAGGATTACGTGACTATCCGTGATGCCATCGCGCATCTGAACCTCTCTGATAGCATGTCTCAGCAGGTGCTCTTTCTGGCGTTAGGCGGGAAAGAGGCAGGCACCGATAAAATCGGTAGTGTAGATGTGCAGACGATCCCCTTTCAATCTAATCCGGCACGGGTAGCACAGTATTTCCAGGCGGCGGACGTTTTCCTGCATGCTGCCCACGCCGACAACTTCCCCAACACCGTGCTGGAATCTCTGGCCTGTGGCACACCGGTTGTCGCCACGGCGGTCGGTGGGATTCCCGAGCAGATCGAGGACGGGGAAACCGGCTTTCTCGTGCCACCCCAGGACGGCGCCGCGATGGCGC
>CAZXFI010000045.1:1260-1942 GCA_964640225.1 uncultured archaeon
AATTACTGCAGGATGATGCGTTACGGAGACGTATGAGCGCCCAGGCAGCAGCGGTTGCGAAACGCGAGTTCGATCTGGAGCGCCAGGCGGACGACTACCTGGATTGGTACGAGAAGATTCTGACCAAGGCCGTGTGAACGTTTGCACGTTTGAACGTATCCACAAAAGGAGGTGCTATCGGGAACCTGCCGGGCAACATACTTGTAGACAGTCAATTATTCACTCAAGGAGGTACAATCATGGCTAGTCGAATCAAGGCAATCAACGCATACCGTCCCAAGATTGAGTTGGGAGAACGTGCTGATACCGATGATCTGGTGGAGTTCATCGCCCGCAGTACGGGGCTGAACGAGAGTGGCGTGCGTCAGGTGCTTTTGGAGCTGCGCGACACGGTGCTCTTCTACAACCTGCGCGGTCAGGCGGTCAAACTGGAGGGATTGGGCACGTATACGCCCGTCATCCAGCTCAACGGCGAGTTCAAGGTGGGGCATCGGGCCGATATGGCGCTCAAGAAGGGGCTTAACAGCCCCGGCAAGTTCCACGGCGTGATCAAGAATGCCGAAAACGCCGGGAAGACCAGCGACGAGGTTGTCGCGATGTGGAACGCCGAACACCCGGATGATCCGGTGGCGTAACGAAAAACGTTAGAATGTTGGAATGCTTCAACGTTTCAACGTTCTAA
>CAZXFI010000046.1:0-1858 GCA_964640225.1 uncultured archaeon
TATTTTAATATATATATAAATTTACTATTTAGTGCCTGAACGAAAACTACTTATTTTCTATTAAAATTCAAAACGTAGCTGAACGATGTTTAAAGCTTATATAAACAGGGATTTCACTTATCGTAAAATCGATCTCAAATACGTGCTTTATTGTTTATTCGATGATTTAATAATCCTTTTTAGACAGACTACTCCTGTTTGTGAACGTGTTTAGTCTCAAATTGTTAAAAGCTAAGCAGCTTTTTTCATGTATTCGTTCTTTGATAATTTCAGTCGCTCTTTATCGAGCAGAATATTACCAAGCTTGTGTAAATTATATGCCACTATCCCCAGAGCGGTATAACGAAGGAATCCAGTTATTCCTTTGTCAGGACATCGATTCAATCCATGATGCTCCAAACAATTGATGGCAGATTCTACGGCTGCATGTTGATGCCGAAACTTTTGGAAGCTCTTGTTGTATTCCCGCTCCTTGTCGGATTGGCTTAATTTGCCTTTCTTGGGCATAACCAAATGTGACACTGAATCCTTTAATCGACCGAAGTTTTGCGGGCTCCAAAAGCCTTTATCAAAACTCATGCTGTTAATGCAATAGTGGCGAAGCAATTTCTCAGCAACAGGAATGGCAATATCAACATCTTGCTCGTTTTGCATCACACGATAATCCAGGATAAAACCAAATTGATCCGTCGCAATCGCAATCCGAAGTCCTAACTCGACTTGATTACGGAGTTTCCCTTTTTTGATCCACTCGGTATGTGGCTCAAATAACGAGAACACTTTTTCAGCATGGGGAATTTGCTCACCCAAAATAAGACGACGCCGGACAAGATCAATATGCTTATCAAGATGTGCTTTGAAATACACTAACTCTCTAAATTTTGGATGGCTGCCAACTGACACTTTCAGGATTGAATCCAGTAATTCAATCGATTGATTCAGTTTTTCAGATAATTGTGCCGCAATGGATAAATATTCTAATACCGTTGTAATCCCTTTTTCAGAATGTTTGCCACGACCACGATTGGCTTTTGCTGTTTTATGATAAGCCCGTTTGAGTCGTTTCCGCCAATCTTTATACTTTCGCCAACCGATCAGTTTGTGTGCTTTTGACAATTGGCTGACCAGTTCAATACTTTTGCGTGCGGCATCATACAGTAAATTAAGATCCGTGGGAAAATGAACATTGGTTTCAAAAACATAAGAATCAACGTGAACGTCGACCTTTTCGTTTTTTTTTAAGCTGTGACCACTTTCAACGATCAATTGGTTGATCTCATCAAGGATTTGTTCGTCCAGTAATCTGACATTGTCTTTTAACGACTGTAACGAATAACGCTTTAAATTTTCACCAAAACTGGGAATGCCAACAAATGCCCGGACTAAACTATCGTAATTGGCAATATGGTCCAGACGATCAAAATCAGCATCAAGAGCCAGGCGAACTACTGCAAATACTAATATTTCCCAGAGGCTCATGCCATTACGACCGGTTTTTTTGACATTTTTCATGATTTTCTTTTCAAGTAATGAAAAGACTTTTCTATTCAATTCAGGGTTAGAATAGATGTACTGTAACGCTCTAAGAACTGGCGGAATTTCATCCCGGCTCCTTAATGGCAATTGCAATTTTTCCACTGGAGTGGCGCCGAACTCGTATTGGATTTCAAATCGTTTACGCATGAATAGTACCCTCTTTGAATTCGAATGTTTTGCTTAAATATTAAACTTATGTAAAATATAAGAAAATCAAAGAACTTTTCAAAGAACTTTTTATAGATTAACTAATTATTTTATAATTAATTGAACGTTTTCGTTCAGACACTATTTAAGAAAAACGACGCCATTCGGATTCATC
>CAZXFI010000047.1:0-1856 GCA_964640225.1 uncultured archaeon
GTTACGACGAGGCTTTGGCGTTCGCCGAGGCTCAAGGCTGGCGCCCTGCGGGCGACGAACCGGATTGGGTGGGCTTCTTGCGGTTCCGCCGGGCCCAGGCCCTCGCTTATCTCGGACAGATTGACGCGGCGCGCAGCGGGATGCTACGTCTGACAACAGACTATGCGGGCGACCTCTTGGGCGAGTTGGCTCGTGCTTTCCTTTCAGGTTACGGCGATGGCGATGAGGAGGAGGCCGCGGCAGAGGCCCACGCGGCCCTGTTGCGGTTAGAGGAGCAGGTGCGCGACCACTTTTACCACGAGCGCCAAGGCGCGCTGCGCTTCCCTATCCAGGGCGCACATCTACTCTGTTGTGCCCCAGGGACACGGGTCGTCACGGCCTCCGACGGCTGGCAACAGGCATTGGATATCTGTGTGGGCGGCCCATCCGTGGCGCAGGAAACCTACGATCCCACGGAGATTCCCACGGATGTGACGGCATGGGACGCGCATTCACTGCCCCACGTCGACGTCACGGTGCCGGTGCTGCCCGGCTGGGTGATTCAAGACCGCGGCGAGGTGGGAGATACGGTTTACGGAGTCACGTTCCAACCGCCGGTGTGGGAGACGCCTGCCGAGTGCGGCTATCAATGCCCGGCGATCAGCGCAGTGATCTATCGGGACCCCGTAACGGCTACCGCTTCTGGGGCGGAGGCAATGCGGACGTGGCTGGAACGGCATGCTACTACCGAGCCTTTCGGCGCCGACGTGGACGATTCCGTGGAGTTCTTCGGTGTGGAACAGATCGAGGAGACGACGCTGGGCGGACGTCCTGCGTTGAGCTTTCATCACGATGTGATGGGCATTCGTGCCTACACCACCTTGACGCTTGTGGATGAATCGGTGGTCAGTTTGAGCAAAACGCATGGGGGGCAGTTTGAATTTGAACCTGTCTACACGTTGATGCGAACCCATGCGGAGTTCAATTGATCAAGGTGTGATTGAGAAGAGGGGTGAAGTAAGCCTCCGGGGCGGCTGCAACTCCATCGTTGGGCATTACAAGCTCGAGAATCATCACATAACGATCACCTTTGCTAAACGAACTGAGATGGATTGTTCCTATTTGGGTCCAGAGGTCAACGAGATAGAAGAAGTGTTTTCCACTGCTATGCTAACGTTCGAATCGTACACCATGACGGCTGATCAACTTCGTATCCAATATGCGGATGGCGAGCTAATACTTCGTCATGCATCGGATTGACAGTCTCATTCCTTATTGGAAGCATTTGGACTGAGTATGGATCATAAGCAGATAGGATAGGAGGAGCAGTATGTCACAAAGTAACTGGGGCTGGGGGGAAGAAAAAGAGGAGGAGATACGCCGTACGATGGGCAAGGCAGAGGCAAGAGAGGCAACTAAGATAAAGCTCTTGGTGGTCGGTGTATTGGTTACAGCGGTGATCTTGGGCATAATCTACGCATGGACGGGGTACGGATTGTGATTATATATCTATCAACCATTGTCCGTAAGGTCGTTTCGATCGTATTGATCCTGGCGTTCGTCTATGTAGGGATCGGCGTCGGGTTTCACATCCGGTGGAAGCGTGCGCAGACAGTCTGCCGGGAAACGCGGATCGCCCGAGGAGAGTTCGTCGAGCCAGAGACGTTTGGGCCCGTGATCAGCCTCGTCTTCGACGTGATCAACTGGCCGATCTATGCTTGGGCGAACCTCCACCACTTCGGAGACCCCTTCTCAATCCCCTGCACGCGGGACGTAAGCCCCCCTGAGGTCGCCTCCCTCAAGGCCAGCCGTCAGGCGCTGGAAGAGCAGGGGCTCGGCTGGGAGGAGCACGCGCTCGTAGGACCGCTGTCGCTGAT
>CAZXFI010000048.1:0-582 GCA_964640225.1 uncultured archaeon
GGTCACCTACTACTCCGACGCCAATCTGAAGCAGGATCCCGATTACGCCCTGGCCGGGCCGACGCCCATGGAGATGCTGCTGGGCTCGCTGGCCGGCTGCACCGGCGTGGACCTGGTCGACATCCTCGAGAAGATGCGCGTGTCGGTGCGCGCGCTCAGGATCGATGTCGCCGCGGACCGTGCCGATGGGTATCCCCGCGTCTATGAGCGCATCCACTTGGACTATCATCTGGAGACCGAGCCGGTCGACGAACGCAGGGTCTTGCGGGCCCTCCGGTTGTCGACGGACAAGTACTGTTCGGTCTCGGCCATGCTGAGCGGCAACGTGCCGATCAGTTTCGCGCTTCGCTACGACGGTCGCCGGCACGAGGGGGTCTTCCATGACGCCGGACACGCCACCTGATCGCTCCGGGCGTGAATCTCCCGGCGACGAGCCATTGCCCATCCCCATCACCGATGAGCTCGACCTGCACATGATTCGGCCGCGCGATATCCCGGAGGTCGTGGCCGAGTACCTCTCGGAGGCCCAGCGGGCCGGACTGCGCGAGGTGCGCATCGTGCACGGCAAAGGCATCGGTGTGC
>CAZXFI010000048.1:592-1817 GCA_964640225.1 uncultured archaeon
CAGCGCGAAGCTGTGGCGCGCGTGCTGGAGGCGCATCCGGCGGTCGCGTCCTTTCGCACGGCGCCCGGGCACCGCGGACACTGGGGGGCGACGGTGGCGGTGTTGCGGGAGTAGGTGGGCGCTGGTCATCCGAGGTCTTGCCGACCGCCATCTGTCGGAAACTCTGACATTCCTGAGCCGACATTGCGCACGCTCAACGACACCGCCCGTTCCCAAGCCTTTCTAGCCTGTGCAGCTATGCTCGCCTCTCCACTGTGGCACGCCCCATGCCACATAGTAGCCCCGAGAGCGGGAAACCGCCCAGATGATGGCCACGGCTGGATCGACGCCAGCGCGCCCCCATGATCGTGGATTCCAGCCCGAACAGCCGTTTTCCTGCCCCCAGGTGTTCGCCCTGCTGCGTGTCCTCTTTTGTGACCGACGACGAACACACACGCGGCCGTTCGATCGATCTCGCTTGGGCCTGCCCGAAGGCCTTCGGGCACGCCCGGCTCTGCTCCGGTGGCCGTTGCCGGGGGGCCTGAGACCTGCCGCAGGGTCCGACCCGGCGAGGTCGCAGGGAAGGGAGAAGGGGCCATGACTTCCAAACGTGTCTTGGTGGCTGCCGCGGTTCTCTCATGACTGATGCTGATCCAAGGGGCCCCGCCGGGCCACGCCCTGCCCGGCTGGTGGAACCACCCCGACTTCCAGACCTCCGGCGGGGGACAGGGGTCTTTTCGGCGATATCGACCTGGTCGCTGCTGCTGGCCTGGGGGGCGGCGAGCTGGTGGCCGCGTCGCTGGCAGAAGTGGGCGTTGGGCGGCCTGGCGGCGTTCCTGTTGGCGTTGACGGCGGTCGCGCCCTGGCTGTGGATCCGGCCAGCCTACGCGCGTCCTGAGCGGTTGACCGAGGCGCAGGTCGAGGCTATTCCCCATCAACTGACGGTCGATTTCGGCCTGCCGGACGCGGAAACGCCCGTGATGCGGCTGCTGGGCTATGGGCTTGAACAGGATGCCGTGCAGCCGGGGGGGGAGGCGGCGGTGACGCTCTACTGGGAAGCGGTGGCGCCCGCCGATAAGGATTACACCGTTTTCGTCCACCTGGTGGATAATCTGAATATGGTCGTGGCCCAGCGGGATACCTACCCGGGGCTGGGGACGCTCTCGACCCGGTGGTTAACGCCGGGTTTCCGCTGGCGCGACCGGTACGTGCTCCGCGTGCCGGAGACGGCCTACGCCCCTAGTGC
>CAZXFI010000049.1:0-1815 GCA_964640225.1 uncultured archaeon
TCTTTGTCAATTTTCTTATTATCCATAATCTCAAAGATACGAAAAACTAGAAATCCTGAATACAAATCAATGTGTGATTCTGTTTCCTGCCATTAAGCACAGTCGAGTCACGCAAGGGAATTTCACCCTTGCGTTCTCACAGAACCGGATCCCGGTGGAATAACCGGGACAGGCTGTGAACCTCTCAATTCATCCGGCTCTTCATGTTCTTACACAAAGATATACATCTTATGGATGCACCAATCTCCAGTGTGGAAAAAGGTTCGGTTGCTTCTTGTACACATCCTTGAGCCACCTAATAGCAGCTCTGACCGATTTTCCTTTTTCCCATTTAACCCATTTTATCAGCCTGTCATTTAGCCGCCACCATAGACCAAAAGTATGACCATTCCAAAACTTGCAGTAATAGTTCATGATACCCCTGATAATTGGAGAAAGTTTGACGGAAACTGATTCAATGCTTGTTCGCATTTTATGTATGTTCATCGCCCTGAACTTCTTCAACGCCGAGCTCATGGATTTACGGCTCATTACATTAGTGGTCATAAGTTTTAACCCTGCCTTGGTTTTGACCATCTGTAACTTAATGGTGAAGCCAAGAAAGTCCAGCTTTCTGGGGTATTTCTTATTGGATTCACCTCTAAAGTTCACAACTTTGGTCTTCAATGGATGCATGCTAAGTTTGCACTCCTTCATTCGTCTTTGAATACAGGATTTTACAAACAACGCTTGCTTTTCCATTATCGCTCACCACAATCCCGTTTCCGGTAATTGCAGCATATGGCGGTTTGCTTAGTCTACCTGAACATCCTAAGCGGAAGGCCATCTCTTTAATTCGTTGCTTCATGGTCAGCCACCCACCAGTTTGTAGGCTCCACACACATGAATACATCTCCTTAAAGTCTTCCATCATTTGTACAGCATCCAATCAACTATTAAGCTTGATTGGTTCAAGGCACACACGTTTGGCCAATATGGGTAGGCGTGGTTTTCGGAGCACGTCCGTATCCACCGTGGAAAAAGTTGAGGCGAGAGCCAAACGCCCGCAAACCACTGAACCCCAACTGTTTTATATTGTGTGTTAGGGCTATGTGGCTCTATTATTGTCAATTATCGTATCTAACCAATCAATTAACTCGTCCAAATAATCCTCTATTATCTGCCAAACTATTTCGTAATCAATCCCGAAATAATCATGAACAATTCTATTACGAAAACCACGAATGCGCTTCCATTCTACCTCTGGATTACTGTCTCTGAAATCAGGATCTACTCGGTTGGCAGCTTCACCAATTATCTCAAAATTCCGAACGACTGCATCCATTGTTTTGTCATCGGACATAAAGGAATCAAAATCAAGGTCTGTTACATATCGCTTAATCTTTTGTGCAGATTGCAACATATCCTCTAAAAGCAATAATGTATCTCGTTTAGACATAAACTAATTCTGAATCGATTGATTTTAAATATTTTTCCTTAACTCCTCTTTTGGAAACTAAATCAACCTTAAATCCGACAATATTTTCTAAATCATCTGCCAAATCGACGAATCGTATTCCAATCTTATCAGAAAACTCTACAAGGATATCTAAATCACTCGAATCATTTTGATCTTTACGTGAATAAGAACCAAAAATCGCCATTGATTTTATCGGATAGTCATTAAATAACCTGCTTTTATGACTCCCCAAGGTGCTTTTTATCTCTTGTAATGTTTTCATAGTCCAAAAATACCATTTTTTAACGAATCAAAGAAATAATCAATCTAACGAATTTTGCTTGATCGCAGTGCTGTGGCGCCATTAGCCCAAGCGG
>CAZXFI010000050.1:0-1810 GCA_964640225.1 uncultured archaeon
GAACTGGACATTATTTTGCGCGCCAACGGCATTAGCAGCCCGTCACTGATCTCCGTGGCTTCCTATGAAGAATGGCGGGCGGCAGCCGGCGCGGTGGAGGAGAAGGTCTCCCGGAGCCAGCTAGATGACGGCCGCAAGGCGTGGGTGCTCACCGCCCGCCGGCCGCCGCCGTCCTCATCGCGCCCCCCTTGGAAACGAGCCGGTCATGAAGTACCAGGTGGCGGGCGTGTGACAGCGTTCGCAACTGATCGGGAACTCGACCTCGATGTGATCGGGGTCCTGCGTGTTCTCGTAATCGTCTTGGTGGCAGCCGTAGCACTGCGCCGGCAGACCGCTGTAGACGCCCGAAGCGTGGCAGGCGGCGCAGAAGATCGTGCCGTGACGCCCCTCCATCGAGAAGCCCGACTCCACGTGGGCATAGAAGGGGACCTCGCTGAAGCCGGTGACATCATGGCAGAGCGTGCAATCGGTGGGAAAGCCGCCGCTCACGTGATCGGGCGCGGGCACGCTGCTGTAGGTCTCGGCGTGACAGCCGAAACAGTCGGTCCCCACCGGGTTCGGATTGATCGCCGTGTGGCAGACGGCGCAGTCGTCGATCGCATGACCGAACATGAGCGGAAAGCTGCCCGGATGCTGGAAGACCGCCTCCGACCAGAACAGGTCGGCCACCGAGTGGCACTGGTCGCAGTCGATCGGCAGGCCGATGCGGGCGTGATCGGGACTCCGGCTGGCCGTGTAGTCTCCCAGGTGACAGTGCACGCACTCGGTGGACAGCCCCGCATACTCGTCCTGCTGGGTGGTGGTGTGGCAGGCCCCACAGTCGACCAACGCGTGACGCCCCACCAGCGGAAAGCGCGTTTGCTGGTGCTCGAGCAGCAGGTTGGCCGACAGCCGCCAGTCGTGCTCCTCGTGGCAGCGGGCGCAGTCGAATCCGAGCTCCCCGCGGTGGACGACGTCGGTGTGGCAATCGGCGCACAGCACCCCGATCCGGCTGAAGATGGGATCGGCGTGGCAATCACGGCAGCGGACGTCGGCGTGGGCGCCCCGTAGCTCGAAGCCCGTCTCGGCGGCGTGGTCGAAGTCGGGGTCGGGTCGCAGGACGCGCCAACCCTCGGGCGTGTGACAGCGCGAGCACTCCATGCGGAACGACTCGCCGTGCACCGTCGAGTCGGGCGGCACGGCGATCGGCTCCGACTGCGCCCGGCAGGGAGCGATCGCCAGCAGTGCTCCGATGGTCAGGATCGCGATTCTCATGGCCGCTGTATTCCCCGTCCGCCCGGGGTCAAACCGAAGATGGACAGCACCGACCCATCCGCGCCGTGACAGGAGCGGCAATCGGTGCTCAACGGCTTGTAGCGCCGGAACTGCCGCCCGTCGGGCGCGACCTCCAGCCGGTGGCACCCGTGGCACTTCACATCTTTGTGCTTCCCCGCGAGCGCGTAGTCGGAGTTGCGCTGGTGATCGAAACGACTCGGCTCCCAGTTGTCGGTGACATGGCAGTCGTCGCACTTCTGCTGCGCGAACTGGGCGTAGTGGATGTCCTCGTGACAGCCGGCGCAGTCGGGTGCCTCGGCGATGCCGGCGGTGAAGGCCCGGCCATGGACCGACTCTTCGAACTCCAGCACGGCGAAATCGTGGCACACGCGGCAGTTCGGTGCGCCGAGTTCGTCGGCGTGCGGGATATCGTCCACTTCGTGACAGTCGGTGCACGAGAAGAACGCATGCACCGATTCGTCGAGCGCTCCCGCCTCGACGATGAGCTGCTCCATCCCCTCCATGACGAGCGAATCGGCATGGCAGTCGAGGCACT
>CAZXFI010000051.1:0-1780 GCA_964640225.1 uncultured archaeon
CGGTCAGCGCCCTTAGGAGCCCTGCCCTGCCCGGTTTCCCTGACCCGGATTATCGCCCTTGCCTCCCCGTTCCTGTCCAGCTCCCGCTCCAGCCTTGGGTCTATCTTGGCTAGATATGGCGTAGTTTGGTTTATTTCTTCAAAATAGTAGCTTACTTCATCTATTTTGAGTGTAATGTTTTTGACTTCTATTTCCAGAGTGTATGAACTGTCGGTTAAATTTTCGACAGTTAAGTTGCAGGTTTCTATGCACTCGTCCTCAAAATAGGAGATTACGTAATCTATTATCGTGGTTGTTGTATTGACCGTGGTGTTTGTAGTTATATTGGTTATGTTCTCGTAGACAGACGTGGTGGTGTTAAAGGTGGTTGTTGTATTTACTGTAGTGGTTTGATTTTGCGGTATGGTTGTGGAGGTGTTCATGGTTGTGGTCTCTTGTGTGGTAGTCGTGGTGTTTATGGTAGTGGTCTGGTTGTCTGGGACTGAAGTGGTTGTGTTGACGGTAGTGGTCTGGTTGTCTACGGTGGTAGTGGTTTCTTGTGTGGTGGTTGTGTTTACGCTTGTTGTGGTGTTCACGGTAGTGGTCCCGTTATCCACGGTGGTTGTTGTTTCCTGGGTGGTGGTGGCTGTGGATGTTGTCTCAGCCGTGGAGGTGGTCTCCTCGGTGGTTGTCGTGTCCTGAGTTGTGGTTGTATCTTCTGTGGTGGTTGTCTCGGAAGTGGTGGTTTCCTGGGTGGTCGTGGCATTGTCGCCCACAGGATAACCGGTTATACCAAATCCCTTTTCCTGGTAGTATATTGACTTGTTTAAAATCAGATATCTTTTGCCTCCGTTTAAAAGATAAACTCTTGCATAGCCTGTTTCATTGCCTGTTATATATCCTCTTAACCTTACAAAAGACAACGTGGTGTTTTCCCTGTAAGCCTCTGTATCCCAAGTGTAATTGGTGTTTTCTTCTATTTCCAAATCCAGTTCCTGCGTGTATTCCTCTCCCCTCGGAGCAAAAAGTCCTGTCATTCCTTCCTGACCCAGAATAGTTAGTATGCTAATGATTAGGCAAATTGAAAACACAAGTGAAATGTGCCTTCTTAAGCTCATTTCCCGGCACCTCCTTTGAGGTAGCAGAGCTTGGCTATTCCTATATTCCTAACGCTAAGCGAGCCCCTGCCTTCCAGCCTGTACACGTACTTTGTTACCGTATGTCTGTGGGCTCCCACCGCGTCCGCAAGGTCCAGTATCATGGTTCCCTCTGGGTGCTTCTTCAAATATTCCATAATTTTTTTCTCTATTTTTTCCATGCTACCAACCTTGTACATACGTGTACACCATAGGTGTATATCATCTCCTCGTCCTCCAGACTGCCACCAAAATAATAGCTGTCATGATTGCAACAATTAAGAGTATCCACATTACCGGCAATTCTTCCTCGCCTTCTATCTCAAAAGTGTCAAAAGCCATGGCTTCCCTGCCCGTGTAAGCCACTAAAGCCTCCAAAACATACCTTCCTGGTTTCATGTTCCTCGGCAATTCCAAATCCACTTCCTTGACTTTACCTTCCGTAACGGCGAAAGTTTCTCCTTTTTCGTCTATCAATTCTCCGTCCAGGGTCTTTATTGAATAAGTGTTTAGAACATCCACCCTGGCTTTGGGTCCTCCAACGTTTGTCATTTTCAGTATAGCCTTTATACTATCCCCGACCTTGATAACATTCTTGACTATCTCCAAAGAAATGTCAAACAAAGGCACGAATGTGTGGGTATACATCTCTGTCTTTATCTGCC
>CAZXFI010000052.1:0-1696 GCA_964640225.1 uncultured archaeon
CCGTAGATTTTTCGATATATAGGGTTCCGTCGTCTTTGCGGTAGTGGTGATGTTCAAACCTGAGGGGCTCAGACATTCTCAACCCGCATTGGGCAAGGAGAAAGACGGCGGTGTAAACAGTGAGATCGTGTATGAAGTGTTTGAGGGTTTGTCTGATCTTTCGGTGGATGGCGGCGAGGATGTGCCGGGTCTGTGATGGAGAAAGGATAAAGGGGACAAAAGTGTATTCCCTCTGAAGGGGGAAAGCTTCAAGGGGGTTGTTGTCCAGCACCTCGATGCGGATGAGGTAGTGGAAGAATCCCCGTGTGGCAATGATGACAGCGTTTATGGATCGCGGTTCCAGGTTGAGCGATTTTTTGAAATCCATAAGATGAATGGGGCTGATCTGGTGCAAACACAGGTTTGTTTGCGCCACAAAGTGATCGAAGGGTCGCAACATGCTTCTGATGTTTTTGTCTGTAAAGCCGAGTTCCCTTCGATAGGCAACGTATGTTTCCAATTGCGTTGCGATATGGCTGTTAAAGGATTTCATGAAAGAGCCTTTCTCGCATAAAGCGGGTGTGAACATGGATATAGCGCTGTGTGGTCTGGATGCAGTCATGGCCCAACATCTCTTTGACCTGGAAGATGGAAGCGCCGGCTTCCAGCAGATTCTGAGCGAAGGTATGTCTTAGACAGTAAGCGGATTCGGATATTCCTGCCTTGTGGAGACAAGCGGAGATGTCATGGCTGACTGTGTACTGTGAGACGGGCCGATAGGGTGCGTTGAGTGTCACGAAGAGGGTCCTGTGTTTGACTTGAGGGCGTACATGTGCCACATAGGCCACAATGGCCTTGAGGGCCTCCTCCGGCAAAGGGAGTTGCAACGGGACGGTATTTTTTCGATCGGGGATAGCGATTTCCTTTTTGGCAAAGGAGATGTCTCCCAGAGATATCAGGCTGATTTCCTTTGGTCTGAGACCCAGTGTGTATGCCAGGTATATCATGGCGTTGCACCGGATATCCATGGGGCGTTCCCAACAGAGGCTTGAGAAGAGATGCCCAACTTCCTCCGGACGGAGGAACCTTGGGGGGTTGGCGTGAGCATAGAAAGGAGGGCCTGTCAAGAAGGTTGAGAGGTCCTTTTGAAGGATGCTTCTCTGGCAGTACAGGTATTGCAGGAATGCACGCACAAATCCCCTGTGAATGCGCTGGGATTTATGGCTGTATCCGGCGTTGTAATGTTTCAAAAACGTGTCGATTTGATCGATGGTGAGCCTTGAAAGATTATGGTCACCCAGGTATCGATGGAGAGCCGTCAAGACGTTCCGGCAGTTACGGATCATGCCCCTGGTCACTTGTCGGGTGTCTTGATAATGGGTCAGGTATTGTTCATAGATATCGGGCAATGTCTGCATGGGTTTTCTCACCGGCGCATCAAGTTGATCGTTTTCATATAGATACTGTGCCAGCCCCCTGACCGGGGCCAGGGCAAGCGATTTTACGGCTGATTTGGATTCAAAGTCCTTGAGATTTTCGTATGTGAAAAGGTCGGTTGGAGCCATATCGGAAGCAGTGGCAAAGGCGATCCAGTGTTTCAGTATCCATTGATAGAACCTGATGGTGCGAGGGGTGTACTGCTGGGAAGCCATCCAGTGCAGATACGCATCGACTACCGGGGATAGGTCCTTTGTGGAT
This sequence comes from uncultured archaeon, assembly GCA_964640225.1. Taxonomy (GTDB): domain Archaea; phylum Aenigmatarchaeota; class Aenigmatarchaeia; order PWEA01; family JAGHBM01; genus JAGLWW01. The sequence continues at coordinate 1,678 of CAZXFI010000052.1, forward strand.
GGGCGGTTCACTTGGAGGT
>CAZXFI010000053.1:0-1646 GCA_964640225.1 uncultured archaeon
CCGACAACCCGGCGATCGAGCCGGCGTTGATAGAGCCCGCGACCAAGAGGTCTCCCGTCACCTGGGCGTCGTCGTCGATGATGAAGTCCATACCGTCCGATGGGCCCTGGGTGGCACCGCGGAACACGCGTCCATCAATGCGCACATTGTCGGCGAAGGTAACGGGATTGTCGACACCGCCGTTGCCGGTGGTCGTGTTGATGATGCTGCCATTGAAGAACGTCACGCCACCAACGCCCTGCCTGCCCACGCTGATGGAATCGAACCCGACGTTCCCTTCACCGAGAAAACTCGCGGCGGCCGTAGCGACGGTCCCTCCGACGAGAAGCGCCGAGAGGAGTGAGGTCACCGTAATTGCGATGGCGCGCTGGGTATTATTCATGGCGTAAGGCGTCATTTAGTAAGCACTTGAAGTCCTACAACGTTAATGGAAGCCTGTCAAGGAATGAGCCTAGTCGGAGGTGAGGGGCCTCTCCATGCCTACGGACAGGTTCCGAGGATTCCCAAGGCGCATTTCCACACTCCGCGGAGGTGAAACGCTGAACCGGGCCTCAACTCGCTTGATGGAAACATCCTCGGATTCCTTGCAGGTAGACCAGGCGCGCCGGGGTACTTGTCATCATCCTGTGATCGTCGTCGGGTATTCACGGAGGGGAGAGAGACCGTCCCGGAGCAGCCTGCCGTGGCGAACGCTCTTTCAGCCAGTCCTTGTCGCGTCACCGACGATGCTGGCTTCACCTATGTCAACCACACGCTAGAGTCACGTCGTTGACGGGTGCTAACGTCGCACGCACCGCACCTCCCCCTACATGTGGGTCGACGTCTCGTCCGCGCTACGTTATCGAACCTCTAGGTCTGCATTCCTGCAGAAACCCGGCCACTGGATGGCATCCGGGTTGTGGAGAAACCAGGTTCGTATTCGTCGCAGCCTGGTGAGCCAACCCGGACCTTGAGCCCTCTCCTCCATCAGGACGAAGGGTTTCTTGGCTAGGATTCGCAGTTTTCCGCCCTCGAGCTCGAGTTTCGAACCGAGCGATGAGAGAATCTCGCGCTTCTCCGCGTTCGACGCTGCCGGGAACAGCTTTGGCGCATGATTCGCGAAGACTAGCGTGCGTTCGACCTGTTCGAACCCGTCCGCCGTGGTCTCCTGACGCAGCATGCGCTCCCGTGCCTCGAGCTCCTGCTCAGTGAACTCGCGCTTCTTGGCGGAATACTCGTCGTCGGAGATCAGGCCGCGAATCCGCATGTCGAGGAGCGCAGCCCCTTCCCGTTGGATCGCTTGGAGCGCCGTGGCGAGCGACCTTCGTTCTGGCGCCACGCGGGCGCGCTCGCGCGTCGCCAGCTTCCGCAGTTCGCCCCGCGCCCATGCCAGGAGCTTGTCATCGACGTGGATGCGACCGAGGGTGGCGCTTATCTGTTGGTCGAGCTGCTTGACCTCGATCGAGGGCTGGGAGCAGCGGGCGCCCGCGTTCCGCTTCGTGCAGTGATAGTAGATGTACTTGTATCCATGCCGGTGGACCTTGTGCTCCGCCGTCACGGACAGCCCGCACTCCCCGCACTGGATCATGCCCGTGTACGCGAAGTCGTGGCGCATCGGCGCCCGTCGATTCGGGCGGCCGAGGAGTGCCTGAACGCGGTCGAACTCC
>CAZXFI010000054.1:0-1571 GCA_964640225.1 uncultured archaeon
GGGTGCTCCAGGCACGAGGCCTGAGCACACTCAACTGCGCGACTTCGTGTCGCACGCCAACGCCTGGATGAGCGGCGGGCCGCCGCCGCTCACGCGGCGTGCGACTGGCCCAAGCGAGGCGCCTGACGCTTGGGGGCGTCAGTCCCCGTCCGCTCAATCCGGTTGTTGGACGATTGCATCGGCCGTCACCCAAGTTAAGCTACTCACCATCACGCCCCCTTGGGGCAGTCGCGCGCTACCACCGGTGTAAGATACTCAAATGTCATGGGGTGCAGTATGAGATTAACAACAATCCCGTCTTCGTTGGTGTAACCCTGCATCGTACTTGTGAAGTTCTCTCGTCTGGTATTGTACTCGAACACATACCAGCGTCGATACTTAATTTGGTGGTCCGCGCCATAAGTCCGCAGGCCAGATCCCAGTCGTTGCTGAAGGGACTCGACCTTCGACGCATCAGTCGCATATATCTCTAGACCAATCAGTCCCGCATTCCAGAGGCGTAGCAATGCCTCAGACACGTTGGCAGTGCCACAATACGCATCTCGCATGCTCTTTAGTCTCTTGTCAAGATCAGACGTTGAGAACGGTACGGCCAATCCGAACAGCTGCTCAACACACGCCCTAAGGCCCGGAAAACGACGGCCTGCCTCCGCGATACGGATGTCAATCGTACTTCTGCAATACTCCTTCACGGCTGCACGCAGCGCGCTATTCTCGATTATCGGAGGGCCGTGACTACGAAGGATGTCGTCCAAGCCATGTGGAGAGCTCAGTCTGGTTGCGGCGTACTCGACTGCCATTCGTGAAACACGCAAGACGTCCCTCGCTCGGCGGTGTGTATGTCGGAGTACGTAAAGGAACGTGTCTTCCTTTAGCCTCTCCGTGCAATGCTTATTCGTAATCGTCTGGCCCATCAACACGCTCCATGCATCGCGCCCGGCCTTGGGCGAGAACGGTCGTTTAACGCGCGCGAACTCCCATTCTATACGCCGATTGATGAATTGCCGCAGATCCCTTACCCTCCAGAAGACTCTTCCGGTGTATTGATGGAGCTTCTGTGGGTATTCTAATTCATCTACATCATAGCGATGCCAAGGAATGGACATCTTGACGACAAGACGTTGGTCCACTGATGGCTCAAAGCTGTTTCGGTAGACATTAAGAAGAGCAGTGATAAGGCTCCTTGCCAGCCCGCTTGACCCCTCAAGTGGCGATTGCGGTGAGTCAATTGGCTCAATTACGGCCAGTGGCTGGAGATCGTGATGCTCTATGTCAAGGAGGCAATCTTGGACGGCACTATATAGCTTGTCCGTGAAAAACGCCTCAATGCGATTCTGAACGGTCGCAGCAGGGTCAGAACCCTCGCGTACGCGGCCACGAAGCGCAGCGATTGCATCTGGGATCGAGCGCCATAGTGATTTAAGGATGCTGTCCTTCGGTTGGGCTGAGAAGACGACATCCCAATGCTCACCAGTTGGGTTTCCGTAGTAGTCTCGGAGAATCGAGAGCTGATTACTAACTGGACAGTGCAATGTTCTCCACTAGCATCTGGCAACTCTGGACCCGGCGCC
>CAZXFI010000055.1:0-1492 GCA_964640225.1 uncultured archaeon
GGCCAGCTCGTGCGTCGGCTCGTCCGCAGCGACTTGCCCGCCGGCACTCACTCCCTCGTTTGGGATGGGCGCTCGAACACCGGCGGGCGCGTGCCGGCCGGGGTCTATCTGGTCAAAGCGGTCTGCGGCGACAAGCGAGCGGACGGCCGCGTGGTGCTCGTGCGGTAGTATCTTCACAATCTGACCGTCTGAATCTTCTGGGCGGGCGAGAGACATGGCTCTTGGGTTGTGTCTCTAGCCCGCCCTTCTTTGCTTGGAGATTGTGGCTACTGCCGGGCACCGCATGGCCGACACCGCGGCAATTGCCATGCCCGCCGCCGGAGTCTATGCTCTGCTCGTCCGGGCGGCCTATACAACCTTGTGAGCCTCCACCCTTGACCTGGCTGCCACTCAACCATCCGGTCCCTTGCCCGTTTGGGCAGAGGCGTGCACTCTTGCGCCAAAGGAGGAGAGATGAGCATGTGGCACCGCACTCGGTCTCGAATCGGCATCCGATCCGCATTTGGGCTACTCGCTGTACTCGCGCTTCAGGTCGTCGCGCTCGTCGGGTGGGCAACGCCCGCCGGAGCGCAGCAAGCTTGGACGCCGTGCGAGGGTGGGCCTTGGGGAGGGTACACAACCTGCATGGCCATACACCCATCGGAGACAGACGTTCTCATGGTCGGCACCTGGAACGGCAGCAAGGGCGGCGTCTACCGCAGCGAGGATGGGGGTGCGTCTTGGGCGCCGTCCTCCGAGGGCATCCCGATCGCCTCGGGATTCGCCATCTCGGCCATCTGCTACGTGCCGAATCCGTTCGCCCAGCCAATCGTCTTGTGCGGCAGCGCATCGATGTCCAGCGCCGGCGTCTACCGCAGCACCGACGGCGGCTACACATGGACGAGCGTGTTGGGGCCCGTCGGCGCCTTTCGTGACTTGACCGCGCAGGGTGGGACCTCCCAGACGGTCTATGCCGTTTCTGCGGCCGATATCCACAAGAGCCTCAATGGCGGGCTGACGTGGTTCTCCATCGACAACGGCATTCCCAGCTCGTGGCGCTGGTGCCTGCGGATCGACCCGGCGAATCCCGACCGTCTCTACCTGGGCAGGGACATCGGCCTCTTCACGAGCGGCAACGGAGGTGAGACGTGGCATGCCACCAATTTTGCGTGGCGCGTGCGCGATATCGCCTTCGACACCGCGGATCCCGGTGTCCTCTACGTGGCCACACTGACCGACGGTGTCTATCGCGTCTGGGATTACGGCAACGCGTCGGTCTATCTCGGCCTCGAGGAGGAGCAGATCAACGAAGTCGAGACCCACCCGCTCGATCCGAGCTATCTATTGGTGGGGGGCTGGTCAGGCGGAGGGATCTGGTTCAGCGACAACGGCGGCGACTCCTGGAACGAATTCGGGGCCGATCAGCTCTACGACGACGATGTTCAAGATCTGCGCCTGTCCGTCACGGGCGGCGACGAGGTGTCGCTCTACGCGTGCACCGGCCGCCTGGGCT
>CAZXFI010000056.1:0-1483 GCA_964640225.1 uncultured archaeon
CTTGTCAGGTCCCTTCCAGCGGTAACACTCTTCCTTCATGTGGCCGTCGACCACCACGCGGAACGGTACGGCCGGATACGGATCATAGGACTGGTAGATTTCGGGGTCCGGCGGCTCGAACCCTCCCTCCCGCGGTTGGATCGGGATGGGCCAGTAGGTGCCCAACAGGTCCTCGCGCGACCGCACCGAGACCGTCAGGTCGTCCACCTTGGTCTCCGGCGGCAGCAGGAAATGGTAGGACAGAACGGGCAGCGCGGGGTATCCGATCCGGCTCTGGTCGGCGTCCAGCACGGCGCCGTCATAGGTGATCAGGTCGTACTCGCCCATCGATTCGACTTCCACGTGGCCTTCTGAGAAGGCGAATCGGTGGTCCACCGACGTCAGTTGGGCACTTGCAGGGACCGTGCCTCCAACGAGCAGAACCCACAGTAGGAAGACTACCCCCCCCCTACCAGTACGTGCGCCCCTGCATGCTGCGTTTTCCCAACCTCCACGTGCTTGCCTAAGCGTAGTCGTCTGCTTACTTTGACTCACGTTCCGTGTCGAGGACCCTTGCCTCACGTGTGTAGATCGCATTGCGTCCCCCTCTCCGTGTGAATCGATCATGCGGGCACGCGTGACACAGGCGCGACTTGCGGGCGTCGGCCGCTACCGGTGGCTCCAGAGAAAGCACTCGGGCACATCCACCCTTCAAGAGCAGGAGACGACCGCGCGAAGTCCGGTCTGTTCCACCAGGGATCTCGAGGTGTTCAGCGCGGGAACAAGGAACTCGATCGGATTCGATGACTTGACCTGTGCAGACGACCGCATGCCATCGAGGGAACCTGAACTTCCCTGCTTCGTGTTCACAGTCAGCATCAACGAGCATCTATACAAAAGCGGGCACAAGGATCATTACCACAACGACGGTGCACGTGCAACCCTCAGGATGCGTGTTCTGAGGATAAGGGCATTCGTGAAGACCGAACCGAATGGGAATAGTAGTGCCGTCCTTGTATATACCTACAACAAACGGGATTGCTATTGGCTATTCCTGAGATCTCAGCGAGACGCAAACGTCTGTACACTCTTCGACCAACGATGGACTACAAACCCGCCTCAGGATTCCGCGGCTGAGCCAAGCACTACCGGCCTTTCGGCTCCACCGGCGCACCCCACATACTCGCGTACCGCTCGCGCAACGACTGATAGCGCTGTGCATCCCACTCCTGCATTCCCGCCTCGCGCAGCTTCTCCAGCGCCAGGAGGAAGTCCCCGCGCGCCTCGTCGGGGCGCTCTTGCGCCAGCGCGATCCCCGCCCGCTCCAGTCGACTCAAGCCCACCCACTCGGCGTTCGCGGGACTCGGGTCCGCGGTGTACCGGCGCTCAGCCCACTCGAGCGTGCGCGCGGTCCACTCCGCGGCCTCGTCCAGGCGACCCACCATGCGCAGCGCGTGCGCCACCGACCAGTCGGCGATCAACCGTGAAAGCTCGTCGCCCGTCT
>CAZXFI010000057.1:0-1452 GCA_964640225.1 uncultured archaeon
AAACACGAGGGCCTCTGAAGAGCTTATTCTTCATCTCTATCATCACAGATCCACGGGAGAAGCGTGGTTTGACGACTTGAAAGTCAGGGAAGTTTCCAACGTTTCCGGGGGAGAGATTATAGACATGGGGAAGTACGAGGACACCGTTTACGAGCTTTATGACGGCAGTGAAATAAAAATAGAGCCCCTTCTGGACCTGGAGTACGGGGAAGAGGAGGGAGAAACAAGCTGGGTGCTGATCGGGGATAACATTGAGGTAAAGCGCAGTCTGCGGATAGAATCCCGCTCCTCGGAAAGGCCGCAGCCGTTGAATCTCACCCCCGGAATGGCCTTTCCACAGGACTACGTTGAAGGCTCCTGCGAAAACTGCTTTGAAACCGGAATAGTAGAGCCCGGCTCTTCCCGAACTTTGGATTTTTCATGGAGGGAGAGGGGGGTGGAAATGAAACTTCTGGGGATAGAGCAGAACATTTCGGCCGAGTCCACGGAAGAAGAGCAGCATCTTGTGAAAAAGGTCATTATAGAAAATGCACACTCCTCCAGGGCTCTCAGTGACATAGAGGGCTCGGTGCTGATGAACGGGGTATGCGAGAACTGGGTGGAGTCCCAGAAAAAAATAGACTGGGGAAAGGAGTGGCTCAGGGAGGAGTCCTGCTACGTGCACGTGGACCGGCTAAATCCAGGCGAGTCGGTTATAAAGGAGGTGGGCTTCTACGGTGACTTCCTGGACATGGAGTACGGGGAGGTAGAGCAGGACCCCGCAAGGCAGTCCACGCTGGACAAGCAGTATCTTAGGAGGGAGGTGAGACTGGATATAAAGGATGAAGACGTCAGAGGGGTGGAGTTAAAAATAAAGACAAACCTTTCCGGTAAGATACCCGGGAACTGCAGCAACTGCGAAAAGCTGCTGGAACCGAGCGCGCCGAAACCGGTTCTGAACCTGACTTTTGACGAGGGGTTCGGGGACACGACCAACGATTACTCTTTTTACAAAAGGGGAAAGATTCATGGCGCGGAGTGGGTTGAGGGGAAAAGCGGGAAAGCCCTTTCATTCGGCGGCAAGGATGATTACGTCAGGATTGGCATGCAGGACGCACCCCTTCGCGAGCTTACCCTGTCTATGTGGATAAACGCCCGGAATCTCAGGGAAGGCACGGGGAACGGAGCCCTTGTGCGCAAGGACAAGTCTTTCTGCCTGCACCTGCACGGCAGCTCGCTTGTATTTGACACCTGGCACGGCGGGGAAAGGGACAACAGCGTCTCGGCTGAAATCAGTGAGGGTGAGTTCTATCACGTTGTTGCTGTTTTTGACAACGGGGAGAAAACGCTCTACCTTAACGGGGAGCGGGTTGGGGGGAATGGAGTAAGCTCTGAAACGCTTGATGAAAATGAAAATGATTTGGTTATATCTGATGTGTGGGGTTCAAGGTTTGACGGGGTGATAGATGAGGT
>CAZXFI010000058.1:0-519 GCA_964640225.1 uncultured archaeon
GCAAGGTCCCGGTGAGGATTTGGCCATGATCCTGGGTTTCTCAACAGAAGAGGTCGAGGCCTGGTTGGCACAGTTGCCCGAGCTGCCGGTGGAGCAGTTGCCGCTATTTGAAGGAGGCATGTGGGATGACCACGAGAACACGACGTTCGCGGGCGAAGCGCCGACGCCGGCGACGTTCACGACAACGCACGCGGCGCAATGCAGAGGACAGGATCAGCACTCTTGATCTGCCCCCCGACGTACTGGGGGAGGAACGGGTGTTGGCTGTCATGACGACGATTGTAAAACGGGTGCTGCAACAACAGACGTAACCTACACAAACGAGGTGCCGGGGATAATCTGCTCCGGCGCCTCTTTCAAAAACAGGGAGATGTAAAGATGACCAACTACTACGATGATGACAACTATCGCGCCGCCATTTACACGCGCGTTTCATCGGATATGCAACTGGAAGGGTACTCATTAGGTGATCAAGAACGCAAATGTAGACAATATGCTGAACGTGAAGGTTTACACGTG
>CAZXFI010000058.1:529-1450 GCA_964640225.1 uncultured archaeon
AACGAGGTGCCGGGGATAATCTACCCCGGCGCCTCATTCTAAAACAAGGAAATAAAACGATGACACACAAGGAAACCTATCGAGCTGCAATTTACAAGCGTGTCTCCTCAGAGATGCAATTGCAGGGCTATTCCCTTGATGATCAAGAAAGGAAATGTCGCGACTACGCCATCCGTCGGGGATTGGAGGTGGTAGCCTTGTACGTCGATGAAGCGGAAAGTGCCACGAGCGCCGATCGACCGCAGTTCCAACGCATGATCCAGGATGCCGAACAGGGGAAATTCGACGCTATTGTTCTGATAGATTTCAGTCGATTTGCAAGGAATCGCCGGGATATGGAGAATTTCCTCTATCGCCTGGACCAAGCAGGGGTGGAGATCTTGTCGGTGACAGAGAACATTGACCGTAGTGATGCCAGCGGCAAGGCTCATCTGGGTATGATATCGGTCTTCAACCAATTCTACATAGATCAGCTCTCGGAGAAGGTTACGATATCAAAAGAATCGCGAGTCAAACACCGCCGGATGTGGAACAGCGCTGTGCCTTTCGGTTATGCGGTCCATTACAAAAAAGACGGCGGCGACGGCGTACCCTATCCCGATCCCCAGGACGCCGAAGGTATACAACTAGCCTTCGAAACCTATGCCAAGGGCACCAAATCTTTTCGAGACGTAGCAGATGTGCTTAATCAGGCTGGCTATCGTCCCAAAGGCCGCGGAGAGCGGGCGCTGAAGTACTTCAGTAAGGATACCGTAGATGATATGTTGAAAAACCGCTTCTACCTGGGCGAAGTCCGCTATCATGACGAATGGTACCCAGGCCGTCACGAAGCCATTATCACTCCCGAACTCTTCGCGCGCTGTCAGCAAGCACGGGGCCGACGCAGCAAGCGTTATGGAACAACCGCGCGACGGGGCAGTC
>CAZXFI010000059.1:0-1432 GCA_964640225.1 uncultured archaeon
TATGATATTATTGATTTTGAACTTGGCAGTAAAGTTACTGGGGCAGGTTTTCCTTTTTATAAAGCAAAAGGAGCCCGGCTTCAGCGAGGATTGATAAACTTTTTTCTGGATGAAGCTATTCAGGCAGGATACATTGAATACCAGCCACCGCTTTTGGTGAACTCTGCTTCTGGTTTTGGAACGGGACAACTCCCTGATAAGGATGGACAAATGTATCATGTTACCGAAGATAACTTTTACCTGATCCCCACCGCCGAAGTACCTGTTACAAATATCTACAGGGATGTGATTTTAAAGGAAGGGGATTTCCCAATTAAAAATGTGGCTTATTCAAATTGCTTCCGCCGTGAGGCTGGCTCGTACGGTAAAGATGTCCGTGGATTGAACCGGCTGCATCAATTTGATAAAGTGGAAATTGTTCAGATACAACATCCCGAAAATTCCTATAAAACTCTTGAAGAAATGAAAGACTTTGTTGCATCACTTGTAAGAAAGCTTGATCTTCCTTTCAGGATTTTACGATTGTGCGGTGGTGACCTCGGTTTTGCTGCAGCCATGACCTATGATTTTGAAGTTTATTCTGCTGCCCAGAAACGCTGGCTCGAGGTTAGTTCCGTTTCCAATTTCGAAAGCTTTCAGGCCAGGCGAATGAATCTCAGGTTTAAAGACAAAGACCGTAAAAAGCATTATGCCCACACACTGAACGGAAGTGCACTGGCCCTTCCCCGTATCGTGGCTGCATTGCTTGAAAACCACCAAACCCCAAAGGGTATCGTGTTACCGGAGGTATTGAGAAAATATACGGGTTTTGATTTGATTGATTAAAAACCCCGATTCATGCAACTGGTATTAAACAAAAACGGAATTAAGCTTTCAATCGAAGACGGATTGATTAAGGTCAAAAAGGATGATCAAATACAAAAAATTCCGGTTGACAAGCTTGATTCCATTATCATGCATAAGGCCACAAGCCTTACTTCTGATGTTGTGTTCGCGGCAATAGAAAATAAAATTGAAATAATTTTTATGAACAAAATCGGTCAGCCCCGGGGACGCATCTGGAGTCATAAGTTCGGATCAGTTTCCACAATCAGGCAAAACCAAGTTTATTTTTCAAGATCAAAAGAAGGAGCCGAATGGGCAATTGATAATATCAAAACAAAAATAAGTAATCAGGGTACGATTTTTCTCACTTTAAGCCGTCCTGATGATTCAACCATAAAAATGCTGAACAGTGATCAAGGAAAGTTAAATACTATTCTTGAAAAAGTTAACCTCCTAAAATTTAACTCCATTCACGATGTTTCAGCAAAACTTAGAGGATATGAGGGTACTGCCTCCCGTGTGTATTTCGAATGTATCAGTTTTCACCTGCCTCCCGAATACAGATTTGAAAAACGAAGCCAACATCCAGCCTTTGATATGTTTAATG
>CAZXFI010000060.1:0-1431 GCA_964640225.1 uncultured archaeon
TCTCCGGGCTTTCTATGGTTATGTTCGGACCGGTCGTGTCTACGGTGACGTTCCTGCCTGAGGAGTTCAAGTTACCTGCCTGGTCTATAGCCCACGCAGTGTAGTCGTAGGTTCCGTCAGCAAGGGAAGTCATGTTTGTATGCAGCCTGTGGATTCCGTTGTTGTAGGATGCGTTTATCTCTTCGTTGTTTAAGGACCTGTTGTATATTCTAACTTCATCTATCGTACCGTTGAAAAAGTTTGCCCAACCTTCTTGTCCAATAATTAGACTAGCCGGTGTTGAAACTATTCCGTTCGCGGTATTTGTATCCGTTTCATTTCCATTTATAAACATGCTTATGTAAGTACCGTTAAATCTCCCAGCTACATGATACCATTGATTGTTTGTTAGATTCTGCTTGGCTGTAACCCATCTGGAACCGAAAACTTGGTCATTTATCACAAAACCTAATCTACATAGATCAGAAGACCCGTATCTAAACAGCCAACCGTAAGCCGGAACCTCTCCTGTTCGTGCCTTTGCAACAAGACCTGCGTTATGATTTGGTTCAGGTTGACATATTTCCTGTTTTGAATTTGGTTTCATCCAGAATTCAACCGTCATTTCATCGGGGGTATTAAATATGGAATTATTTCCACAGTCTATGTAGTCATTTTTTCCGTCAAATTCCATCCCAGAACCAAATTTTCCTGTTGTAATGTTAGAATCTTCAACGTCCCAATAAACATTATATAAATCTCCTTGCTGGAGATTTCCCACGTCATCCTGAAGATAAATAATTCTATTTGAACTGTCAACGTAATCATAATCAATTACTGTAGTTATATTTCCTGCTGCAGACCCGTTAATTACTTCAAAAATCCAACCATTAAAATAATCGTCTACCGTATGTAAGGTATCATCATCCACGCACTGAGTTCCATTGGTACCGGCACCATCCGCAACACTGGTGAAGTTTTTATATGTAAAGTTTCCGTTGTTTCCATAACTTGAATTGTCAAAGACTCCTGTGGAGTTGTAGTATTCAAAGCTCCAGTACCCCAGAAGGCTGTAATTCCAGTCTATGAACGCCGAAGTGTTTGTGTTGTCTTCAATGGTCGTGTTGAGGTAAACCCAGTCGTTGCTTGTTACATTGTCGTCCGGCGGGGTGGGGTATTCCCAGTATATTTTCGGGGGAGTCGTGTCCTGCTCCACTTTTATGTTGTGCTCCGATCCCAGGAAGATTTCAAAGGACGGAAGCGTTCCATATGAATTCGTTTGCAGGGCGTATGCTGACAACGAATTGTTGTATACAACGTAATAGGTGTTGTTGTACAAACCGCTTATGTTGTAGGTTGCTACCACGCCCGTGCCGCTGGTGTTCGTGTCGTTCCATTCAACCAGGGACTGGTTTAAATTGACCAGTTCTCTTTTAATGTTGGATTGGGAGC
>CAZXFI010000061.1:0-1410 GCA_964640225.1 uncultured archaeon
GCGCCCCGGACGCGCCTGCTGCTTCGGCACGCGGTGCACGTCGCCCGCCACGAGCTGCAGCTCGGCATCCTCGTACGTGGCGCCCGAGCGATTGTCGACGCTGACCCAACCGGCCAGATCCATCGATGCGTCGTCCTCCGCCACCACGGCGACGTACTCGGCATGCCAGTTGAACCCGGCGGTCATGTAGCTCACCTCGAGACGACGATCCCCCCTGCGCTCGGCGTCCAGCAGCCACTCGAGCGTCGGGCGCGTGATCAGCCCCTCGGGCAGCGCGGGGAACTGCAGGTCGGTGATCTTGTCGGGATTGAGGATCACCAGACCCTCGCCATCCTGGGCGCCGCCGAGGACGATGCGTCCGCCGGCGAAGCTGAGCAGCGTGCCCTCATAGAGGCGGCCCTCCTCCAGGATCACGCGAATCTCGGAGTCGAGATACCGCTCCAGGATCTTGTCCTGGCTCACCAGATCGTAGCGATAGTTCTGTTCCAGCATCTCGAGGGCGCCCTCGTCGAGTGCTTTCAGGTGGACCGTGGTCGGGTCGATACGCGCAGGCACGTCGGTGAACGCCAGCCAGTGCGTCCCCTGCTCGATCGACATCGTCCGCGCGTCGCGCACGACGGCCAGATCGGAGTTGTAGACGGTCAGCGAAAGATCCCGTTCGCCGTCCGACGCCGCGGCGCCCGCTTGCGCGGCCGCCAGCGCCGCCAGAGCGGCGATCAGGGGAGCTCCCCGAGAGTTCTCGAAGCGTATGCGATGGCTCATCTTCACATCCTTTGCTTGGTTCCGACTCTCCATCGGCCGGGCCTGTCCGTAACCCGCCGCCCGGCCCGGATTCTGTGACCCGCCGCCCGGCTCGGATTCCGTGACCCGCCGCCCGGCCCGAATTCTGTGACCCGTCGCCCGGCTCGGATTCCGTAACCCGCCGCCCGGCCCGAATTCTGTGACCCGTCGCCCGGCTCGGATTCCGTGACCCGCCGCCCGGCCCGAATCCATGGCTCGGGAACCCGACGACACATCCCCGGGCCTCTTGCAGATACACCGGGCCCGGCGATCCTATTCCCGGCCGCAGCGGCCGGCCGCCGGCCACGCCGGGCACACGGTCGAGAGCGCTAGTCCTCGAGCGCGGTCAGGGCGTTGTCGATCTTCACGCGGGTCGCGGCGAACTGATCCAGCTTCTCGCGTTCGCGCTCCACGACCTCGGGCTTGGCTCGTTCGAGGAAGTCCTGATTGGCCAATTTCTTACGGGAACGCTCCAGGGCCTCCTCGATCTTGACCAGTTCCTTGCGCAACCGCTTGCGCTCCGCGGCCAGATCGATGACCCCCTCGAGCAGCACGTAGATCTCCGTCTCGCCCCCCACCGCCGAGGCGGCGTGACTGGGCTTGCGGTAATCGGACGCGACCGTCAACGCG
>CAZXFI010000062.1:0-1393 GCA_964640225.1 uncultured archaeon
GACGTCGAGCGAACCGTCGCCGCTCAGATCGCAGACGGCGAGGCTGTGGGCGAAGTCCACGTCGTCGCCGATCACGTGCTCCTCCCAGCCGGCACGGCGGGGATCGGCGGGCGTCTCGAACCAGGAGACCCGATGGGGGCCTTCCGAGCGGGTCAGGACCACGTCTGGCCGGCCGTCCCCGTTCATGTCTGCGGGGCGGACGACGGCGTCGCCGGGCCACTCGGCGAACCGGTGCTCGGTCCATTCGCCCTCCAGCGGGTCGGGGGGCGCCTCGTACCAGAGGCCGCCGATGACGACATCCAGGCGTTCGCTGCCGGCGATCTGCCCGAGGGCAAGGCCCTCCCCGGTAGGGCAGGGGATTTGGCGCCGTTGCCAATCCCCTCCGCCCCGCTTGTAGAGGTGTATGACGTCTCCGTTGTCGCCCTGGTCACGCGTGACGATCTCGATCTGTCCGTCGGCGTCGAGGTCCCCCACGCAGATGTCGTGTGCCCTGGGCGGGGCGATGACGTGTTTCTCCCACGGACCTGAGCCGGGTCCGGTGGCCGGGTTCTCGAACCACTCGATCTCGTCCCGTCCATACCACTCGGAGATGAGGACGTCGGGCGCGCCGTCGCCGTCGATGTCCACGACCTTGCCGTCGCAGCTCCATTCGCCGGCGGCACATATCTCGTGCTTCTCCAGCGTCGCCAGATCGTACCAGAGGAGCGGCCCGCCGGCGCTGCTGGCCACGACGAGTTCATCCCGTCCGTCGCCGTCAATGTCCTCGAACCTGATGTTGGGAAAGCTCCTTCTCCGGGAAGGCGGAGTCCGGTCGGTCGTCAGCCAGGCCGCCGGGCAAACAGTCGGCCGCCTGCTTCAGCCGGTCGAGGATCCGGGGGTCGGACCCCGGCTGCTCGGACCACTGGAACTGGCCGTCGCACGCCCCGCACTTCCAGAGCTCGGTCTGGTTGTCGTACAGGAGCCTGCCCCGCTCCGGGAACAGACGGTCGCAGTGCGGGCACGCCGGTTCGTAGCTGACGCTGACCTTCTCGATCCAGCGGAGCGCCGGGTGGCCGCTGTCCGACGCCTGCTTCCGGGGCCGGCAGCCGTCGAGCGTCGAGCACAGGCGGCGCGCTCGCTGCACCAGCCGCAGGCGCTCCTGGTTGTTGCGCTTGGCCCACGCCTGGTCCTGCCGGTCGACCAGCTCCCGCAGCCGATCCTCGACCTCGGAGAACGCGTGGTGCTCGAAGTCCTCGAGGTCGTCGTGCGTGATGCCGGCCGGGCCCGCATCCAGGCCCAGGAAGAAGTAGGTCCGCTCGCCGTCGAAGTCCGAGGTGTCCCAGAAGTCGTTCTGGCCCTTCGGCCAGACGGCCTCGACCACGCCATGCGGCTCGACGTTGATCGGGTGGTGGTT
>CAZXFI010000063.1:0-1381 GCA_964640225.1 uncultured archaeon
TCCGACGGCGCCCGGCCGGTGTCGATCAGGGCGCGGCCGGTCTCGAAGTCGTAGAGCGTCTTGCGCCGGAGGTCCGCAAGGGCCAGCTTGTACTCGATGAAGGCGGCCAGGTAGGAAAGGTTGCTCTGGCCGAGCTGCTCGGTCGCACGCGCCAGCTCGGTCGACGTGATGTCTCCGTTTTCGAACCGCTGCAGGTTGATCTCGAAGGAGCGCCGGCTCACCTCCTTGCTCTTACTGAGCATCTCCACCCGGTTCCAGGTCTCCCGCGTGCGGCGCACCACGTCCCGCACCTCGAGCGCGATGGAGCGGCGCAGGTCCTCCAGATTCATCAGATCCTGGCGCAGCCGCGCGCGCTCGGCCTCGACCTCGGCATCGTTGCGGCCCCAGTCCCACACGGGCACCTCCAGCTCGAAGGTCACGCCCCGGTTCGGGGTGCGGGAGAGCTCGTCCCAGCTCGAGCTGAACAGGTCGGCGGTGGAGGTGCCCCATGCCAGATCCGGGTCGGAGTAGCCGGAGAAGTCGTAGTAGGCCCGCAGATTGCCCTTGATCGACGTGCGCGCGTCCACCTGGTCGATGGCGATGCGCTGTTCGGCGATGTCGATCTCCTTCTCGACCAGCTCGCTGCGGTGGCGCAGCGCGATGGCCACGGCGCTGTCGGGATCCACGTCCAGCGGCTGGGTCGCCATCTCGTCGAAGACGCGCACCGCAACGTCTTGCGGCAGACCGATGAGCTGCTTCAGCGCTCCGGCCAGCTCCTGCAACGCGCCCGCGGACTGCTCCACCTCGTTGCGGCTCTGGATGACCTCCACCTCGGCTTGCATGGCGTCGACCTCCGCGATGAGACCGGCGCGGAACTTGGCCTCGGTCGTCCGGAAAATGGCTTCCTGGCGCTCGAGCTGATCGCGGCTGATCTTCGCCTCCTCGGTGCTGCGGTAGAGCTGGTAGAAGCTCTGCGTGACCTGATAGATCAGGTCCAGCTCCGACCGCTTGTAGACGCGGGTCTGCCGCTGGTAGGTGAGCTGCGCGCGGCGCAATCCCAGCTCGAGGCTGTTGATGGTGAAGAGCGGCTTGTCGATGATCATCCGCAGGGATGTGTAGAACTTGTTCGACCGCAGCTCGATGTCGGGATCGTACGTGGCCGGCGTCCAGGAGTTGAGCTGATAGGCCTCGGAACGAAACGTCAGCTCCCCGCCGCCCAGCGGGATCCACGGCAGCGGCTGGATCAGGTCGAGGACGCCCTTGACCTGCAGGCTGCGAAAGTCCTTGGCCACCGGATTGCCGTCGGGCACGTCGATCAGCCGCGTGCCCTCGTCGTAGACCGGCAGGTAGAGGCGGCTCTGCGCATAGGTGCGGAATCCCGCCCGCGCGGCCCAGAGGTTGA
>CAZXFI010000064.1:0-1379 GCA_964640225.1 uncultured archaeon
TACCTGATTGGGGCAGGTAAAGGGGATAGCGCGCCCGGCGGGATCGTCTGGGCTTTGTATCCCGGTGATGACGGCCAGACCCGCCTGGTCAGCCGGGTGCGTTTGCGCTATCAGCTCACTGGCCCCGTTTCCGTTGTGATGGCGCTTTTCGTTGATCTCGCCGACCACATCGCGGTGCGCAAAATCTTGCAGGGCGTCAAGGGCCGGGTCGAGGGCCAGATCAAGCCGGTGTGGGTCGCCGATGTGGAGTTCATCGTCTTTGTGACGGTTTATGTTGTCTTTGTAGCAGCGCGCATCGCCCTGCTGACGCGGCCCCTCACCTGGACGAGCTGGCTGGTCGCTTGCGGCGCAGGCATCGTCTGGTTGGTTATCTGGTACGCGCCGATAGTATTCAAAGTATGAGCTGCCAACCTGCTAACCTGGTTCGAGTAAGGAGTAGCCGCAATGCTGCGAGTCCTGATTTATAGCATTCTTGGTCTACCGGTCTGCGCACTTCTCCTACACACGCTAGTGAGAATTGTGCGCCACTTCTATAAATTCCCCATGCCGGAGTTCCTTGCCGACATCATTGACAATCCGTTGCGACGCAAAATTCAGCCGCCAGACAAAACGGCTATCAGGCATGGGATCAAGCCGGGGATGACCGTCCTCGAGATTGGCCCTGGAAATGGCGTTTACACGGCGGCGACCGCCCGGCGCGTGGGAGACCAAGGCAGCGTTGTTGCCATTGACATTGAACCGAACATGATCGCGCGGGTTAAGTGCAGAGCTCAAGCAGAAGGGATTAAGAATATTGAAGCACGGGTAGCTAACGTGTACGATCTTGCCTTTGAAGATGAGACTTTCGATGTGATTTATATGATTGCGGTTATCGGTGAAATCCCTGCTCCGGAGAAGGCTATGAAGGAGTTTTATCGGGTGTTATCGCCATCTGGTGCGCTGGTCTTCAGCGAACTTCTTTTTGATCCCGATTATCCGCACGCCCAGACGCTCATCCGTAAGGCAAACGCTGCCAGTTTTCGATTGAAGAACAAGATAGGCAACTTCTTCTACTACACGTTGATCTTTGAGAAGGATGTGGGACAAAGCGCCGTCTAGCAACAGCCGCCTGCAGCGGACGGCGCTGCACACCGCCGTTGATGCTGGACGGTTCTGTTTCAGGATTTCAAGAAGGTTTGGATGAAACAACACTTGTTTTTATTGGGTTTGCTTTGTTTGTTGTCACTGCCTGGTTGCGGGCGACTGGCGGAGCGGCGGGTCGCACGCGCGCCGGCGTCCCTGTCACCCGGCGACACAACCCGCGCGCTAACCCACGCCGGGCGCGAGCGGTCGTACCTCGTCCACGTCCCGCCCGGCTATGACCCGGCGCAACCAACGCC
>CAZXFI010000065.1:0-1378 GCA_964640225.1 uncultured archaeon
ACAAGGTGTTTTTGCATCATGCTTCACGTGCTGATTACGGCGCTCTTGAGTGGAGGTTAACTATTGCCTACTGCTCTGTCACGACTCAAGATTCGGGTATAAGGACTTCAGCTTTGTGCGAGCTTCATTGATGGTGAACTGCCAATCGACGCCCCGTTGTTTGTCGTTGGAGTAGTCTGCCCAGGCCGCGGTTGAATCGTTGAGCAGGGTGATGTTTTCGATGCGAGAGTCGTCCAGGCACTGCCTGGTCATTGAACTCAGTTCATTCTCGGCAATGTTTAGCCAACTGCCATGTTTCGGCGTGTAATGGAATTCGATTCGCTTCACCAATTGGCGTGCGATGTCTGCATCGAATGCCTCGTAGAACGCCCCGCGTGTATGGGTGTTGAGATTATCACAGACGAGAATGACCTTCTCGGCGTCTGCGTAGCGTGTTTCCAGCAACTCGCGCATCTCCACAGCCCAGTCAACTTTGGTCCGGCGCGCACGCGCATGGACCTTGCGCCAAGCGGACAACGGTTCGGCGAACATGAAGATGCTGGCAGTGCCAGCGCGTTCATACTCATAGTCGATGCGCGTGGGGTGGGCCTTGGTGGCAGGGATCGGATCGCGCGTTTCCTTGGTCAACTGTACCGGCTGTTCGTCCATGCAAAGGACTGGGAATCTTGCGTCGTAGGGCTGGCTATAGACATCCAGCACATCCTCCATGCAAGCGGCGAATTCGGCGTCAGCGTCAGGCGGTATTACCCAGTACTGCACTTTCCGTCTGGTCATTCCGTTTTTTTTAAAACTCGGCGAACTGTCTCATGGCTGATCGTATCGGCGATTTCCAATTCCACCACTTGATCAGCCAGCAACCGCAGCGTCCATTTAGAGAAACCTGGTGGCGGTGCGCTCAACCGCAGTGCGATAAGCTTGGCTTCCTGCTTCCCGTCCAAAAGCTTTTCCGTTGGCGGCGTCAGACGCTTCTTTCGATTCAGCGCAGCGTCAAAGCCCTTCGTCACCAACCGCTCTCGCAGCTTCTCAATGGTGCGTGTGCGACAAGAAAAGGCCTCTGCGATCTTGGCATCCGTCCAGTTGGGTCCATCGGCATCGGCTTTGAGCAGCATGTTTGCCCGTTTCACTTTCTGCGATGTGCCCTTCAGTTTGTTCACTACCTCCTTCAAGCACTCGCGTTCTTCCTCCGACAGCCGTACAATGTACTTCTTATTAGCCATAGCATTCCTCCAGGTTGGTTCCTGAAGGTTTCATCGGCATATTTATCTCGAACCTTTAGGCGTGACTGGGCACTAGGACGTCGCTCACGCCAGAAATCGGTCGCGGAATTCGGGCGATTCTATCACCCACCCGAGCCAGCCAAGGCCAGGTCGCGTGCATG
>CAZXFI010000066.1:0-1377 GCA_964640225.1 uncultured archaeon
CACTTCGACGCCCATCCAACGGACGGGTTTGACACCGTTTCAAAGAAATACAAGGGAGGAGCTTATCCCAGGCGCCGCGCGCGGGTCAACCTTCGAATCGTGTTAGGATCGGGACCGGCGGATTGCGGCGGCTTGTGGCGCTCCGGGGCCGGAGGTACCATCGCGGGTCCGCCGGCCGAGACAGGATCCAGATGAGGGGGCGGCCCGACCGTTCCGAGAGAGAGGAAGGGTGAGCATGCAAGGGGAGCAGGGGACCTGGCAGCGGACGGTGCGCCTCGGGGGACGGGATCTGGTCGTCGAAGGGGGCTGGATCGCCCGTCAGGCCGGGGGCGCCGCGCTCTTGAGCCGGGGCCGCGATGTGGTTCTCGTGACCGTGGTGGCGGGCGCCGAGCCGACCGGTTCCCAGGGCTTCTTTCCCCTGACCGTCCACTACCGGGAGAAGCTGGCCGGTGCGGGGCGCATCCCCGGGGGCTTTCTGAGGCGGGAGACCCGACCCACCGACGAGGAGACCCTGACCTCCCGCCTGATCGATCGCAGCATCCGCCCCTTCTTCCCCGAGGGGTTTCGGGGTGATACGCAACTCCTGGCCACCGCGCTGAGCCACGACCCGGACGGCGACGCCGCGGTGCTGGCGATCACCGGGGCATCGGCCGCGCTCACGCTCTCCGACGTTCCCTGGGGGCAACCGATGGCCGGCCTGCGTGTTTCGCGGATCGACGGCGAGCTGCGCCTGTTCGCGGGGCGGGAGGATCGCCGACGCGCAGACCTGGACCTGCTGGTCTCGGTCAGTCGCGGCGGGCTGGTCATGGTCGAGGGCAGCGCCCACGAGGTGCCCGATGCGGTTCTGGTCGACGCCCTGGACGCGGCCCTTCACGGGGCCGAGCCGCTGCTGGCCCTGCAGGAGGAGCTGCGCGAACGCGTCGGCAAGCCCAAGCGGGCCTTCCGCCCGCCCGTGAGCGCTCCCGAGCTGCGGCGACAGGTCGGCGCGATCTTGGGGCCCAAGGTCGGGACGATCTTCGGGGCCATGGAGAAGGCCGACCGCCGGGCGCGGATCGAGGCCCTCCTGGACGAGGTGGCGTCGCAGACCGAGGCGGGCGCAGCCGGCGGATCATCGAGCCCCGCGGCGACCGCCGCCGACGGCGCCCCGTCGGCCGAAGTGGACCCGGGTCCGGGGCCCCGCGAGATTGCCGAGCAAGTGCTGCGCGACGAGATCCGCAAGCGGGCGCTGGACGGTCGCCGGCTCGATGGCCGAGGACCGCGGGACGTGCGCCCGATCTCCGGCCGGATCGGCTGGCTGCCCAACGCCCATGGATCGGCCGTCTTCACGCGTGGCGAGACCCAGGCGATGGTGACCTGCACGCTGGGCACGAGCGCCGA
>CAZXFI010000067.1:0-1359 GCA_964640225.1 uncultured archaeon
CTGATAGCAGCCGTCCAGCCCAAAATCTCCCAAGCCAATTTCTGAGTTTTCAGCGCCTCAAATCCATCCATCAGATTACTCAGTAAATATGATAAAACGGTCCGATGTTCTTGCCTGTCCAATACTTTACCGCGAAACCAAAGCACGACAAACAAGCCAAGCCCGACGATACCCAACATAATAATCAAACGTTTCATAATAGTAGGTTCAAACAGTTCGATGATGAGAGGTGAAATTACGAAAGCTAGCAACACTAAGGATAGCAAATCAAGTAATTTCTCTAGAATAAGGGTCCCGCCGATCTGCAAAGCATTACTACGGGTCTTTTTTGCTAACAAGCCAACACGCAATGTCTCGCCAGCACCACGAACGGGAACCAGTAGGTTAAGTGTTTGCGACAAAATGAGAAGGGAAAAAGTCAAGAGCCAGCTAACTTCGTGAAGGTGGGGTAAGAGCAAACGATGCCAGCGGCCTGCTTTTAGGGAGGCAACGATGAGAGAAGACAGTATAGCGAGAGTGAGCCAGAACCATTGAGTGTACTCAAATACTCCGAACAAAGTATCCCATTCGACCTCTCGGAAGGATAAATAGAGCGTCACTCCGCCTAAGATTAGGCCAGAGATAATATAAAGAATTCGACTAAGATGTTTTTTATTGAAACTAGTCAATAGGCACCTTCGCCACGGATAATCGCTCCAACCGTCATCCAGAGAATCTTAATGTCCAACCAAATTGACCAATTACGAATATAATAGAGATCATCCTTTACACGTAAGGCATGTGCAGCGCGCTGACTCCTCCCATTAACTTGCCACCAACCCGTCATGCCTTGAGGAACAGCAAAGCGCTTACATTGCCAGAGCTCATAATCTTCAACGAGCCACGGCAGTTCTGGACGCGGCCCAACCAGACTCATCTCACCTTTTAGCACGTTGATCAGTTGAGGCAATTCATCCAAACTCCAACGCCTGAGGAAACGCCCCACACGGGTAATGCGTGGATCATCCGGGCGTTTGTCAAAAACCGGGGGGCCAGAGTCGGTTTCCTGCACCATCGTCTGCTCCGCATCTTCCGCTCCTAACACCATAGTGCGAAACTTGAGCATCTGGAACAGTTTGCCATCTTCTCCAACCCGCTCCTGACGGAAAAAGACAGGGCCAGGTGAATCCACCTTGATAGCGATGGCAATCAGGCCCATCAAAGGCGCGCTGAGCAGCAAGACCAATCCGCCAGTGATCAGATCGAAAGCTCGCTTCAGCGCACGGTCTGCGCCCTCAATTACGGGTTCCCGAAGCCCGATAAGCGGGATACCGTTGAAATCCTCTGCCGACGCCCGGATGAAAATCATGGAGAAAACAT
>CAZXFI010000068.1:0-1351 GCA_964640225.1 uncultured archaeon
TAGAAAAATGGAATGAAGAGGCAGAAGCAAGAGAAATAATAGAGAATAGTATTCACGGAGTAGATATTAACGAAGAATCTGTTGAGATAACAAAATTAAGTCTGTTCTTGAAGATGGCTCGAAAGAATAGAAAGCTAACAGATTTATCAAATAACATCAAAAGAGGAAATAGTTTAATTAATGATTCAGAAATTGCAGGAGATTTGGCTTTTGATTGGGATAAAGGGTTCCCATTCAAATTTGATGTTGTGATTGGGAATCCGCCGTATGTAAAGGCTAGAGATTATGAAGATGTTGTAAGCAGAAAGTATATCGATAAAAAATATGAAACAACATATAAGATGTGGGATTTATATGTGCCATTTATAGAGAAAGGAATAAATTTAATGAAAGAAAATGGAAATTTTTCTATGATTATTCCAGACACTATTGGAAAAGCAGAATATACATCAAAACTAGTAAATTGGATAGATTCGAATTATCATATGTATCAAATAGATTTTTTTCCAGATATTTATGTTTTTGAAAATGTTGGTGTAAAAAGTAAAATTATTTTTATTAAGAAACAAAAATCTTCTAAAAAATGTTTAAGATTTGCACACACACCAGATATTACTACTATTAAAAAATTAGATAGTCTTGATGGAAAAGAAAAATATCTGTTTGACCAGTCTAAAATCAATTTAAAATTTGAGGGATGTATAAACTTAGATAATATTTGTTTAGTAAGTTATGGATTGAGATTGAATAGTGATAAACATGATAAAAAAGGAAAATTCAAAAAAGATGATTTATTATCTGAAAAAAGAACTGAAATAAATAATAAATCTTATACTGAAGGTAAATTTTTAGAGCGTTATGTTATCACGAGAAAATTATTTGTTGAATGGGGGACAGAAAGATCTCCTGCTAGGTTAGTAAGACCTACCTTCCCAGAATTATACCCTCCTAAAAAACTTTTAATGTCAAGACAAAAAAGAATTGCATCATTATCTACTGATGGGGAAATATGTGACAACACAATTATCATGGGGATTTTGGTTAAAGACCTCAAAGGTGTTGAGAATAAAAGTATTAGTAAATATTTCAAAAATATAGGAAAAAATAGAGTAGAACTAGAGGAAATTTCTGAAAATTATGAATTAGAATATCTTTTGTCTTTGATAAACTCCACATTAATGAGATATTTCATTAAATATAATAGTAAAGGGGCAATAGATACTTATCCCGATGATTGGAAAAAAATACCTATCAAAAATATCTCTCTTTCAGAACAAAAACCATTCATTGAGAAAGCAGATTTAATGCTAAAACTAAATAAAGAATTCTATGACAAAAAATCTAAATTCTT
>CAZXFI010000069.1:0-1344 GCA_964640225.1 uncultured archaeon
AAACAACAGCAGCAATACCAATCACAATTCCAATAATCGTAAGCCAGCTTCTAAGCCTGCTATGCAATAGGATGTTCAAAGCTAATTGGAATGATTTTTTTAATCTCATTTTAATTCAAACCTATTTTTTATCTTTGGCATTCTTCATCCAGTTAGGAACTACCTTAGAAGAATTATTAGACTTATTTTTGGTTTTTAGATATATCCCATACACCACAGAACCTACAACGATTATAATCCCAAAAATTCCCCATAAAGCCCAATTAATTCCGGAAGTTTCTTCTTGTGATTTCATTCCTTTTTTAGAATCTGAAATATCACTTCCTTCACTGCTCATTTTTAGTGGAGTCTCCCTAGTATCAATTCTTCTTTCTCCGTTGGAATCTGTATAATGAACCTCATATTGAAGCTTTTTTTTCTGAGGATCTCCCTGCGTCAATGGAGTCAAGCTAAAACCCACAATACTATAATCACCCGCATCCAAATTTCCAACCATCTGCCCATTTGTTCCTGTTGCTTTAAATCCTTCTTGTTCGGGAATTCTGACAACAACAGAATTAGCAGCGTATTTTCCTGTGTTTGCTATCGCAATTGAAACTTCTGAGTCTGATATTTCTTGAATTACTACGTCAAAATCAGTTCTAGAATCTTCTATAGATATATTGAATCTTTCGGTAATATGAGTACCGGAATTCCATGTTCCTGGAGCATAATGGATTTCTATTTCAGAAGTTCCATCAAAGGCATCTTTGTCCACCCTTAACTTATAAGCAACCATCCATTCATTTTTATAATTTGAAGTCCATGTGCTTCCTTTTAAAGTTCTTAAGGTATCATTTTCATCTAAAGAAAAAGGATAAGAATGGATTAATTCAAGCCAAGCCCCTTCACAATCTGAATTCTGAATTCCATCCATTTGAAATACAACATCAACATAATCTCCTGGAATAGCAGGATATGGCTCTTGATTTACTAAACTAATATCTAATTCGCAAACTGCAGATACAGAACTAATTAAAAAAATTCCAATTAATAAAAATAACCAAGAATATTGTAATTTAAATTTATTTTCTCTTTTCATTTTACTTATCAATTTGATTTTATTTTTAAACAAGATGGACAAAAAGTCCATTTACCTCTTCCCATT
This sequence comes from uncultured archaeon, assembly GCA_964640225.1. Classification (GTDB taxonomy): domain Archaea; phylum Aenigmatarchaeota; class Aenigmatarchaeia; order PWEA01; family JAGHBM01; genus JAGLWW01. The sequence goes on from CAZXFI010000069.1 coordinate 1,148, forward strand.
TTTTACCTCTTTTTCAATTTTCCCGTCTAAAATATGAATAATTCTTTTTGCATAACTAACTAACTCAATATCATGCGTAATAAGAACAACTGTTTTGCCTTCTTTTTTATTCATTTTTTCTAAAAATCCCATAACAAACTTACCTGTTTTACTATCTAAATTTCCTGTTGGCTCATCTGCTAAAATTACTTCAGGAT
>CAZXFI010000070.1:0-1304 GCA_964640225.1 uncultured archaeon
TATAGAAATGTGTTGGCGGACCAGGATAATCATAATAACAATAACCACTTATAAGTATTTCATTATCAAATATTTGTAAACTACTTCCAAATTGCTCAACTACTGGATAATTCTCCATTTTTGCATATGCCTTACGCCATAATAAATTTCCATTTCTATCCACGTAATCAAGAAATAGTTTATCCCAATAATATTCTGCTTCAAATTCTGCCATAGCCAAATAATCTCCATTTTTCAATGCCAGTACATCAATGTAATAACCATATTCATAATTATACTTAGGAAATACTCTACACCATACTTTCTCTCCACATGAATCAAGCTTTATCATCATTGGCCAGGAACCATATTCCTCATTATTTATATTTCCAGCAATTACCACATTTCCGTTACTAGCTTGATTTATTTTACCATTAAATACTGTAGTATTACTCCATTTTAATAACTTTTCCCATAATAAATTACCATTAACATCTGTCTTAAATAACCAGATACCTTGAGGTGACTCATAATTACAACTTAACAAATAAGCTTCATCATAACTCATTAATATATCACTAGGTGCTTCATTCTTACCATTAGTACCATATATATGTTCCCATCGCTGCGAAGAAGCTATTTGAGTTATTGTTGAGAAAAAAATAACTAATAGTATTTTTATCATGTGTTTTGTTTTATTATTTTTATACTTAATTAATTAATGTAAACTTAATAGTTTCAACATATGTTTTATTTATTATTAATGTAGCAATGTATATACCTGATTTCATTGATCGCATATCAAATATCTTCTGATCAGGGCCATGGGAAAAGTAAAACGATTCAATTAGTTTTCCAGATAAGTCCGTAATATATATATGACCGGGTTTTTCGGTAAAATATAAATAATTAATAATTATATAACTATTTGCCGGATTTGGAAATACCTTAAGATATTTAAGTTCATTCTTTTCAAGGCTTCTTGAATGATCTTCATAAGTCTGAGTTGATTTAAATATGTCAGGGTAATAATAGGGCTCGTCATAAGTTAATGAATCAACAGCAATTAACAGATTTCTGATCAGGGAGTTAATTTTACCTGTTGATTCATCAAAAAGTGTATAAAGCTGAGCTATTTTTACAGAATCAGACTGGTAGATAGTTTTTCCCTCTGATGTAAGACTAATGACAAGATCAAAATAATCTTCATATACATCATGATTTGATGATTGTAGTGTAGTTAAGATAAACTTGTCAGGTATTGAATCCAATACCGAGATAGCATTGGTACTGTCATTCTTTGATAGATATTCAACCGCAAGGTT
>CAZXFI010000071.1:0-1301 GCA_964640225.1 uncultured archaeon
TCGCGGCGTGCTCACCCTGGCCTATCACGAGCATCGGTTCCCGATCGATCCGGGCACCTATCCCATCTTGTTGACCCACGGCGTGCAGAGGCTGAGCAAAGAGCTCGGTGAGAAGGACCCGGTGCTGCACGAGATCCAGACGCTGGCCGACGCGCTGGCGAATCTACCCTCGCGCCACGAAACCGCTCCCGCCCGCGTGTCGACCCGGCTGCGCGATCAGGAGGTGCACAAACGGCATCTGGCGCGCCTCTGCACGGAGCACGAGGCCATCGGGCGATTCGTGCAGGAGAACGTGCAGGACTTCAACGGCGCGCAGGGCGATGCGCGCAGCTTCGATGTCCTCGATCGGTTGCTGGCCCGGCAGGCCTACCGGCTGGCCTTCTGGCGTGTGGCGTCGGACGAGATCAACTACCGGCGCTTCTTCGATATCAACGATCTGGCCGGCCTGAGCATGGAGAACGACGAGGTCTTCGATGCCACGCACCGGCTCGTCCTGGAGCTCATCGGGCGCGGGCAGATTCAGGGGCTGCGCATCGATCACCCCGACGGGTTGCGCGATCCCCTGGGCTACTGCCGCCGACTGCAGACCGCGGCGCGGGCCGCGCAGGAACGGCGCGGCGTCGGCGCCGGCCGCCCGGGGGAAGACCCCGATGCATGCAGCATTTACCTGGTGCTGGAGAAGATCCTCGTGGGCGACGAGCAGCTTCCCACCGAGTGGCCGGTTCACGGAACGACCGGTTACGATGTCGCCCGCGACAACCTGGGCGTGCTGCTGAACACCGACGCCGAGCGGGATATCGAGCGCGTCTACAACCGCTTCGTGGGGCGGAAGACGGACTTCACCGAGCTGCTGCACCGCTGCAAGAAGCTGATCATGCAGGGCCCGATGGCGGGCGAGTTGAACGTGCTGGCCACCGAATTGGCGCGGATCGCCGAGGCCGACCGCCATACCCGCGACTTCACACTCACCCGCCTCAAGGACTCCCTGGGCGAGGTCGTGGCCTGCTTCCCTGTCTACCGGACCTACGTCTCGCCCGATGGGGTCAGCGCCGAGGACCGGCAGTGTGTGGAGGGCGCCATCGCCAGGGCCCGCTCCCTCTCGCAGGCCACCGACGTGAGCATCTACGACTTCATCGCCCGCATCCTGTTGCTCGACTTCTCCGACGGGACGCCCGGCGACGTGCGCCGTGCCGCGACACGATTTGCCATGCGCTTTCAACAGTACACAGGGCCCGTGATGGCCAAAGGCATGGAGGACACCGCCTTCTACATCTACAACCGGCTGCTGTCGCTCAACGACG
>CAZXFI010000072.1:0-1299 GCA_964640225.1 uncultured archaeon
TGCAAAAGTCGTAAACCTTTTATAATGGACGAATTGGGGGATTGATGGGTATTTTGCCTTCACAGCAATTCTAATTTTGGCCTGAGGCCTTTTTGAGATTGCGGGAAATTTTTGTCCGTTTCTTTCTGTTTTGGCCTAACCTGCTGTTATTACACATAAAGATTTTTCTGGACTTTGGCCTCCGTTGGTGATAATAGATACTGGGTAAGTGAACCCTCTATTATTCGTAAACGGATATGCCACCAGTAAAACCACAAAAGAACAAGCCTCAACCACTCAGTTTCGATAGTATGGTCAGCTATCTTCGCTCCACAATGGCTGACTTTCCTGATAAACGCACAGGCTCAAACTGCCAATACAGCATTGAAGATGCCGCTTTGGGTGCATTTTCTGTTTTCTTTACCCAATGTCCTTCTTTCCTCTCATTTCAAAAAAATATGTTGAAGAAGAAAGGCATCAGCAATGCTCAAACCCTCTTCAATATGGACCAAATCCCCTGTGACAACCATATCCGAGATCTGATGGATGAGGTTAAACCGTCCAATGTGTATCCGGTCTTCCATTATATTTTCAATGAGATAAGGGACTCCGGTCCCCTGGATGCATTTCGTTCATACGACAATAATTTATTGTGTGCACTGGATGGGACCCAGTTTTTTTCTTCCAACAAGATTCATTGCCAAAATTGCAGCAGTAAAGAACATAAAAATGGAACCACAACCTATTCCCATTCTGCCATTACACCCGTTTTCGTCGTTCCCGGCCAAAGTAAGGTCATCTCTTTGCCCCCGGAGTTTATTGCACCTCAGGACGGACACAATAAACAGGACTGTGAAAATGCCGCAGCCAAACGCTGGATAACACAGTATGCACCGGTATACGGGGACCTTGGAATTACCATTTTAGGCGATGATCTGTATTGTCGACAGCCGATCTGCACATTGATATTAGAAAATAACCTCCACTTTATCCTCGTCTGCAAACCCGATTCGCACAAAACGCTTTATCAATGGGTCGACGAACTGCAAGCAATGGATGCCGTTGAAACGCTGGTGGAAAAAACATGGACAGGTAAGTCCCATCATATCTATACCTATCGGTTCGTAAACCAGGTCCCTTTGCGTGATGGCGAAGATGCGTTGGAAGTGAACTGGTGCGAACTGACAGTCACTTCAGCTACGGGGAGACGGTTGTACAAAAATGCATTTGTAACGGACTTCGAAATCTCCAAAGACGTTGTCAAACAGATCGTGGTCGATGGTCGTGCCCGTTGGAAAATTGAAAATGAAAACAACAACA
>CAZXFI010000073.1:0-1296 GCA_964640225.1 uncultured archaeon
TGCGCCGACTGCCATGTGGATCCAGGCATGGTCGCGGCGATCGCTGGCGTCCCGTCTCGGGCGACCTGACCCGCGGCGAGGATCGGCTCACGCTGCCCATGATGGGGCGGGTGTGGAGCTTCGACGCCGTGTGGGATTTCGTGGCCATGTCGAAGTACGGCACGATCACCTCGCTGGCCGAATCGCCGTTGGACGAAGACCTCCTCTATGCGGGCACCGATGACGGTCTGATCCAGGTCAGCGAAGACGGCGGCGCCACCTGGAGAACCGCCGACGACTTGCCCGACGTGCCCGAGCGATTCTTCGTCAACGACATCAAGGCCGATCTCCACGACGTCAACACCGTCTACGTCGTGGTCGACCAGCACAAGACCGGCGACTTCAGCCCCTACATCTACAAGAGCACCGATCGCGGTAGGAGCTGGACGTCGATTGCGGGCGATCTGCCCGATCGGCACGTCGTCTGGCGGATCGTGCAGGACCACATCGATCCCGAGCTGCTCTTCGCGGGCACCGAACTCGGCCTCTTCTTCACCGTGGATGGCGGCCGCACGTGGATCGAGCTCACCGGCGGCGTTCCCACCATCTCCTTTCGGGACCTCGCCATTCAGCGGCGGGAGAACGATCTGGTCGGAGCTTCCTTCGGCCGGGGCTTCTTCGTGCTGGATGACTACTCGCCCCTGCGCACGGTCTCGGAGACGCTTCTGGAAGAGGAGGTGGCCCTCTTCCCGGTGAGGCGGGCATGGTGGTACTTCGAGCGTCGGCCCCTGGGCGGGGATGAGAAGGCCAGCCAGGGCGCCGCGTTCTTCACCGCGCCCAACCCCCCGTTCGGCGCCGTCTTCACCTACTACCTGAGTGAAGGGCTTCAGACCCGCAAGGAGGCGCGCCGCGAGCGGGAGAAGGAGATCGAGAAGGAGCAGGGCGACACGCCCTATCCCGGCTGGGAGACGATCCGCAAGGAAGAGCTGGAGGAGGATCCAGCCATCCTGCTGACGGTGAGAGACGCCAACGGGGATGTCGTGCGGCGGCTGACGGGGCCGGTGGATGCCGGTTTCCACCGGATCGCGTGGGATCTGCGCTACCCCGCGCCCACGGCGTGGAAGCCGGCCAGCGACGATCCATGGGACGAGCCCGAGAAGGGCTTTCTCGTCGCGCCCGGGACCTGTTCGGTGCATCTGGCCAAGCGCGTGGACGGCGTGGTGACCGATCTGGGGACCCCGCAGAGCTTCGAGGTGGTTCCTCTGAGATCCCGCGGCCTGCCCGGGGCCGCCCCCGATGACGTGGCGGCCTTCTGGC
>CAZXFI010000074.1:0-1291 GCA_964640225.1 uncultured archaeon
TTAATAAATACCGGGGAGATCATCGCACTAAAGAATTTAAATGTTGGAACCAACTGGCATGCATGATTTTCGCACATGTCCGGCAAGAAGACAGCCTCCGAGATATCGACATCGCGCTGAATGCTCACGATAGCAAGCTTTACCATATCGGCATTAAGCAATGTCCAAGATCCACGTTGGCCGACGCCAATCAACGGCGGGATTATCGCATCTATGAGGAATTCGCCAAATCGCTTATGCTGAGAGCCCGACGCGCCTACGCCAATACACCACTGGCAATGGAAGTCGATAACGCTGTGTATGCACTGGACGCCTCTACCATCGATTTAACTCTGTCTCTTTTTCCATGGGCAAAATTTCGCGCCACCAAAGGCGCCATAAAATTGCATACCATGATCGATCTACGCGGCAATATTCCGGTTTTTCTGTACATTACGGATGGAAAGGTCCACGATGTTAAAGCCGCTCCACAAATTCGAATCGAGCCGCAAGGGATCTATGTGGTCGACCGTGCGTATGTTGATTTCGCATGGCTGTGGTCCATCGAGCAAACCGATGCTTACTTTGTTACTCGTTTAAAAACTTCAATCAAATGGACACGAGTCATATCCCGTCCAGTTAACAAATCCCTGGGTCTTCGGAGTGATCAGGACATTTTGTTGTTCAGCAAACAAACCAAGGAGAAGTATCCAAAACGCATCAGGCGGATCACATTCCGGGACGAGGACCAAAACCGCACTCTTGTGTTTCTAACGAACAATTTTTCACTTTCCGCCGAAACTATCGCAGCCTTGTACAAAGCCAGATGGGAGATCGAACTTTTCTTCAAATGGATCAAACAAAATCTCATGGTAAAAAGTTTTTACGGGACTTCCGCCAATGCGGTCAAGACTCAAATATGGATTTCGATGATTGTTTATCTAGTTTTGGCGATCATGAAAGAGAGATTTCACCTCGAAAATAACCTTTCTCAGCTATTACACTTTTTGGAGGTGAACCTTTTCGAGCGGAAGCCTCTCGTTTCGGTCTTCCAGCTTAATAACCGGAAGACGAATAAGAAGGAAAACACCGGGCATATCCAGTTGAAATTATTTGTTTAATAATGAATTTGAATTTAAGTCAACATAATTGCTATCGAGGATTTGATAGAAGTAAAGTTTTTGCGAAAATTACAAGTTGGACCGGTAGCAATTATGTATCTATCTGATTTCATTGATTAGTTAACCGGACAGCAGTGAAAATATATATTTGATCTCATCAAGCTTAGTGCCCAGTACAAAGATCTGACGAC
>CAZXFI010000075.1:0-1288 GCA_964640225.1 uncultured archaeon
TCCAGCGACCGTGACCGTGAAGTTTAGTGAGTTTGCGCCCACAGTGTTGACACCGGGTGCCAACTAGGGTACTCTCAACCGTGATGATATAATCACCCAGGTGATTCTGTTGCACCCCGACCACTGCGACGTTAGGAATATCCAGTGGCAGCGAGTTCATATCGTTTGACTTGTGTCCCTGTAAGTTGAGCATTGAGCACCCCCGTTTTTTCACTGATTATACCACCCTAGATGTGGGGGTATCCGGCGAAATCCAAAAGAACCCCGCCCATTTTTCAAATAAGGCGATGTCCTCATTGGTTTCAAGAAATGCAAAATAGATACGTTGCTCTCCTGCAACTTGTTTGAATCGCAGCGCGATCACGTGCCTTCTTCCCTTATCATCAGTAAAGTAACCTATTTTTGCCGTAGGTGTAATTGATTCGATGGTTACATTTGAGATCTGACAATTTTCACAGACTTCCGCCGTACCCACAAGATCTTATTGATCGAATAGTTTTTGGTACACTCGATGTTCAAGATCAAAATCGGGTGGCGAAGATGAACTTGCACTCACCGGCTGTGCCATCGTGAGCAAAGGTAACAACATCGTGATGATCAATCCCATAGACAACCACTTCAGTTTCAATCCTCGGCCGTTCATAACGCAACCTCCTTTTGATTGAGTAGTTTGACCTGCACCGGTCCACCCGACGCCACATGTCATCCTACCAGATCAGGAGGCGCCTGTAAATAGCAATTTCTTGTTATTTTTCGCCCTGGATATAACAAGTTCTTGCTATATCCAGGCCTCCCAGCCCGCTTTTACCGCCCGCACCGCCGCCTCGACGCGGCTCTTGCAGTCCATCTTCTCCAGGAGATTGCTGACGTGCCGCGCTACCGTGTGGATGCTGATGCCCAACGCCGCCGCGATCTCTTGGTTGCTCGCGCCCTGGGCCACGTGGCGCAGTACCTCCCGCTCGCGCTCCGTCAGCGCGGTGAGTTCCGGCGGCAGACCGGCGTCGCCTTCCAGCCAGGCGCTGACCTCGCTCTGCACCTGGGGGCTGTACCACGACTCGCCTCGCGCCACCGCACGCACCGCTTCAGCGACGGTGAGTCCCGGTGCGCGATTCGAAATAGCGGCTACGTGTTATGGTGAAGACAGACTATAATCGATCAGCGTCTTTTCAAATCCAAAACGGGTTCCCCCGTGATCGTACTTGGTCGCAACCACGCCGACGCCGTTGCAGAACCAGCGGGTCACGCCGCCGCTGAGGTAGGCTTCCGTGATTTCGTAACAATCCGTGAA
>CAZXFI010000076.1:0-1285 GCA_964640225.1 uncultured archaeon
TCTCTCTTGGAATTCGCCGGAAATGGCCACATCTTATGCGGTTGCCAAAGCACGGCCAAAGGTCATGTTATAGTTGGAAAAATGAGAGCCCAAACCCCTAGCTTCTGACTGTTGAACACGCCGTGAACCCAACCCGCCAAGATCGAACTCCTGCTGTGTGGGCTCGTTGGTCACGTGGTTACTTTAGCAAAACTGCGATTTCCGGTATCCGACTGTGCCGATCAGTTATCGATCACGCTTTCGATAAATGCCCGACTCTCTTCCGCAATCTGTTCCGGTGCAAAGAGGTGAATGTAATGCCCGGCATCCAGTGTGAGATGTTGGCCGCCAACCGCCTCTACGTAAGCGATTAACTGATCCTCCCAGTCGTCATCTCCTTCATCTCCTTTCCCACCCGCGATAAAAAAGTAGAGTGACACATCGGGCTTCCCTCGCTCAGAAACAATCTGAGCGTTAGTCTGAATCGTGTCCGCTTCTGCCTGCATGTTGTCCGTATGCGTGCGGCGGAAAAAGAGCGCGCAGGCGCTTTCGATTTCTTCCGCCGTCAGGTGCCCCTCGCGGATAGCCGGGAAATTATCCTGACATACATCAGGCCTGGAGCGCATCATGCCAGTGCGGGATAAAAAAGTAATCACAGGCGAAAATGAAGGTGGCTCGGATTGCGCGGCGAAGTTGGGCGTGACCGCATCCAGCCCCACAATGGCCAGAACTTCATCAGGATAGCGGACGCTCCAATAGATCGCCTCCAGTCCAGCCATCGAGTGGGCAAACAAAACATAGGGTGGGCTTTCCCCGGCCAGTTGTAGCGCCGTGCGCGTCTCGTTCAGGAGCGTATCAATGTCGCGTGGATCTGACGTGATGTCGCTCCAACCATATCCGGGTCGCTCTACGACGGTAATGCGATAGTCATCCGATAAGCGGCTGTAAAGGGTCTGAAAATCAAACACAGGGCAACAGGTGCCCAGCCCCGAAAGAAAAACGAGCGTCACTTCCCCCTCACCTTCGCTGTACACATGTTGCTCGTTGCCATCATTGTCTATGTCCACCATGACGCCCGGCGGCGGATACGCGGCCTTTTCCTCTTGGATAAGTTGATTGTGCTCCCTCGAGCTGCTTTGGACAATGAAAACCAAGCCCACAATCAGCAGTATCAACAGTGCTCCAAATCCTATGACAATCCATTTAAGTATCTTCTTCATATCCCTGTCTCCTTTGTTTACTTATGTCTACCGGCTCTCTTGGAATTCGCCGGAAATGGCCACATCTAGTGGTAGCCGTTGGACAA
>CAZXFI010000077.1:0-1275 GCA_964640225.1 uncultured archaeon
GCGCCACGCAGGCGCCGGGGCGATCGGGCAGTTCCAGGTCGAGCAGCACCACGTGGGGGCGCTGGGATTCAGCCATCTGCAAGCCGGTGGCGCCGTCGCCCGCCACACCGACCGGCTCAAGGTCATCGCGATGCTCAAATAAATCGCGCAGACCCTCGGCGGTCGCCGGGTGATCCTCAACGATCAACACACGAATCTTCGCTGTCCTCATACACTTGGGGATTGTAACAGGAAGCGAACATAGGTCAAGGAAGTACACAAAAAAAATCCCCAACGGAATAAGTCCGTTGGGGATGAGGAGAAACATCGCCGGATAGGGATCAGTCGAGCAACCCGGTCCGCGCGTTGAATTCCTGGGCTTATTGGCAGACCTCAAGCGCTTGCTGCCAGATGTTTTCCGGGATGTCCGCCGGGATCGCCGGCTCTCCAGAGAAACGGAAGGTGTCCAGCATCTGACGCACCGTCGGCAACCCATCCTCATGGCAGATGATGACGTAGTACACCTTGTAGATATACGTGCCGTCGCTAACCAGCGTATTGAAGGAACAATGCCGGGAATCTTTGACCCAAAAGATGGCGGGATGTCCGCCCACGGTGCCATTCGGGTCCTGCACGGGGAATAGGTTGGGAGCGTTTTGCTTTTCCAGCCACGTTGTAAGATCTGCATCGGAAGGCAGCCAGATATCTATGTCGAGAGCGCCAATAGGCGGATCGGTGATTGAATAGCGTCTTCTTATCTTAATGTCATCAGGAAACTGCGATTTTATTGCAATTTCGAGATCCTGGCACTCCCATTCCGCTTCTGATGAGGCGGGAGGACAGAGACGAGCGACGGCGACGGGGGTAGGAGATGGCGCGTGCGTGGGCGTTGCCGTTGGGGGCGGCGGTGTAAATGTTGGACTGGATGTCGGGGTGGCCGTCGAGACAGATAATGTTGGGCTGGATATGGGGGGAGAGGGGCTCTGGGTCCTCAATGCTTCCGTGCTCTGTCCTGTACAGGCACTCAACAAAATAACTATCAACAACCACATAGAACCTTGCTTAGTCTTCATCATGCTCTCTCCTGATGAGAATTATATACACAATCAGAGGTGATTGGAGGTATTAGTAGTAGAGAGCCCACATATAACCTTGGGGTTGAGAGAGATATGAAGGACGCTGACGTTCACAAGTCCAGCACCAGTTCATTTCGTAAATATTAGGGGCTCCTCCCATGTAGTCAGTCACATAGGCTACATGACCGGGGTTTCCTCCCCACCAAGCGATGTTTTCGCG
>CAZXFI010000078.1:0-1259 GCA_964640225.1 uncultured archaeon
TCTGGAGGACAATGTATCAAGTTTAGGTACATGCTTCAGGATATTGGCCGAGAACATAACCCTGGACTGTCAGGGCTATGAGATTAATTATTCTACCTCAGGCAGTCTTGGCTACGCAGTAAACAGCACAGGATTCGATCACACGACGATCAGGGACTGCATGATATACGAGGCAGTAGACGCAGACATTGAAAAGCACGGCATATATCTTTCTGGATCAGACTACTCAGAGGTCCAGAACAATACTATATTGACGATAGGTTCTTACAGCTCCGGAATAGTCGTTATCAATGGCCTGGATCTCAATATATCTTATAATCACATAACTGTCATGGGCAATGATGCATCAGGAATCTCGATTGAAGGCGAAAACAGTAATTACAGCCTGATATCCAACAACACTATAATTGACTTAGGTTTTGGTGAGGGCGCAGGGATAGTGCTTTCTGGTTCGCATCATTATAACAACATCACAGGCAACAACATAACCACGTCATACTCAGGCGGTATATATTTGCGCAACAGCCCCTCAAACAACAGGATAATCAACAACACCATTCTGTCGAACACAAGTTGGGCGATCTCATTGTTTGATTCAGTAAACTACAACCAGTTCCACGACAATGTCTTGACAACTCCTGAAGAGAACGCAATATATCTGCGCTCAGGCTCATGCAACAACACGATCCCTCAGACCAACACTGTAGAGGGACTGCCTCTGAACTTTACCCATGACAAAGCATCTCTTGTCTTTAGCAAAAAAGACTTCACCGGGTACGGCCAGGTGATATTTGCCTGCACTGATGACCTTCAGCTAAGCAGCAGCAACATAAGTACAGACGGCCTTTTCATAGCAGACTCAAACAATGTCACGGTCAATAGCAATATCATCAACACCTCTTCAGGTAAAGCGGTTTACATGTCTGGGATCAATGACTCAAATATCACAGGCAATAATATAATCACGGCATCAGGCCGGGGAACAGGCATTCATCTATATTCAAGTGTTGGCAATCTGATGCAGCTAAGTTCAATTATGACCAATAGGACAGGTGCTCATGGCATTGGATTCAGCTATAACAGCAGCCATAACACATTAATAAAGAACACAATAATAACAAAGGGCTCATTGTCTGATGCATTATCGATATATTCCGGCTCTCTCAATAACTCCTTCGAAGACAACAACATATCGGTTCAGGGTGACTCTGCAGGGGTGTCCATTGCAGAACAAAGCTATGGAACATTGATAAACAGGA
>CAZXFI010000079.1:0-1259 GCA_964640225.1 uncultured archaeon
GAATCAGCAGGGCAACGGCTACGGTCGGCACATCCTGGAGACGATCGAGGACGACGCCCGCGAGTCCGGTTTCGCCGGCGTGACGGCCTGGGGCATGGATTTCCCCTACTGGAACCCGGTGTCCTTCTACGAGCATATGGGCTATGAGCGGGTCGACACACAAGGCCTGGCGGTCCTGGTCTGGAAGCCTTGGCGCACCGGCGCCACACGCCCCAGGTTTCGCCACCACCTTCGCCGCCCGCAGGGTGATCCGAACAAGGTTTCCGTCTATGTCTTCCTCCACGGATGGTGCACGGGGGCCTGCTCCCAGTGCGTGACCGCCAGGGAGGCGGTGGAGGAGCTGGGCGACGTGGTCGAGTACCGCGAGTTCGACACCTCCGATCTGGCGACGCTGGAGACGTGGGGCATCTCCGACGGCATCTACGTCGACGGCGAGCCACACCGGCCCTACGAGCCGCCGTGCACGAGCGATGTCTTGCGACAGGATATCCTGGCGATTGCGCGCACGCGTGGCCTCTGGAGATCCTAGAGACCTGGTTGGATGCGATCGGTGGTGCGTTTCTTTGGCGTTCCGCTACGCCCGTGTTCGCCCGCTTCTGTGGCGCTGCCAGTGATTTGCGCGACGCCCAAGCTGGGCGACATGGACTCCTCGGTGAAAGTACCCTAGAATAAAGGACGACACTTCCCCACGTCCCGAGCCATAGGGGGTCCCATGCTGAGGCTTCTGTTCCTCGTCTCGTTATTGACCGGCGCTGCCGCGGCCGACGACTGCCTCGTGCTCATCGAGCAGAATGTGCGCGATGTTGCGGAGGAGTCGTGGATGGATCGTGCAACGGTGGCTCACGCCGGCAAGGACTACACCATTGTTGCGTGCGATCACCACGAACTGGCCGGTCTGCCGCAGGGGGAGGTGCTCGAGCGCGCCGCCGATCTGCGCAGCGGCTATGTCAACGTCTGGATCGCCTCTCCGGCGGGCCGCGAGCAGGCGGCACGGCTCGGCCGCGTTGTGTTCTCCCGCGGGGACTATCTCCTGATCCGCCGCGCCGCAAGCCTGCCCGAGGACTTCTCGCTCGAAGGCATCCACGCCGTCACGCCCCTGAGGCCGTATCGACCCGCGTTGAGGGAGCACGCCTATCCGGATGCGCTCGATCGCGATCCAGCGGTCGAGCAGATGGTCGCCGCCGTGGACGAGACCATCTACCAGAGCGCCATCCAGGACCTGGAGGATCTGGAAACGCGCAACGCGCGCACCAGCATGT
>CAZXFI010000080.1:0-1258 GCA_964640225.1 uncultured archaeon
CATCTGCTACTCCCGTTTGGGTTCCGCGCTCGCGGCCGCCTGCCCGGGTGCGGCGCGTTGTCCGGCCGCGGCAGCCGTCGTTTGCGCGCCCCCTGCGGCCATGGGTGAGGCGCCTCCGACCAGCAGGCCGAAGTCCTTTCCGCTGGGACTCTGGAACACGCGTAGGTCGAACTCGGGCACCACCGCGAGGATGTGATCGAAGATGTCGGCCTGGATCGCCTCATAGTCGGCCCAGGCGGTCGTCTTGGTGAAGACGTAGATCTCGATCGGCAGGCCGTTCTGATCGGGCTGGAGCTGCCGGACCAGGAACGTCATGTCCTGGTGGATCCGGCTGTGGTTCTGCAGGTAGGCCTTCACGTAGGCCCGGAAAGTTCCCACATTGGTCATCCGGCGCCCGTTGACCAGCACGTTGGTGTCGATGTCGTGCTTGCGGTTGTACTCCTCCAGCTCGCGCAACTTGCGATCGATGTAGTCTCTCAGGATCTGGACGTGGCGGAAGCGCTCGATCATCGCGTCATCGCAGAAGCGGATGCTGTTGATGTCGATGTGGATGGCGCGCTTGATGCGGCGGCCTCCGGAGAGCTGCATGCCGCGCCAGTTCTTGAACGAGTTGTCGATCAGCTTGTGGGTCGGGATGATGGTGAGCGTCTTGTCCCAGTTCTGCACCGTGACCGTGTGCAGCGCGATGTCCACGACGTCCCCGTCGGCCCCGAAGGTGGGCACCTCGATCCAGTCGCCCACCCGCACCAGGTCGTTGGAGCTGATCTGCAGGCTGGCGACGAAGGAGAGGATGGTGTCGCGGAAGATGAGCAGGATCACCGCCGTCATCGCGCCGAACCCGCTCAGCAGCACGAGCGGCGAACGACCCAGGAAGACGCTCACGATGATGATCCCGCCGGCGATGTAGATGATCAGCTTGACGATCTGGACGTAGCCCTTGATGGGCCGCCCAGCGGCGATCGCCAGGCGGTTGTAGACCTCGTTGGCGGCCGTCAGGAGAGACCCGAACGTGAGCAGCAGGAACCAGGCGATCAGCGCCACCGACACCCTGCGGATCAGGTCATCGACCGGCGCGAACAGGTGCGCCGAGAGGTTGATGATGACGAGGGGCACCACGATGGAGAGCCTGCGCAGCGTGGTGTCGCGCAGCAGGATGTCGTCGATGTTGGTGCGGGTGCGTTGCACGAGGCGCCGCAAGCCGCGGAGAATGACCCGCTTGGTGATCAGGTAGGCGATCGCACTCAAGAGGAGTATGCCG
>CAZXFI010000081.1:0-1244 GCA_964640225.1 uncultured archaeon
GCAACCTGGCCATGCTGCAGAGCTTCCCGGGCAAGATCGTCACGATCGCCCGCGACGGCACCCCCGTGGGCAGTCTGCAGTTCGAGCCGCAGGGAGGCCAGGGCGCCAACTTCGGGGTCATGGTCGCGGGCGCCGCTCACGGAGACAGGATGCTGCTGGCGGGCATCTTGATGGCCTTCGAGAACAACGTCAGCACCCAGACCTACTACATGTCGTTCTGCGACCTGCAGGGCGTCGAGCAACACCGGTGCTACACCAAGTCATCGCCGATCGACTACACCGACTTCATCGGCGACGAGATGGCGCTCGACTTCGCCTGGTCCCGCTGGGCCATGGGTCCCGAGGGGCATCTCTACGTGGCGCCCGATCGCTACGCGTACCGGATCGAGGTGCAAACGCCCGACAGCGACCTGGTGCGCGTCATCGAGCGCGACTACGGAACCTACACGCGCACCGAGGAGGAGAAGGCCCTGGCGCGCCGCTACATCGAGGCCGTCTACAACAACTACCCGGTGCCTCCTCACACGTTGAAGATCGAGGATCGGGAAGCCGACATCCTCGGCCTCTACGTGACCGACGACGGCGAATTGTGGGTCAGCTCCAGCCGCGGCACACGCGACCTGCCCGAAGGCGTCGCCATCCTGTACGACGTCTTCGACAAGCAAGGCCACTACGTGCGGCAGGCCGCGCTGCACGGCGACTTCGATCCCGACCGCGACCTGATTCGCATTCTGAGCAAGGACCGGCTGCTGGTCGTGGTGGGGGCCGGGGAAGGTTGGCTCAACCAGATGGGCGTCGGAGAAGAGGAGAGTGGCGATACATCACCCGCCGCTGACGTTCCCCCGGTCGAAGCCGTGTTGTATGCGATGGACTAGCCCGACGGTCGCCGTGCCCCGCACGCGGCCGCGGCCGGGGCTGCGCGCGCCGTTGCTGCCGGCGCTTCCGGCACCGGTGCTGGCGGCGATTCTACTACCGATGCTGTTTCTGCCCGCGCCCGTCCCTGGAGCGGGCGCCGCGGTGTTCGCGGTTGGCGAGGGCCTGCCCTACACCGCCATTGGAGAGGTGCCTTGGGAAGCCCTGGCGCCGGGGGATTCGGTACGGATCCACCATCGCGCCGAGGACTATCACGAGAAGTGGGTGATCTGCCGCGCCGGCACCGCCTCGGCGCCCATTGTCGTCCAGGGCATCCCCTCGGCCGCCGGCGAGCTGCCGGTGATCAACGGGATCGACGCCACCACCCGTCC
>CAZXFI010000082.1:0-1242 GCA_964640225.1 uncultured archaeon
GGCGCTGGGGACGACGCTCTTCGGCCTCGCCGGGGGAGAAACGGGCGCGCCCTGGACCGAGGCCGAGTTCGACGCCCTGCACACGGCGATCGGCACGGCCGTCTGGGTGGCGGTGGCCGGGGCGGTCGTGGCCGCGCTGCGCGGCGATCGCCGGGCGGGTAGCCCTTGATGGCGAGCGGGCACCCTATCTAGGATGGAGCCATGATCCTGATCCTCATCGTCGCCCTCCTGGCGGGGGTTGGTCTGGCGGCAGGTGAGTTCCTGTTCATCCTGCTGACCTGCGGTCCCTACTGGATCCGTCCCCTCGACCTGTTTCCATCCGCCGCGATCTACGCGGCGGCCGCGCTGCCGGGCGTCGCCGCGCTCTACCTGCTGCTGTTGCTGCCGCCCTTGCGGCGCAGGATCCAGACCCCAATGCGCCGGTTCGCGGTGCTCCTCGCCGCGGGCTGGGTGGTCGGATCGGGTCTCCTGGTCAAGCTGGTCGATCGCGATCTGGATCACGGCCAGGTCCGCTGGCTCTTGCTGGTCGTGATGGTGGTGCTCGGCATCGCGGTCGGCGTCGCGGCGCGCTTGGCGCTGCGCGGGCGTCGTCGCATTCATATGCGCGGGTTGGCGCTCACGCTGGGCGTGGTTCTGATCACGCTGGTAATCTGGCTGGGCGTCGACATGCGGGCCGCGACGGTGGTGCGCGCGCGGGCCCTGGACTTCCGCGGCAACGTGCCCCACGTCTGCCTGGTGGTGCTCGATACGACCCGCGGCGATCATCTCTCCTGCTACGGCTACGATCGCGCAACGACGCCCAACATCGATCGCATCGCCGCCGAAGGGCTGCTGTTCCGCAACACCCTCAGCGCCGCGAACTGGACGCCGCCGGGACACATCGCCATTTTCACCGGCACGTACCCCTCACAGCATGCCAATGACGGCAAGCCCTACATGCCCGACGTGCTGGTGTCGATGGCGGAGATCCTGCGCGAAGAGGGCTTCTACAACATCGGGCTCTTCAACAACCACCTGGCCGGCACCATGACCAACATCACCCAGGGCTTCGATTTCGATGCGGGCGTCTATCGCGATGCCTGGGTGGGGCCGGCCTGGCAACGCTTGCGCGAGCGGCTGGGCGACCGCGACGCGGGGGCGCGGCCGACCTTCCGGGCGGCGCGCCGCACGCTGGAGTGGTTCGATCGCCGCGGCGGCCACCTCTTCCTCTACCTCAACCTGATCGAGCCGCATGCGGGCTAC
>CAZXFI010000083.1:0-1235 GCA_964640225.1 uncultured archaeon
GATCTCGCGCGCCTCGATCCGCTCGTTGACGAACTCGCGGCACTTCTCGATCCGCGCGATCGCGTCCGGGTGCAGCGCGACCTTTTCGCCCCTGCGGGCGACGGCCTCGATCTGCTCGATGGTCAGGTTCTTTCCGCTCAGGGTGACAGTCATCGGAACCTCCGTGTTCTGCTGCCCGGGGCGTCTTCACAGCGGAGCGACACCCGAGCTGGTTTCGGGTCAATCGCTCCCACCCGCCCCGCTGCAACCGGTAGATGGAGGCTCCGGTCCGCGCAGTCGACGATTATGAACCAAGCGCGCTCGCCGTCAATCCCGTTTCGGCCGCGGCGGAGAGTCGCTCAGGCGGTCCAGCAGGCGGCGGGCTGCCGCGTCGACCAGGCTCGATCGTTCTCTGCGCCCGAGCGCTTCGGCCTCGGCCGCGCTCTGTCCGTAGATGCTGCGTCCGCTGGCGCTGACGCGGATCGGTCCGGCCAGGCTGCGTCCGTCGGCGCGCACCAGCTCGCCTTCCAGCTCGATCCGCCACAGGGTGTCGACCGGTACCAGCTTGCCCTGCTCGGCGCCGAGGGTCCCGGCCTCTCCGTCGGCCTCGATCGCGGCGCACAGCAGCCGGGGCGCCCCTTCTCCCTCGGGCACGACCACGGCGCCCCGGCGCGCCAGCTGGCGTCGCAGCGAGGCGGTCAGCTCCGCCGCCAGGCCGGCGTGGGCGGTGCGGTTCTCCACCGCCGGCACGGAGACGGATCGATAGCCGGCCGGCAGGGGCGTCGAGGCCGACCGATAGCCGCAGCCCGCGGCGATCCAGGCGCAGATCAGGAAGATCGTCGTGGTGTAGAAGGTGAAACGCACCCGGAGATACTATCGCGGCGGCCGGCTTCGGGCCAGAACCCCGGTTGGGATGTTTTTTTCGTCGTGGGCGCCGCTTGCCCGGCGAGCGGCGTCGTGGCATCTGTCGATCATGAACCCGGCACGGGCGGAGGAGAGAGACCCGGGGGCGAGGCCGGCCCGGCGGCGCGCCTGGCCCCTGGCCGTCTTGTGGATCGCGCACGGCGCGCTGGCCCTGCTGGCGTTCTCGCGCCTGCCGGACACGATCCCGGTCCACTTCGATTACGAAGGAAGGCCCGATGCCTGGTCCGGCGCCTCGCTGGCGGAGTGGATGCTGATGTGGCTGGTCTCCGGCGCTCTGGGCGCGCTGGTCGCCCTGGCGGCGGCCGCGATCCACCGCCTGCCCGAGAGGTGGC
>CAZXFI010000084.1:0-1233 GCA_964640225.1 uncultured archaeon
CGGTGCTGCCGGGGAGGATGGATTGGGAATCCTGGCACTGGTGGTCTTCCTGGGGAGCGCGCTGGTTCCCCGCTGGGCGCCCCTGCGATCCCTGGGAGCCGAGCGTCGCCTGCAATGGATGGCGGCGCTGTGCCTCGCGTGCCTCCTGCTCCTGCACCTCTCCGTTCCCGCGGTCAACCAAGCGATTCTAGCCGGAGCCGCACCCGCCTTCCACATGCACCTTCTGATCACGCTCGCGGGGATCTGCGCCGCGCTGGCGCTGGGATTGGCCTGGAGTCCGGCCGTCGATGACAGCCGCCGCGGACTTCCCCGAGCGATGGTGGTGCTGTTGTTCCTCGTGCCCCTGCTGGGCTCGCTGCTAGGCGCCGCCTGGCTGCCCATCCTCGCCCTGCCGGTGGCCGCCCGAACCGGTTGGTCCCGCGGCGTGGCCGAGGAGCGGCATCCGCTGGCCACGCTGATGAGCATCATCGGGCTGGTCGCGGTCCTCGCGTGGCCGTCGCTCACCTCCCCATCGGGCAGCATCCTGACCTCCGGCGGCCCGACCGGCGCCTCGATGTTCGCTTTCGCGCGCATCTACCTCATCGCGCAGTTGGGCCTGCTCGCCCTGCGCTACGTGCTGGGGCTGATCTTCGGACCGCGGCGCATCGGCAGGCGGCTGCTGATCTCCCACATGCTAGCAGGCCTAGTGCCGGTCGCGTTGCTGGCGCTCTTCGCGGTGCTCATCACCCTGCTCTCGCTGGCCAACTTCCGGGCTCGGGCGGCGGTCCACCTGCTCAGCCTCCAGGACCGGTTCTCCGAGGAGATGCTGGCGCGCTCCGCCGGCGAGGCGCTGGAGGAGATAGGCCTGCGCCAGCGTGCGCCTGGGTCCCACTGGTCGCCGGAGCTGCTCTACGGGCTGAGCGTCGGCATCCGGGAGCGGTGGCCCCGCATCGCCTCCTGGGAGCCCGCTCCTGCCTCCGGTAAGCCCGGTGCCGCCTCCGGTGAGCCGCCCCAGCCCGACTACATCCACCTCGCCTACCGGTCGTCGCGCGGCGGCTTCGCCATCCTGAACCGCGCCACGCAGGACGACTCGCTGATGGTGCCGGTCTACGCCTGGCTCACGCGGCCGTATCAGCAGGGCGGCTGCGGCCTGATCAAGACGCAGGGCGCCAGCCTGCACGTCGCGGACTACCGGCTCGCGGTGGGGCGTGAGGCCGACAGCTCCTACATTCGGATCCAGCTCGTCGAACGGCT
>CAZXFI010000085.1:0-1228 GCA_964640225.1 uncultured archaeon
TTTTACCCGTTCCGGGAGCGCCTGAAACAAGGGTAACGGAATTCTTTGGAAAACCGCCTTCAATCAGTTCGTCTAAACCCGCAATGCCGGATTTTACCCTCTTTATTGCCATGGAAATCAAACCATATTCTACGGATAATTTTTTGTTTTCTATTATATAAAAACCTTCCATTGGTCATCGGTTAAGGATTTTCCAGGAGTAA
Source organism: uncultured archaeon (assembly GCA_964640225.1). Classification (GTDB taxonomy): domain Archaea; phylum Aenigmatarchaeota; class Aenigmatarchaeia; order PWEA01; family JAGHBM01; genus JAGLWW01. Next base: position 204 of record CAZXFI010000085.1, read on the forward strand.
ATCGAACAATGAAACAATCAAAAATTGAGCACGGAAAAATTGCTTTTCGAAAGGAGAATTCTTCGTTTTCGAACACGTTTTTACCCCAATGCATATTCATTGTGAAAATGAGCAAAAACGACCTCAATTTTGCCCATTTTGCGCTTAACCGAAGACACATGAAAAACCTTCTATACTGGTTGATTAGATAGTTTATCTTTCGTTTATTGAGTTTTATTAACCCAGTCATCAGGGTTGATCTCTCAATATTTTTGAAAGTGGGAAATAATTTCAGGACAACACATAAAAAATAATTTTGTAATAAAAATCTGCATCAAAGCAAAATAGAATCAAAAGATTTATATAACGTTTGGCATAATAGATAATATCAAGAGGAAAATGGGGGAATTAGAAAATAATTATTGGATTAAAAAATTCAATTTGCTCATTGACCGAAATGAAAGCAACTATTCTTCTGGTGCCGCAAGGAGTAGAAATTCAACCCTTTTGAATGGTGAAGAGGCAACGAGCCTACATAAGAAATCCTTTAATTCTTCCAATGAAATAAGAAAATGTAGAAACGTATATCGGGATCCTTTTATTCTTGATCGTGACAGAATTCTTTATTCAAGAGCGTTTAAGCGTTTATCTAGGAAAACACAGCTATTTGCTCCTGAGAAACGTATAGTTGAAAACCGATTGACACATACATTAAAGGTTGCACAATTGGCTAGATCTATCTGTCACGGTCTTTGTCTTAATGAAAATCTAGCAGAATCCATATCTTATGGTCATGATGTAGGGCATCCTCCGTTTGGTCATACTGGAGAAAGAAGCATCCAGAGATGGGTTGATGAAAAAATTAAACTGATAAATGTTGAATATGAACAAATGCATTTATCTGGCGATTTGCCGGAAGGGCTACTCTCAAAAATAACCAAAGATAAACAACCTTCTGTTCAATCTCATTTTATTTTTGGTACGGATAAAGAGGAGAAACTTTTCATGCATGGCCGGCAAAGTTTCAAATTATTGGCTTTGTTTGA
>CAZXFI010000086.1:0-1224 GCA_964640225.1 uncultured archaeon
TGCCTGCTGTGGATCAAAGCACGTATTTTTTCGAACATTTTTCATCCAATTCCCAATCTACTTTTATAGATATTCTGCTTTTTGTTGGGATTGGTGTTTTATTAACCATAGTTTTTCAGTCATCCAGCGCCACCATTGCCCTTACCTTTGTAATTGCCACGCAGGGATGGATATCTTTCCCACTGGCTGCAGCAATGGTACTGGGCGAAAATATCGGTACAACATCAACTGCATTGATTGCTTCGCTTGTTGCCAACATTTCTGCAAAAAGAACAGCATTAACACACTTAATATTCAACTTATTCGGAGTGATCTGGGCACTGATCTTGTTCAGGTTTTTACTTTACGGGACCAATTTTCTAACACTGAAAATAGACGGTTCATCCGCATTTCAAAATCCCGTAAGCATTCCAATCGCTCTTTCAATTTTCCATACAGGATTTAATGTTTTAAATTCTTTATTCCTGATATATGCTATACCTTATTTTGTACTTTTAAGCCGTTACATTTTGCCCGGAAAAGAAAATGACACCGAAGATGTCTTTAAACTTCAATATATTGACAGTTCGGTATTATCTACCTCAGAGCTATCACTCATTCAAGCGAAAAAAGAAGTTGCCCTGCTTGGGACCCGCGTCAGTGAAATGTTTGAAGTTATTCCTGAACTGCTTATGGAAAAACGACCCAAGAAATATTCAAAACTTTTTAAAAGAATTCAGAAAACCGAAGAAGGCATTGATAATATGGAAATAGTCATTGCAAAATATCTCACAAGGCTGAGTAACGGTCATCTTTCCAATCAAAGCACCAAACAGGTGAGGGCAATGTTGAAGATTATTGATGAATTAGAAAGCATTGGCGATATATGTAACTCAATGTCTAATATTATTGATAGTAAAAACAACGAGAATGCTTACTTTACACAAAATTTAAGGAACAACCTTTTTCATATATTCGATGATGTGAGGGCAGCGTTAAGATTAATGATAAACAACCTAAACAATGATTATAAGTCAGTAACTATTGATGAGGCCAAAAACCTTGAAATCAGAATTAATGAAACAAGAAATAAAATAAGGGAGCAGCACATCTTAGATATAGACCAGGGAACATATGCATATCAAACCGGTATATTTTACAGTGAACTCTTTACATTATCGGAAAAAGCAGGAGATTATGCTTTCAATGTAACTGAGGCCATCGTTGAATCAAAATAATTGTTAT
>CAZXFI010000087.1:0-1214 GCA_964640225.1 uncultured archaeon
CCAGAAATCTTCTTCGTTTGGGGTTTTCCCTCTTCCCGCGTCAAGTTCTCGTCCGTGATGTACTCGTCCACGAGACCCGTGATCCACTTGGAGGCATTCTGGGAACTGACGTTGTAAGGGGGATTCGTGAACAAGACCATGATATCCTCCTTACGCCGAATTTCCAAGCCCTCACGAAGTTCATTCTTGAAGCGAGGATTGTGCAGTTTCATGAGATACTCGTCTAGGGTCATGTTTTCGGGATAGTCCATGAGAGTATTCATCAAATACATGCCTACCTTGTCCCGGGAATAATTCACTTTCACGCCCAGTCTTTCGGCTGTTAATAACACTCGAAGGGTTCCTAGGATGTAGGGAGCCATTAATATTTCAAATCCAAAGACCCGCCCGAGAGTTTTTTTTCCCCTGAGACACGCACCTCGAAACCATTCCGAAAAAATCATCCGTTTTTCGGTATCCGTGTGGAAGGATTCGGGATCTGCATCCACGATTTGACTAATTTTTCGATATGCATGTTCCATCAACGAACACGGATACGCCATCGTACCCGCGCTCGGGTCGAGATATTTCACGCCCGGGTTTAAAATTCCATCATCGAGACCAAATTTCGTGGACAAGAAATGATCCACGCCCCGTACCATGAAATCCACGACCTCGCGGGGCGTATAAACCACGCCCATGTTTTTCTTTTCTTCACTATCATATTTTTCCAAGAACCCGGAGTAAAATTCATTCATTAAATCATCTATACGAGTTGCCAAATCCACGAATTCAGTCTTGTTAAACCATTTTTCCATGGGTTCGATAATCGTAGTCACTATATTACCGGGAAGATGATCCCTCACGCCAATGAATAGATCATGCACGAGTGACCCCGGGGGAAGGTACGTCGCGACCGTATCAATAGAAAAACGTGCCCCCCTCCGATGGCCCTTGTTGAACCGAATCCACCCCATGAACATCCCGTAAGTCATTAATTGCGTGTATAAATCCACGAATTTTGAACGAAGGGGTTGATCATAATTCTTGAACGTGGTCGTTTGCAGATCAGACAAAATGGCACTAAGATGTTCATTAAGATATCGTTCATCATTATTCTCGGGATGCTTGAAAACCCGCGTGAGTTCATCACGGAGCCGAAACACGTGAGGCATGATATGATCAAGGAGTTCAATCACGGAAGCCCGGGCCTCATCTAAATCCAAGTACAGTAA
>CAZXFI010000088.1:0-1206 GCA_964640225.1 uncultured archaeon
TCTTGGACAACTTCAACTATGCGTACGAATTCGGGGTTTTGAGACGGGAACTAGTGAAGGATCAACGTGTGAGGAGGTGCAGCATGATTCGCTTGGTATGCGCGGCCCTACTGCTTGTGGCCATGACCGTCGGCCCGGTCTCGGCGCAGCTCACGGTCGTCCAGCAGTGGCCTACGGGAACGTTCCCGGGGGGGCTGGCCTACGATTCGGAGCGCGACCACATCTGGCTGGTCAACAACAGCACGGGCGAGGTCCGCGAGTACACCCGCACCGGGACCATGGTGGGCATGTTCCTGGCCTCCGATGTCGGCCTGACGTGGCCCATCGGAATCGATTTCGAGGAGGCCACGGGGCATCTGTGGATCTGCGACGAGTACAACCCGGAGCAGGTTGTGGAGTGCACGCGCGACGGCGTGGCCATCAGCAACTTCTCGGTTGACGCGCTCATGCAAGACTGTTCGGGCTTGGCCTACTGCCCGATGGACGACTACCTCTACATCGCGGACGACAACGCGAGTGAGGTGGTGATCTGGACCAAGACCGGGACCTACATGGACCGTTGGTCCTCCATGCCGGTGGTCGACACCGACGCCATCTGCTACATGGATGGAACGAACACCCTTCTGGTCGGTGATGACAACGGGGCCATGATCTACGAGTTCACCCTGGACGGAACCGTGTTGAACTCGTGGAATCTGATCTCGCTTCTCGGCATCCAGGGCGTGGACGGCCTGGCCTATGATGCGGCCACCGCCAACGTCTTCATCGGCGACAGCACGACGGGCGCCCAGATCGTCTACGAGGTCTCGGGCTTCCATCCGCCGTCCCCGGTCGAGAGCGCGAGCTGGGGCAAGATCAAGAGTCTCTTCCAGTAGAGATTCGGTCCGAGACCATCGAATCACGCTGCGGATTCCGGCGGCCGCCTTCGCGGGCGGCCGCCGGGATCGGTGCTTTTTCGGCTGGCCGCTTGTCCGCGATCCGCCTCCATGCACATGCACAGATCGCCGGGCCTACCCTCATCTCGGCCAAGAGCTCTGAAGTTCCCTACCACGCCCCCCGATCCACTGCTATAGTGCCCGCGTTCTGCGGGACCCGGCCCGCTCGGGGCGCCGCCGAGCTTGCACTCGCGCAGACGGGTTGTCGCGGGTGACCTATTCCGGAGCTGAACGTGGCTGAAACCATCTCGCGCTACACGATCGTCAAGAC
>CAZXFI010000089.1:0-1189 GCA_964640225.1 uncultured archaeon
CGTTGATCAGGGCTGGCTGCGCCGCTACGAGCGGCGCTTCGAAGCCGACGTCACCTACAACTACCTGACGCGCTTCTCCTTCTTCGGCGGCTATCAGCTCAAGCTGCGCCGCATCTTCGATCCCGGGCGCGGCGACACCGAGCTGCACCGCTTCCGCGTGGGTGCCAACGTCCACCTGCACCCCGACTGGGAACTGACCGGGCGCCTGCGCTACGACACGCTGACCGGCGAGCCGGTCGCGGGCACGGAAGGGTCGCTGGACGTGGGGGATGAGCTGGATAACCGGCGCTGGATCGCCACCGGAGAGATCGCCTGGGATTGCAGCCGCATGTGGCGCGTGGCCCTGGGCTACGAGTCGCTCGACTACGCCGCTGAGGGGGGGCTCGCCTCCTCCGACGCGGGCGACGACGACTACGCGGCCGACCGCTTCTACCTGAAGTTGATGCAGAAGTTCTAACGGGCGAGGGAACCGCCCCGGCAGAGGGTTGCGATGACGATGCCGAGCAGATGCAGTGCTCCAGGACGGAGAGGATCGATGGAACAAGCCTTGGGATTCAATCGCCATCGGCGGTCGGATGAGGATCCGGCCTCCCATCGCACCGCGCGCCGCCGGCCGACCGCTCCGCAAGAGATCGTCCGGCGTGCCGGCGCGTGGGCGCTGTTGCTCCTTGCGGCGGCTTCGCTCGCCCAGGCCACCCCACCGGATCGTGACGACCCTTCGCGGGGCGGGAGACCGGCGTCGTTTCCCGACCTGAGCGACCCGGTGATCGAGCTGATCGATGAGAACGGCGGCGAGCTGGAGCGCGGGGACACCCTCACCTGTCGCTACGAGGTCACCAACCGCGGCGACGCCGAGGCGACCGGCGTGCGCTTCACCGCGCCCCTGCCCGGCAGCCATCGCGCCTATGTGGAAGGCTCCACACGCGTGGACGGCGAGCCGGTGCCCGATGAGCGCGGCCGCTCCCCGCTGCTCTCGCAACTGCCCGTCCGCGCGCCCGGAAGCCCTCCCGGCGTCGTGCCCCCGGGCGAGACGGCGGTGGCGACCGCCCGCGTCCGGGTGGGCGACAACACGCCCTGCCGGGCGGGCATGCCCTTCACCTTCTCGGTCACCTCCGACACCGGCCACGGCGGATCGGTCACGATCCTGCGCCGCATTACCTGCGCGCCGCCCGCGCCCCCCGGCGACTCC
>CAZXFI010000090.1:0-1183 GCA_964640225.1 uncultured archaeon
ACCGTCCAGGTGCGGCCCACGTTGCGGCGGCAGGCCTCCTTGACGACCGCGAAGGCCTCGACCATCAGATCGTCAGGCGTCTCGCCCTCGCGCAGGCGGGTCCGGAACTCGTAGGTCTTCTCCTTGAGCGCCTCCTCGTCCAGGTCGGCCAGGGTCTCGTAGACGGCGTTGATCTCGTCGACCCACGGCCACAGCTCGCGCAGATCGCGGTCCGCTTTGGTGCCGAAGATCCGCGTGAGAACGGCCTGGAAGGGTTTCTTGATGGTGTCGATCATGATGGTCCTGTCGCCCCCCATGGGCGGGGACTTAGTGAATCAGCGTCATGGCGAATCCCGCCGCGAGCGGGATGCGCAGGTTGTCGTCCAGCGGAACGGGAAGCAGCTCGATCAACGTCGCCATCGCGGCGCCGACGACCGCTCGGGTCCAGCTCAGTTCGGGGATCAGCAGCCCGATCCCGATACAGACCAGGAAGCAGGCCAGACTGCCCTCGAGCGTCTTACCGAATACACCGATACGCCCGATCGATTTCCCCACCAGTGCGGCCACCGAGTCGCCGACGATCAGAAACGAGAGCGCCGCCACCGCGATCGGCTTGTCGAAGGCGTAGACGCAGATCAGGCTGGAAAGCAGCAAGTAGGTCGCTCCCAGCAGGTTGTAGCGCTCATGATCGCGCACCAGGCGGCCAAAGAAGATGTAGAAGAAGGTCCGGATGCGCGGCTGGTTCAGCCGGATCACATCGATCAGAAAGACGATCGCCGTCGCGGTGATCAGGATGCTGCGCCCGAGGGCCTCGGAGGTGAAGTAGTAGCCGATGGGGATCAGGATGGCCGCCAGGTGAATGGCCTTGCGACCCATTTCTCCGAACCACCGCATGCATCCCCCTCCGGGCGGGGCCCGGCACCTCGGAACGTGTCCGTCCGCCGCGCCGCTCCGCCTCGAGGCGCTCCCATCGCCGCGCCCAATCCCGCACAAGGCCTTAGACTGCCCAAAGCCGTAGGCGCCGTCAATGCCGCCCTGGTCCGACCGCCGGATCCGGCGCGGGGGGCCGGTCGGCTCCGAGGTCCTCGCGCGACGTGTCCCGAGGCGGGCGGCCCGGGTCTTCGTAGAGCTCCAGGTAGGTCCAGTAGTGGCGCAGCACGCGCTGCACGAAGACCCGCGTCTCGGCAAAGCCGATCGTCTCGAC
>CAZXFI010000091.1:0-1182 GCA_964640225.1 uncultured archaeon
AGTCGCTGCTTCGTGAGGCCCTGGCGATCGAGGAAGCCTGCGCGGACGGTGAAAACTTGAATCGATCCAAGATCGCGATCCACCTGGCTGACGTACTCACGACACTCGGCGACCATGCGGAAGCCGAGTCACTCTATCGCGAAGGCATCGCGATCCAGACCGAGGTGCTGGGAGAGGACCATCCGGAGGTGGGCATCGCCATCGGCAACCTCGGCCTCCTCTGCAAGACCGCCGGTCGCTACGCCGAGGCGGAGTCGCTGTATCGCGCGGCGCTGGCCATCAAGCGTCGGCGTCTGGAGCCGCACCATCCCACGCTGGCGAGCACACTTGGGAACCTAGCGGTGGTTCTGAAGAAGCAGGGCCACTTCGCCGAAGCGGAGAGCATGCAATGCCAGGCCGAGGAGATCCTTCGATCGGCGCACGGGGATGAGCATCCCTACCTGGTCTCCTCGCTGTACAAGCGTGCCGAGCTCAATCAACTGCAGGATCGTCCCGATCGCGCCGACTCGCTCTATCGGGCCTCGTTGGCGATGGGGCGGAAACTCCTCGGCGACGAGCACAGCCGTACGGTCGTGGCGAAGTCGAAGTACGCGCGTTTTCTGCATGAACGAGGCGAGCACGCGGGCGCGGAGAGCCTCTACCGCGAGGCTCTCGCCAGCGCTCGGCGCAACCGCGGCGCGGGGCATCCGGGGGTGGCCAGCATGCTGGAGCGGCTCGGATCCTTGCTGCTGGAATGCGATCGGCCGTCCGAGGCGGAGCCGATTCTGCGGGAGTCGGTCGAAATCATGCGCGCGTGCTACGGCACCAAGGACTGGCGCACTGCCTGGGGCGAGAACCTCCTCGGGACCTGTGTCTTCGCGCGGGGGCGTACCGCGGAGGCCGAGTCGCTGCTCACGACGCATCAGCAGCAGCTTGCCGGTTCCCCGGCGCAGCTCGAGATGAAACGCGTGGCGCTGCAGCACCTCGTCGACTTCTTCCGCTCCACTGGTCGAAGCGATTCGGCCGCGGTCTACGCGCGCCGGCTCGAGGCGCTCGGCTGGTAGGGCGCTCTCGGAACGGATTCGCATCAGCCGTAGGCGAGCACGGGCTTCTCCGAGATTGGGAACCGTCTCAGATACAGCTCGAGAAGTCTGCTGCTCGAGTAGGTGCCCCGCGCAAAGGCGATTCTATAATTTCTTCTAT
>CAZXFI010000092.1:0-1181 GCA_964640225.1 uncultured archaeon
AGAAATGTTCCCCAGTCAAAGCTGAGGCTCTGGGCGGCACTGTCGGAGAACGCGAAGCCGCAACACAGCAACGCTAGAACAGGACACAGGGCATGCCGAATCCACGACCCAGGAGAAGCACACATACAATATCCCCTTGTCTGTTTGGCGCTCACTCGGTTTGTGCAGGTCACATTGGGCAAGAGCCCAGCATGCGCATTACCAGAACCAGCGGGATCGCCGACAGCGCAGACGGCCTTGGGTCCGGGAACCCACCCGAGTCACTGCGAGGACGCTGTCTCAACCGTGGTGATTATCCCACGGGGAGGCGAGCGGTGTCAAATCGGCTCGACGATGGCCCACATGTGATGCGTGGGTCGAGATTGACCGGGGACATCCGGATCGAGGCGAACCGCATGCGACGCACTACATGACTGAAGCACTCTCGGCGCAGCATGCACAAAGGCAGGTTGCACGCGCTCTTCCCGCATGCCACCTGCCCTTCTTGAATCCTTCTCGAATCCTTCTCGAATCCGCTGTCCCGGCCCCCGAAGCAGCGCCCCGTCGCCGGAGCCTAGAGGTTGGAGTCGATCTTCTTCGTGATCTGGTCCTTGCTCTGCAGGCCCACGAAGCGATCCACTTCCTTGCCGCCCTTGATGAACACGACTGTGGGAACGGCCATCACCCCGAACCGCTTGGCGGTCTCAGGAGCCTTGGCGACGTCGCAGTGACCGATGACGGCCTTTCCATCGTACGTCTGCTTCAGCTCGTCGAGAATCGGCTCGAGCTTCTTGCACGGCTGGCACCAGACGGCTGAGAAGTCCAGGACCGCCAGCTTGTCGACATCCAATATCTCGGACTGCAGGTTCTCATCGGTGATTTCGATCATGGTTCCGCCTCCTGATTGCTTCCTCCAAAGACTGGCAGTCTGCCTTCCCGAAGGGCTGAATTCAAGCCTGTAGCCGGGGCCGATCGCCCACGTCTCGGCCTGGTCTCTGGAATCCCCGTCCCGACCCGGGCGCGGGGCCGGTACTCGGACCTTGCGCACGACGCGAGCATGGTTCCTTCGCGCCCGCCGGGTGGCTATACTGCCGTAGCAGTGCAAGGTTCCAGAGGGGAGGGAGGGGCAGATGCAACGAGCGCATCATGGCGCGATGCTGGGGGTTGTGGGGATCGTTCTCGCCGCGGGAATCGCCGTCGGC
>CAZXFI010000093.1:0-267 GCA_964640225.1 uncultured archaeon
GGGACTGCGCGGCGATCGTTGGTCCTGGCTGGTGCCGGCGCTCTTGATCTGCGTGGCGATGAGCACCGCGCCGCAACTGGTCTTCGATCTACACTACCAGCGCCAGCTCGACGCCCTGGAGACGATGATCGACCGGGGTGTGCTGACCGAGGAACAGGCCCAGGAGGCCCTCACCCGGCTGGAGGAGGACGCCGGCGACCGGCCGGCCGCAGCGATCGCACAGCAGATCGCGATCGGCACGGTGAGCAACCTGGCCCTGCGCTTCGC
>CAZXFI010000093.1:277-1167 GCA_964640225.1 uncultured archaeon
GGCGGGCCTGGCCTTCGTCATGGAGCGACGCCTGCGGTACCCGGCCGTGCTGGCTACGCTCAGCTTCGCCGCGCTCCCGGCGCTCGTGCGCGAGCTGGTGCGCACCCCTCTGCAGTACAGCAAGGGGTCCCTGGACGTCTACTTCGGTCCCGCCGCCCTGGTAGGACACACCGAGACGCTGGGGGCGTATGCCCTGAGCCTCATCGACCTGTTCGATGCCTGGATCCTGGGCTTGTTGATCGTGGGCCTGGCGGATGTGGCGCAGATCAGCCGCTCGCGGGCGGCCATGCTGGTGCTGCCCCTGTGGCTGGTGCTGGCCCTGCTCAAGCTCGGAATCAAGGCCACGCCGCTGGGTGCGGTGCTCTAATCCCTCGGCTCCTGTAGGGGTCGGCGGTGGCCCGCACGACGCCACGGGCCTACTCGCCGCGCAACCCGACCAGGAATGCCCTGCGGTAGGCGTCGCGCGTCTCGCTGCCCGTGGCGGCCAGGACGATCTCCTTCAGCGATGTCTTCTCCCCCAGCGACCCCAGCAGGCAGTGCACCAGTTCACGGGCCGCGTCGTGAAAGGCGCCGATCGCCTCTTCGCTCTCCAGGGGCGCGATCACGAGGCTCGCCAGCTTTGCCTCCCGTGCCGCCGCCAGCGCCTGCGTGACGGCGGGCCCGATGCGGTCGTGCCGGGTCTTCAGGTCCTGGCCGGAGATGACCGCGTGAAAGACCTTGCGGTAGCTCAGCTCGCCGGCATCGGTGGCGACAGCCGTGCCCAGCTCGGCCGGGCCCTGCTGCACCGCGGCGACCTCGATCGCCTCTCCCCCCGCGCGCTTGACCTGGCCGCTGATCCCGGAGCCCATCCACAGGTGATCGTTGGCCGGAATCACAAGGCCGTCCGCTGC
>CAZXFI010000094.1:0-1153 GCA_964640225.1 uncultured archaeon
GGACTACTGTACTCCGATATTCACGAATTGTGAGTTCGTCGAGAACACGTGCTTGGGATCAGGCGGTACCCTCTTATGTCGGGCTACGTCCAACGCCATCTTAGAGGAATGTGTGTTTCGGGACAACTCCGCGGGCACCTCCGGGGGAGCGGTGATCCTGAGCACCAGCAGGCTCGAGGCCTCCCGCTGCCTCTTTTCCGGAAACACCACAGAGGGTTCTGGTGGTGCTATTCGGATGCATGGGACCGAGAACTACCCCGTGCGTCTCGCGCACTGCACAATGCGCGAGAACCATGCCGCGTCCGGAGGGGCCATCCACCTGAAGCTATGGTGCAGCAATGTGGCTCTGCACCATTGCACGCTGGTTGAGAACGCTTCGGAGACAGCCGGGGGTGTCGCATGCCTATCGGGCGCTGAGGTGTCACTCGAAAACACGATCATCGCATTCAGCACGACCGGTCAGGCGGTCTACTGCGACGGCCCCGATGTGGTCACACTGAGCTGCTGCGACCTCTATGGAAACGCCCACGGCGATTGGGTGGCCAACATCTCCTCGCAGTACGGCCAGCGGGGCAACATCTCTGAAGACCCCCTCTTCTGCGGCGAGCAGAATCCCCTTCTGCCCTACCTGCTGAATGGGGCCTCACCCTGTGCCGCGGAGAACAATCCCGAGTGCGGGCAGATCGGCGCCTGGCCGATCGGGTGCGGGAGCCCGCAGTCGATCGGGAATGCCCAGTCGATCGTGCGGCGGCGGGTCCTGCGCGCGATCGCGCCCAACCCATTCACTGCGATCACGCGCATCACCTATGGGCAATCCTCGGGTGCAAATCCGGTGGCCACGATGCTCAAGATCTACGACGGCACCGGGCGCGTGGTGCGCGCTCTGGTCGGCCAAGAGACGAATCCGGGACTACACAGCATCGTTTGGGATGGGCGTGATGATAGGGGCATCCAAGCTCCAGGGGGGTTCTACTACTGCCGGCTGGACCTCAATGGTGTGAGTGAAACGCTGCCTGTCATCTTGATCCGGTGACTGTGATGTTGCACACTTTGCGGGACTGTTTCAAGCTCGCTACCTCGACTGCGGATTGCTTTGCAACGGCTTCGCGCGCATCCGCTGTCCCGAGTGCGGCCATGAGCAACTGCTGGCCTT
>CAZXFI010000095.1:0-1148 GCA_964640225.1 uncultured archaeon
GATGGTTGCCCCTCCGGATCTGTAGATCAGAACACCCCCGCCCCATCCGTTGGGGGTTTCATTCCCAACGAACGAACAACGGGTGATTGCGATCGCTTCCGCCCGGTACGTGACGATACCCCCTCCACCGCCGCCCCCAAAGTTGTCTGTGAACACACAGTCTTCGAAGGTGGCGCTGGAGTTGTAGCTGGCATCGTAAGCTCCTCCGCCTCCCGTGGTGCTGTTCCCGGAGAATGTACACCGAATCAGTGTGGGTGAGCAGCCTTGGTTGTAGCCCGCCATGCCGCCACCGCCGCCACCGCTGGCGAGCCCCTCGTTATCGAGGAAGGTGCAGTTGTCCAAGGTGGGAGCACACCCTTCGCCGCAATAGAATCCGCCGCCACGGGCCTGGGCCTGGCAGTTCGAAAAGATGCAGTGGCTAATGGTGGGTGACGAACCGCTCTCGCAGGTCATGCCTCCCCCGCTGTAGAGAGACGGCTCTGTGATCCCAAAGCCATGGACAATGGAAATGCCCTCAACACTAGACTGATAGTCTTCACCGGATTGGAAGACAAACCCCCGGTGAGGGTCTGATAGGCTACCCTCGCAATCGATGATACAGGCTTCCGCATTTTCACTTCTGGAACGGACCGTGATTCCCTTCCCTCGAAAGTCGATGTCTCGGTTGCCGCCGCCCGTGAACGTTCCGTCGGTCAACTCGATCGTGTCGCCGTCTGTCAGAGCATCGATAGCCGCCTGGATCGTGGGGAAGTCCCCGGTTCCGTACGGGTTGATCGTTACAGTGACAGCCTCGGCAACAGCCGGCAGAGAGAGCGCGACAAGCAGTAGGTGAAGTACGCGCATGAGCTTCTCCTTTCCTCCTTCCAGCAACTCCTAGCACTGCAGGATGGCGTCTGTGCATGGGTGGTGCACTGCGAGCAGTCGTCTCCATGGCTCTGTGGACTGCACCGGGCCCGCACCGAGAGAGCTGCGGACCCGGCATAGCCTTCACCCGATCCAGAAGTGCCCCCCAGTATCTAGTGACTGCGCACCCACTCGAGAATCGGTTCCCAGAAGAGCTCGGGCGCATTGTCCGCCGTGAAGATATCGATGTGCTTCAACGCTAACCAGAACGGACCCGCCTCTGCTCTTGAGAACGAACCCATTTG
>CAZXFI010000096.1:0-764 GCA_964640225.1 uncultured archaeon
CGCGGTGCGGATGGACGGAAACTGCGCGCGCCGTCCGGTCAGAATCTTGTGGGCGTAGCACTGGTGGCCCACGTCCCAGATGATCTTGTCGACCGGGGAGTCGAAGACCCGGTGCAGGGCCACGGTGAGCTCGACGACGCCCAGGCTGGGTGCCAGGTGACCGCCGTTGCGCTGCACGATGGCGACGATCAGCTCGCGGATCTCATCGCACAGCGCCGGCAGTCGGTCGGGCGACACCTTCTTGAGGTCCGCGGGACCGCCGATCTGATCGAGAAGCCCGGCTCCCTGATCCGCCACCCTTCCTCCGGGGGTAGGTTGAGCACGCTGCCCGGCGCGCGCCGGAGACGGCCCGCCGCCGGGGCCGCATCCTCGCTCACGCCCGAAGTTCTCCGAATATAAGTCCAATAAAGTATTCTGGTTCCATCCCCTTGTCAAGTTCTCCGCCTGCTCCGGCCCACGACCGATCCCGTCCGCGAACCCGGCGCGTGCACATTGCAGCGCGGCCCATGCGTTTCGGGCCCCGCGGTCGTCGGGACCCGCGAGCGGGTCCCTGAATACCCCCGCCGCTCCGGCGTGCCGGGGGACGCCCCCCAGCGAGCGACAACCGCCGCAACCTCCTGTGTCGGGATGGATTGGGCGTCCTCGACGGTCATCGATGCAGCGCCCGGTGGCGAGAGGCCGCGAGGCGCCGGCCCGTGTGGGCGGCCGCGTCGGGTCTGCCGGCACGGCCGTTGCTGCGTCGATCCTCACCTGTGTGAGGTGGC
>CAZXFI010000096.1:774-1148 GCA_964640225.1 uncultured archaeon
CAGAGGAGCAGGGCAATCCCGAACGCGAATCTACGGCACCCGAGGCTCAAGCAAAGGAGGGTTGTCCATGGGCCCCTTCGGTCTGGCCGGCGGTGACAGCCTGGCCTTCACGGCCCTGTTCCTGTTCGCGTGGCTGCTTCCGCGACTTCTGCTCCGAGGAGTCCCCTCGCCCGCTTTCGCCCGTCAGAGCAGCCGGCGTCTCCAGCTCGGTTCCTACGCGGAAGCCCGCCTGGAGGCCAATCGGTCGCCGATGGTCAAGCGCGGGAAGGGAGGTCCCTCCCGAGCGGCGTAGCGTAAGCCGTCCAACCCTCATCGTCCATCCACCAACCCCCGCGTCAGCTCGGTCGGCGCGGCCGCTCCTCGCCGGGCGACCG
>CAZXFI010000097.1:0-1137 GCA_964640225.1 uncultured archaeon
GGCGGACGCCGGCGACATGTGGGTACTCGCACGCGAGCGGCTCGACGAGTGCATCCTGGAAACGCTCGCCGACCGCGAGATCATCGCGCCTGTCGCCGTCCGCGATGAGGTGCATTTCCGGCCCATCACCCGCCCGAGGGACGTGGTCTGGGACTACGCCAGCACCTGTCTGCCCGCGTCGAAAGCCATCTACGCACCGAGTCAAGACCTGCTGCGCCTGACGCCCGATTCCGGCTCGTGGAAGACGAAGCAGGTGGAGCCGGAATGGCGCCCGCGGGTCCTGCTCGGCGTGCATCCGTGCGATGTGCACGGCCTGCTCGTGCTGCAGCGCACCCTTCTGGGCACGCACAAGGACCCTTGGTTCGAAGCCGCGCGCCGGGCCACCACGATCGTCGCCTTGAACTGCCAGCACGTGGGCCCCACCTGCTTCTGCGCCTCCTTCGGCACCGGACCCTTCCTCCATCCCTGGATGGGCCAGGGCCCGCCGGAGGGCTGCGATCTCCTGCTCACCGACCTGGGCGCGCGGTTCTTGATCGAAGTCTTCTCGGAGGCGGGTCGAGCGCTGCTGCCGGAGAAAGGCCTGGCGCCGGCCGGGGAAGGCGACCTGGAGGAGAAGCGGCTGCGGGAAGCCGAAGCCCTCGACCGCTTCCAGAAGCGGCTCGACACACGCCATCTTCCGGAGCTGCTCCTGCGTAATCTGGAGCATCCAGTCTGGGAGCGCGTGGCCGAGAGCCGCTGTCTCTCCTGCACCAACTGCACCATGGTGTGTCCGACCTGCTACTGCTACGACGTCGCCGACGAGACGGCCATGGATCTCACCGGAGGCGTGCGGCGCCGACGGTGGGACTCGTGCCAGGACCAGCACTTCGCCGAGGTGCACTTCGGCAACTATCGCGGCACGCGCGCCTCCCGGCTGCGTCAGTTCGTTTGCCACAAGCTGTCCTACTGGGTGGAGCAGCATGGCTGCTTCGGGTGCGTCGGTTGCGGCCGGTGTATGCACTGGTGCCCCACCCACATCGATCTGGCGGACATCGCCGCCGAGATCCGGGAGGACGAGGCCCAGCAATGACCCCCATGGTTCCACAGACAGCGACGGTCACCGCGGTGGAGGAGGAGTGTCCCGGCACCCACACTTTG
>CAZXFI010000098.1:0-1118 GCA_964640225.1 uncultured archaeon
GCCTGGACATCTGCATCCGGCGGCTGGGTTTCCGGCGGCGCATCGGTAGCTATCTCGGTGGCCGTCAGCCCGGTCGTAGGGGTC
The DNA here is from genome assembly GCA_964640225.1 of uncultured archaeon. Lineage (GTDB taxonomy): Archaea > Aenigmatarchaeota > Aenigmatarchaeia > PWEA01 > JAGHBM01 > JAGLWW01. The sequence continues at coordinate 85 of CAZXFI010000098.1, forward strand.
CGGTCGTTGAAGGCAAAGCTCAGGGGACTCAAAATCACGCAGATCACGAGCACCGCCACGAGTGCCACAGCGCCGCCTATGATCCACCACGGTCTTCTGCCGGCGTCATCAGAGGCGACGGCGTTGGCCGTGGGAGCGTCTAACGCACGGCACAGCGACATCACGTCCGGGTAGCGGTGTTCCGGCTGTAGCTGCGTAGCGTAGGTGATTGCCTGGGCCACGTGTGGGGGGACGCGATGGGGGAGACGTTCCACGGGCGGCAGGGGAAAGGGCGAGGTCGCTTTGGTGGGGTCGTAGCCCGTCGCCATGTGCGTCAGGACGACACCCAGACTGTACACGTCGGTGCGCGGGTCGCTCTGGCCCAGCCCGCCATATTGCTCGGGGGCGGCGTAGCCCGGCGTGCCCAGGAACACGGTATCCTGCGTCTGCCCCGGCTTGAAGAAGCGGGCGATCCCGAAGTCGATCAGCTTCACCTGGCCCTGGTGCGTCAGCATAATGTTGCCCGGTTTGAGATCGCGGAAGATGACCGGCGGCGTCTGGCCGTGCAGATAGGTCAGCACGTCACAGAGCTGCCGCGTGATGTTCAGCGCCTCGTCCAGCGGCAGCCGTCCGCCCGCGTGCACCAAGCGTTGGGCCAGGGTTTCGCCTTCGACGTACTCCATCACCAGATACCAGCATCCGCGTTCCGGGAAGAAATCGGTCACCGCCGTCAGGCCGGGATGCTGCAGTTGGGCCAGCATCTGGGCCTCTTGGCGGAAGGATTGCACCGCCCACCCCTGCTCGCGGGGGGCCAGCTGAGCCGGAGACATCTCCTTGATCGCGCACCGCCGTCCCGCCAACCGCCGATCCTCGGCCAGATGCACCGTGCCCATGCCGCCGCTGTCGATCAACCGTACGACCCTATAGCGTTGCTGCAGGATATCTCCAGGGTTCAACACGTTCATGTCCTCTCGCTAACGGCGTCCATCATCCTTCATATATGTTAACACATAGGGTTTCCAAGTGCGATCCACCTGGGAGATAAGGCGGCGCAT
>CAZXFI010000099.1:0-1115 GCA_964640225.1 uncultured archaeon
CCCTGGCGTTTGGATTCTGCTGGATGGTGCCTAAAGCGTATCGATTCAATCTAGACCAGCCCCAGCAGAGCTTGCCAAATCTAGACATTGATTGCCATTTCTTTGCATGGGAATCGCCTTTGCACTCAGCGGCTGTAGGCCAAGTATGTGCAACTAAGCTTCTAATCCTGCCCTTGTCGTAGATTCCACTACCATTACTCCAACTCATCCACGACTTGATCCAGTCACGTCCATCGCGGACGATGTAGGCAACTTTGTGGGTTTCACAAACGTACTGCAAAATATCTATTAGTCCATAGAGCGCTATACTTGATTCTATGTAGACTGAGCCAGGACGTGAGTTGATGAAGTACTCTCTAAGTTTCAAAACATGTTTAGATGTTTCTGGACGACTAATGTCTCCTCGAGCCCTGGCATCGGAGAGCTCTATTAGGCTCCATCGCCCGATTGCTTTTCGGATAAATAGATTGTATACTCCTGACTCTCTCGCTTGTTTGACTATTTCCACAAGCCGCTTCTTTGTACCATGATATTGACTGATGTTTAGCACATCGGGCTCATGTAAGGATGTACCATCACTAATCAGCTCACTAAACAAGGAATAGAAGAACTTGGTACCTGTTCTTCCAAGAGAAGTTATGATAATTGTTGGTTTCTTGATCATTGTTATGGACCGTTCCTTACACTCGATGCTGAATTGGTACCAAATCATGAGAAAACCCGTCTCTTATTCCCCTAAAAATTGGTCCCAAAAGGGTTGGTTCTCCTTGAAAAATTACCTTTGCACTGTACCAAATTAATACAGCAAGACTCCAAACTAGTATGTATGGCATATGATTTTTGCCAAAATTCTTCCTTAGAAAAATGCACCAATTCCTGAGTTTGTAATAAAGTGAAAATTCAGACAACTTCTCCCCCGAAGAACCCTTTCCCTTATGATACGCTACAGCTTTGTAATTCACAATAAAGTCATACCCTTGCTTTTTTAGTCGATATCCCATATCCGTCATTTGTCCATACATGAAGTATTGTGCATCGTAACCACCAACTCTACAGATTGCACTCCTTCTCATAAGCGCGACAGTATCACTTACCCAACTTACTTTTCTTGTCCC
>CAZXFI010000100.1:0-1110 GCA_964640225.1 uncultured archaeon
CCTTTCACCGAGCACCGCGAGCGCGACCGGGACAACGTCAGGGAGCGCGAGCAGTCGCTCACGCTGGAGATGCGGAATTTCCAGCCGGGGCACCTGGCCCGCGTCTACTCCCAGCTCCGCAGCGGAGGGAAGTTCGGCCAGGACTTCATGAACTACGAGTTCCTGGAGTTCTGGCTCAACAGCACGGTGCCGCCCGAGGAAGCGGCCGGGGCGCAGTTCTTCCTCCGGCTGTGCAAGGACCCCCACGATGACGAGGACGGCTACTACGAGTATCGGGTGCCAATGCCGTCGGTGGTGCCGGGGGAGCTGACGGCCGGCTGGAAGGGCGTCAAGATCCGTCTGACCGATTTGAGCGCGCTGAAGAACCTGGCCGACCCGGACAGCAACGGCGTGCGCGCGTCGGAGGTGTTCGAGGACGGGTCGCAGTACATCTTGAACGGCACCCCGTATCTCACCTCCGTGTCGCGGATCACCATGGGGGTGTTCAATCCGGAAACCGGTGAGGTGATTACCGACGCCGCGGTGTGGGTGGACGAGCTACGGCTCACCCACGTCCACAAGGACGCCGACACCGCCTATCGCATCCAGCTTCGCACCGAGCTCTCCGACTTCGCCAAGGTGGACCTGAGCTACAAGCGCGTGGGGGCCGACTTCGTCAGCATCAGCGGCAGCGCCTTCAAGCCGCGCCTGCAGGTCGAAACCGCGTTCAACGCTTCGACCAGCATGCCGCTCGATCGGCTGATGCCGCGCTCCCTGGAGCTGCGGATGCCCTTCAGCTTCCGCTACTCGAAGTCGAAGATCGTGCCGAAGTACCGCACCAACAACGACATCCTGGTGGGCGAGGACCCGACCGACCGGGATGTCACCGAGAACATCAAGCGCGATTACTCCCTGGGGCTGTCGCGCGACCGATCGCGGTCGGGGCTGCTGCGATACACGCTGGATGCGATTACCCTCAAGGGCAGCTACTCACAGACGTTCAACAAGAACCCGTTCGCGCAGGACACGGTCGAGACGGTCACCTTCTCGGCCAACTACGCGACGCCCTTGGGCTCACTCGGGGAGGTCAGCGTCTATCAAGGGCATCGCGTGCGCCTGCTGCCGACCGAC
>CAZXFI010000101.1:0-1103 GCA_964640225.1 uncultured archaeon
TGAACACGCCCCTGATCTTGCGGCCGTCGCGGGGGTCGGTCAGGGTCTCGGTGTCGATGACCCGGCCTTCTTCCTCCCGAGCCACGCCATGCAGCACCGCCTGCCGAAGGGCGAAGTCCGCCACACCCTGGCCGCTGAAGCCCTGAATGGCGTAGGGCTTGCCGGTCTTGGCCGCCACCTTGCCCAGCAGAGCCTCGGCCAGGGCCGCGGGGTTGGTCCGGCTGACGATGCCCAGCGAGTTGGCGATGACCTCGATCGGCCGCCCTTCCTCGTCCTGCGGCATCTGGTCGTCCGGGCGGATGCTCGAGATCACGCCCTTGTTCCCGTAGCGGCCGGTGTTGCCGCTCCAGTGCGGCTTCCCATTCCGTCGGACATACAGGACGTGATTGCGTTCCAGCGTCACGCAGTGAACCGTACCACTGTAACTTACCCAGCGCTCTTTCTGACCGCCTTGCGTCTTAGTATGACCGTGATTGATAGTCGGGGCGAGCTTCGAGCGAAGAATGTGCACGTCATAACGGCGACGGAAGTGAGACACCGTCGCACCGCCGTTCACCCGTCGCAGAGAAGGCTGGGAGGACGATACTCGTCCGGCATAGCCGATGTGAAGACACAACCGCTGCACGTCATCGGCAAGCCCGGCAGACGTCGTCGTATACAACGCGCTGCTCTTCCCCACATGCCCGTCACCGAGCATCACCCACTTGAAAAGAAGCAGAAGATGCTCTCGGCTGTAGCTGAAGACCTCGGAAGGAATGCGCTTCTCGTGACACTTACCAAAACCACGGAAGTGCTCCATGAGCTGCCTGTTATGGATGCGGAGCTTACCGTGGTTGTTGTCACAGAACTTGATGCCCGCCGCTTCAAGCCCCTCGACGATCTGAGCCTTCGTATGCGGCTTGATTTGAGTGATGTCAATACCGTAAGAACCACTCGACGGCTGGTTGAAGATGTTGCCTTCAGAGATGAAGAGACCGAGCAGCATCATGTAGGTATCAACCGGCAAATCCCAGGAGGGGATCTCGCGCGAGCCTCGACCACCTTGCCCAGCGGCCACCCGAAGACCCGGTAGCGTCACGACATCTGGCGACTCCCCCTCCCAC
>CAZXFI010000102.1:0-1102 GCA_964640225.1 uncultured archaeon
CCGGGACATGTGCAAGCGGGCCGGCCGGCACCTGGACCTGCATGCGAACGAGGGCCGGCTGACGGCCATCGCCAGCCAGCAAGCGAGTCTGGTCGGCGGGATCGACGGTCATGCCGGCGTCCTGATCGAGAGCCGCGGCAACCACATCGCGACCAACGACACGGGCGCGAACCCCGCGACGTCCGGCGGTGTCGTGATCAAGGCCGAGCACATGGTCGGGATCAGGGCCGGGCACGTCGCCCTGCGCGGGGTCTCGCCCACTGGCTGGTCGGGCTCGAGCGAGGGTGCGGGCCTCGTCACGCTGGACGCCGACGACCGGGTGACCATGCGGGGAGCCGAGGGCGGCGCCTACTGCACGGTCGGGCAGGCGTTCTACGTCCAGGCGGAGGAGGGCGGGCTGGCCTTCGACGGCCGGACGCTGCTGACCGACGCCAGCATCCAGACCAACCAGACCATGTGCTACCGGCGCATGCGCCGGATGATGGATGAGGGCCAGGTCACCCAGTTCAAGCTGCTGGGCTTCAAGACGGCGCTGCTCGACAACTTCAAGTGGGTGAGCTTCGGGAACTGCCCGCTGGAGATGAGCGACTTCAACGCCCACTGGCTGGGGTCCGACCAGTACGGCTTTCTCGACGAGAAGTACTTCACGATACCGGTGCCCGAATGGCAGCTGCGGGCGGAGTCCGCGTTCGAGGACGGCAGCGTCCTGGTCGACTCGACGGTCAACGACAACCTGGTCGACGACTTCTACGCTGCCTTCCCCGGCATCGAGGCCTGGACGGGCTTCGGCCTGTCCCGGATCGAGTACGAGCCGGCGGAGTGGGGCGGGACGCCGGTCGTCAACTTCACGGTGACCGCCGGCTCGATCGACGGCGACCTGCTCAAGGGGATCTGACATGGACGAAGCATCAGCCGAGGACCTGGCGGGGTTCGAGATGGCCACGGGCGGCCTCGAGCCCCCGGGCATGCCGGACCCCGAGCCCGAGATCCTGGAGCGGGCCCAGGAGATCCTGAACCGGGTGTCCGAGGGCGAGGCCTTCTCTTCGGTCGGGCCGCAGCCGGAGGTCGAGTCGGCCGGCGGCTTCGACGCGATCGACGACCA
>CAZXFI010000103.1:0-1086 GCA_964640225.1 uncultured archaeon
TTTATTATGCAGTTCTTTACCGTTACGTTGTGGAACCCGCCGTTCTGTATCCCGTAGTCCGCGGTACTCTGTAAATAATGTCCATTACAGTCCAGCGTCACGTCTGGCGCGTTTACAACAAGAATGTAGTTTGAGGTGCAGCCGGTTATATCGTGGTCCAGGATTGTGTCTGAATTTATGTAATCGTTGCACCACAATCCCCTTTCCACTTTTATCTCGTGCTCCCCGTTCATATCTATGGTAAAGTTTACCCAGCCATCCGTTGCAGTGCGATTGTACACAGATACATCATTGTTGAATATTTCATAAGGTACTCCTGTAGAAAGACCTGATACGTTGTAGGTCATCGTGACGGATCCGGAGACGTTCGTGTCGTTCCACTGAACGAGGGTCTGGGTCACGCTAAAAAGCTCCCTCTCTATCGTGGACTCGTTGCTTGCCGAGCTGTTGAGCCAGATTCCGCCGGAGGTCTCGTTGTTGTAGTTGAACCGGCTTGTGTTGTCGTAGAAGGAAACCTGCCTTGCCTCGGTGAAATTCGTGTCCCTAAAGTAGTTGGTGGAGCCCGCCTCCCTCAGGCGGTAGTCTCCCGAGTTCGCGGTTACTGAGCCTCCCGCGAAGCTGTTGTTCGCGCTTGAGAAGAGCATTACGGCGTACTGGTTTGCGGTGGCGTTGTTTCCCGTGAAGGTGTTGTTGTTGCATCCGCTGTAGGCTCCTATCGCGTAGTTCCCTCCCGCTGTTGCCGTGTTGTTTGTGACGTTGTTGAAGGAGCTCTGCACGTAAACGGCTATGGCTCCGTCGCTCTCCGCCGTTGCGTTGTTGTTTTTGACGTTGGAATAAGAGCTGTGCTCCAGCCATATCGCGTAGTGCTGGTCCGCATAGACCGTGTTGTTGTCTATCTCCCCGCTGTCCGAGTAGTAGTAGTAAATCCCGTAGGAACCTGTGCTCATGTTTATCACGCAGTTTTTTACCGTGACGTTGCTCTGTCCTGTTACGTTTATCCCGTAGGAACCGGAACTCTGCAGGTAGTGTCCGTTGCAGTCTAAAGTGACGTCTGAATTGTTTACATGGAGAATCGTGCCGGTGCAG
>CAZXFI010000104.1:0-1079 GCA_964640225.1 uncultured archaeon
GGTAACGGTAATGACGTCAAACGAGATTCAGAGCGCGATTGGATTTTATATTGATACCTCTTCAGACCCTCGAGTGACCAAAAAAGGGATCGCCGCGTGTGATCGGGCCTTGTATCATTTCCCATGGTTGAAAACAGAGAGGATGAGGCTCGGCGATGCAGAACTCTATATCTGGGGACACGATAGCCTGGATGAAGTCACTTATATGGATGAAAGCGGCACTCTCTTCATCCTCATCGGCTCTCCAGTTTCCAATGGGACTACCCTGAAAGATGTGGCTGATAAACTTGCCGGTCAAGACAATGCAGCGTTTGGAATACCCTGGGAGGGGCGCTGTATTCTGCTACGGGTATCTGCTTCGGGGCAAGATTGGACGATGTGGAACGACTGGACCGGTAGTATTCCGGTCTTCCACACACAATTGGAAAATGGACATGTCGCCAGCACCCTTGAGCCGGCTGTCGTCGACGCGGCAGGATTTACCCCCGATGATTTCTTCCTGCCCGGACTTGTATCGCTATTAATCAATGGGCACTATCTGGGTGACTGGACGCTTTTTGAGGGTATGAAAACTGTTCCACCAGACTGTCTCGCGCAGTGGGATGAAACCGGGTTTCGTTGGCAGCGGCTTTGGACCGTCGAACCATCCGATAAGAGATGGGATCGGGGATGGGATGAGCTTGTTGAGGAGATGTATGCACTTTCACGCAAAGCAATCGCAGATGTCCTAAAGACAAAGGAACACTGGATTCTGCCTTTGTCGGGAGGGCTGGATTCCAGGCTCATTGCCGCAGTCGGGGCTGCGATGGATATTCCCCTTTATGCCTATACGTATGGGCACAAAGATTGGATTGAGACAGTCTATGCCCAGAAGGTAGCACAAGCCCTCAATCTTCCCTGGCAACGGGTTCCCATTGAGTCCGATTATCTCAAGAAATACACGCACATGTGGCTGGAATGGTTTGGCTCTGCACTACACTGCCACGGTATGTATCAGTTGCCATTTCTCGTATCCTTAGAAAATGCGCCTGCTGGTCAGATTTTGCAAGGTTATATGGGAGATCCTCTCAGCGGCAATC
>CAZXFI010000105.1:0-1072 GCA_964640225.1 uncultured archaeon
ATGCCGTTCGTGTGTGCAGCGCTGGCCAGACACATATACCATTGCCTCAAGTACGAGGATCCCTACGGCATCGAAAAGACGTTTGGGGCCTCGGTGTCTTTACCTGTCTCAGATACGGTGAAGACGAACTTGGAGGCAGACCTCAATGAGAGATTCGAGGTCATGAATGCTCATCTATCCTCAGAAGAGGGGTGAGAGGTTCGCTTACGTAGCGAATGAAGCCGTCCAGACGCCCTGCTGGGGCCTCCAGACGGCTTATCCGCCGCGCCATTAGCGGCACTGAAATGCAAAAGGTTCAAGTGACGTTTCCCCCAAATAGTGGATGAAAAGAAAAGAAGGTCACTACATCAGTGGACGATTTGATGGCCATCGGTGTGGCTATACCATCACATAGTTCAATCCGGGTATGATGCAGAACTACTCACTGGGAAAACGAGGTTTATATGAGTGAACAATCCATTACCCTGAAAACCGTCGCCGATTTACGGGCTGATCCTGAATCTAACACACCACTGCAATTCTACATTCCTGCCTATCAGCGCGGATACCGTTGGTCATCGCTACAGGTAGCGCAGTTGCTGGAGGACATTCGTGAGTTCACACAGAGACCAAATCCTCAGCCAGAAGAGTTCTACTGCCTGCAGCCGCTGGTCATTAAGGTGCGTTCCGGAGGCGACTTTGAGGTGGTGGATGGACAGCAAAGATTGACAACGCTGCTCCTTATTCTGCGTCATTTTAATGAGCGCCTGGCCGAACAATACCGGCAAATCCTCTTTACCTTGGCCTACGAAACCCGGCCGGGCCTGGATGACTTTTTGGAAGATCCTGATCAGGAAACCGCAGATAACAATGTGGATTTCTTTCACCTGTATCAAGCCATCCAGCTCATCGAGGATTGGTTTGGTCAGCGAGACACCGAAGTCGAGACCATCAAGGCTGCTCTGCTCAACCAAACAAAGGTGATCTGGTTCGAGTTGGAAGAGAGTGACAATCCGGTAGACGCTTTCACCCGTCTCAACGTGGGCAAGATCCCTCTGACCAACGACGAGTTGATTCGCGCCCTCTTTTTGCG
>CAZXFI010000106.1:0-1071 GCA_964640225.1 uncultured archaeon
CGGGTATCGGCGTCTGTTCACCACGATCGGCCTCGTGCTGGGCACGACGCTGCCGGCGCTCTTGCTGAGCGCCCTGGGCGGCGAGGAAAGCCCCGAGGCCCTGGCCCGCTCGCGCAGTCTGAGCAGCCTGGCTCTGGCCTTGCCCATCCTGCTGACCGCCTGGATCACCGTGCGTTCGACGCGCGGGCTGGATGCGCCCGCCCCCGGTCGCCGCACCCGCAGCCTGCGTCCGCTCGCGTTGCTGCGCGCCCAGCTCATGGGCCTGCGAAATCCCGTCTACCTGCCGCTGCTGCTGGCCTTCGCGATCGCGGGCATCGGCCGGGCCATCAATGCCTCGACAGCACTCTACTACTACGAGTACCGATTGGGGCTGTCGGAGTCGCAGACGGTGCTGGTGGTGTTGATGACCTTCTTCCTGTGCCTGCTGGCTTCGATACCGCTGTGGGTCGCCCTGTCGAAACGCCTGGGCAAGAAGTGGCCGGCGTTCGCCGGCGTGCTCGGTCTGGGCGTACAGGTCAGCGTGGCCTATCCGCTCCTCGCCGGCGGATCGTTGCTGGGGCCGTTGCTCGTCGCGGTCTTCGGGGGCGCATTGGCCGGCTCGATCATCCTCTTCGAATCGCTCGTGGCCGATGTGGTCGACTACGACGAGCTCAAGACCGGCATGAACCGCGAGGGTCTCTACTTCGGGCTGTGGAAGATGACGGTGAAGCTGTCGCGCGCGTTGGGGCTGGCGCTCTCGGGGTTCGTGCTGCACGCGATCGGCTTCGAGACGACGACGCCGGGGGTCTCCGAACAGGTCGCCCCGCGCTTGGGGTGGGTATTCGGGCCGGGCGTGGGAGGTTTCTTCATTGCGGCTGCCATCGTGTTTGCCGCGTTCCCGCTGACCGATGCCCGCCACCGCCGGGTGCAGGCGCTGCTCCTGCAGCGGCGAGCTGGTTCGCGGCCGCCCGAAGCACCTTGTTAGGTCCTCCGCGGTTCGATAGCATGGGATCCTCATGAACGGCACGCACGATGCACCTCCCGAAGGCCCTGCTGTCCTGGCGCGCGAACGGCTGGACCTCCGGCGCCTCC
>CAZXFI010000107.1:0-1061 GCA_964640225.1 uncultured archaeon
TCGTCCATCTGGGCCTGCAGCGCCGAGAGGTGGCCCTTCTCCCAGGACGCCAGCTTTTCGTGGAACGACTTGACCGCCGGATCGCTGGCCGCCTCGGCCTCCGCGCGGTAGAAGTTGATCGACGAGAGCTCGAGCTGGATGCCGATCGACAGGGCGGTCATCTCGTAGTGAGCCGAACCGATCCGCTCGCGGATCTCCGGTGAGAAGATGGGGTGGGGCCCTTCCATCATCTTCTGCGTCCCCAGGGTGGCCGTGGTGTCGACGTGGCCCGTCTTCAGAAGCGAATCGTGGTGAGCCTTGAGGAAGTTGAAATGCTCGACCTCCTCTTCCGCCAACTGCTGGAAGACCTGCTTGCCCTGGGTGTCCTGTGTGTTCTGTGAGGCCATCAGGTAGAAGTGCTGGCCTTCCAGCTCGGCCTGCATGGCCTTCTTCAAGCCCTCGGCCATCCGCTTGATCTGCTCATTCATGCCTGTTCCTCCCATCGCCGGCCATTGCGCACAGACCCCCGGGCAGGAGGCGCGTACCGGTCGTCTCTGTCGCTGCGTACGAATCCCGTATGCTAGCAAGAACCCATGGAGTTCACCATTGCTAGGGTGGCTTGCCCGCCGAAACCCCCACGGACACACCCCTTTCGAGAAAAGGGGTTGACAACGCAAACTTGTTGGTAATAGTAATGATTATTGATAGGGGAGAGACGATGACGTCCATACGCAACACCCGGCAACGCCAGGTGATCCTGGAGGAGCTCCGGATCCTGCGCACGCACCCTACCGCGGTAGAGGTGTATGAGTGCGTCCGGCGCCGGTTGCCCCGCGTCAGCCTGGGTACGGTCTACCGCAACCTGGACCTTCTGGCGCGCCAGGGCCAGATCCGACGCCTCGAGGGCTTCGGCTCGCAGGCCCGGTTCGACGGCGACCTGGAGGACCACAGGCACCTGCGGTGCGTGGTGTGCGGCGCGGTGGACGACCTGCCCCAGGACGACCTGTGGGTCGAGCCTCTCTCTCCTCGGGAGGTGCGCGATCACCTCGTCCTCGGGGTGCGACTCGAGTTCGAGGGGGTCT
>CAZXFI010000108.1:0-1058 GCA_964640225.1 uncultured archaeon
ATAACAATTTGATTTTATAGATCATTTTTTCCCATCCGTTTTCAATTTACATGAATTTTTTGTATCTTCTCAATATTTTATGGTAGATATGGGCGATTGCCGCTATGTCGTATTTAAACAGATTCCGTAGGTGTCACTTCGAGCGAAGTCGAGAAGTGACTCACTCGATACCTTTAAATTTTCGATGATGTGTTTCATTCGCGCACACTGCAAGTTGTTTCAACAATCTCCAATCACCAGCAATCAACGCATTCTTCTTTGCGTGCGACCATTTCTTTATCTGTCTTTCAGCACGGAGGGCTTCGTTGACATCTTGAAATGCTTGAGAAAAGACGAGTTCTACCGGGAGCCTAAATGAAGTAAATCCTTTTATCGTGCCAGACTTATGTTGCGCGATTCTTTGCTCAAGGTTACTTGTACTACCAGTATAGTATTTACCATCGCTACATTTGAGGATGTATACCCAATATATCTTCATTTTTCTAATGGATGTTGTCATATCTCGACTTCGCTCGATATGACAGATTCGCGTCTTAATCAATAAATTTAAAGAGAATCCGAAAGCTTTGATGCACACCATCAATTATTGAATGGATACTTTTTTATCTCCTTTAGTGAGATGCTCGCGATGCGGGTTATATTAATATAGCTTATTTCGCTCTTCAGCATAATGGATTTTCCCTGGTGCTGGGAGCAATTCCCAAAAGTTGGTAATTTCTCGTGGAGCTGTATCATAAGTTTGATTTTTTTGTAAAATGTCATTCCGGGCTTGTCCCGGAATCTCCTAATTATTAAAAATTTAGGGGATTCCTGCATTCGCAGGAATGACACCAAAAAATGATTTTTGATACAGCCCCATGTATTATCGACGCTTTGCGTCGTATTTTTACTACTGGACGCAAAGCATTGGAACGAGAACATTGTTTAGGATTTTAAAATACCAACAAAATGGAATTGCACCCAATATTTCATTTCAGGGGATTGTTAATTTTTGATGCATGACCAGGCCAGGAATATGTTTTTGACATTTTCTATTGATTATTTTAAAATTTATTCAT
>CAZXFI010000109.1:0-1050 GCA_964640225.1 uncultured archaeon
CGTGGCGTCTCCGTACGCGACCAGCTCGTGCGCCACGCGGCGCGGCGCGGGCCCTTCCGGGGGACCCTCCGTCGTGCACCGGACCAAGCACACGTCTTCCTGGTCGCACGGGAGGTTCCGTTCCAGCAGCACGGTCAGCACCTCCCGGGGTACGGCCGGTCCTGTACGGGTCGCAACCGGCTCTGAGGAGGTGAGGCCCAGCTCGATCAGCGTCCGAATCCGCTCGCAGTGGCCCGGGAAGCGGATCGTCTTGTAGTCGAGGTCCCGCAGGCGATCCGCAAATGTCTCGGGCAAGGTCGAGGCCCCCCCTGCCGTGTGGAAGGCCTCCAACTCCCCGAAGGGTGCTGGAAAGCACAGCGTCTCGAGGCCCGAGAGGGCGGGCGCCACTTCAAGCCGACCATTGCGCAGAATCACCGCGTCTTCCAAGTACTCGTTGATCAGGCCCTCCGCCGAGAACGTCAGTGCGTAGTCCAAGGGCGGCTTGGGATGCACCGGGAGACCGCCCACACGCAGCCGAACGCGCTCGGCGCCGCTGACGCGCTGCATCCCATCGGCCGCCAGGATGCTGACGAGCCCGGGCGCCAGCCCGCAGTCGGGGATGATCGTCACGCCAGCGCGGCGTGCAGCCGCGTCGAGCGAGCGTTGCCGCGCGACCACCCCGGGATTGCCTCCGAGGTCGATCATCTGCAGCCGGCGCTCGATCGCAAGCTGTGTCAGGCCGTGATTGAGTCGATAGCTAGCCACCGCCGCCAAGGCATCGAACCCTTCACACAGCCGCGCAATGCTCCCCAGATCCTCCAGATCGCCTCGCGCCTCATCGCCGCCAACCGACAGCGCAAGCACAAGGACTTGTGGACCGAGAATTCTGCTGGTACCGCCGTTCGTGTCTGGGAATTCAGCGAGGACCGCGACGAAGCCGACCGCGTCGCCACCACCATCCGCGAAATGCACGCCGCCGGCCGCAGCTACGACGACTTCGCCATCTTCTATCGCGTCAATGCCCTGTCGCGCGGATTCGAAGAAGCCCTCCGCAACCGCGGCATACCCTAC
>CAZXFI010000110.1:0-261 GCA_964640225.1 uncultured archaeon
TTTTGCAGCTCTTTTATATCCGAAGGCACCTTGCCTTTAAAATCGTCTATCAGGGTTTTAGCCATTCCTACCAAATGTTTGCTCTTATTGTTTGGGTATGAACAACTTTTGATTAATTCAAAGACTTCCTCAATTTTGGATGTTGATAAGGTTTCTGCATCAGGGAAACGCTTGAAAAACTCTTTGGTAATAATATTAACCCTTTTATCGGTGCACTGGGCCGAAAGTATCACGGCAACAATAAGCTCATAAGAAGTTTTA
>CAZXFI010000110.1:271-789 GCA_964640225.1 uncultured archaeon
TCAGCATTCGGTTGATGCTTTGAAAAATAATCAATAACAAAATCGTATCTTTCTTTTTTTGTCAATGTGGAAAAATTTCTGCAAAAATAAAAAACCCCGACTAAGTCGGGGTCAAATTTCTTTGGGGGTTAAACATTAGTTAAGGATCAAACGGATGTTACCGCTTAGTTTACTTTTTAGAACAACCAGCGAACGTGAATAATTCATGATGTTTTTCATCACAATATCACTTGGACCTTTTACTTTAGGGCTATTGCTTGTTAGCTCTGTTTCTTTGTCCTGTTGTCCGGGTTGTTCAGGAAGCGTAAAATGATTTTTCATAGGCAACTGCTTTGATTTCTAATTGGAATTTATGCAGGTACTAACGAAAAATCGTCTGAATTTATTTCATGAATACCGGAATTAATTTATGGTGTCAGAATAACTTTTTTATCTGCAATAAGCTTTCTAAGATTAATCAATGCGTATCGCATTCTGCCAAGTGCTGTGTTGATACTGACATTGGTTTGCTCTGCAAT
>CAZXFI010000110.1:799-1027 GCA_964640225.1 uncultured archaeon
TCATGTCGGAATAATGCCTCATAAAAAGCACCTCTTTTTGTTCCGGTGGCAGATATTCTATTAATTTTCTAACGTCTTCATGTATCTGTTCAGTTACCATTCTTTCTTCAACTGAGGCATCCGTGAGACTAATTGTATCAAAAATATCGAAATCCTGATTGCTGTTGTCCACAACAGGTATTCTTTTCGATTTCCTGAAATGATCAATGATAAGGTTGTGTGCAATAC
>CAZXFI010000111.1:0-1021 GCA_964640225.1 uncultured archaeon
GCTTCGGGTGGAGCACGAGCTTCCGCCGGTTCGCGGCAAGGTGGTGGTGACGGTCCACGGATTGGGCCGAACGCGCCGGTCGCTGGCCGGCATGGGGAAACACCTGGCGGAAGAAGGCGGCTTCACCTGGCTCAATTTCTCCTACGCCAGCACGCGCGATTCGATCGACGCGGAGTGGGTATCGGTGCCGCCCAACCTCCCGCTTGCGCTGAGACTGGATCTGGATCAACCGCCATCCAGAATCGAAGGCGAGATCGTGGGTGCGTGGCGGGAACTGGGCATCCAAACCGCACCCGACCTGGCGCTCTTGACGCCCGACTCCGCCACCGTGATGGGACTGCGCAGAGTCAACAACGACGGAACCTGCGGCGTTGACTTGCATCTGCCGGGCCCGGTGAAGCTCTGCGTCTCACACGGAGGCGGGGTCGAACGCTGGATCGGAGGCAGGTCGTTCGCGGACGCCGAGGTGTTCACGCTCACTCCGGGTGACACCGTGAGGGACGTGCGCTGCGTGCAAAGCGGGTTGCGGTTGGAGATCGACGTGCCGCCGGGCGGAGACGATCCCTATGCCGTCTTACGACTCTCCGATGCCTCGAGTCTCGACACCGTGTTCGAATGGCGCGGCATGATCTCGGGAAGCTCCGATGCCGCCATCACCAACCTGATGCCCGGCACGTACGTGATGCATATCGCCCCCGCCTATGTTGGTCGCACCCCCTGGGTGGCTCAATGGTACGACCGCGCCGCCCATGCCGGCAGCGCAAGCATCATCACCATTCCCAGTGAAGGCGACGTCGTCCCTCTGTCGGTCGTTCTGGAACGGGGCGGGACCATCAGCGGCGGCGTTGTGAGCGCATCGGGCTCCACCCCACGCATGTACGTCTTCGTCACCCCTGCCGGCGAAAAGCGCACCTGGGGGTACGCCTACGCGTGGGACCGACGATCCTCCTTCGAGGTGATCGGCATCCCCGACGGAGAGTGGAAGATCGGCCTGTGGCCCATCGAGTACGGCGAGAACAGG
>CAZXFI010000112.1:0-1020 GCA_964640225.1 uncultured archaeon
ACTCTACAAGTCCACCCACCTGCACCATCCGTGCACGAGGTGGGTGGCTGAGTCCTGGGGTAACTTTCAGTGGGCGTTGAAGCTCGGGTACTGCCTGGGCTTCGAGTTCGCCTATCGCACGGGCAAGGACCACGCTTCTCTGGAAGTGTTGGATGTCTGTCGGGCCGTAGCCCGGCAGGCCTGTCGGTCCGAGCCCCTGACCCCCTGGGCGCAAGCCATGCCCAGGCACTACAAGCGGCCGATCGCTGACGAGCCGCTGAACGAGGACCATCCGTCGATCTTGGCCTACCGGGACTACTACCGGTCGGTCAAGCATTGGTTGGCCGGCAGGCCGACGGACTGGTCGAAGCGAGAGCCTCCGCCATGGTTTTCGGAGGCCAAACTCCTCGTTCCCGAGGAGATCTGGGAGGAAGGTACCGAATGGTAATCGCACGATCGGAGGTCGCACACCACGAGCTGGTGTCCGACCTCATCCGGGCGCTCTACGTCCACGGGAAGATCATCGGGGAGCAGCGTCTCCGTGACTTCCGCAACCTGATGGACAAGCCGAAGCTCGGCCTGTCCATCCAGGAGCTGCTGCAGCGGATCGCGACGCTCCACGCGGATCGGATCGAGGGCTTCGTCGAGCACGAGCCTGGTGAGACCCAGTCCACGTGGAGCATCCTCCTGCGCGCAGCAAACATGTTGGCCTGCTTCATCTGGAAGGGGGTGCAGTACGCCAACGACAACCATCAGGGCCGTGTCCAGCCGCACCGTCGCCTGGACTCCGCGGCCCAGTTCCTGCCGGCGCTGATCGCATGTGACCGGCGCTGGCATGTCATCACCCAGCAACATGTCAAGCAGGTCCGGGACACGCTCAGCGAGTTCCTCGCCCTGCCCGACAACCCCTACGCCAACCAGTTCAACGCCCGGGACATCGAGTCCTGGGCGGACGAACGCCTTTCCTGACCGACGGATTCCCGCCGGCACCACCATACCCACTCCAGCTCCAGTAGGAGGAACCCACCATGGCCAAGCCAG
>CAZXFI010000113.1:0-1018 GCA_964640225.1 uncultured archaeon
GACGTTTCACCACCCTGTCGCTGGTGACGCCCGAGGCGACCGAAGTCCTGCGCCTGCACGGGACCCTGGCCGATTATCGTCTCGAGGTCCCGATGTTCTTCAGCGGCGGCGCCTCCGTGGGGCCGATCAAGGGCATCACCGTGTCGGCGGACGTGAACTACCGCCCCTGGTCCGAGCTGGAGATCAAGTACAACCCCGACTTCACCATCCCGATCGGCGGCGGGGTCGACCTGCCCTACAGCATCTTCGACGGGCCCTATCCCGCCGAGGACGTCACCAGCGTCCACGCCGGCGTGGAATTCGAGTTTCCCCTCCTCCGCCAGGCGCTGCGCGGTCGCGGGATGCAGCTCCTGACGCACGCCGGCTACCGGACCGTGCCCCTCTCGATGCAGGAGGTCGATCTGGTGAACGGCGAGGCCCCGTACTACCTCGGCGACCAGGTCGAGGGCAGCGCGGTGAGCCTGGGGTTCTCGCTGGACACGGGCATCGGGGTGCTGTTCCACACGGGCATGGAGTTCCAGAGCTACTCCTACCGGAAGTGGGTGCTGGACGATTCACGCGAGAACGACGTGCGTGAGCTCTCCTTCAGCGATCCCTACTCTCGCGCGGCCACGCTCGACCGCTCGGTCACGCTGTTCCGCTTCAGCACCGAGATGAAGTTGTAGGTCCGCTTCAGCAGCGAGATGAAGCTCTAGGGGGCCGCGCCCGCGCGCCTACGAGCACCCGCTCGTGCTGCCGCAGTTCTGGCAGCGGTAGCAGCTCCCGTTGCGGGTCATGAACGATCCGCATTCCGAGCAGATCGGCGCATCCACGTCGTTCACGAAGGCCAGGGGCGCGCCGCCCGCGCCGGCCTGCTGCGCGGCCACGACCGCGGCCGCGTCGCCGGCCTTCTCCCCACCGTTCTCGTCGCCGTTCTCGTCCGAGACGGCGCCGAATTTCAGATCCAGCCAGCGGAAGATGTAGTCGACGATGCTCTTGGCGTAGTGGATCTCGGGATGGTGCGTGAACCCCGAGGGCT
>CAZXFI010000114.1:0-1014 GCA_964640225.1 uncultured archaeon
TCCATTAGATTTTTCCCTTCACAGTGAAAAAGGCAAAAATAAGAAATATCCTTTTGGGTTGCTCAAACGACAACTAAAAAGACGCTTTACTAAAAAACGCAGCAACCATGCTGCTGGTTACAAACGCGCTCAGGAGGTACTTGTCAATAAAATCAGCAATACCATCAGCATGATAAAACGGGCTGTTAAACATGGATTTATTCCTGATTATATTCTTTCGGATACCTGGTTTTCTTGTGAAAAACTCATTCAAACAACGCGTCAACTTAAATCCGGTGCGATCCATTTTTTAGGTATGGTAAAAATGGATAAACGTCTTTATCAATATCAGACTCAACAACTCAATGCCAAAATCTTAAAAAAGCAATTGAAATCAAAGATGAAACGCGCCAAAAAGCTAAATGCATATTATATAGAAGTTATTGTTAATTATAGTGATATTGGCCCGGTGAAATTGTTTTTCACTCGCTTTTCCAAACGATCAAAATGGCGATTGTTGCTCAGCACAAATGTAAATTTAACTTTCCATGAAGCAGTGAAAATTTATAACAACCGCTGGACTATTGAAGTTTTGTTTAAAGAGTGCAAACAATTACTAAATTTAGGTAACTGTCAGTCCAACGATTTTGATGCTCAAATTGCTGACGCAACAATCAGTTTGCTTGTATATTTGATGTTGAGTTTTCATAAAAAAATCAATTGTCATATGACGCTGGGCGCCTTATTTGCCCAATGCCGGGAGCAATTTATTGAAGCCACGGTCGCAGAAAAATTGTGGCGTTTATTTTTGACAATCCAATTTACTATTGCTGAAACATTTGCAATTGATCATACGAAATTGATGAGAGTCATCTTTCAAACTCCAGAATTTAGGAATATGTTAAAATCGCTCTCGGAAATATTTTTAGAAGACGATTTTTTAATTGAATTCAATAAAGCGGCATAGCTAATCGAAATGGAATAATAAGCCTTTTGTTTGTTTATTATAATGTTAACGACTTAAATGCTCAAAAT
>CAZXFI010000115.1:0-1007 GCA_964640225.1 uncultured archaeon
TCCCGGAAGCTTCCTATTGTTATTTTAACTTTGATGATGAACGCGTTCAGCCGGAAAAGACGGTTTTTGATGAGATTATAAGCTTGCACCTCGAGATGTACGGGAAAGAGCCTGTGCTTTTTTTTGATGAAGTTCAAAACATATCCGGTTGGGAGAAATTTATCAATCGTATGTACGAACAGGGCATCAAGGTATTCGTGACCGGCTCCAATGCAAAATTGCTGAGTTCTGAAATCTCGGGCAGTCTCACGGGAAGGAACAGGGTGTTAAGACTTTTTCCTTTTTCGTTTTCTGAATACCTCAGATACATTGATCATACCTATTACCCTGAGCAGCTTAGCCCGAAGAAAAAAGCCTTTTTGCTGAAAGATCTTAACAAATACATGAAAACCGGTGGTTTTCCAATGGTCGTAAAAGAAAATGATACTGAACTTATCAATGCCTATTTTCAGGATGTTCTTTACCGGGATATCGTAGCACGATACAGGCTAAGCCAGGTAAATGAGATCAGGCAGATCGGACTTTATTTTGCATCCAACACCGGAAAATTGTTTTCCTACGCCACATTGCAGGAGGTTTCCGGTATTAAAAGTACCAGTTCGGTAAAAGATTATCTGGACTATTATGAGCAAACTTTCCTGTTTTTTTTCCTGAAAAAATTTGATTTTTCCATAAAAAAGCAACAGATGAACCGGCGGAAAGTGTATGCCGCTGATCCAGCAGTGGTAAACCGCCTGGGTTTCAATTTTTCTGAAAATAAAGACAGGGTACTTGAGAATATTGTTTACCTGGAATTGATCAGGCGTAACAAAGAAGTGTTCTATCATTCGGGTAAATACGAATGCGACTTTCTGATAAAGGAAGGATTAAAGATAACTTTAGCTATACAGGTAGCCTACAGACTACATACCGGAAATTATGAGCGGGAATACCGGGGATTGGAGGAGGCCATGAAAACTTATGATGTTGATTCAGGTTTATTGGTGGTTCATGAAAAGGATGCAGAC
>CAZXFI010000116.1:0-1003 GCA_964640225.1 uncultured archaeon
TCAACCAGGGACTGGTTTAAATTGACCAGTTCTCTTTTAATGTTGGATTGGGAGCTGACGGAAGTGTTGAGCCATATACCACTAGAGGACTGGTTATTGTAGTTGAACCAGCTTGTGGTATCGTAGAAGTAAATTTGCCTCGGAGCGGTGAAATTGGTGTTGCGGAAAGAGTTGTTGTAGCCTGCATTCAGCAAATAATAATCCGAACCGCTGTTTGAACTTATGGATCCGCCTGTTATATTGCTTCCGAAGGAGTCTCTGACGTAAACGCAGTCCTGGTTTGCAGTTATGTTGTTGCCGAACAAATTGTTTGAAAGAGAATCCTCTATTCTTACTCCCTGAGAGCCTGAGGCATATATTTTGTTGTTTTGAATGTTGTTGTAATCGGCGTAGCCTGTATACGCCACATAGTTATTTCCTGTTATGTTATTTTCTATTGCATCGTTGTAATCGGAATTGTATATGCTAAGACTGTAACTGCCGCTGACGGATATGTTGTTTCTGAAAACCGTGTTGTTGTTGGAAGATGTGAGAACGTATATTCCATAATCACCAGAATTAACCTTTACTGTATTGTTGGTAAGATTGTTGTAACTGCTCTGGGGCGCTAAAGATATTCCATGACTGGAAATTGATTGAACATAGTTGCTTGTTACGTTGTTGTAATTGCTTCTGGCAACGCTGATTCCGTAACTTCCCTGAGTGGTTATGTTGTTATTGGCTATGGTACTGTTGTATGCGTAATATGTCCTAATAGCGTAATCGTCGCCCGATGTTATTTTGTTGTCTGTTATGTTGCTGAAATAGGAAAATCCACCAACATAAATTCCGTAATCATCCGCTACGGTAATGTTATTTTTTTCCATTTTTCCGTTGTCTGCGTTGTAGTAATAAATTCCGTAATCTCCGCTGCTCATGTTTATTTCGCAGTTCCTTATCGTGACATTGTTTTGGTTCGTATTGTTTATCCCCGGGATAACATTGTCAGCGCTGCTCTGCAGGT